>JADYZV010000041.1 GCA_020852965.1 Pirellulaceae bacterium | reverse complement strand
TAGTGTTCCCTAGTCTGCTGCTCAGCGATGTTGAGGGATGTGGAGATCGTCGATGATAAAACGCTTCCACTCCAAATCGCCCTTCCTGCCGAAGTTGATGAGATAGCCAACCCGCTTGCGAGCGATACGCATGTAATTGAACAATTGCGCATCATGGTCCGAACACAACTCCTTCAAGGCCTTCAGCTCGACAACAATTTCGCGAAACACCAATAGGTCAGGTCGGTACTTTGGCGTGAGCAGATGCCCCTTGAAGTAGATGTCAAGCTGCGCTTGAGCCACAAAGCCAATATGCCGAAGGCCTAGCTCAATCTCCAGTGCCGATTGGTAGACATCTTCTGCCATGCCATAGCCGAGTTCGTTGTAGACCTCGAAAGCGGACCCCATCAGATCGTAACCTTCTTGTTTGAACATTGCATCGCCTTTTTAATTGCTTGAGCATCGAGTTTCTGGGAACACTAATCTTCGCTAATCGAACACTAATCGCCAGGACGTTAGGACACTCGATGCGAATTCGTTGGCGACTCGCTTTGTTTGCGACTGCGGAACCATGTCCCATCATTCTGCCGACGACGCTTCTGCCTAAAGACGATGCCGATTCAGGGAAGAATGATGGAGTCAAGAAAATCTGACACGGTGGGATCTCCGGCAGTAGTTGGGCTACCGCCGTTCAACACATAAGCACCCACGCATGGGTCTCCCGGTTCGCCAAGGATCGTCGAAACAAATACTGGCGGGTTTTGAACGTGGCATAGGCTTCCAGCCTGTGTAAAGAGGAACCGCAGGCTGAAAAACTATGCCACTGGTTTTTCCGACGATCCTGAGCAATCGTGGCTAGCGCCAAATGTGCGATGAAATCGATGCAAGCCTATTCCACAGCAGGCTCGACATTCTTCAGTTTGGCTGTCTTTGCACGCGTCGCGCGCAACGACTCGATCTGCGCACGTTGGGACGCTGTCAACACTTCCTCAATCTCAGCCATCTCCGATTGCCGAAGCGCATCGAGCTGCTTTTCAAGCTCCTCAATTTCGCGGGCCATGCGTGCGCGAATCTCGTAGATGGCTTGCCGCTGATGATTGTCGACGACGGAGGCGTAGTACGGCGGTAGTCGACCTGCATTGCCGCGACGCTTGGCCTTTGAGGCCTCGGGTTTGGGGGACGCGGGTTTGGGGGACGCGGGTTTGGGGGACGCGGGCTCCGAAGCGTTGGTTGCCAAGCCCTGGTCTGGAGCATTCTCCAACGGATCCTCAACTGTCGCAGGATTGCTGACCGGCGACTGCCTGTCCTGCGGAGGCTCTTCCCCCCGCAGGCGAAGCGTATTTGCGCTGCCTACGCAGGCGATTCCCAATAGCAGCATGGAAATAGGATGCAAACGGCGTACATGGAACGGGGGCCAAGCTAACATGATCTTCTCTCCTAAGCGTGTGAACAGAAACTGAAACGGGGACGCACCCAATTCAACTGCGCGAAGTTGATCGAAATGCGACAATCGTTCGCGAACACATACTAGACGTAGAAGAGGCGGGTATTCTTACAGGAATTTTGGAGATTTTTGAAAGATTTCGCTAAACAACGCGGCGAGCTAGCGCTTCGTCGACATTCAGTTTGATCGTTTGTCGTCGAGCCTCACCGCTGCGCCATCTTGTCGAGACGATTGGAAGCACGCGTCGAGCACGCGCTGCGTCTGTAGAGTCCAAGTCGGCCAAGCGGACTCACGGCGACCGCTGAGTACCAAATCGGAAAAGTGCCGGAACATGCGCACTTCTTGCGCGGTGACATGCCCAGCATCCACTTCAGCAACCGCATGTCGCCGCAAGTAGTTCTGCATGTGAAATGAGCAGTTTTCGATAGCAAAAACGTCTTGGGCCGATAGCACTGCGAGCTCGGGGCCATGGTAGGGAAGCACGAAGTCATCGATGCGCAAGTAGCCCCGCGAACCACTGGCGTGTACCCACTGCTGGTTTTCAGTGATGAATGAATTGTAGAAGCTGGCCGAAACACCGTTGGCAAACAACAGCTCGCCACTCATCTCGCCGGGAACCTGATCCGGACTATCCGTCGCCTGGAGTTGCGTATGGGTTCGTGCGCGAACTTCGATTGGCATCTGACCTCGCATGGCCCACAAGAAAAAGCGAATGCAATACCATCCCAGATCTCCCAAACAGCCATAGGGCTCCAATTCACTATGCACGCGAATATTCGACTTGCGGAATGTCTCGTCTCCGGCAAAAGTGAATTGCGATGACATGCGTCGCAGCTCGCCGACCGGTTCCGCCGCATCGAGCAAAGTGCGGACTAACGGCAGGCGCTGGCTGTGCATGAACATTACTCCGTCCATATACTGCACATTATGTTGCTCGCAGACGGCCAGCATGTCTGCGACGAGCTCGGCATTGAGTGCGGCCGGTTTCTCTCCAATGACATGCTTGCCAGCCTCGGCAGCCCGGATGACCCAGGTGTGTCGCAGGCCAGTGGGCAAGGGAATATAAACGGCGTCGATGTCATCGCGGGCTAAGAGCGCTTCGTACGAACCGAGCGCCTCCGGCGTCGCGACTTGCGGAACCTGGCTCGAACATTCGTCGATAAACCGCTGGGCCGAGCCTTGGTCGCGACTGGCCACGGCGGTGACCTGAGCATTCCCAGTAAGGTGAATGGCGCGCCAGTTCTTACGGGCGATACCGGCGGTACCTAAAATTCCCCAACGGCAAAGTTTCTGATGCATGTTCAAATCATTAAGTAAAGTTTACGTAGCTGTGCTCGCCAGACCGCAGGGACCTACCGCCTGTCGACAGTAGCCATGAAGTCATGAAGTTTCGCACTAGCAGTTCCGCCCGACGATGACTAGGCACATATCGTCGGCTTGCTCCGTACCGATGACAAAAGCGCGCACGTCGGCCACGATTTGCTCGCCCGCTTCCTGCAGCCCACCCGTGCATTGGCCGACCAGCTTCTGCAGACGATCGATACCGAACATATCACCGGCCGCCGATGGAGCTTCATTGATGCCGTCGGTGTAGAGAATTAGACGATCGCCATGGGCGAATTCGATCGTGGCCAAATCATACTCGAAGCCGTCGATAATACCGATGGGAACTCCCGTCGCTTCGTCGCCCGGCTCGTCGATGCTACCGTCGACTTTGAGCCACAGCGGTGGCATGTGGCCAGCGTTGACAATCTCGACGTTTCCCGTGGGCGGGTCGAGAACCAGGCACAACAGCGTCACGAATTTTTCAACTCCCAAGTCGGCGATGCGTTGGTTGAGTTTGGTGATGGCCAGTGCCGCATTGGCTTCACTAGCAAGCAAAAATCGCACCTCGGCGGACAGTTTGGCCATCAACATAGCTGCGGCCACTCCGTGCCCGACCACATCAGCGACAAGGATCGCCAGCCGGCCATCGCTGAGTTCGATGTAGTCGTAGTAGTCGCCGCCGATTTGGTCGGCGGGAAGATAGAAATGGTAGAAATCGTATCCCGAGGTATCGGGATATCTGGCTGGCAAGAAGGCGCGTTGCACATTGCGAGCCAGTTCCAAGTCTTGTTCGACGCGTTGGTGCTGGATCAACTGCTCGTGCATTTGGGCTTTCTCGATTGCCACACCCGCTTGTATCGCTACGCCGGAGAGAATCTCCAGATCGCGAGGTTCGAAGTGGCGTTTGGAGTCGAGTGTATCCATTTGTATGGCACCCAGCGCTTCGCCGTCGCTATCGAGCAGAGGTGCGACCACCATGGAGCGAATGCGAAAGTCCGAAATGCTATTCGCCATCTCGAAGCGTTCGTCGCTGGACGCGTCCAGGGTGATGATCGCTTCCTTGGAATCCATCACTTCGCGCATCACCGTGCGACTAATGCGGAAGGCTTCTTGCTGGTCGGCTTGGCGGGTCTTGGTCCAGCGCGCGATGAGTTCTTCGCCTTCGCGCAGCACGATGAATGCGCGATCGGCCTGCAGAAAGATTTTAAAAAGCGTATCGAGCACCTTGGGTAGCACTTCTTCCACACGCACTGCCCGCCCTAAACTCTGCGAGATTTCAAGCACGGCTTTGAGACGCGCATCGGCGCCAGTGGTCAACTGGGTGCCGAGCGTCGAGCCACGTATATCAAGCTTGCTGCTGACCGCACGCGATGACTCGCGTTGGCCCCCGTCGTCAATCATCAGCACGCCGAACGATGAGCCCGACGATGCGTCGCCACTACTCTGTAGCAAACCGATACTCTCATCCTCGCGGTGAAATGAAAACTCGACATCGCAAATGCGGATCAGATCACCATCGTGCAGCTTCGTGTGTGCGGTAATTAACTGCCCGTTGAGGAAAGTTCCATTTCTGCTGCCGAGATCCTCCAACTCAAATTCATCGTCGACGCGGTGGATTTTTGCGTGTTGCCGACTGACAGCACCCACTTCAATAATCACGTGGCAGTCCGGATGCCGCCCGAGTACCGTCTCCAGGTGTGCAATATCCGAGCGTTTGCCAAAGCCAGGACCACTAATCGCAGTGAGATATGCCATGATTCAAAACTCTACTTCCGTATTTCCGCAGGCTCTATGGGTGGGTTGAGGGCGTGGTCGAGCAGGATGGCGAAGGTTTCGGCAGGCGTCTTTTCATAGGGTTCATTGGGTACTTCATTTTTCACAACCAGTTGTTCGGCTCGCGTCATGAAGTCGCGTATCTGTTCGGCGGTCAGCCCTTGCTTGGTTTCGATGCTAGCTCCGTCGGCGCGAACCTCCGAGCAATTCTGCAGGCAGAATTCTAGATCTCGGCGACCGAGTTGGCGATTGGCGGCCATCCTGAGCAAGCGTTGCGTGACCCGCTTCAGCGATGTCAGTTCCGTTTCGCTCAGTCCGGCCTCGGGGGCTTGCAATTCGATCGATTGCACCGCGCCCCACAGCAGCACTGGGTTGTCTTGCAAACAAAAGTGGAGTCGGGTCAATTGCGTTCTATCAATCTCGCGATTTTGCAAGATGGGGACCAAGGCATTTAATTGCTGAGTAATCGAGCGTTTATCCGCTTCGGCCAATTGGCTGGTCGCCACCCAGGGGATCAACTGCTTGGTAATCCCCTTTTCGGCATAGGGATATTGGTCGCTGAATACAAACCAACTGCCGATACCGCATACCGCACAGAAGACAGCCAAGCTTAGGATTGACAGAACGAGGCAGGCTGGCCCCAGCGATGGTTCGACAGAGCCGCCGTCATTGACCGCCGAAGGCGAGGCGGCAGATGCGTTGGCCGGTGAGTCGTCTGGTGAGTTGGCAGAAGGCGTGTCGGACATGCAGGCCTAACGGTATTCAATGGAAAGGATTTCGAATTTCAGTTTTCCCTTGGGGACGTCAATCTCTACCTTATCGCCCACCTTGCGTGTCATCAATGCGGCGCCGATAGGGCTCGTCGAGAGAATCTTACCCGCGTCATAGTCCTCGTCACCCGCACCGACCAGAGTAAACTCCTCTTCGTCGCCGTAATCCAAGTCTTTGACCGACACGGTAGCCAGCAGAGCGACTTGGCCCTTGGGCTGCTTGCTGGGGTCGATAATGTAGGCGTTGGCAATCATCTGCTTCTTTTGATTGATCTTTGCCTGCAGCATCCCCTGGTTTTCACGCTGTGCGTGATACTCGGCGTTCTCCTTGAGATCTCCTTCAGCCCGCGCTTCGGCGATCTTCTCCGTGACGTACGGCATGTCAACATTTTCAAGCTGATCGACTTCGGCGCGAAGTTGATTGTACTTCTCGCGCGTCATCGGAACCATATCCGACATTTTATGAACTCCCTAGCTTATCAGCCCAGTTGCAGCCTGTTCACGAAAAAACACGACCTCTTTCTCAAGTATGGCGAGAAAGAGGTCGCGAAGTCGGTCACAGGTTTATTGAATATCTATATCGTGAAAAGTTCCACAGCAGTTGTCAAGTTGGGGGTAAAAGGGGCAGGACTCAATTGCCGCCAGCGGCCCTGCGGGTGCTTTGCACTATTGCATCCTGCCCCCTCTACCCCCACCAATCGAATCTATCGCTCGTGATCTTGGTAGATCAATCTCCCACAGGATGGGCAGATAATCGGCTGTCCCTGCAGCAGTTGGTCCAATTTCTGCGGTGTCAGACTCTGGTAGCAACCTCCGCAACAGTTCCCCTCCAGCTCCGCCATGGCATCCTCACCTTTGGCCTCAACCAGTCGCGAGTATTCGCGTTTGAATTCGCCAGACAGCCCTTGTTCGGCTTCAGCCAACTCGGAGTTGATGCGGGCTAGATCGCTTTCCAGCACCACTTTGCGCTCGGCAACCTGACTTTGAACTTCGGCTAGTTCGCTTTCGAGCAGCTTCACCTGCTCCTCAGCGGAGGCCAATTCGTCCGTCGTCGCGTCGATCGATTCTAAAATTTCCAAGATCTCGTCCGACAGCACCAAGTTAGCTTGCTCGTCCGCCGCGATTTGATCTTTGAGGGCTTGGTATTCGCGGTTTTCCTTGGCTGAGTTCAAGTTGCCGCGCCACTTGTGAATCTTCTCTTCACGCTCGCGCATCTGCAATTGTTTGCTGTCAGCCGCGACCTTCAATTTGGTTAATTCGCTACGCGTATCGCTGACATGTTGCACGGCAGCTTGGAGCTTTCGAGTCGCTGCGGACACCAACCTAGGACCCCGCGCCAATTGTCCATTCAAATCGGTTTTCTGACGATTGATGCGGTGCAGTCGTTGTACCAATGAGGCTGTCACGGACATGGGCAAATCGAACTATTTTGAATGGCTGAACTTATGCATGAATGCTTACTATCCTACCCTAGACCGAGCCGGCATGGTAGCTGTGCGGCAAATTGCGTTTTTTGCAGCCTTACCAAGTGCGCATGTGTCTGGGGTGGTCGGGAAGCCAAGTGGGGAGAAATCGATTATAACTAACCCTACTTAAGCTCATTGTCATTTGAATAGTAAAACTTTAGGGTCGGAGGAAGTGGACGAGGTTACGAGTCCCGGACAAAAGCCGAATCAAACGGACTCGCAACTTCGTCCACTACTCTAAAAGTTGACTTTGACAAAGCACTAGCCACCGTTGTTTAGATTGATCAGGAATTTATTCCTGGGTATTTACTGGTTCCACGCCAACGCACCAATCCTCGGATAGCCCGTTAGAGAGCCCGATGAGTTTAAAAGAAGACCTGACCCGCTTTGGGCAAGCGCATCTGCTTCGCTTTGAATCCCAATTGACCGCAGACCAGCGCGAACGATTCCGGCAGCAGTTGGCTCAGATTGATTTCCCCCAACTTCAACGACTGCTTGCCAACCAAGATGAAACCGTAGATTGGTCAGCGCTTGCCCGCAGCGCCGTTCCGCCCCCTGCCGTGCGGCTCGATCGCCAGCATCCCGATTTTAACTCCCAACAGGCAGTTGAAACTGGTCGACAGGCGCTAGCCGACGGTCGAGTCGGCTTGATCCTGGTAGCGGGTGGGCAAGGGACGCGTTTAGGTTTTGATCAACCCAAAGGATTGTTTCCCATCGGACCGATCAGCCAGCGCACGCTGTTCCAAATGCACTGCGATCGCTTGTTGGCCCTCAGCCGTCGTTACCAGGTCTCGATTCCCCTTTTCGTCATGACCAGCCCAGCCACCGATGCCGCCACGCGCGCCTATTTCGAGGAAAACGATCGTTGCGGCTTGGCAGAAGAGGACTTGATCATCTTTTGCCAAGGCTCCATGCCAGCCGTCGATGCGGCGACTGGCAGAATCCTCATGGCCACCACGAGCAGCTTGGCGCTCAGCCCCGACGGCCATGGCGGACTGGTCGCCGCACTTGAGCGACACGGTTGCCTCGAACAAGCCAAGCAGCGCGGTATCGATTTGTTCACCTATGCACAAGTTGACAACCCGCTGGCCGAGCTTTGCAACGCAGAGCTCATTGGCTATCACTTGCTATCACGCAGCCAACTGACCACCCACGTCGTCAAGAAACGCTTTGCGAAAGAGAAGGTTGGCAACGTGGTCAGCGTCGATGGCAAAGTTCAAATCATCGAGTACAGCGACTTGCCCGACACGGTTGCCGAACAGCGCGATGCAGCCGGAGAGCTTAAACTATGGGCAGGCAACATCGCCGTGCATGTCTTCGATCGCACATTTCTCGAAAGTGTGGTAGCCAGCGCCGACGGGCTGCCGTTCCATCGCGCTTCGAAAGTGGTCCCCTTCATCGACGAAGTAGGCAAGTTGGTCGAGCCCCAGACGGCCAATGCAATCAAGTTCGAGCGGTTTGTCTTCGACCTATTGCCGCTGGCCGAGCGAGCTTTTGTGGTGGAAGGAGACGCGTCACAAGTTTTTGCACCGGTCAAGAACGCCAATGGAGCCGCCGTCGATACACCCAACACGGCCCAAACAGCACTGCTGAACTTGCATCGCGACTGGTTGACTGCTGCCGGAGCCCACGTTCCCGATTCTCTGCGCGTCGAGATTCATCCCCATTGGGCCTTGGACGCCGACGACACGAAGCGACAGCTCGCGGAGCTCGACATTGCTTTCGAAGCCGATACTTTTTTGCGTTGAGTTCGGCCCCTGCTCCGAGCCTAGTTGGAGCCAGTTTTGGATGTGGACTCTACACCAGCTTAGCGTCGTGCGGAAAAAAGTGGGACAGGCTTGCAGCCCGTCGAGCCGAACATCACAGGCTGGAAGCCTATGCCACGATTCACATCCGGCAGTTATTCTCTGCACCATGCTTACTTGGCATGAACCAAATTTTTGTGAGTAGATAACTGTATCCGTGCCAGTCACTTACCTGGCAATTTTACGTCGAAAGGTCTGTGCGTTCTCTTGCAACGCAGGCGGCAGTTTCGATCTCAGGAAATTGCTTCCAGCAAACCAGTCCGTCGGCTCGCGGAGCAACAATTGTGACTCGACCAATAGCTGTTTTTTTTCCCGATTGATTTCGTAGACGCCCATCCAACCGCCGCAGCCCGAGTAGGGAAAAGAATCCCCTTCGACCAGCTTACCCACCGCATCGCGTTCCAACCGTGTCCAGCGACTGGCGAGCTCCTCGTCCGAATTAAAACTGGGATCGAGCCGCCAAGCCAATTCCACCGCACCGTCGCGTTCACGCTTCTCGATACGAATTACACCGCGCAAGAGCACTTTGTTGAGCAGCGGCAATTCGATATAAGCGAACGAGGCGTCGCCCTGCGCTTGCTTCGAAAAGCCCAGTCGCTCCAGTTCGGCTGCGGGCAATTCGCGCATCACGACTCGTACTTCGTCGCTCTCTACTTCTCTGTCGTTTTCTACGTCTCGCTGACTCGAATCGACCGGTGCGGGGCCGAAGGTCTCTTCCATCAGATCTCGATCGCGCAGCGTTGCCAGCGTCGTGTAGACCACGAAAGCGTTGTGAACGCGCATGCCCAATCGTTCACCGGTTGGATCGTCGATGGTTTCGATATCGACGACCACTGGTGCCCTCACCGAATCGCGTGCAAATCGATCCCACTTCTGTTTGCCAATCAGCTTTGTCAGCGCCTCGGTCCGCTCGCTGTCGGTCATCCCCGACTGTAGTGTCGCCGGAGACATCGTCACTCGTTGTTGGTCGGTGAATTCGAGTCCACGCTGAGTCAATTCACTAAACAGGTCGAGCTGTTGCGCGTGGAGCGGCGAAGTTGTCAATGCAGCAACCAGGCAGTTACCAAGGAGCAGGCATGAAAAATACGAGCGGTGGCTAGTAGGCATTCTTTGATCCATTCAGCTTTGAGTCCCAGCAGGTGACCGTCGCCGATCCGTCGCGAGAAGGGGCACGAAAAACACTACAATGGGGCCGGAATATCGCGGGAACGAAATCGCCAGGCTGCTAACATTATCCATAAACTCCCGCCGACTAAAAGCATGAGTGTCATTCCCAGCGGCCCAAGGGCATAGGGCCAGCTCAGCGTTCTTTGGTCGCTGGGAACCAATAGCCACCAAGCCGCTGCGGGATTGTCGCGTGCAAAATGTACCATCGCATCGGGCTGGTAAGCGCTCAAAAAAGTGAAGTAACCGAAAAACGCCGTCGCATCGGTGGCTTTGCTCAACAGTCGCAACAGCATCTGGATAACGAAAGTGCCGATTGCGATGCCCAGTGTTCGCCAGCGGTATCGGTCGCAACTACTAAGAAACAGGCTGAGCCCCAGTACAAAGAAACCCATCCCGAATAGATTGCAAGCGGGAGCAATGAAGCGACTGCTGTCGACCAACATGGCCAGCGGTGTCTCGACCTGCTGCGCTGGCCCCACGCGGATCGGAACGGACCATGGCAGCAGTGGCAGGGAGATGTCGACCGTCGGTGCCACCTCCTGCCGTACCGATTGCGTGTGAATGCTACAAGCCAAGCCGAGCCAGGCCAAGCCGCACAATAAAGCTAACCCCACAGTGCAAACGGTCGTGTGACATGCCAACCAGCGTAGTCGACCAATCGGCTGTGCCAATAGCATCTCCAACGTGCCGCGATTGATTTCGCCACTAACCGCATCCGAGCCCCGTGCGATCGACCAAACCAACACACAGGTTACTAAGACCGGTTCGTGAAAAACCATCGACAGACTACCGCTATAGGTCAACAACTGTTCGAGCGGGATGGGGATGAACCGTTCGAACGGCTTCAATTGCTTGAGCAACGGTTCGATTTGCTGCAGATCAAATTGGCAGAGAAGCCACACGTTGACCCAACAGAACAGGAACAGCAGGCACGCGCAGGCGACTAGCAACCAGGACGATTCCTGAAGTGATTTCTGGATCAGTAGTCGATTCATTGTGCTATTCTAGTTGTGGCCGTTCACGGATTTGCATGATAGTCGCTGAACGGCTACCTATAATGTTGGATGATGATATCGCTCATAGATCGCTCGAATCCCACCACGTTGGATCTGCATATTGGTTAGCTGCAATTCGCTAAGCCATTGAAACCACTGCTGCGGTTCGCCTTTGAGCTGTAGCTCGATTCGCTCACTATGGGCTGCACTGCGATGACGGTGATGCGAAACGATCAGTGGCTGTCGATCTACCAGCTCCTGCCATTGCTGTGGAGAACGCGAAACACCGCTGGCCACGTGGGCGCTGACCCAGTGCGTGTGCTGCAGCTCAGCCATATGGACGTGCTCGACCAGCTCACCCGACTTGAGAATAGCAACTTGATCACAGGTCTCGTCGATGTCGCCGAAAATATGCGATGACAAGATGACAGTTCGCCCCTGGGAGCGAATCTCCCCGATTAGACGCAGTACAGTTTGCCGTACATTGGGGTCGAGATTTGCAGTCGGTTCATCGAGCATCACGACTGGAGCTTGGCAGCCGAGCACAATCGACAGAGCCAGCTTTTGGCGCATGCCGGTCGACATAAACATCACGCGTCGCTGCAGCTCGAGATCGAGTTGTTGGGCCACTTCTTGGGCAGCATCCCATGAGCCGTAGGGGTGCAATCCGCTGAACCACTTCAGCAGACGATCACCGCGCATCGAGCGCATCAGCCTTGCGTCCCCCGGTAGATAGGCAACTTGACGTCGAGCGCGCAGGTTATCGCGCAGAATATCAAAGCCAGCAATGCTGCCCGATCCACGGGTGGGATGCAAGAATCCGAGCAGCGTCCGCAGCAGTGTGGTCTTACCGGCCCCATTGGGCCCCAGCAGCCCGAAGACGGAGCCGGCGGCGATTTGGAGGTCGCAATCGATTAAGGAGTGGATGTCGCCGTAGCTCTTGCTCAATCCCTGTGTTTCGACAGCCCACATGCCAGCGCCTAACCTAAAGGAAATCTTCCCAACGGCGAGATTGTAGTTGCTTGACCACCTCGCGAACTTGTTCCTCAGCTTCCTTGGGGGCGACCAGGGTAGCGTTGGGGGTATGTACGACGATGGTGTCTTGCATACCGATGGTCACCAATAGATGTCCTTCGTCGCCATACACGATCATGCGTTGCGATTGGATCGGCAGATAACGGCCGCGGACACAATTGCCCTGTTCGTCGGGCTCGGTCAGCCGTCCGATCGATTGCCAGCTTCCCACATCATCCCATCGAAACGGCGCTTCGATAACGGCCACATCGTGATAGCGTTCCATGACGGCGTAGTCGATCGAGCGTCCAATGATTTGTTCGAATTCGCGTTGTAGTTTGTTGGCAAAAGCGGGCGTCCCCATGGTGGCGGAGATGGCGTCGATGTGTTTCATCATTTCGGGTTCGAATTGGCGCAGCGCATCGAGAATCGTGGAAGCCCGCCACATGAAAATACCGCTGTTCCAATCGTACGTACCAGCTTGTAGGTAGAGCTCAGCAGTTTGACGATCGGGCTTTTCGCGGAATGCCTTGACTCGATAGGCGCCAGCTACCTTCGAGTCGCTCAGCGCGTCACCGCGTTGCACGTAGCCGAATGATTCAGCCGCATAGCTGGGACGAATTCCAAAGGTGACGAGTCGCTCAGGAGATTGTTGAATCAACTGCACCCCTTGGCGCATGCAATCTTGGAATTGTTGGTGTGTACTGATCACGTGGTCGGCGGGAAGGACCAGCATGATCGCTTCGGGGTCAGCCACCGCGATCAAGGAAGCGGCCAGGGCGATGCAGGCCGCCGTATCGCGTTTCATCGGCTCGCCGATAATCTGCTCGGGCGGCACGCTCGGCAACTGCTTGCGAACCGGATCGACTAAATGCTGATTGGTCATCACCAGCGTGTGTTCGGGAGAGATCAGATCACCGAGTCGCTCAAAGGTGGCTTGCAGCATCGTGTTCTCACCCACTAGCTTGAGAAGTTGCTTAGGATACTTCTCGCGACTAGCGGGCCAAAATCGCGTTCCTGACCCACCAGCCATAATTACGGCGTGCAACACAATTTGTCTCCAGCATATAGATATTTCTAAATTCCTGCGGGGGTATTGTAGTTTTTAATGCCCCCCTCCACCACTGCTAATTGCTGGACCGGTAGAAATGGCTTGGGTGGGCTAAAAACAGGTCCGAAGAAAAAACTGCCTACTGCGTGACGTGGATTTGTCTTGAGGCAAGATCGAATTCCCTTGCCAAGGCCGTGGGTCGAAATCTTCTTCATCCACCCCAGGACAGCATGGCATGTGCTAGACTATTGGCCGATGTTTCGGACTGAGTACGTATCAGGCCGAGATACATTTTGGGCGGCGATTCCATGCCGCCTACCGTACTCAGACTTCTACCCAGGGGCTTCAACATGTCATCAACCAATAAACGCGATGTACCGCGTCGTCATTTTCTGGCCGCCTCGGCTGTTGCTGCTGCGACCGCAACCGTCGCCGCCCGTTCGACTCACGCCGCCCAAGGCACCGCTATCGAGCACTCCGCACCGCCGCGCAGGCTGCTCAAAACACTCAAGATTGGTATGGTGAAGATTCCCGGAGATCTGACGGCCAAATTCAAGGCGGTCAAGGCGGCTGGATACGAAGGGATCGAACTCAATAGCCCAGGTATCGACGTGGAACAGACCTTGGCCGCCATCGCCGCAAGTGGTTTGGTCGTGGATGGCTCTGTCTGCTCGACCCACTGGGACATTCGCCATTCCAGTCCCGATGCGACCCAGCGCGCGCAAGCCTTGGCCGATTTGAAAACCGCCTTGCAACAGACCAAGGCGGTCGGGGGGCACACCGTTTTGCTAGTCGTCGGGCATGGCAAGGATGGCACGCAAGAAGAGGTCTGGTCGCGTTCGATCGACAATATCAAGCAGGCTTTGCCGCTGTGCGCCGAGTTGGGAATGACGATCGCCATTGAAAACGTCTGGAACCAATTCCTCTATCAACACGACGGTCCCCAGGATCAAACCGCAGATGCCTTCGTGAAGTATGTCGACCAATTTGACTCGCCCTGGGTCGGCATGCAATTCGACATCGGAAATCATTGGAAGTACGGCAATCCTGCCGATTGGATTCGCACTCTCGGAAAACGTGTCGTCAAGTTGGATATCAAGGGTTTTTCCCGCCAGGAGAATACATTTACCGATATCACCGAAGACGACCTTCCCTGGGCCGACGTCCGACGCGCGCTCGATGACATACACTTCAACGGCTGGGTCGCGGCAGAAGTCGGCGGCGGCGATGAGGAGCGACTCAAGAAAATTGCTCAACAAATCGATCGGGCGCTGAATATCGGCTGAGTTAATTCGCGGGGGTGGCCGTAGTGGACGAGGTTCACAGAGTCATGGAGAGATTTAGCTTGAGAGATAGCTACCGTTGACTAGCAATTAGCAATCAAAGAGGAAGTATGCTGCTAACGAATTTGACTTGGCCAGCTATCGAAAAATTGCCGAAGGAAACGCCCGTGGTGATTCCCATAGCGGCGATCGAACAACATGGGCATCATCTGCCTTTGGCAACCGATAGCATGCTACTGGCGGAGATAGTGCGTCGCGTGGAGTCTGCCATGACCGCCTCGATTTTGGTCACACCGTTGATGTGGCTGGGAAACTCCGATCACCATCTCGATTTTCCGGGAACGCTCTCCGCCTCACCTCGGACGTATTTGGATATGTTGGTGGGGTTGATGGACAACTGGATCACACATGGCTTTCGGCGTCTATATATTCTCAATGGGCACGGTGGCAATGATGTACCGGGCAAGCAGGCGTTGTTTGAAGTGCGACAAAAGTATCGCCAGCGCGATGATTTGTTGCTGCTATTCAGCACCTATTGGTCGCTCGGGGGCCGCCCCTGGGAACGGTCGCCGGAGATGGTACAACGCGAAATGGGGCACGCCTGCGAATGGGAGACTTCGATGCTACTGCGCATCGCTCCAGAGCTGGTGGGAGACTACCTGAACGCGGAGACGGTTGAGTTTGGCAATCCATTCCTACCGGCCACGCGCGGTTGGATTACCCAAGAGCGATCACAGCCGGGGCACATCGGTAGCCCCCAGTTGGCGACAACCGAAAAAGGGGAAGCCCTGTTGAAAACTTTTAGTCACGATGTCGAAAAAATGCTCGAGCGCATACTGGCTTGGGATGGCAATTCTTGGGAGGGTTAATTTTGATCACACGCCGCCGCTTTACTCAATCGCTGGCCGCCGGCCTAGCGCTAACTTCGATGTCTAAACTGGCTCGAGCCGCCGAGCCGCGCAAGCGAATCGCCTTCATCGGGACCGAGGTACACCTGCATTCGCACGCACAGCATTTCCTCGATCGCTTCTCGATGGGGTATTCCATGGGGGGCCACTGGCACGCACCGGCGCTCGATGTGGCTGGAGTGTATATCGAGCAGTTCCATGAACAAGATTTGGGGCGACCACGAATCGAACGCTACGGACATCAACTCTATTCTAGCGTGGCCGATGCCTTGACTCTGGGCGGTTCCGAATTGGCCGTCGATGGCGTGGTCATCATCGGCGAACATGGCAACTACCCCAAGAACGATCGTGGACAGACACTCTATCCACGCTACCGCTGGTTCAAGGAAGTGGTGAAGGTCTTCGAAGCTAGCGGTCGCTCCGTGCCCGTCTTTAACGACAAGCACTTGTCGACCAGTTGGCAAGAATGCCGCGAGATGGTCGACGATTCTCGACGACTCAAATTCCCGTTCTATGCCGGTTCTTCGCTACCGGTCACCTGGCGATTGCCCGATTACGAATTGCCACTGGGAACTCCAATGAAAGAGAGCGTTTGCGTAGCTTATGGTGGCGTGGATAGTTATGACTTCCATGCCCTCGAAACGGCTCAGTGCATGTCGGAACGTCGGCAGGGAGGCGAAGTGGGCATTCGCTCCGTCCATGCCGCTCGCAACGAGAAGCTGTTTGCACTGCTCGAACAACCCGAGCGACAAACTACGCGAGAGTTGTTCGTCTCCGCCTTGTGCCGCAGCCACAATTTGCCCGTCGATACAGGCTACCCGTCCGCGCCCGTGACGTACGAGTGGGCTAAGCAGGTGCTGCCCGAGACGACCGGCTACTTGATTGAGCATTTGGACGGTTTTCATACCGCTGTCTTCATGACCGGTATTCGCGATTTCAACTACGCCGGTCGCTTGAAAAACGGGCAGACGGTCGGTTGCCAGATGTATCTTCCTATGCCAGGCTCAAGCGCCACCACCGCCGATTTCTTCAACCCGCTGACTTACCACATCGAGCAGATGATTCTCCAGGGACAGACCAACTATCCCATAGAACGCACGCTGCTCACGTCGGGCATGGTCATCGGTGGCGTCGAATCGTTGTTTGCCGATGAAACGCCTTATGCTACGCCCGATATGAACATCTCTTATGCTCCGGCTGAAGAATCGATGTTCTGGCCCGAGGGGTAGTGGACGATTCGGTTGTATCGCTCGTTACAAACCTCGGATTTCACTTCCATAGATTTGCACTTTTCACTTTTGAACAGTTCCGCATTGCTCATTGCCGCATTGCTGGACCACCCAGAACGCCAGCAGTGTTTTTTCGTGTGCTTCGTGGTTAATACAATTCGTCCACTACCGAATCCAACGGACTCGTAACCTCGTCCACTACAAACGGACTCGTTGCTTGGTCCACTACAATCGAACTCTCTGAAAGTATCCCTAGTGACAGGTAGCAGGCAACGCTCGACAGCGTGGAAGAGTTGGGTCAGTATCCTATTGCTGCTGGCAACGATGATCAACTACATGGATCGGCAGACGCTGTCGAATCTGTCGGTGCGGATCACAGAGCAGTTCGACATGAGCAACGCTCAGTATGGTTACCTGGAGCTCGTATTTGGGATCGCCTTCGCCGTCGGCTCGCTATTTTTCGGTATGTTGGCGGATCGTATGTCTGTACGCCTGCTCTATCCAGCGGTGCTGATCGCATGGTCGGCCGTCGGCATCGCCACTGGCTTGACTCACGGCTACATTTCGCTGCTAGTTTGCCGTGGACTGCTGGGGTTCTTCGAGTCGGGACACTGGCCGTGTGCATTGATCGTGACGCAGGCGATCATGACGCGCGGCGGTCGCGTGATGGGCAACAGCGTATTGCAAAGCGGCGCTTCCTTGGGAGCTATTCTCACGCCGCTCATCATCCGCGTGATCGTGACTGGCAATGAAGCAGACGATGCTTGGCGCTCACCTTTCTTTGTAATCGGTGGTGTGGGATTGGTCTGGGCCGTAGTGTGGTTTTCGATCATTCGACGTGGTGATTTAGATATCGACCGTTCGAACGAGGCCTACGAGCGACCATGGCAGTGGCTGTCGAACTTCATCACTGACCGTCGCTTTTGGGCGCTGGCCATGATGGTCATCTCGATCAACACCTCGTGGCAACTAATTCGGCACTGGCTGCCAAAGTTCCTACAGTCGGGCCGCGGCTACAGTGAAACGTATGCGCTGTACTTCAATTCGGTCTACTTTATCGCCACCGACGTGGGTTGCATTCTGGCTGGCATTGTGGGGCTATGGCTAGTCAGGCGAGGTTGGGACGTGCATCGCAGTCGCTTAATGGTGTTCTTCGGATGCTCAGTATTGGCCGCCCTGACCACCGTGGCCTCTGCGTTGCCGGCGGGCTGGCCGCTGCTGGGAGTGCTGTTGTTGGTGGCGGCCGGAACGCTCGGGGTATTTCCCTGCTACTACTCATTCACGCAAGAATTGAGTCAGCGGCACATGGGCAAGCTGACGGGGGTGCTGGCATTCATCGGTTGGATGGCCTCGTCCCCCATGCAACCCGTGTTTGGCGAGGCCGTCGATCGCACCGGTTCGTTTGATATGGGGATCATGCTGGTCGGTTGGTCTCCGATGGTCGGTTTGCTGCTATTTATGTTGCTGTGGCGCGAACTTCCCGTAGTGGACGAGGTACCGAGTCCCGAGCGCATCCCACCAAACGGACTCCGAACTTCGTCCACTAAGAACTAAGAACTAAGAACTAAGAACTAAGAACTAAGAACAATGCCCTGAGACAGAAACATACAGACAAAAAAATGGGGAAATCGGGAGTTTTTCTGTCTCCATTCTTCTGCCTCCATTTTTCTGCCTCCATTTTTCTGCCTCCATTTTTCTGCCTGAATCCCGACGCAAGACTTGCAGCCGCGCGTCGGCGAGTTGGAACTCAAGCTACATCCCGAAGTGATCGCCGCCATCGCCACCCACTGCGTCACCCTCATCGACCGCGCATGCATAGGCAAATTCAGCCTAAAGTAGCTCAAGTGGCCTTTATCCAAACAGCTTCAGCGGTGAAAATTGGGGCCGGTTCAATTAGATCTCACACCACTTTGCCACTATAGCTCGATCCCCCATGTTCAAAGCCGTCAGTACGCAGGTCAGTTTCCCCAAGCAAGAAGAGCAGATTCTCGCCTTTTGGAAGGAGAACGCGATCTATGCGCAGAGCCTGCGCCAACGGGCTGGGGCCCCAACGTTCGTTTTTTACGAAGGGCCGCCAACCGCCAACGGTCTGCCTCACCCAGGGCATTGCTTGACGCGAGCGATCAAGGATCTGTTCCCGCGTTACAAAACCATGCGCGGCTATCTGTGCGAGCGCAAAGCGGGCTGGGACACCCACGGCCTGCCTGTCGAGGTCGAGGTGTGCAAGCAACTGGGGATTCACAGTAAGGAAGAGATCGAAGAATACGGTATCGAACCGTTCATCCAAAAGTGTCAACAAAGCGTGTGGCGCTACATGCAAGAATGGGAGCGATTGACCGAGCGCATCGGTTTCTGGATCGACCTCAGCGAGGCCTACGTGACCTATCACCAGAGCTACGTCGAAAGCGTGTGGTGGTCGCTGAAGAAGCTATTCGACCAAGGTCTGCTGTATCGCGGCCATAAAATCGTGTGGTGGTGGGCCCAAGGCGGCACCGCTCTCTCCGCCGGTGAAGTTGGCCAGGGCTACCGCGAAGTGGCCGACCCGAGCGTGTATGTCAAGTTCCGCCTGGTCGACGATCCAAACACGTCGCTGGTCGTATGGACCACAACCCCTTGGACGCTGCCCAGCAATACGTTCGCAGCCGTCCATCCCGACATCGACTACGCTATTTGTCTTGACGCGGAAAGTGACGAACGCTTGATTGTGGCTGCCAGCTTGGCCGACGCGTTGGCCGAAAAAGCAAAGCGAACTTGGACCGTCGAGCGCACACTAAAAGGGAGTGAGCTAGTCGGCCAGTGCTATGTCCCGCCGATGGATACTTACTTTTCGAAATTCGAGCAGGCAAGCGGACAACTGCGCGACGGAAAAGCAGAACGACTCTATTGGCGCGTTGTAGGTGCCGACTTTGTGACGCTCGACAGCGGTACGGGATTGGTCCACATCGCCCCGGCCTTCGGAGAGATCGACTACGAACTGTTGCAGGAAGAGCAATCGCGGTTCGATCCCAGCGGAGACAAACCGCAGTTGCTGTGCGCGGTTGGCCCCGACGGAAAATTCACTTCCGATGTGCCTGATCACCAAGGCGTGTGGGTCAAGGATGCCGACAAGGCGATTGCCAGACAATTGAAGGAGGCAGGAAGTTTGCTGCTGCTCGATCAAGTCTTGCACGACTATCCGTTTTGTTGGCGAGCTGACCAGGACCCGCTGATTCAATACCCACGCGAGAGTTGGTTTATCCGCACGACCGACTTTCGCGATGCGATGTTGACCAACAACGCGCAAATTGGCTGGCTCCCCGAGAATATTCGCGATGGTCGCTTTGGCAATTTCCTGCAAAATAATGTCGATTGGGCGTTGTCACGCGAACGCTATTGGGGAACGCCGCTGCCGATCTGGGAATGCGAAAAGACGGGCAAGCGTGAAGCGGTTGGCAGCTACGAAGAAGTGCTGAGCAAGCCCGGCGTGGCGGGAACCGACCGATGGGATCAAGCCAAAGCGGCCAATCCCGAGTTGCCCGAAGATCTCAAAGTCCACAAGCCCTACATCGATTCCGTAACCTACGATTCTCCCTTTGCCGCCGGTGAGCGCATGCGCCGCGTGAGCGAAGTGATCGATTGCTGGTACGATTCCGGCGCGATGCCCTTCGCCCAGTGGGGCTACCCGCACCAAGGTACCGACGAATTCGCCAAAGCGTTTCCCGCCGACTTCATAAGCGAAGCCATCGATCAAACTCGAGGTTGGTTCTACAGCCAACTGGCCATCAGCACGATGCTGTTTGGTCAAGCCGACGCGGAAGCTAAGGAAGCTACGCAAAAATCTGCAAAGCTCGCTGCACCGAAACCCACTCACGACATTGCGCCGGTCGCCTATCCGCATCCGTTTAAGAACTGCATCGTGCTGGGGCTGATGCTGGCCGAATGGTACGAGAGCAAGGATGGCAAGCAACGCTATTTGACCGAAGAGGAAGCCCGCACTGCCTTGGGGACCAGCTACATCTCCAAGACGGGCAAGATGTCCAAGCAACTGCGCAATTATCGCAGCCCGCAAGAAATCTTTGACAATCATGGCGCGGATGCCCTGCGTTGGTACTTCTTTGCTAACCAACCACCGTGGAGCTCGATCATCTACTCGGAGCGGGCTATTCGCGATAGCATCCCCGAGTTTCTGTTGCGGATGTGGAACGTGCTGAGCTTTTTCACTATCTACGCCGAGATCGATGGCTTTGCCGGTGCCACGGAAGCGCCCGGCCAGTTGGATCAGCTCGGCCGAGACGAACTGGCCACTGCCCCTAGCTATTCGCCCGTGGCCGAGCGCGCAGAACTCGATCGCTGGATACTAGGTGAGCTCGCCACGACGACTGCCGAGGTGATCGAGCGGATGGATCGCTACGACAGCTTTGGAGCCTGCCAGCAGATCTCGGCCCTAGTCGACGGCCTGAGCAATTGGTACGTGCGCCGCTGTCGCGACCGCTACTGGGGCAAGGCCAAAGCGGCAGAGAGTCGCGACAAGTCGGACGCCTATTGGACGCTCTATGAAGTGCTGCTCGAACTGAGCAAGTTGGTTGCACCTTTCGTACCGTTTGTGGCCGAGTCGATGTGGCAGACGTTGACCGAGTCGGTGCGCGAGCGAGTGCGTACCAGCGTCCACTTGTGCGACTATCCCACCGTCGCCAGCCAGCGTTGCGATAGCCTGCTGAGTGAGCGCATGCGCGTGTTGCGCGAGATCGCTTCACTGGGCCGCTCCGCGCGGATGGACGCTAAATTGAAAGTTCGCCAGCCCCTAGCCAGTGTCGAAGTCAGTTTGGCCAGCGATACCCACATGGCTTGGCTCACCGAGCACGATCAGATCATTCGCGAAGAGTTGAACGTCAAACAGATCGCCTACAACGCAGGGAATAGTCCCTACATCGAGTACCAAATCCTACCCAATTTCAAATTGCTCGGGCCGCGCGTCGGTAAGCAACTTCCCGAGTTGAAGAAGCAGCTCGCCGCGCTCGATGGTGCCCGACTATTGGCAGAATTGCAGAGCCAAGGCTTTGTCGAAATCGAACTGGGCGAACAGCCCCTACGATTGACCGGAGATGAATTGGAAGTCCGTCTCAAGGCCAAGAGTGGCTGGGCGGCTGCACAAGGGCGCGAATGCGTGGTGGTCCTGTCAACCGACTTGACCCCTGAACTGATTCGCGAGGGGATGGCCCGCGACGTCGTGCGCTTGATTCAGGACTTGCGGAAGCAGCGCGACTGTCAATTCACCGATCGCATTCGAGTCTATTTCGAGTTTGACAATGCAGAACTCACTTTGGCCATCGAAGAAAATCACGCCACCATTATCGGTGAAACCTTGGCGACTGAGATCCTGTTCAGCCCGCCCGCCAGTCCAATTGATACGCATTCGTTCGAAATCTCTGGACAAACACTTCAGCTCGGAATAGAAAAGGTAGCTGCGGTAGCGAGCAGCGGAGGTCCAGCATGACGCGACTGCGCGTAGCCGTACTCATCTCCGGCTCGGGTTCCACGTTGGCAAATTTGATCGAGTACCAGCGACGTGGCGAATTGCTAATTGACTTTGCACTGGTGATCAGCAGCAATCCCAAAGCCGGCGGCTTGCGCCATGCCGAACAAGCCTCGATCCCGACCGAAGTCGTCGCCCGTAAGAACTTCACCGATCAGCAGGCTCACAGCCAGCAGATCTTCGGATTGTGCCGCAAGCACGATGTGCAGTTGGTAGTGATGGGAGGCTACTTAGAACATCTGGGCATCCCCGACGACTTTGCCAATCGCGTCATCAACATCCACCCCGCCTTGATCCCTGCCTTCAGTGGCCAGGGCTACTACGGTCTACGAGTTCACACGGCAGCTATTGAATATGGTGTAAAGTTATCCGGCTGCACCGTCCACTTTGTCGATAACCAGTACGATCACGGCCCCATCATCGCCCAGCGCAGTTGCCCGGTTTTAGATAGCGACTCACCACAAGATTTGCAGCAGCGTATCGGCGAACTGGAACGCCAGCTCTACCCCGAAGTCATCGCCGCCATCGCCACCGGCCGAGTCACCGTCACCGACCGCCGAGTGTTTGTAGGCTCGTAAACCGTAACCCGCAGCGTCAGCAAGGACGTTTGACGCAACTGCAAGTGGGTTGCGAAAAACCAAGGTAGTTCATGCTTTTAATTTTTGACTCTGACTCAAACGTCCTTGCTGACGCTGCGGGTTATGAATAATCCGGGTTTAACGCCGAGACGGAGCAGGCGACGGCACCTGCGGCAGCCAACGGATAAGCTCACTTGCGGCAGCCAACCACACTCCCCAAACCTTATGCGCATAGTGTCGTGGCAAGGTGCAATCAACTCCGCTCCTGCCTGCGCCTACTTGGCCGGTACAGCCGCGCTGCCCATGTCGCTACCGCATCGAGCCAACTCTCCGTAGCAGAATCACTCCCAAGCCACCATCCACTCCGGCTGGTTCAGTTACCTCCGACGATCCTCTTGTTTGCCTTCGTCGATGGCTTTTCGACGCAACTGGCGTGATTGTTCAGCGAGCTCGGCAACTGTCGCGTCTGTCCACTGGTTTTGGCGCCAGCGTGTATAGTCAAACGTTTCACGAGCGATTAAGGCAATGAATCGCTCGGATTCCACCAGTCCGAGTTGCTTGCGTAGGAGCTGCATCGCGTCACTGCGTAGTTGAATATCACTCTTCATCGGAACCCTCGTCCATTTCGCGAATAAAATCGATCGGATCGAGCACGCTGATGCGTGGCTCCAATCTCATCTTACTTAAGATTCCCTTGTCTGTCGTAAGGAACCTGTCGGCTTTTGCTTCGATAGCACTCGCGAGGTGAAGCGCATCCATAGTTTTTAGTCCTAGGACTTTGAACTGATGCGCGGTCTATTCCACCGATGCGGTAGTGTCAACGTCTAACTCAGCGGTCGCTTTCCAAGCCGAAATTGCGGTGCCCCGCTCTTCGTCAGGGTTGTTCATGTTTTCGAGATCCAGAATCCCTGACCAGACCAACGAGTGGTGCCCTTCGCGTATCCAGTTTTGAACAACGAGCTTTGCTTCCGTTTGAAGTCGAACCAAAGCTTGCGACTGATCGTCAAAAGGTCGGTTGAAGCAACAAAGGTCAAGATAGATTCTCACGTGGTTCTCGTCACTCTGTCAATCGTGGTTGGGGAAGTTGGGGCAACGGTAAGTTCTGGTGTTAGATTTTGATGCCTCACAGTTCCCATTTTACACAGTTCCGCACCGTAGTGGACGAGGTAACGAGTCACTTCCCATTCATCGTTCATCGAACCAACCAACCAACCTTCCGCTACGGCTCAACTTGCAATGGCAAGTCGTCGGCCGCCATGCTTTTCACACTAAGGTCACCATAGACGACGCGGAAACCCTGGGAGTCTTTCGGCCGGTACCAGCAAACAATTCTTTCCCCGTCGCCCAGCTTGACTCCTTTTCCAATGTACCTCCAGCTTCCCTCAACGATATTCGCCTGCATGAATTCGTAAGTCGGTCCTGGGCCCCCAAGGGACATCTGCATGTACTTGTCAATGGTCTCCACTAGCCGGTTTTCGACGAGTGTCCGTTCCTCTTTTGATTTCGCCTGCACCTGCTTAAGCCTGATATGCTCGGCTCCGTAATCAAATTGCGGCATTCGGTCCGGGAAGGTGTTGTCGAAGTATTCGGCCACCATGCCGAGAAACTCAATCACCTCTTGCTCTGTAACCTTAACAGCGTCTACCACCGTCAATGTATACCCTTCTGGCACATCAAGACTGAAGAGTGAGTCATCCAGCTCCACACCGAATCTGATGTCATATTTCAGGGAACCAACTCTTACCTGGTTGGACGCAGGTTCATCGTAAATTTTATTGGGGTCAAGAATGTTCACCCCTGGAATCTGTTCCGCGACCAAATGTTTAGTCTCTGCGTCAATCCAAAAGTCATAGCTCACGTTCTTATTGCCCCTTTCGAACCAGGATGTATGCCGAAATCCGTTGGCCTTGCTCCCTACCATCTCCTTCTCTCCCAACCACTCAAGATTATCGCTTCTAAGACGCTCCTTTACATCTGCAAAAAGTCCGTTCGCGGGAAACATGGGTTGGGTGAGATGAAATAAAGTCGCCTTCATTTCTGTGGGATTTAGTAAGAGCCTTTTCAGTCCAATGGAATCGTTGATATCAATCGATCCCACTCGTCCATTCTCGTCGAGTGTAACTTGACGATAGAGACCGGGAGCTTTATAAGCGCACTCACGCGTTTGGTGTTCGACGTGGTCGTTGCTGAGAGTCTGCTCTTTGGTGTCATTGCGACTCCGCCTTTCGTAGAACTTTTGCTTCCAGGTTACGGTCTTCGCCTGTTCGATTTGCTTAACAGCTTCTGGAACGTCGGCGTATACATTGCTGCCACCGATAACAGAGACGAGATACGCAATTCCGGCGCACGCGGTGACCAGCAGGCTAGCAGCAATGGCGAGTTTTACGAATCGGACAATTGGGGTTCTCCTCAGTTGGCGAGATTGTCGTTGAAGAATCTGATCCATGACGGCGGTGCTCATCGAAAAAGTAGAACTCTCTTTACCGTCTTCCGTTAGGCGATCAATAGTCTGGCGAGTTTCTTCAAGTGAGGTCGAGCAAGTCCTACAATCGGCGATGTGTTTTTCGAACTCGCCTACTTGCTCATCGTTCAAGAGGCCTTCGAAATAGGACGCATATAGATCTTCGCATTGCAGGCAATTCATAGCTCCACCTCCGGATTCTGTTCGTAAGCAGTAGGCTTTCTCAGAGACTTGCGAAGCAGCGAGTAGGCCCGCGAAAGCTGGCTCGTCACTGTTCCCAATGACACGTTCAAACTACGACTAATATCTGCACAAGACTGGTCGCCGTAAAACCGCAGCAAAACTACTTGCTTGTACAAGTCGGGCAATTCGCCAATTGCCTGAGCCAGTTCCTGATCTGTGCAGTAGCTCTGACCGTCACGGGCGTCGGTTTTGTCAGCAACAGCTTCAATGTCTATTGAGAAATCTATTGATTTGACATGGCGTTGGTTTTTGCGATGGTTTTCCTTGGCAACTCGGTTTGCGATGCCCAGTAGCCATGCGTAGAACGATTCAGTTTTTTTGAGGGCTTTCAGATTAAAATACGCGCGGACCATGGCTTCCTGCGCCGCGTCAGTCGCGTCGACTTCATTGCCTAGCCGTCCGACAAGGTGCTTTAGCAATGGCCTCTCGTAACGAAGCACTAAGTGACGAAATTTCTCTGGGTGGCCATCCAGACAGAGTCGTACACACTGGTCGTCAGTACTGCCCATCACCACCCTCTAAAAAGCACTGTTGTAAACGGATTCAGGTCTCTATTCTTATAGTGACCGCAAATGCGTGGTTGCTGCAAGATATTCCGAAAATGGATCGAATTAAGTCGCATTGTCACTTCACAACAGAATGAGGGCTTGACTATCGAGCCGACTAGTCACACTTTGGCTCTATAAATTGCGAGTTCACACGGCATCCATCGAGTATGGTGTGAAACGGTCCGGTTGCACCGTCCACGTTGTCGACGTGTCAGTACGATCAAGTCCCCAATATTGTCAAACGCAGTTGTCACGTGAAGAACAGTTGAACGTGGCCAAAGCTCCGGATGCACCATTGCCTGAGACGGACTCCGCGCCCGAGGTAGCTCCGAAGCCCGTTGCGCCGGTCGAGAAAGTAGAGGGCGTCGAGCCGCCTCTTTCCACCAGAACGTAGGTGGCGTGAAAGGCGGTGGGTCGGGGGGATCGGGGCCGGCTAACACCAAGACTGATTCACCTGCGAATCGAGCTCGCAGGGGTCTGGTGATGCGAGAAGCGGTAAAGGTCGGGGGGCTGGATCGGGGCCGGCTAACACCAAGACTGATTCACCTGCGAATCGAGCTCGCAGGGGTGGTGGGGGGCGGAAAATGTCGACTCCATTTTGCCCGCATCAAGGCATTCCACTGGCGTTATGGTAGCTAGAATGGGATACTTTCCGTCCGAGGCCTAGCAAGCTTTGAACGATGGAACGCTATCGCCCTTTCAACAGGATCTGCTCATGCCGCTAGCTCATCTTCGCTCGCGCCCGATGATGTTCGAGTCGTTAGAGTCGCGCCGATTGTTGGCCTTCAATCCAACTGGTGGCGAACAAGAGCTATTGCAATTGGTCAATCGCTTTCGCACCGATCCGCGCGGCGAGTTCTCGCGCTTGATCGCGACCACTTCTCCCCTGAAGGCTCGCGATCCAGTGCTGCAAGTCGACTTGGACTACGCCCAAGTCAATGGCAGCGTGCTCAAGACACAGCTAGATAGCCTCAAAGCTGTCCCGCCAGTGGCTTGGAACGAAGCCATTTATAATTTTTCCGCGGCGCACAATGCAGAGATGATTGCTTCCAAGCCACCGCAACAATTCCACTCCGATTCACTCGCCAGGCGCAATGCGCTACTCAAGGCAGGTGTCGATCTTCGTATTGCCGCAGGTGAGAAAATCACGTCGGAAAATGTATTTGGTTTTGGCAAGTCGGTGAATCACCTGTTTGCTGCGTATGTGATCGACTGGGAAAAGGGTGGTCCCAATGGAATGCGCGCCGACTTAGGACACCGCTTGGCGATTGCCAATGCCGACTTTGAGCAAATCGGCTCGGCCATTACTCCGTTTACCGGGACCGGTTTCGGCCCCCAGGTGAACACGCAAGTGTTGGCCAATATCGAGAAAGCACCAGTGATGGTGGTCGGGGCCGTCTTCGAGGATCGTAATGCCAGCACGTGGTACGAAGCGGGCGAGGGTCTTGGGAACGTGCAGATAGTCTTTAGCAGTACTGCTGGTACGTTTACCACCAAGTCGCTTGGGGCTGGGGGCTATCAAGTGGAACTGCCGGCCGGAACCTATACCGCGACCGCTACAGGGGGTGGTTTGAAGTTTGCCGTAGTCGAGAGCAACATCGTGGTAGGAGTGACGAACGTTTGGAAAAACATAATTTACGACTCGACCAAGCCTCCACCTGATCGGCTCGAACCCAACAATACGTTGGCGACCGCGTCCTTGTTGAATGGTACCACGCAAACGCTTGCGGCTCTATCGATCCACAACACGGGTGACGTCGATTATTTTCGACTCAACTCGCTTGGTACCGGGACGGCTACCATCGAGCTCACTTTTAGCAATGCGGCCGGAAATCTGGATTTGCGACTGTTGAATTCCAGCGGTACGGAGTTGGCCAAGTCGACGTCGGCAACGGATAACGAGACGATCATCGCGAGTTTAAAGCGCGATACCACGTATTATGTACAAGTCCTGGGAAGTGCTGGTGCCAAGAACGACACCTACAGCTTGAAAGTCACCCCGCCCGCTCCGGCTGCCCCTATCGCCGAGCGCGATTTCGGCATTGTTAGCTCGCAAAAACCGAGTACGACCATCAACTTGATCGCCAACGATCGCGATCCCGATGGAACTGCTAGCAAATTAACGGCCAAGTTATTAAGTGGTGCGCCTGCTTCCTTTGCGTTGAGTGGCAATACGCTGACCTATGTCGCCCCAGCAGGTTATTCGGGAGTTCAAGGTGCGCAATACACAGTCACCGACGATCAGGGGCTCACTTCGGCACCCGGTAAAATCGAAATTTTCGTACTCAACTTAGCCGCCGAGCGTCCGTGGCACAATACTTCCAAAGCCGTCGATGTCAACGACGATGGGCTCATCACTCCCCAAGACGTATTGACAATCATTAACGAGATCAACCTACGTCATGCCCGCCCTCTGCCTAAAGCTGGTGATAATTTATTCAACATGTTTGGTTTTTTGGATGCGTTTCCTGACGGGCTCCTGACGCCGCAAGATGCCTTGACCGTCATCAACGCGCTCAACGCGGTGTCACCCCACAAAGCTATCGGCCAGGAAGTTGTATTCGAACCGAACGGGGAGGGGCCCCGCATCGTTGCATTGACACAGGAACAGGAAACGGCTGAAACATCCGTCCATCGCACGACAGCTCCCAAGACGACTGCCGAAAGCCACGATTGGGCACTGGTCTCGTTATACAGTACCACTTCCGCACTGGAGCTCGAGGCAGAACGTAGGCGCACTCGCTAGCGACTCGTAAGCTCGTCCACTTCATTGGAAGCACTATATTTTCGTCGGAGCAGGGCTTGGCTCGCCGTCATGGAACGTGCTATAGGAAGTCATGCGGAACTTCCAATTACAAACCGTTGAGCCATTTTATTTATGGCACGCAGCGCTTTTGCTAGCATTTCTTTCGGTGGGAAATGGCTGCAGTTCCATCGTCACCTCAGCGCCAACGGAGCTGGCAACTTCAGGGCAGGCCTCTCCGAGCCGCCTTGGGCGGTTGGCGAGCTTCGTGGGAGTTCCCAAGAAAAAGCAACCGAGCCACGACCGCTTGTGGCGTCCCGATCTGGCCGTACTTCCTTACGCAGAGATTGAAAACGATCGGGTGCAGTTGAGAAACATTCGCGACTGCGAATATCGCACGGAGAATGATTACGATGTGCGGCATTTTGACCGCCAAGTCAGGTTGGGTGACCTGCGCACGGTCGACTTCATCGTAGTGCCGTTTGTCAACGCTCCGCTGATCGCGCACACCATGCTTAGCTTCGGCCTGGCCAGCGGCGAGCAGATTGTATTTTCGGTCGAGGCGCGTTTGGAACAGGGTGAAAACTACGCGTTGGTGGCTGGAACGAACCGTGATTACGAGCTGATGTGGGTAGTTGGTACGGAGCGCGATTTGATTCGCCTGCGCACGGAAGTCCGCCAAGTCGATGTGTATTTGTACCGCACTCGGGCCACACCGGAACAAGTACAGCGAGTATTTTTAGCTGCTGTTGCCCGAGTCAACCAGATAGCTCGGCAGCCCGAATTCTATGATCTGGTCAGCAACAACTGCACCACCAACATCGTCGACTTGGTCAACGAGCTTCGACCGGGATCGGTTCCGCGAGACATTCGCGTCTTACTCCCAGGCCATTCGGATCGCATGGCCTACGATCTGGGCTTACTGGCTGCCGAAGGGCCGTTTGATCAGATCAAATCGGCCAGTAAGATCAACTTGGCCGCACAACTATATGCCAACGATCCCAACTTCTCGCAAGCCATTCGGCAGCTTCACTAGCGTCCAAGCCAAAATGTGGCCCGACGCTCCGCCGTCGGAATGCTCCTCAAATCATATCTTTCGCCGACCAAGAGCCAAGCTGGTTTGATCGAGCTGCTGTTGTCGCGCATGCCATATTTGAGTGAGCTCTGCCAAAGACCCCGAGAACGATTCACAGGGAGTATCGGCCAGAGACGTACCCGCAACCGAGCCCTTAACCACACCCTTCGCCGGCGCTGACGCAAGTTGCTGGCCTCCATGAGCGGCGGGACGAGTCGCCTGCGCTCGGTCGCTGCGAATCAATCGCGCGGGTCCGCCACTCTGAGGACGAATGACAATCGGTGCATCGGACCTCTGCAGCTCGTCGAGCGGTGGTACATGTTCCCCCACAAACTCGGCCAGCTTCTCCGCCAGTTTGGATGTAAGGCTCATCAGATAACTATGGTCGCGTGGACTGCGTCCCCTTCTGTCGTTGGCTACTGACTGCCATTGAAAGACTTGCTGATGTCGACAATCTAGCGGTCGATTCCAGGCGTTATCGCGCTCGCGTAGCTCGCGAAGTACTTCAGACAACGAGTGTGGAAACTTCTCGGGAGAAGTGGTGGATTGAAGCGACAGCCACAACCAACGGTCGGCGGCGACGCGATAAACGAATTCGTTGCTACTGGCAGCTTGTTGCAATCGCGCGTCAATCGTTTGCCACTTCGATGCGGCATTCTCGCCCGCTGAGCTCCGCAGGGCGTTGATCGTAATGCGTGAGCCGGATCGCGCGATTTGCGAGGGTGCGCCAACTCCGTTTTGCTGCAACCAACTGTGGATTAGCGAATGGTAGTTATCGACGGGAAGCATCGCGCGCAGCCGCGTTCCACCGGTGGGCTTGTTCTGCGCAGTAATCGAGCCCCCCAGAGCGGCGATAAGTGTGGTCGCGGTCCTCAGTCCAACGCCGGCACACGATTCAAGCGACTTTTCGTGCGACACCGCTGTAAGGGAATTGATCTGCTGCAGCAGTCCAGCCGGCAACCCTCTCCCTTGGTCATCGATGGTGATGATCAAACGCTGGGTGACATGAGTTTGCCAAGCGACTTCTATACGAATCTGGCTCCCAGGCCGGCTGGCTTGAATCGCATTGCTGGCCAAGTTCAGTACAGCTCGCGATAGATGGTTCGCATCCAAATACAGTCGTGGCAGGGAGCGGTCCCAGCCAACCCAGGCCAATTTCACGCCATGTTGAATGGCCAGTGAGTTCAACAGAGGCTGAATTCCGCGTAGCCACTGAAGCGGGTAAAACCTGCGACGTACGTTGACCGGCTGACCATGCACCAAGCTCTGTTCGACTAGGATGCCTTCGGCCCAACGGTTGGCTTGCGTCAACCGCAATTGGGCTTCATCAAGCAATTCGGTCTCCGCCTTCGTCATCTGCCCATCACGGCGAACTCGCTGCGAAACGGTGGAGAGAATTTGCTGCGCCACGGCAATTGGTGAGCGAATATCGTGTGCCGCCTCCGCCAACATTTGGCTCAAGTGAGCATGCTCGGCGGCCAGCGAGTCACTTGCGGTGGTGAAAGAGCCGGGGCGGTCGCTAGCCGGTTGCGTATGCAGATTAATTTGCGCTGCAGCGGAGCCGTGAAGGACCTCCTGAGCCGCCCATGGTGATTGGCAAGCGGCAATTGGTTCCAAACTACGATGCCAACCGAAGTCCTCGCTCCACTGTGCTAGCATCCATGGACTCGGAGCGGCCTTGTGGGGGGTGTCAAAACGCACGTAAGTCCCCCCATCACTACTCACTGTCGAGCCACACTCGGATGCGTTGCTGGGGGATTCGTTTTGGGTTCCACTACGCAGGACGAGTGTCTGCCAGACATACTGTGTTCGAACGGCGGCATCTTGAGCGAGTTCAGCATCGGTCATTTTCATCCCCAACCCGCGCCCATGGGCCAAGCCGGTACTGGTGTAACTCAGTTGAGCTGACATGGGCAAAACACTCCATTTCTTCGATTACTAAAAACTTGCAAGCGGCAAGCCATCCATCGAGACTATCGACCAGGCAACATTTTCACGTTGGGCAATTTGGCTATAAAGGAGCTTGCTTAAGGATTGAAACGCCCAACATGCGGACTTTACCGATTACTACGGGCAGTTTTCAAATTCAAGCGCTTCATTAACATTGGGCGCGCGACAGCGACGACATTTGGGGAGTGCTGCGAGTTCTCGGAGCTTTGGCCTTGAACACAGCCCATAGCACACGGCAAAAGTGTGGTGAGAACCAAGTTGGCAACGCTCAGGGCGACTGTGGATGGATGGGATCGGTGCTTGGTGGTGACGTCACTTCTTCCAGCGGCACAGGTAACCGAAAACTATCGGTTAGTGTGGGCTCTGGGGAGGGCCAAAGCGGTAATAAATTCCCGCACTCCAAGATTTGCCAGCACCACGCTGATGCTCGCCGGAAGATGTTCGATAGAATATGCTAGCCATGAAGTTGATACACGAATTTTTATCCCACCGCCTTAGACGAAGTTAATGCATATATATGTCTCTTGCCTATTTCGACACGCTCAGCGGTATCGCTGGCGACATGCTGCTGGCCGCCTTGGTCGATGCGGGAGCTGACCCGGATTACATCGTCGACCAACTCCGCTCTCTGCCTGGCTTGGAACAGGTTGAACTGGAGTTCAGCGCGACGACTCGACATGACTTTCGCGCGCTGCGTTTGGACGTCAAGCAGCCACACGACCCAGTCCATCGGCATTTGAGCGATATCGAGGCCATGATCGCCAGCAGCCGCTTGACCGATCAGCAACGCGACTTGGCTCTGCGCGTCTTTCGTCGCTTGGGAGACGCGGAAGCCAAAGTTCACGGAACGACGGTCGAACAAGTCCACTTTCATGAAGTTGGCGCGATCGATTCGATCGTTGACATCGTGGGTGTGGCGATCGCCTTGAGCCAATTGCAGATTCGACGCATCGTGGCCGCGCCACCTCCGACCGGCACTGGGACCATTCGCATTGCACACGGTTTGGTCAGCGTGCCTGCCCCAGCGACCGCAGAGCTATTGCGCGGAATTCCGCTGCGAGGTTCTTCGATTGCCGCCGAGTTGACAACACCTACTGGTGCGGCTTTCTTGGCAACACTGGTCGACGGCTTCGGCCCCATGCCCGATATGCAAATCGATCGCATCGGCTGCGGCGCCGGACATCGAGAATTGAAAGAACAAGCCAACATTCTGCGAGTGATGGTCGGTAGTGCCGCGCAGCAGACCAGCGATGAAGTCGTACTGCTGGAGACAAATATAGACGATGCCAACGGTCAACAACTCGGGTATGCCATCGAGCAGATTTGGGCGGCCGCTCCGCTCGATGTCTATACAACGGCCATTGCCATGAAAAAGAATCGACCCGGCACCATGCTGTCGGTCCTTTGTCGCCCGGAACAACGTCGAGCCATCGAGCAGGACATGTTGCGGCACACCGGCTCGCTCGGTATTCGACGATCGCAGTTGACTCGATGCGTTGTACCACGCGAATCGTTCGAGATCACAACACCGTTGGGAATGGCGCACGTAAAAGTTTCATCGCTACCAGGTGGTGATTCGCAGCACGAAATGCGCATCGCTCCCGAGTACGAGGATTGCCGACGGATGGCTCAAGCGAGCGGACAGACGCTCGAATCCGTGATGCAGTTGGTCCGTCACACCGCGCAACAGGAACTCGACCAACGCAGCCTCCCCAGCTCGCGATCGACCGCCAACACAGCGACCGAGTCACCAAGTCCAACAAGCGATCGGTCTCACTCTCACGACCACTCTCACGATCATCATCACCATTAGAGTCGTTGCATTTTTTCGGCAAGATAGCGGGTGTAGTACTACGGCAGTGCGCAAGCGACAGTTGGAAAGAGTTTCTGTTTGACCGCGCCAGCGCTGGCGCGGTTAAACTCGGATTGTACATAGTCCGCAGCGTTGGCCAGAACGTTTGGCAGACGCAGGGGCCGTCGCCTGCGCAGACCGCTAGCGTGTGGGTTGGCATGTGCTGTGGTTCGTCAGTAACTCACCTGTTGATCAGATCGCCTGGCGCATCGCGGTCTGCTGCGGCTCGGCGTTAAACGAATTCACCGAGTCGACTACCCTTGAGGCCGTGTATGAGTGGTACTTTGCGGACGGTATTGTCAATAGAATCGTTGTATTCAGGTCGGTTTGGGAGAGAGTGCTAGGGTAGTCATGACAAGGGCTGATGTTAGGAAACGCCAATAGCCGACCAGCAATCGAAGAGGTGCAGACCGAGTCTAACGCGCGAGATCATGGATATGTCCCAAGAGCACTTGCAACAACTCATGATGATCGCCGGACTAGGGCTCATTTGTTGGTTGCTGTTGCGCGGCAAGATGCGCCGTCGCAAGCAACTTCAATTGCCCACCACATTTTCACTGGGACATAATAGCAACGCCCAAGCCAGCGCGACTTCGTTTTCCGGAACGAAGTCCCTTGGCGCGCCGGCTGAGGTGCTGCGTTGGCAAGTCGAGTTGCACGAATTAGCCCGCGAGCTCAAGGCGGAGCTCGATTCGAAGCTGTTAGCCGTTCGTGCGATGACCAACTCTTACGATCAAGCCACGCGGCGTTTGGCTGAGATGATCCGCTTGGCTGAGCAAGTCCAATTGCCAGCGACCAGCCCCTTGGCCGAAGTCCGCCGCCTATCGGATCTTGGCTGGCCACCAGCCAAGATTGCGCAGTCGGTGAGTCTTAGCGAAACCGATGTCGCTCAGTTGCTAGCGCTTGACTGCAAACGGTAGGCAGAAGCGTCGCAAACCTAGGGAATGAAATTCTTCAAGTATCGATAGCTTTGACGTAGCGATGCTTCACGCGTGGCCAGCGAGCCTTCATAGGCGCGATCTTCGACTTCGACGCAGACTGCGCCACGATAGCCCGCATCGAGTAGCGTGGAAAAGAACTGCCCCCAGTTGATGTCCCCCAAACCTGGCAGTTTAGGCGTATGGTATTCGAGCGGATGGGCCAAAATCCCCACCTCATCCAAACGAAAACGATCCAACCGCACGTCCTTGGCGTGAGCGTGCGAAATGCGATCGATGAAATCGCGTATCGGTTTGAGGTAGTCCATTTGCTGCCACACCATATGCGATGGGTCATAGTTCAATCCCAAGTTGGGGCTCGGCAAATCATGGAACAGCCGTCGCCAAATCGCTGGAGTGGTTGCGATATTCTTGCCGCCGGGCCATTCATCCGCAGAAAACAACATGGGACAATTCTCGATGCCGATGCGTAGGTTCAACTGATCAGCCAATTCAACCAGCGGCCCCCAGGTATCGAGCAGTCGCGGCCAGTTGTCGTCGACGCTCAGGCTGAAGTCGCGACCGATGAAGCTGTTGACGCAATTGACTTCCAACTCGGCAGCGGCTTGCATCACTTTCTTCAAGTGCTCGACCGACCGCTGCGCCTCGTCGCGATCGGCGGAGAGGCAATTGGGATAGTAGCCCAGGGCGCTCAACCGCACGCCGGTCTCCGACGTCAATTCATTAATTTCACGACGTTTGTCAGCATCCAGGTGGTTGACATCGATGTGCGTCACTCCAGCATAGCGCCGCTCAGCTTTGCTAACTGGCCAACACATGACTTCGACGCAGTCGTAGCCAATGTCTGCTGCGAGCCGCAACACTTCCGACAGCAGCAACTCGGGAACGATCGCGGTAGCGAAACCCAATGGAATCATGGAAAAACACCTTAATAACGTGGAATGAACGAGCTTGAGACCAACCACAAACGGTTGCGTCGACTTGTGCTAATGCTCCTAGTGCTTTGTCAAGGAATCATTTTAGGGTAGTGGACGAGTCGCGTGAGTCGGTGCGATTCGTTAGGCGCTAGGCATTAGAGACTCGCGGGCCTCGTCGACTACTATCAACACTAAGTCTTAACATTGACAAACCACTAGATTAGCGACGCGGAGCGTCGAGCCACATTGGATCAACGCGCGGGAATTGCGGCTATGCGAATGTCTTTGAACTCAGCCCACATCGGCTTGCCAGCGTGCAATTGCAGCCCAAGCACACCGGACGACAATGCCAAGTCTTCGGCGTCGGTAAAATCCAAGATCAGTCGACCATTCATGTAGTGACGCAGGTGGCGACCTTGGGCGATGATAACGACATCGTTCCAGTCGTCGAGTCGAAATAGCTTGCGGAACTCGTCTTGGTTGATCAAGCTGGCCGTGACTACCTTTTTCCCATCTACCATGTGAGCCTTTTCACCCACCAAACAAATGCGTCCTCGGCCACTTAAGCCTTCACCATAGATAAAGCCCGACACGTTAGGGAAATCGACCTCGTTGCGCAATTCGTGCTGGTAGCCTCGCAATACCCAAGCGTTGGGGGCGTCTTTGTCGGCCACGTGTTGCGATCGGTACTGAATGCCCGAGTTGTTGGTCGCATTGCAGCGGAAGGAAAGTCGCAATTCAAAATCCTCGGTGGCCCCCCCCTGCCAAATCAGAAAAGTATTGCGATTGGCCGCTTCGCCTGCAGTGGTTTCGCCGTGGATCACACCATCGCGCACACTCCACAGTCGCGGGTCGCCATCCCAGCCCTCCAAGCTCTCCCCGTCGAAGATCGATTTCAATTCGGACGATTCGGGCGGAGCAGCTTGTGCAGCAACCACTGCAGGCGCCGAGCCTTCTTCTTGAGCTCGAGCGAGTGAAGTGCAGAATAGGCCCACAGCGGGCAGCGCAAGCCAAGCGAGTAGCAAAATACTCGGGTGTGAAGAGGTTGAGGTTTGGAATTTGAACATGATGGTTCTTTCTATCGAAGTAGATCCAAAGTTGGGTAACCGGACGCTATCACCTGTCGTCCCTTTCTTGGAACTGAGAGCGAATAGTGCGTATCCGTCATTCTAACTTAGGTTGGCCTGGGGAAACAGTATTGAGACCTGCCTTGAAGATTCGTAACCGTTTGCGCTGGATTGAAAAGTAGAACCATTGAGACAATGGTTCTACAATGAATCCCACGTTTACTGTAAACGGCGACGACGGCTCTGGTTATTCATTTTGAGCAGAGTTTACTCGAGCAGATCATCGCCGGGAGCTACCGCTTTGCCCTGGCGATAGTACTTGGTGATATCCAAGCTACCGCGCTGCTCTTCTTCCATTAATTTGATGCGCAATTCGAGGCGTTCGATTCGGCGTTGCAACTGTGGCACCAGTGAAGGCAGCGGGTCGATGGCTTCGAGCTTGGGGACGGCTGGAAATCCCAAGTGCCGTTGCATGGCAGAAAACAGGAAGAGCGGATCTTTGCGGCGGTTCGAGTTGGCAATTTTACCTTCGGGCAAACCGAACAGGATCGGTGCTTCGGGCGGCTCGTCGCCAAAGCGCTGGCGACGATCGAAGTAGAGTTGGCTGCGAACGAAGATCATATCGGCCAAATCGACCAACCCCAACTGCCGTCGCAGGATCAACAACCACTCTTGCCACGCGGGTGGGTAAGCGGGGTCCTCGCTCATGGCCGTTAGTCCGCGATCGTAATTGAGACGATTGCGACAAATGGCTTCGAACTGGAAGAAGAACAAACCTGCCGAAGTGAATTGCTCTGCGGTGCGGTAGTTGGATTCGGCGGCCAGGATTTGCAGGGCAGTTCGGTAGTCGAAACGTCCTCGATCCGTTTCGGCTTCGGCGATCAAAAACGTCTGAAACGGCACGAAGTAATGCTTGAGCATCGCCATCCCGCCGCTCATTTTCCCCGAGTGCTTGAGTTCGCCGAGCAAATGATCGATGGCCAGCGGCAGTTTGGTCGACGCGAGCAGTTCGAATTTGGCCTGCGCCATCAGCTCTTGCAAGGGAACGTTTTGACCGATGCGTTCGAGCAGGGTACGAAAGAAATAGGCTTGTTCAACGTACTCTTCGCGATCGAGCATTTAGGGAGCTTCCGAGGTGTGAGCGCGCAGGAATTCGATGGCCAGCCGTCGGGACTGGGGATCGATGAAGGTCAGTAGATGGCCGCGTTTGGGAACCAGGTGGTAGTCGCTTTCAACGTGCATTTCGCGCAGTCGCTCGTGCATCCGCTGGCTGCATGACGGGGGGACCAATGCGTCGCTTTCGCCGTGAAACAAGAAGAACGGCGGTGTCTTTGCGGTCACATGTTCGATGGGGGAAGCTTGCAAATAAACGTCGGGGATCTGCGCGCGAGTTCCACCGAAGACGTGTACCAAGCCGGGGCTGTCGAGCGCTAGGAATTCAAAGTCGCATGGTGCCCCGCCAGCGACCACAGCACAAATAGGCGGCTCGCCAGGCTGCGGGTCTGTCGCTAACAAGCTCGCTAGATGCCCACCGGCCGAGTAGCCCCACAAACAGACTCGCGTGGCATCTGCCTTCCACTGATCCGCTTGGGAGGCCGCCCACACCAACCCCGCTCGACAATCGTCCACTTGTTCGGAGAGCGGATGAGCGGGAGCCAAACGATAGTTGATCGCCACCGCGACAAATCCAGCTTGGGCCAGCTCGCGGGCGTGATCGCGAACTTGCCACTTATTGCCTGCTGACCAGGCACCGCCGTGGATCACAATCACCAAGGGGTAGCTGGCATCGTCGTCGGGCCGGAACATATCGGCGGTTATCGATTCGCCAGCCACCCGTCGAAAGGTCAAATCCCGCTCCGCACGAATGGGACGCGCAATTTCGCTAGCTAGCTCTTGGGCAACGCTTTGGGAAATGCTCTGGGCCTCGCAAATCGCCAGCGGTGTTGCGATGTCGAGCCCGCGAGCGACCACCAATAGGGCCAAGTGGGCCAGGATTCGAGTCCAATGATGCATGTACAAAAAGCCCTAGTATATGAGGCAATCGCGAGCTTCCACCCAAGACGAAGTTTTCAATTGCACTATAATAAACCGTTCATCAAACGGAGGCAGTTGCCACTCGTCCGGCGTCGAGCTGCGTAGGAGTTGCAATCGTTTCATAACGTTTTCGAAATCGTTTAACAGATAACATTCTAACATGTCGAAGAAATTTAGTTCGGTACAAGCGGCCGTGGATGCCATTCGCCGTGGCGAAGTGGTCATCGTGATGGACGCTGAGGATCGCGAGAACGAAGGGGATTATATCTGTGCGGCCGAGTTGGTGACGGCTGAAAAGATCAATTTCATGCTGTGTGGGCGCGGCCAGCTCTGCTGCCCCATTCTCCCTAGCACCAGCGAGCGACTCGGTTTGCGACCGATCGTCGAAAGCAACAATGCTCCGCTGCGAACCGCCTTCCTGACTCCGGTCGACCATGCTGGGAGCAAAACGGGTATCACCGCTGCCGAGCGTGCCGAGACGATTCGGCGACTTGCCAGCGACACGACGACAGCCGACGATTTTGTCCGCCCCGGCCACGTCTATCCTTTGCTCGCTATGGAAGGTGGCGTGTTGCGCCGCGCGGGGCATACCGAAGCGGCTGTCGATTTGCCGCGCATGGCGGGGCTCAAGCCCGCCGGGGTGCTGACGGAAATCTTGGATGATAGCGGCGACCGTGCCACACGCGACGAACTGATGCGCATCGCCGCTGAACATAATCTAGAGATTATCTCCATCGAAGAATTGATCGCGCATCGGCGAGTCAACGAAAAACTGGTCAGCCGCACCGCCCAAGCCAAATTGCCGACTCGATTGGGGCAATTCGAGATCGCGGCCTACGGTGTGCAGTTCGAGAGTCAAGAACCGCTGGCGATCTTCATGGGAGATTTGCTTGACCGCCACAGTCCCGCACCACTGGTCCGCATGCACAGCAGTTGCTTTACCGGTGACTTGCTACATTCCCTGCGCTGCGACTGCGGTGACCAATTGGAGATGGCCTTGCAGATGATTGCTGACGAAGGGCGTGGCGTACTCGTCTACCTTCCCCAGGAGGGACGCGGAATTGGTTTAGCCCAAAAGATTCGCGCCTATGAATTGCAAGAACAAGGAATGGATACGGTTGAAGCCAATCACGCGCTCGGATTCAAAGCCGATCTCCGCGATTACGGCGTTGGCATTCAAATTCTCAAAGATCTGGGGCTGACGGAAATTCGCTTGTTGACCAACAATCCCAAAAAGACGGAAGCCTTTAATTTGCGAGGCTTCGATCTAAAAGTGGTGGATCAAGTCCCGATCGTGTCCCTTTCCAACCCCCACAACGTGGCCTACCTCGCCACCAAACGCGAAAAGTTAGGACACCAACTGCCTGCCGAATAGCAGCCATTGCGGTAAACCAAAATTATTCAAGAGCACCTCCATCAAGCGGCATGGTACCCTCGGGCGCGGGAGAATCGAAGCGGCACTAGGGTTGTGCCTGCTACTTGCCGACGGCAGGGCGTCTAACTGAGCAGGAATCGGCGGTATACTACGGATTGAGGTTGACACTCATGCGCAGATAGTCTTACATAGAAGGTGGGATGTGTCGGCTACTTTGGGCCATGGCGCACGCGACAAATCCACTTTCATCAGTCGAAGGAGACGTTTTGTATCCAGAAACCAACCCTATGGGGACGAAAACCTACGAAATCCGCCAAATTGATTCTGGCGGAAGCATTGTATCCGAGCTCGCAGTGGAAGCGGTCAGTAGTGACGCAGCCGCGAAGCAGCTCGAGGACGTCAACGATGCGACAGAACGCATCGCGGTTTGCTTGGATGGGCAAGCCATGAACGAAATGGATGTCGAGCATTGGCGCAAGAGAATTCGTCGTCGTTAGCGCCGCATCGAACCACTCTGCAGCTCAGGGTCTGAATTGCTGAATCAGCAACACTAAGCCGGGGACTTCAAGTCTTTCGGAACTGTAGTCGTTGGACTCTCGCCAGTTGATTGATTGTCCTCCGCCGGCGCATTTATCTTTGCTGGCGGAGATGCCTGAGTTGCTGTGGAATCCGCGTTACCTTGCGCTGATTCTGGATTTGTGGACGAATTGGTTGCGTTCTCTTTGGAGACGACTTGTAACACCAATCGAACGGGGGTGCGCAGTGGCGGGATGCGCTCTGAGAAGGAGGCGAACATCAAGCCACTGTTGACTTGAGAGCTTTCGAGCGGGATGTCGAGCGTAGCGGTGCTAAAGTTGGAAACGCAAACCAAGTCACCACCTTCGGCTTGATATAGCTTGTCGCCGGTGTCGGGATCTTCCCACAAAATGCTACCTGCAAAAACCCAGTTCGGTTTGAGGATTTCATCTTTGGTTCCGATCACTCGCAACCACTGCCGAACATCGATATGCTTTTTTTCGCCATTGGCACCGAACCACAGTGCTGATATTTGAATTTCACTTCCCGTTGGTGGTGAAAATGGCTCCCACTGAACCGGCTTTCCCTGTTCTGCACCGACGGCTAAGAGGGCCGCGTGTACGGTTTGGGCCTTGCAGAACGTAGCCACGATCGATTCGTGTTCTTTGGTGCCGACCAGGCATGCCAACATTTCCAAGGCACCGTCGCGCAACGCGATGTAGCCATCGACAACCACCCGTTTCTTGGTTTTGTCGACCCATACGCGATCACGGGGATCGAGCCGCACCATGCCAGGTGGATCGCCGAACAATTTTTCCACCTCTCGCAAGACATCTTCTCGGCCGGACCACTGGGCGTGGACTGGAGAAAAGTATCCCCAACAGGCGACAAATGCCATCAAAGCAGCGATTGGACTCATATTCTTTTTCATGGCGGTTCGCCTATCCTGCGTGATCTAAAGTTGGCTGGTAGACTTTGACAAGCCCGATCGAGGAAGCACAATGAGGGACGGCATAGTATACCACTTATCCAGATTATGGTACGAACCTAACAATAGAAACGAGTGCTGGAATGGATTGGATTGACCCTCGTCATGTTGCCACAGCGGCGCAGTTGGAATTGGCGGAGACCGAGGCGCTGGGTAAACGCCCCAAGGGAAAACCGCGAAAAGGCAAATTGCCAGAGAAAAACAAAATCATGACCAAACAGGTGACGGCCGCCCTGTCGCAACCGCTCGAGGTTTGGACGTCCGCCTACGACCATGGCTTATCGCGTCTGAAATGGCCCCACGGTGTTACGCCAGAAAACACGTTCCTCTGGTCGGCTTTGATGCAAGAACAAGCTGAGGTGTTGGTTCGGGCTGGCCTGTCGGCTAAAAAGCTAGCGTCGATCGTCGCGGAAAAAGCGGCACGTAGCAAAGAAGACCGAGTCGAGCAGCTATCCGCAGTCATCGGTCTGATGGACCAACCGCTCGAGTCGGTCGCTTTCAGTTGGCTGCAGACAGCCGACGCTTTCCCTAAGTCGGCGTTGGGCATCGCGGCATTGGCTTGGCACCTACCCGAACATGCTCGCCGGCCCGGTAACGAATGGCTGACCCAATGGGTGCAGTCGGTCGTCGAGCGCATTGTCGCCTATACGCCCGACTTGGACGAGTCGGTGATCTGTCATTTGGTGCTGCAATGCGAACTGCCATTGCTGATCGCCGTGGCTACGGCGGGTTCGCAACGCTCGGTATTGAGCACTGCTAGTGAAGCGATGGACCATTTGGCCGAGTATCTCGAACGTTGCGAAGAGAACCCTGCTCCTTGGCTGGCCCATGGCGCCACGTACTTGCGGGCTGCGTTGGCGTCGGTGATCCGCTGTCGCGCCTTAGCCAATACGCTTGGATTGCGCAAGTGGTATCCACCACAGCAACGGGCATTGAGCCAATTGCTCAAGCACGCGGCACGATGGGCGCGTCCCGATGGAACCCAGTTGCTTGCCGCTGGTCACAACGCCCCTAGGACACAGGCGCTTTGGGAGGCGTTGGTCAAGCAGACCCGCAACCCCAAGGCCTTGCAAGCGGCTATGCAGTATGCTGGGCTATTGCCGGCGGGCGATGTTCTAGAGCAAGGCTATTCCAATTCAAAAGTCCCCAAGCTAACCCACTACTGCGCCGACGCGGCCTGTGTCGTCATGCAGAGCGATTGGCGGAAAAAAGGAAGCCGCTTTGCCCTCGACTTTTCCGACAGTGAAATTTGCATCGAGGCGCTCACCAAAAAAGGGACGCCCGTGTTGGCGGGGGAGTGGACCGTGCAAGTCGAACTCGAGCAGCAAGCCCAATTGCAGCTCGACGAATGGGGCGAGGTCTGTTGGTTCAGCGATGAGGATGTCGACTATCTCGAATTGGAAGCCAAGTTTGGTCAACACGCTCGCGTGCAAAGACAGGCTCTGTTTTTTCGTCAAGACCGCATGTTGTTATTGGCCGACGCGCTATTGAGCGATTCCTCAGGCCAGTGGTCACTGAGCTCGCGCATTCCACTGGCTGGCGATGCGAGCTTTGAGCCGGCGCAGAAAACGACGGAGGGAGTGATTGTCACTGCCGCTGGTACACGTTGTTTGACGCTCCCACTTCATCTTCCCGAATGGCGACGGCAGGCCCCCAACGGCAGCTTGGACGTCGATGAAGAAACGCTGATCTCTCATCTGCGTGGTAGTGGAGAGCGGCTGTATACGGCAACCTTGATCAGCCTGCGTGGTGGGCATGCGAAGAAGCCAGTCACCTGGAGGCATTTGACCGTCGGCGAGGAACTGCGCATTGTGGGAGCGGACGAGGCCCTGGCCTTCCGCATACAAATTGGCAAAAAACAGTGGGTCATCTATCGCTCGTTGGCACGCCCCGTGCGCAGAACCGCTCTGGGGATGCACACGCTCTCCGAATTCCTGGCGGGCCGTTTCGACGCAGACGCTGGCGACTTCGAGCCGCTATTAGTAGTTGAGGCGAATAGCTAAAGCATGCTCGAAGCATCGGACAAGACAGCCGAGCGGCTACGCGATAATTGGCAAAGCGTCACGGGGGAAATCTTCGAGGCGTGCCATGCTGCAGGGCGCGAGGCAGGCGAAGTGCAGATTGTTGGTGTCAGTAAATACGTCGGTCCCGAACTGGCCTGGCAGCTCGGGCAAGCCGGCTGTGAAATTCTAGCTGAGAATCGCCCGCAGCTACTGTGGGATAAAGCGGAATACTTTGCGCAGCAAGCTGTTGAAATGGACAGCCCCCTCGCGAGCGACACGCACAGCGGCCGAGAGGGAACAAGCATTCCGCAGTGGCACTTGATCGGACATTTGCAGCGCAATAAGCTGCGGCGAACGCTGCCTTTGATCTCACTGCTCCATTCGCTCGATAGCCCGCGACTGGCCGAAGCGATCAGCGCCGATGGAGAGAGTCAGAACACGAAGCACTGCGTGTTGCTAGAAGTCAACGTCACGCAAGACGCCAGCAAAACGGGCATGGCGATCGAAGCCGTACGCAGGCTGCTCGATCGCGCGGACGAACTACCAGGACTCGAAATACGCGGTTTGATGGCCATGTCGAGTTTGCAGGCTAGCCCAGAGGGCGCGCGGCGCGAGTTCGAACAAGTGCGCGAGCTGCGCGATCAATTACAGCGGGAGTACGCGGGCCATGTCAACCTGCCCGAACTATCGATGGGGATGAGCGGTGACTTTCGCGAAGCCATCGCCGCCGGTGCCACGTTGGTCCGCATCGGTACCAAATTGTGGCAAGGAATTTTGTAGGACCATTGTCTCAATGGTTTGGGGAATTGAAGCCGTGGTGAACCTTTGTCTCAATGGTTCACCGCTTCGGCTTGCTTAGCCACGTTAAAATCCCAAACAATTGGGGACAATTGTTCTACTCATCAATCGCGGCGGCTACCACGGGGGCTTTTCATGCCACCGCTTGCAGGCAGGTTGCCCGCGTCGCCGGGGATCGCATTGCCTCCCATGGACTGTGCCATGCCAGTGGTCATCGTTCGCAGCAGATTGACCTGTTGTGTGAAATCCTCTTGGGTTTCAGCGCGAGCCAAGCCACCAACGGCGGCGATAATTCCGCTCAAGCTGCCGCGAATGGCAGCTACTGCTTGTTCGCCGCCTTGTGCCATTTGCTCTTTGGCGTCGTCCACGGCATGGCGCAACGCATTCATAGCTTTCACATCGATCCAGATATTGCCTATTTTTTGATAGGCGGTCTTGACCGGTGGGGATGGGAAACGAGTGACTTCCACTTCGGCCGAATCGGCCGTTTGGCTGATGATGTTGTATTTCGGTGGCGCTAGTAGCGGGTTAGCACTGGGCCCTGAGCTATCATTCATCGTTTGATCCGCCGCGAGGAGTATCGGTGCGAGATCCAAATTGAGGTTGGCCAGCCAACGAGTGACATGCCCCTTTTCGAAGTTGCTGGCCTGCCAATGCTCGTCCTTGGCAAGTGCATTGGTTAGACTACTAACAAGTGGCCAAGCCTGATCGAGTCCCATGAGTAGTGCGGGATTGTCTGCAATCTCCGGCAAGCTCAACACGAACTTCTTCTTGTCGATCGCGATGGTGTTAACGTCGCCGAGCAGGATTCGGATCTGCTTGATCGTCGATGGCCCCAACTGCTTATATCCCGCGATAATTAAATCTTCGATATCGTCTTGCATTTTGGGTGGGAGGGAGTGCCACAGGCTGAAGAAATTTCCTTCTTGCGGCAATCGCGCATAGGTCTCGAAGAATTGCTCGATCGTAGTTCCATCCTTGTAGGGATTCTGCAACAGATCTTCGATGGTCAGGTGCAGGTCTGGCAGTTCGGGGCCTTCGGGTTTCACCACCGCTTTGGGCACGGGCTTAGAGAACTCTTTGGGATTCGCTAAACGCACCGCTTGGTAGATGCTCTCGATGCTCAGCTTCGTCAATGGAACGGCTGCTTCGCGTCCGTCGCGAGACAAGCGGAGGACGACTGCATCATCGGTCATGCTCACAAACTCAGCTTCAATGACAACCCCCTTGTCATTGGTCCAACTCGTCGGAGCGGGCTCGATAGCAGCAGTCGAGTTGGCTGCGTCTTGAGCTAACAATGAGGACACAACCAGGCTGGACGCAATCCATAAGGCAAACGAGGCCCGTGCATAGCGCAAAGACCAATCTGAAATTTTGGAAATCACGATGACATTCAACTTTAACTGGAGCAAACGGTCGGTTACGGCAACGCACCGGCAGCAAACGGGCTGGGTACTTCACCTAATTCTACTTCGACTGCGTACCACTGTAACGGAAAATCGACCGCTTCGGTGCTCAAAGTGCGCCGCAATCCAAGGCGCATTCCGGCTGGGGTAGTGTGAATCAAGTAGACGCTGACGTCGTCTCCCGACTCCTCGCATTCCGGCCCTTCGAATTCGAAATCGACATCGGGCTCACCGGCAAAAGGAGGTGAGAAAGCAATGGACAGGGTTCGTGTAGATTGCTCGGCAGCCAAGCTAGCCCTGATGGTTCCTGACAAGTAGCGTCGACCTTGTTCGTCGAGGCCCTGCACCGTAGTTCGTTCCACCGAGCCGTGCGGGTCGGTATCGGCCATTTCAAACCGACGCTCGACGGTCGGCTCGCGTCCCAAAGCACCTAAGCTTCGAAAAAGAATCTCGCAGCTTTCGCGAAGCCAAGGGAGTGCAGCACATCGCCCTACTTGGGTGTGAAACCAAGTTTCGGCCAATCCAAATAGTAGTACGACAGGAATAGCGTCGGACCACGAATGCGTTTGCAGGACAAAGAAGCCGAGCCAATTGATGGCGGCGAACGAAGTAAGTAGCCACACGATATGATCATTGCGCAGGCTTGTGCTCGGCGGCGAAGTAAGGATCGGCAGTCGCAAGGCCAGCGTCGTCGCAGCGGCGAATATCGCCAGCATCGTCAGCTCGCTGCCCGATCCGTTCCAGCCTGTTGAACCACCTAGGGAGAACAGCCAGGCCACAGTGCCGCCGATGGCCCACAGGCTCGACAGACTGAGCCATAAAGCGTGTTCTTGCAATTCGTTTACAAAGCGCGGTGCAGGCATAATGCGTCTATTTCGCTCGCCCCCCCCTCTCCCGCCTGCTTGTCCGGCCGGAAGCAAAAGTATCTCGATTAGCTCGACTCACCAAGCCAGCTCGCTCGTCGTCCAGACGATTCGGGAGGAAGGTGAGCGCTCGGCGAGCCTGCTCTACTCACAAAACTTATTCACCGGCGAGACAAGCTCACCGGGGTCTCTACTTGCAAAACTTATTCACCGGCGAGGCAAGCTCGCCGGGGTTTCTAATTGCAAAACTTTCTCGCCGGTGAGACTAGCTCGCCGGGGTTCCAGGAGTTATACAGCGGCGGCTACAGCCTGCTTACCCTTCAACATGGCTGCCAATTCCTTGGCCTTGTCGGTGTTCTCCCAACTGAACTCCGGTTCCGAGCGACCGAAGTGGCCGCCGGCGGACGTCTTGCGGAAAATCGGGCGACGCAGGTCGAGGTACTTGATGATTCCACCAGGCGAAAGTGGGAACAGTTCACGCACCGCGGCGCAGATATCAGCGTCATCCACTTTGCCGGAACCCTCCGTGTCAACATGCACGCTGACAGGCTCGGTGACACCGATGGCGTAGGCCAGTTGGACTTCACAGCGATCGGCCAAGCCGGCGACTACGATGCACTTGGCTATGTGTCGCGCCATGTAAGCTGCGCTGCGATCGACCTTCGTTGGATCCTTGCCGCTGAACGCACCACCGCCATGGCGTCCCCAGCCACCGTAGGTGTCCACGATGATCTTACGACCCGTCAATCCACAGTCACCGTGTGGACCTCCGACTACAAAGCGGCCCGTCGGGTTGATGTGATACTTGATCTCACCCTTGACCAGTGCTGGCGGAAGGCAAGGTTTGATCACTTTTTCAATGACAAATTTCTCGATGGTGGCATGGTCGACGTCGGGCCCATGCTGCGTCGAAACGACAACCGTGTCGATGCGAACGGGCTTGTAACCATCGTACTCGATCGTTACTTGACTCTTGCTATCCGGACGCAACCAATCCACTTCCTTCTCAAAGCGGGCTTCGGTCAAGCGATTGGTGATGCGGTGCGACAACGCAATTGGCATCGGCATCATCTCGGGAGTATCGTTGCACGCATAGCCAAACATCAGACCTTGATCACCAGCACCAATCTCTTTGCCGTTGGTCTCGTTCTCGTTGACCCCTTGCGCGATGTCAGCGCTCTGCTCGTCGAGGGCAATCATGACGTTACACGTATCGGCACATAGCCCCATCATGTCGTCGGTGTAACCCACTTCGCGGATGACATCCCGAATAACGCGCGCATAGTTGACATTGGCACTAGTGGTAATCTCACCCGCGATCATGGCCAAGCCGGTTGTAACTAGCGTTTCACAAGCGACTCGGCTGGCAGGATCTTGCTCTAAGATCGCGTCTAATACGCCGTCCGAAATTCGGTCTGCCAGCTTGTCTGGGTGTCCCATGCTGACCGATTCACTAGTAAACAGATATTTTCCTGAAGCCACTAATTGGACCCTCCCATATGGGGGTTAAGTATTGTGATCGTTAGAATGGGCTAGTTGGTTTAGCTGCTCGGCTTTGCAGATCACGTTGCGAGCATTACACGAAGCTAACAATTGTATATGCCGTCGCCCGTTGGCGGAAGTCATTTCTTGAACTAACTGCTTCCCCGCGCGCTACGGGCCGGCTACACTCAGAGAAGATCAAGTTTTTGGCTAGCCAAAAAAATGTTTTCGACCAGCCAAAAAGCCGTGTTTTAAGACACGAGTGCTTTGCCCACACTCGAACTTGGGGTAGTGGACGAGGCCCGCGAGTCCTTTCGTCTTAGTAGGTGCCAGGGACTCGCGGGCCTCGTCCACTACACCAAACCCTAAGATTAAAAATGGTCGAAGCACTAGTCGCTGAGCCCCGTTTGGAGCCATCTCATGAATACGCTCGCCCCAACCAATTCGCTGCTTTGGCAGGCGTACCGCGGCGCACTGTTAGTCGGACTGTGCTCGGCCACTTGGCTGTTGGTCTCAACGGGCTGTAGGCCCAATGCCAGCTCTACTGCAAGTCGAGTTAGCTCCCCACACGAGCCATTTTCGGGAGAGTACCCCATTGAGGCGACGGTTACCATCGGCATGTTGGGCGACTTGGTCCGGCAGATTGGCGGCGAACATGTCCGCGTGACGCAATTGATGGGAGCCGGAGTAGACCCGCACCTTTACAAACCGCTGCGGGATGCGGTCTTGGCGATCCGCAGCGCAGATATCGTTTTCTATAATGGCTTGTTGCTGGAAGGCAAAATGTCCGAACTATTAGCCCAGCATGGGCGCACCCATCGCACGTTTGCTGCAGGCGACACATTGACCGGCGATATCGTTGGCGGGGACGATCCGCACTCGGGACACCCCGACCCGCACGTGTGGATGAACGTCAGCTTGTGGAGCCAAGTCGCTGAGGGAGTCGGTAAGGAGCTCGCCGAGTTTGATCCGCCTCATGCGGAGGACTACGCGCGGGCCACCGAGCAGTTGCGCAACGAGCTGGCAGCGCTGCACGCCTATGGACAACAGATCGTCGGTTGCATCCCTGCCGAGCAGCGCGTGTTGGTCACGTCGCACGACGCCTTTCGCTACTTTGGTGAGGCGTACGATGTCGAGGTTCAGGCCGTGCAGGGGATCAGCACCGAGTCGGAGGCGGGCCTCAGTCGCATCAATGAACTGGTCGACATGTTAGTCGCACGCAAAGTAGGTGCGATCTTTACTGAGAGCAGTGTTCCTCAAGACAGTATTCGCGCCTTGCTGCGCGGGGCCGAGTCCAAAGGGCACCAAGTACGCATACCCGATACGCCCCTCTATTCGGATGCGATGGGCGATGCTGGCACCTACTCAGGAACTTATATTGGCATGATGGATCACAACTTCACCACGATTGCGCGCGAACTGGGTTGTCCTCGCGTACCCGCCGGTGGCTTTCGCGAGCTGCAATTGAAACAATAACCATCTAGCATTAGTCTCACCATGTTATTCAACCAAACCTCTTCCACTGCTGCTGCAATCGAAACGCCTGCCTGCGAGTTGCTGGTTGAACGACCGCTATCGGTGCGCGATGTGACGGTGGCCTATCATCGCAAACCCGTATTGTGGAATTTGTCGCTCGACATTCCTGCCCGGAGCCTGGTTGGGATAGTGGGTCCCAATGGAGCAGGCAAGAGCACGTTGCTCAAGACGGTGGTCGACATGGTTCCGCGGATTTCTGGAGAGGTGCAGGTGTTTGGGCAGCGCTATTCCAAGGCGCGTTCCCGAGTTGCCTATGTGCCGCAGCGCGAGACGGTCGACTGGGACTTCCCAGCCACGGCGCTGGACGTGGTGCAGATGGGAACCTATGGTCAATTGGGATGGTTTCGCCGAGCCGGTCAGGCGGAGCGACAGCGAGCGCTGGAAGCGCTGCGGCAGATGGAAATCGAACATTTGGCCACGCGACAAATCAGCCAGCTTTCCGGTGGCCAGCAGCAACGCACCTTTCTGGCTCGCGCATTAGTTCAGCGCGCCGACTTGTATTTGATGGACGAGCCGTTTGCCGCCGTCGACGCCTCGACCGAGCGCGCCATCGTGACTCTGATGCGCGTCCTGCAAACGCAAGGCAAAACGATTCTCGTCGTGCATCACGATCTACACACCGTCCCCAGCTATTTTGACTATTTAGTATTGCTCAATACACGCTTGGTAGCAGCCGGGCCGACGAGCGAAGTATTCACCGAAGACAACTTGCAGAAGACCTACGGCGGTAAGCTCACGCTGCTGGAAGAGGTTGGCGAGGCGATGCGTCTTCGCGATGGGGGATCACCATGATGGCCAGTGGACTCTCGGCCGTGGTCGCGGAATTGGCTCTCAGTGAAGCGCTATGGCGGATCGTCTGGCTGCGCGACTACAACACGCGCATCGTGCTGTTAGGAACCGTGCTTCTGGGGCTCGCCGCTGGGCAGTTGGGCGTTTATCTCTTGCTCCGCCGCCGCGTGTTGATTGGCGATGCGATCAGCCACGCGACTTTGCCGGGAGTGGCCATCGCCTTCCTTTGGAGCGTCAGTCTTGGCCAAGAAAAATCGCTGGGGTTGTTGTTGTTCGGTGCCGCTGTGAGCGGTTCGCTGGGTGGTATGGCAGTACTTTTCCTACGTCACGCAGCCAAGATTCGCGAAGACGCCGCGCTGGGAATCGTGCTCAGCGTCTTCTTTGGCGCCGGAGTAGTACTCCTTTCGATCGCGCAGCAGTCGGGGGGCAATGCCGCTGGCCTGGAGAGCTTTATCTATGGCAAGGCAGCCGCCATGACCAGCGAAGATGTTTGGCTGTGCGGCGCAGCGGCAGCCGTAGTGTTCCTGACCACGGGACTGCTCGGCAAGGAATTGCGAATTCTCTGTTTCGATTCCGAGCTAGCGCGCAGCCAAGGTTGGCCGGTACTCCTGCTCGATGCTCTACTGATTGGCCTAGTCGTGGTGGTGACCGTGGTGGGGCTACAAGCCGTCGGGCTAATCCTGATTATCGCACTGCTCGTTACCCCCGCCTCGAGCGCCCGCTTTTGGACTCATGACCTGCGATTGATGTTGCCGTTGAGCGCGGTGCTGGGCGCTATCAGTTGCACGGCGGGGACAATCGCTAGTGCGACGGTTGACAAGCTACCCAGTGGCGCGGCGATCGTCCTAGCGGCTTGTGCGCTGTTCATGGTCAGCTTTGCTTTCGGCACACAACGTGGTGTGTGGTGGCGTTTGACCCGCATGTGGGAGCTGCGGCGAGAACAAGACGAGCAGCACCTACTGCGCGCTATGGTCGAACATCTGGAAGCCCGCGCGGCGCTCCCAAGTTTGACTGGCGAACTGAAGTCGTCCGAGCCGGTCGAGCTGGCGAGCTTGATCCAAGAACGGAATTGGCCATTGCACAAAGTACGCCGTTGGGCCATTCGCTTGAGCCAAAAGAATCTAGTGGTTTTCTCTGGCGACGGCAGGCTGCAGTTGACACCTCGCGGACTACTGCGGGCTGTCGAGTACGTACGCGAACACCGCTTGCTTGAACGCTATCTGATGGAGCGGGCCAGCGCGCACGTGTCCCAGGCCGATCGCGAAGCCGACTACTTGGAGCATGGTCTGCTCCCAGAACACTTGGCTGAACTCTCCGACGCGCTACATGAAAAAGTCCCCCAGCTTCCTCCCAATCCGCACCCGCACGACATCGAGCCAACTGCCGATTCCAAGTAGGCAGGCAACGAGCGCTCTGCCCATATTAGATTTTTGGGTTGGTCGTCGTGGACGCGGTAAAACTGAAATATTCTTCGGCAGCCATTTCGCGTGACCGGAGAGATATAGCTGTAGGGCCCCTGTGAGCTTGTCTCACAGGTGAACGAGTTTTGAATATAGCTGTAGGACCCCTGTGAGTTTGTCTCACAGGTGAACGAGTTTTGAATATGGCTGTAGGGCCCCTGTGAGCTTGTCTCACAGGTGAACGAGTTTTGAATATAGATCGAGGGCCTCACCAATGCCCCCACTTATCCACTCGTTAGCCAGGGTTGATTGATATGCCAGGTAACCTGACTTTCTGGCGATTAGTGTTCGTTTAGCGAAGATTAGTGTTCCCAGAAACTCGATGCTCAAGAAATTAAAAACGCGATGCAATGTTCGAACTAGAAGGTTGCGAGCCTACTTGCGCGCATTTGTCGCAACTTCTCAAAATCTATCTGTGTTAGAATGATGAAAGCCCACTTGCCCGCTTCCTCACCTCTCTGTAGGCCCTACCTTATGCAACGCTGGTTGGTACTCAACGTTCTGCTGTTTCTTATCGCTACGTGCGCCTCGACTGGAATTGCTTCTCGCTGCTTCGCTCAGACCGAAGCGACTAGTATTGAATCGGTCGCGGGAAACGAAGAAGTTGCCGAGTTCATGAAGAACTACGCTGGCCGAGGCGTCATGTCGGATGGCTCTCAGCCAACTCCAGCTGCCGAAAGCGCGAAGCAGTTCCGCATGCATCCAGGTTTTGAAATGGAACTAGTGGCTAGCGAGCCGGAGGTGTCGCAACCGCTGTTCTTATCGTGGGATTCGCGCGGGAGATTGTGGACGGTCCAATATCGGCAGTATCAATTCCCCGCCGGCTTGAAGATCTTGCGCTACGATCAGCATTTGCGCGCCGTGTATGACAAAGTACCGCAACCTCCACCGCTGGGCGTCTCAGGCAAGGATGTCATTACGGTTTCGGAAGACAGCGACGGCGATGGTCGTTACGATACACACCACGATGTCATTAGCGGATTGAATATCGCCACGTCGGTTCAAGTTGGCCACGGAGGTATCTGGGTTCTCAATCCACCCTATCTGCTGTACTACGCTGACGCCGATGCCGACGATGTTCCCGATGGGCCGCCGCAAGTTCGCTTGTCGGGCTTCGGACTGCAGGACACTCACTCGGTAGCCAACAGTCTTTTGTGGGGTCCCGATGGTTGGCTGTATGGTGCCAATGGTAGCACCACGGCGGGCGTCGTCAGCTCGGCGGTCTCCAAAGGGATTGCCTTCGAAGGTCAATGTATCTGGCGTTATCATCCCGATAGTCAGATATTCGAGATTTATGCCGAGGGGGGTGGCAATACTTTTTCGCTCGATATCGATGCGCAAGGTCGCGTGTTTTCCGGCACCAATGGCGGCGGCACGCGTGGCTTCTACTATCCGCAGGGGAGTTATTCCTCGAAGAATTGGGGCAAACACGGACCTTTGACAAACCCCTATGCCTTTGGATACTTCGAAGCCATGGAGTCGAAAGGAGACACGGCACGTTTTCCGCAAGCCTTCACGATATACGAAGGCGGATTGTTTCCGGATGACTTCACGGGCAATATCATCGCCCCCAATGCCATGAAGAATCTAGTTTGGAATTCGAAACGCATCGCTAACGGATCGACCTGTCGCACCGAGGACGAGCAGGAGCTGTGCAGCAGTCCGGATCGTTGGTTTCGGCCGGTCTATGCGGGTGTTGGCCCAGACGGTGCCGTTTACTTGGCCGATTGGTACGACACGCGACTAAGCCATGTTAGCCCTATCGACGATTGGCACAAAGAGAGTGGTCGCATCTATCGGATTTTCCCGAACGGTACCCAGCCCAACTACAGGCTAGGGGATCTGCACACACGCTCGAGTAGTGAGCTGTTGGCGCTGTTCGAGGATACGAACAAATGGGTCCGTCAGCGGTCGGTGCTCGAGCTGGGCTGGCGCGGCGATCGCTCGATTGTCGCAGAGTTAGTAAAGCTAGTCGACGAGCGAGATTCGCTGGAAGCACTGTGGACGCTAGGGATGCTCGAGCAGCTCGATGCACCACGGGCAACGCGTTGGTTGTCCAGCGACAGCCCGGCGATTCGGCGTTGGGTCGTGAGACTATTGGGGGATCAGCACCGCGATCTGGACTCGCTCGTCGACTTGGCCATGCGAGAATCCGACGTTCAAGTTCGCAGTCAACTGGCCAGCACGGCCAAACGCGTTTCACCGACGCTTGGTCTAGCCATCGTCGCAAAGCTGTTGACCCACAGCGAAGATATTGCAGACCCGCATCTACCACTGATGATCTGGTGGGGGTTGGAAGCGCATGCTGAGAATTGGACACTGGTGCGCGATCTATTTCGTCAGCCCGAGTTGTGGCGACTACCACTGGTCCAAAGGTTTATCGCCGGACGATTGATGCAGCGCTATGCCACCACCAGCGATCCATTGGAGCTCGACCACTGCCGTGAATTGGTCGAACTGGCACCCGACGAAGCGGCCAAACAAGCATTGCTCGAAGGACTTTTGCGCGCGTTCGAAGGCCGCGCGCTCCCCCCGCTCCCCGAGTCATTATCCACGCAGCTCGCAACCTACCAGCAGTCTTTGGGGGATGCTGGATTGGTAATTGGACTGCAACAACAAGACCCCGACGCTGTGACGCGCGCTATCGACCTCGTCCGCGATGCCGCGCAGCCACTTGCGCTGCGCTCGGCTCTGGTTCGCAGCTTGGGAGAATCTCATCCGGGCGCCGCCCTGGCGCCGCTATTGCAATTGGCCAATGGTGGAACCAACGAACCGGCCTTGCAGCGCGTGGCCCTGGTTGCCTTGCGACAGTTCGACGACGATGCGATCGGCGGGCAATTGGTAGGGCAATTGGGCGGATCGATTTCTGCCGAACACTCGCTACGCGACACAGCTTGTCGCACCCTGGCGACGCGCAAGGCCTGGGCGGTGTCCTTATTGGATGAAGTCTTGGCGTGGCGTTTGCGGCCCAAAGATATCCCCGTCGACGTGGCTCAGCAACTGCGCGCCTACGACGATCCGCAAGTCGCGTTGTTGGCCGAGCGAGCATTGGGGAAGGCAGTTGTCATTTCATCGGAGGAGAAATTGCAACAGATGGAACACTTGCAACAGCTCTGGAAACAGCAGTCCGCCGACCCTGCAGCGGGTAAGGAGGTGTTTGCCAAAAAGTGTGGCGTGTGTCATCAATTGTTTGGCGAAGGCAACACGATCGGCCCGGCGCTGGACGCTTACGAGCGAGGGAACCCGAGATTCTGGTTGGTGGCGATTGTCGAGCCCAGCGCGGAGATTCGCGAGGGCTTTCAATCGTACGCCGCGCTAACCGTCGATGGCCGTCTGGTAACAGGCATGCTGGCCGAGCAAACCGCGCATGGGGTAACGATTCGCAGCGCGGACAATCACATGACGACCATTGCTGCGGAAGATTTAGAAGCGCTGCGCGCACTGAGGACTTCGTTGATGCCCGAAGATGTGTTGCAGGACTTGGACGATCAGCAGCTCAGCGATCTATTTGCCTATCTGCGTAGTGGGTCGCGCTAATCTCCTGTCATCCGCGCTAGCAGATGACATGAATTCTAGCACGGATGGCAAGGCCGGAGCACGGATAGTGTAGTGTTCGGGCCATGCCTTGGCTAACCTGTAAACAACTTCAATGCGTTCCAATCGCGCGGTCCACACCGAAAATGCGCGGTGCTGGATTCGAGCCTACGGGAGGCGGACTAAGAGGCTTTGCTTCGGTAGGCTTCGCGATAGTAGCTGGCGATGGCTGCGACGACTTGCTCCTGCTCGATGCGGGTCAGCTCTGGATAGATCGGTAGATGCAGTATTTCGGCCGCCGCTCGTTCGGTGTGAGGCAGGCTGCCGTCGGCGTAGCCGCAATCGCGGAAACAGACTTGTTGATGCAGGGGGATCGGGTAATAGATTTCCGAACCGATATTGCGCTGTTGAAGGTAGCTGCGCAAATGATCGCGCTGACCATTGCCAATGCGCAAACTGAACTGATTCCAAACATGGAATGCGGCAGGATCGTGATAGGGAAGGCCGACCGCACAATCGCCGCGCACGTCTGCCAGGCCTGCTTGTTGAAACAGTTCGAAGTAGCATTGCGCGTTTTCTTGTCGCGCGGTGGTATATTGCTGCAGGTACTGAATTTTGACAAGTAGCGCGGCGGCTTGCAGTGTATCGAGCCGGCTGTTGATGCCAACTGCGGAGTGGTGGTAGCGCGGGCGCATGCCATGACCGGCCAACAGTCGTAGGCGATCAGCCAGGATGTCGCTGCTGAGCGTCAGCATACCTCCATCACCTAAGCCGCCCAGGTTCTTGGTTGGGTAAAAGCTGGTGCAGCTCATCTGTCCCCAGCTCCCGAGCGGGCGACCATGGTATGCGCCCCCGATGGCTTGTGCACAATCTTCGATGACCGGGATGTCGCATCCATCGGCTACATTGCAAATGGCGTCCATCGCGGCCGCTTGTCCGAACAGGTGAACGGGGATGATCGCGCGCGTGCGATCGGTAATGTTGGCTTGGATTTCGATCGGATCGATGTTGTAGGTGCGCGGATCGATGTCGGCAAACACGATCTTTGCGCCCAGTCGATGCACGCAACTGGCGGTGGCGAAGAAGGTGAAGCTGGGGACGATCACTTCATCTCCAGGTCCGATTCCCAGAGCCATCAAGGCGAGCAGTAGGGCGTCGCTCCCGGAAGCGCAGCCCACCGCATGTTTGGTATTGCTGATGCGCGCGACTCGTTCTTCCAGCAGAGTAACTTGGGGGCCGTGCAAGAAACGTCCGCTATCATAAACATCGGCTAGCGCCTGCAGGATCTCGTTGCGCAGCGGGTTGTTTCCTCGACTAACATCCAGCAGTGGCACGGGTAGAACTGGAGGTGCGTGAGTTACATCTGTGGGTGAGTTCGTTTCATCCGACGCGGAGCTTCGGGCCACATGAAAAGGGACTGTCGCTGACGTGGAGGCTGGTAGGGAAGTAGCAAGCATGAATGGCCATCCTTGACCGAGTTGGGGGATTTTCATTGTGAGAGGATTTCGGGTAGTGCTGGCAAGCATCGTCCGATTTTCGCTTGGCCTAACGCTACTGTAAAACGGGAACTGAAGTCAAGAGAGCGTGGCGGTCAGCATTAATTGCCAGGAAAATGCACCTCAGGCAAAGGCGCAGAGCTCACAAAGAATTTACTGGAAGACCTGACACGATTCGCTGGACGTCGCCACCGAACACGTTTTATTATTCTTCCCCTCATGATCTCCCCGAAAAAGACTCGGATGCAGACCAATGGCTGGCAGAATGCTAAAGCACCAAAGCACTACCTCCTCGGTCGTCACTTTGTAGGCTCGTAACGAGTACCGCGAGTTACGGCAGACCGAAGCAAGTGATCATTGTGCCGCGCTATCACGTCCCAATGGATACCGGCCTGACAATGCGCAACGGTTGATATTTAGCCAGGCACGGCGATGGTGAGAAAGCGCTGATGAGAACACCATGGAACATGGGGGCGGGTCGTTCCACACGCGTTGCCCGTGCCGTAACTCGCGGTACTCGTTACGAGCCTACTCCAGGGCGCGACACGCTACGAGGCGTCATCCTCGGGAGCAGCTTCGCTGGCAACATTCCTAGCACTCGCCTTCCTTACAGTGGCCTTCTTGGCGGTCTTTTTCTTCGCAGCAGCCTTCTTGGTGGTCGCCTTTTTCGTCGCCGCTTTTTTAGCTGGGGTTTTCTTCTTAGCGGCAGTCGAGCTAGCGCTCTTCTTGGCGGCCTTCTTCTTTTTCTTTTTGCTACCACCCGCTGCAGCGCGCACGGCTAGCAAGTCGAGCGCGGCTTCAAAGGTCAGCTCTTCGACCTTGGCGTCGCGTGGCAGGCTGGCGTTGGTCTCACCGTCGGTGACGTAAGGTCCGTAGCTGCCATCGAGCAATTCGACCGCGTTGCCTGTTACCGGAGAAGTATCAAAGGTCTTTAGAGGCTCCTTCTTGGCGCGGCCACGACCACCCGTCTTGGGCTTGGAAAGCAACTCGACAGCTTGGTCAAACGTCACGTTCAGCGGAGACATTTCGGCAGTCAGGCTGCGCGTCTCCTTGCCACATTTGACGTAGGGGCCGTAGGGACCATTGGCCGCCACGATCGACTCTTTGAGCTCGGGGTGCTCGCCCAACTCGCGAGGTAACGACAGCAATTGCAGCGCCAACTCCAGCGTCACCTCCTCGACGGACATACCTTTGAGCAAGCCGGCGTTCTTGGGCTTCTCTTCGTCCTCGGGATGTCCCAATTGAATGTAGGGTCCAAAGCGCCCCGACTTGATGTACACCGGCTTGCCGGTGGTGGGGCAATACCCCAACGGTTCGTCCCCTTTGGCCGCTTCTTCGAGAAGCTGCAGAGCGTTCTCGAGGTTGATTTCATCTGGCGGAGAATCTTCTTGGATACTCGCCTTGCGATCCCCTTGCTCGATGAATGGGCCGTAGCGACCGACGCGCACGAAGACTTCTTCTTTGAACTCGCCCTGTTCGGGAAAGCCCAAACTGAAGCGGCTCGAAACGCGTGGGTCGATCTCTTCGATTTTCGATTTGAGCAATGGTTTCAGTCCCGTGTCGGCCCCCAAATAGAACTGCTTGAGATATTCGAGAAAGCCCTTTTCATCGCGACTAATCTCATCCAAATAGTCTTCCATCTGCGCGGTAAAGTCATAGTCGACGAGCGGACCAAAGTGCTCTTCCAGCAAGCGGATCACCGAGAAGGCAATCCAGCTTGGCACGAGCGCTTGTCCTTTTTTGAACACGTAGTCGCGTTGCTGGATCGTATCGATAATCGATGCATAGGTACTCGGGCGACCGATGCCACGTTCTTCCAAAGTGCGCGTCAGCGAGGCTTCGGTAAATCGCGCGGGAGGCTGAGTGGTGTGCGATTTGGGTTCGAGCGCGCGGCAATCGAGCGTTTGCTGTTCCGACATGGCGGGGAGCAACACTTCTTGCTGCGCCAGTTCGTCAGACGGCGAGTCACTACCTTCCACGTAGGCGCGTAGGAAGCCTTCAAAAGTGATCGTGGTCCCCGAGGCTTGGAAAACTCCCTCTTCGGCATTGGCTGTGACCGTGGTTCGTTCCTTGCTGGCGTCGGCCATTTGGCAGGCGATGGTGCGCTTCCAAATCATGTCGAACAGCTTGAATTGTTCGGAATTGAGCTGAGACCGTAGATTTTGTGGCAATTGGAACGGATGACCGGCGGGACGAATCGCTTCGTGAGCTTCCTGCGCGTTCTTGACTTTGGTCGAGTAGTTCCGCTCTTCGGGATGTAAGAATTCGTTTCCATATTCTTGCCGTACCAAATCTCGCGCCGCTTGTACCGCCTCCTTGGCCAGCGAGGTCGAATCGGTTCGCATGTAAGTGATATAGCCATTCTCATACAGGCTCTGCGCGACCTGCATGGTTTTCCGCGCGGTGTAGCCAAGTTTGCGGTTGGCCTCTTGCTGCAGTGTGCTGGTGGTAAATGGCGGCTTGGGGCGCTCCTTGAATGGCTTTTTGTCGATCGAACTGACGTGGAAGGGGACGCTCTTGAGCTTTTCGGCCAATTCCTTGGCGGACGTTTCATCGAGTAGCAGGAATGCAGCAGGGTCCTTGAGTCGACCATTGGTCGAGTCGAAGTCTTTTCCGCTAGGGATGCGTTTGCCCTGATAGCTGACCATCGCTGCATTAAATGGATTGCCGCCAGCCGGGGCCAATGTGGCCAGCAGATCCGAGTAGGTGGCGCTATGGAAGGCCATTCGCTCGCGTTCACGCGACACGATCAGTCGTACCGCCACGCTCTGTACCCGTCCAGCCGACAATTTGGGGCGAACCTTCTTCCACAGCAACTGCGACACGTCGTAGCCATACAACCGATCGAGGATGCGGCGTGTCTCCTGAGCACGGACCATGGCTTCGTCGATTTTTCGCGGCGATGCGAGCGCCGATTGAATGGCCTCTTTGGTGATTTCGTGGAAGACCAGGCGGTGGACGGGAACTTTGGGATTGAGCACTTCCCGCAGGTGCCACGAAATGGCCTCTCCCTCGCGGTCTTCGTCCGTCGCCAGATAGAGGTCTTTGGCGTCCTTGAGCAAGGCCTTGAGCTTGGTGACTTGCTTCTTTTTCTCGGGTGGGACGATATATACCGGCTGGAATTCATCGTCGACGTTGACGCCCAGGTAGGCCCACTCCTCGGACTTGTACTTCTCCGGTATTTCCTTACGGCCGGAGGGTAAATCGCGAATATGACCAATGCTCGCCTCGACCACAAAATCCTTACCGAGGAATTTTGAGATGGTCCGCGCTTTGGCTGGGGATTCAACTATGACTAATGATTTATCTTTACTCATCGTTCCCTTGGGAAGTTCGGTTGGGGGCTATGCTAATTCTTGTCGGAAACAAGGTACTAGATGGACGATCGTAGGGGAGAAAGCAGATTCAGGGGCGAAAACGGCAATCTCGTATCTGCAAAAACTGGAATCCTTGCTATCCTTACCACTTCCAGCGCCTGCTCAGTACGAGCAGTTAACAGTAGATAGCCTAGGCTGAGCTTTTGAGCAAGTGTGCGGGGACCGTATTTTCCGCCACTAGGGACCACCCCCAATCGATCATTGAACTCTGTTTGTAGTGTAGTTCGTTAGGATTTAGCAGGATGTCGAACCCGTTTGCAACATTTCGTAAGAATCAAAACTATTGGATGGCTGGCTTGGTTTTGCTATCCATCCTGGCCTTCGTTGTCGCTCCAGCCATCATGCAAATTCAAGAATCGCTTACCGGTGGCAGCGGAGGAGGTGCCGTCGTCGTCCGCTGGAATGGGGGGCAGTTGACGGTCGCCGATATGCAAAACGCGGTGCAGAAGCATGGATCGTTGGTTCGCTTCCTGAACGACTTGGCCCAAGAAGTAGTACAAGCGGGTGGTGAGCCTAGGGTGCCAGGGTTTTTCTACGATCACGAATCGAAGCAAGTACAGCGTCTGGGCATTGAGACCAACAGCGACGAAGAGAGCATCGCGCGCACCCGAATTTTGTCCGACAAAGCCAAGCGGCTGGGCATTGAATTCAGCGACGATGCCGTCGATGAGTTCATTCTGGCCTTTTGTGATGGCCGTGTAGCGACCGCGCGCATCGCAGAGATCCTGCGTGAATCCAGCGGTGGTCGCTTAAGCAACTTCGACGTGCGCGAGCAGCTCAAACACGAACTGGCCTCGATGGTCGTTCGCAGTACCGCAGCGTCCGGTTTCTATGCCACCGCTCCCGGTGAAATCTATCAGGACTTTCTCAAACTCAATCGCACCGCTAAGGTCGAAGCCTTCCCCGTGTTCGTGGCTGATTATATGGACAAGGTCCAAGGCCAACCGAGCGAACTCGAAATCGAAACGATCTTCGATCTGGGAAGCATGCAGCTCGCCAATCCCAATTCCGCCGATCCTGGCTTTGTGCAACCTTACCAAGCCGACTTCGAATATGTCGAATCGAACATCCAGCAATGGGTCGAACGAGAGAAGTCCAAATTGACGGAAGATCAACTGCGCGCCGAGTACGATCGCATGGTTGAGCTGGAACAATTAAAGGTTCCCGTCGATTCCAAGCCAGCCGCCAATAAGCCGGCAGATACTCCTGACACGGAAACTCCTGACACGGAAACTCCAGCCAGTGGAGACGCGGATGCCAACTCGGTGCCCACAGCAACGGAACCCGCAGTCGAGCCTGCGGCACCTGCGAGCGAGAACAATGAGCCGGCCAGCGCAGAGCCGGCCACACCGGCGACTACTCCTGCTGCAGATCCAGCACCGGCAAGCGAATCGAACAGCGGCAGCGAATTGAATCTTGACCCGCCTGCTCCAGCCTCCGGTGATGGCTCGGCGCTGCCCGCGACTCGTTTGACCAATAAAGTGCGTTTGGTCTCGGCACCTCAAGACGAGTCCGCTGCTCCTCCGCCGGTCGAGCAGCCACCGCAATTGTCTGCGGAGAATGCCGACGATGTTGCCCCAGCCACCGAAAATGCAGCCACCGAAAATGCAGCCACCGAAAATGCAGCCGCTACGACGACAGGCAGCACGGCTACCGACAGCGCGGAGGAAGACGCGGCAACCGCCAGTTCAGGCGAGGCAGCTACGCGCGAGATGCGCACCCAGACATTTGAAGAGGCGCGCGAGCAGATCGCCGATAGCCTGGCGCGCGCGAAAGCTATCCCGGCACACGAGGCTGCCCTAACGAATGTTTCGGAAAAGGTCATGAAGCCCTACTATGGAGCCTATCGTCAATACGCGGCCTTCCGCGACGCGGACTTGGCCGCCGGGACGAAAAAGGTCGCCGAACCACAGCGTCCGAACCTAAAAAAATTGGCTGAAGAGGTCGGGCTCGCCTACGGGCAAACCGGCTTGACCGATGGCTTCAAGCTCGTGCAGACGCAGTTCGGAAAAAGCGCTATTCGACAAGACGAATTGGGGCTCAATGGCGCCGTAGCCAACGCGGCCATGAGCCAACAATTGCCGCTATTTCAACCGATTCAAAGCAGCTACTTTGATCAAGAATCGTTGCAGCAAGGGCGTATGCCGGAGTTTTTCCAGTACATATTCTGGAAAACTGCCGAGCGACCAATACAGATCCCGCAACTGTCCGACGTTCGCGCTCAAGTCGTCGATTACTGGAAACGACTTCAAGCGCGCAAATTGGCGGAAGCAGCCGCTGCCGCGTTGGCAAAGAAGGTTTCCCCAACCGCTGACGCTCCCTGGAAAGATGCGCTCAGTACGGCGGAGCAATCGCTGGTCGTCGAAACCGATCCATTCAGTTGGATCACACGCATGGGGGACTACAATATGCCTACCAACGTTAACAAATTGGAGCAGGTCGGAAACGAATTCATGCAGGCGGTTTTCTCTGCCCAACCAGGTTCCGTAACCGTTGCGCCGACTGAGAACAAAAGCATCTACTACGTGGTCCGCATCGTGGACTACAGCCCAGATGAAGCGGAGCTGCAACAGCGTTTCAACGCCGACGCCGACAAACGTGGTCCGCTGTCGATCGCTCAAGAGGAAAGCAACCAGTTGGTGCAAGACTGGTATCAGAACCTCTACGATGAATTGGGAGTTAAGTTCGAGATCCCGCTAAACCAACTTTAACTCACATGTCTTGCCCACGAAGATTTGCCCACGAAGATTTGCCCGCGAATCACGCGAATGAATGCGAATGAACGTGTGAATTTCGACATATCGCGCTGAACAATGCCCCGTGTTCGACCGGATGCGTGGCGATTTAGCAACAAATCTCTTTGCCTCTGTGTTTCCAACACGAATCGAAAGTCGATGCATATCTACTTGATGGGCTATCGTGGGTCGGGAAAATCGTCGGTCGGGCGGCGGCTGGCCGAGCGTCTGGGGCTGCCGGTTGTCGATACCGACACGCTCATTGAAAAGGAAGCGGGCCAGTCGATCCGCGATATTTTTTCAATCGAAGGCGAAGCTGGTTTTCGACAGCGCGAAGCCTCGGTGGTCGCTCGTGCGGCGGCTAACGCCACTCCCAGCGTCATCGCCCTGGGGGGAGGTGCCATTCTTCGACCTGAGAACCAACGAATCATCGGCAGCAGCGGTCGCGTGGTGTGGTTGCAGGGCTCTCCCACATCGCTGTTGGCCCGCATCCAGGCCGACCAAACCACGGCCGAACGCCGGCCCGCACTGTCGCCGCATGGCGATTATGACGAAATTGTCGAAATCCTGGCTGCCCGCGAACCCATTTATCGACGTTTGGCCAATTGGACTGTCGATACCGACCGCCGGACGCCCGATGAGCTAGTGGTAGAGATTGTCGATTGGCTAGAGAAGCACGGTTAGTGAAAGTGTTCAGTCAATAAACGACGTTGGTAGCGCTTCCTGCCTCCAAAGGAACCTAGTACTGAGCGCATTGATTGCACTTCCGATAACGCTACGCATGGCCATCGTCGCGGTGTTGGCGCTGGCGGCAGCTCGTTTTATCAACTGGGCGGTGTGCAATTGGGCCTACTTTCGCCGTCAAGCCGGCCCTTGGGCTGCCGCCCCGCACGGGTATCCGCCGCGTAGACTTTCCGATCACTGGCCGATATTGGGCTGGTTTGCGTTGCGGCGCGAAGCTCCGGCGCTGGGGAAATGGTTTTGGTTGCGGCCAGTTTTGATTGAGTTGCTGTTCCCGTTGGCGATGGTGTGGTATTACCACTTTTACGTCAGTGGTGGTACGCTGCCACTGGGCCAAGTGGCCAAGGTTGCGGGCGCTTTGCACTGGCAGTTCGTCGGTCACTTCGTCCTGTTCGTACTGATGATGATTGCTACCTTCATCGACTTTGACGAGCAGTCGATTCCCGACTACGTCACCATCCCTGGTACGGTGATCGGCTTGCTAGGCGCAGCCTTCGCGCCGGCTTGGCTACCGTTTTATCAAGCACCGCTTGAGGTGGAAGAATTACACGCCAACGTGCCCGACCCGTGGCCGGCGTTTCTCAATGGCCCCTGGGGGCTGGCTATTGGCTTAACCATCGTTGTTGTGTGGGGATTTGCTCTGCTCGATCGCCGTTGGATTAGTCGTCGTGGACTTGGCAAAGGCGTCCAGTATTTTTTCGCGCGCATGTTTCGCCACCCGTGGTTATGGAAAATAGTGCTGCTCGTGACTGGGCTGCTAGCCGTGGGAGTAAGCCTGGCGTGGAGTTCTACGCAAATGAATCCAGGCAGATGGACCTATTTGCTGAGCAGCTTGATGGGGCTCGCCTTCGCGGGCGGAGTAACCTGGGCCGTGCGTTTGTCCGCCTCGTGGAGCTTGGGCGTTGAAGCGCTGGGCTTTGGCGACGTTACCTTGATGGCCATGATTGGCACCTATGTGGGTTGGCAAGCGAGCTTGTTGATCTTCTTTATCGCCCCGTTGGTAGCGATTGCGTTTGTAGTGGTGCGTTGGTTGATCACCGGCGACCCTGCCACCCCCTATGGTCCCTACCTGTGTGCGGCGACGGTATTGCTATTGGTTTATTGGGACCGACTGTGGACGCATTGGGCCGCTGACATGTTTGCGTTGGGGCCGGCCCTGATCGTGGCCATCGTGGTAAGCTGCGTTGTCTTGATGGGAGCCATGTTATGGATTTGGCGATTGATCAAACAGGCCTTGGGAATCGCTGGTCATTAGCCGCTGGACTGGCCGGCTGGGGGCTTTCCCCGGTGACCGATGTGGCCGCGTCAGCCGAGCTACTGCGCGTTCGGCGAAGTGGGCGGATTGTCACGCAGGCTGGGCGACTGCAGGCCGTCTACGGACGCTGGTGGCCCTACACTGGGAATGTGCTCCAGGCCAAGTGGGATGCGCTGCTGCGTCCCGTGGCCAGCGATCGCTGCGAACTGTTCTATCACCAAGCCGGCGCGGAAGGTGGCTTCTTGACGTTGTCGTACGTGCGCTCGGGAAAAGGCACGTCGCCCACGACCTGCTACGCGGCCACCCTGGTGCTCGACGAGATCGCGAGATTGAAACAGACGAGCGCGATGGTGTGCCACGTCGCCAACGCGCGTATCAGCCATCGCTTGCTCGAGCGCTGGGGCTGGCAAGCCCACTGTTTGCATTGGAAGGGGCGGCACTATATCAAACGCTTTTACGGAAACTACCCCAGCATCGCCCCACAGTGGCGCAAGCGATTGACGCTCGATCGCTGCTAGTGCTCAGTCCATATTTAATTTAGGGTAGTGGACGAGGTTACGAGTCCCCTACGTATTACGAATCAAACGGACTCGTATCCTCGCCCACTACCCCACTTTTAAATCTGGTTGAAGCACTAGTGCTACGAAGCTCTGGGGGTTGAACCAGCGAGAGAATACCGGCTACGAAGGCGCAGTCAGCACCATGAATAAGTTGGGATTAACACAGACAGGGATGGAGCATGACTGCCGAACAACTGATGTTACAAGCCGCAGTGGTGGTATCGCAACACCTGGACGTGGGATTGCACCCACGAAGGTTGTACGCCGAAGCCCAATACGAAGCTGACAGCGGGCATCGTGCAAGCTCGGCACACGACGTTGGGGTCGTGGCTGATCCGCAGCGACAACAGCTCCGATGGTACCCAACAGCGATATCTCTTTACCGATAACGAGACCAACACCCACTTGCATCCCCATGTGCCGGCTACGAGTGAGTACTTCAAAGATGCCTTTCATCGATATCTGGTCAAGCAAGATTCTGCGGCCATCAACGCCAAGCAATCCGGCACCAAAGTCGCAGCATGGACCGAGCACACACTGGCGGCTGGTCAAAGCGTTGTGCTCTGCTCACGCATGTGCGCGGCCGAAGCGGCTCCTGTGGAGTGGTTTGGCGCTGACTTTGATCAAGTCTTCGCGACGCGCCGTGAGGAGACTGACCAGTTCTATGCCGAGCGCATCAGTAGCCAATTGACCGTGGATGAGCGGCAGGTGTCGCGACAGGCGCTAGCAGGCCTGCTATGGTCGAAACAATTCTACCACTACGCCGTCGATACTTGGCTCAAAGGAGACGACAACTACGACAAGCCGACGCGACGGCTTGGATGGCATTCTTCTGCGGCAATATGCTCAAGATATCACTCGAACTTGCGCGCGACAGCAATGCCTATTCCGACATGGCGAGCAAGTTCCTCGAGCACTATTTGTCGATAGCCGAAGCGATTAATACGCTGCACGACACTGGATTGTGGGACGATGAGGATGGGTTCTACTACGATCACTTGCAGACGGACGCGAACTCGACGCCACTCAAGGTCCGCTCGCTGGTCGGGCTGATTCCACTGTGTACCCCCGTTTTGATCGACGAGCGAAAGGTGGTTGAACTGCCGGGATTCCGCAAGCGGACCAATTGGTTCTTAGACCATCGCAGCGATTTGGCGGCGCAGATGAGCTACCTGACTCGCACCCGTTCCGACGGTCAAGAATATGGTTTGCGTTTGTTGGCCATCCCCAACGAAGATCGCCTCCGACGCTTGCTATCTAAGATGCTCGACGAAGCGGAGTTCTTGTCTCCGTTTGGCATTCGCTCCTTGTCCGCCATCCACCGTGATCAACCTTTCGTGTTTCACTGCGATGGTTACACCAACACCGTCCACTACGTTCCGGGGGAGAGCGATTCACACATGTTCGGTGGGAACAGCAACTGGCGCGGGCCGATTTGGTTTCCGATCAACTATCTAATCATTGAATCCCTGCGCACCTACGATCAGTTTTACGGTGACGAGTTTAAGGTCCAGTGCCCCACCGGTTCGGGCGTCTACCTCACGCTAGGACAAGTCGCGGATGAGATCCAACGGCGTTTGATTGGTCTATTTCTGCCTGATAAGCAAGGGCGCAGACCGTGTCACGGCGACGAAGCCGCCTATGCGCAAAGCAAAGACTGGTGCGAGCCGGTGTTGTTTCACGAGTACTTTCACGGCGACACGGGGCGTGGCCTGGGGGCCAGTCATCAAACCGGCTGGACTGCGCTCGTTGCGACTAAGCTGCAACAGCATGCGAAAGCAAACTAAAAACCCTTGCGCCCCGGGAGTAGGCTCGGAACGAGTAAAACGCAGTTGCGGCATGGGCTGCAAGTTCGGATTGCACCGCACGCGTGTTCGTGCCATAAGGGCAGCTTCTTGTTGCCACCGTCGGGTTAGCCTTGACATTGAGCGTTGCGCATCGGGTGCCGACACTCGTTGGGACATGGAAACTCTGCACTCTAATGGCTGCTTCATCCTGCCGTAACATCGAGGCTTCTAAGAACAACAGATTTTAGGGTGCCTGCCCCGAATGGCCATTGCGCGGTCAGCGGTAGGGTCGCTAGCTTTAAAGTGCCGGTCCTGTGCCGGTTCCAAACCTAGCACACGGCGGCACACACCGCTAACATAGCACTTGTGGCTGTCAGACATACAACGCCGACTCTCACCCATCCTGAGCACTTCACCATGACGACTCTGCCGTTTCTCAAGCACAGTTGCCGAAGCCGAACGGCTTTTACGCTGGTCGAGCTGCTGGTGGTCATTAGCATTATCGGCATATTGATGGGCCTGCTGCTTCCCGCTGTCCAATCTGCTCGCGAAACGGCTCGGCGCGCGTCGTGCTCCAACAATCTTCGCAACCAAGTTCACGCGGTGCTGTTGTTTCACGACTCGAACCGGAAGTTACCCGCCGGTCGATTGTACGGTCGGAACTTGGCGAATCCACTTGACTATTCGTGGACGTATTTCGTCCTACCCTATTTGGAACAAGGGAATTTGTACAAACAGGTTGATACGAGCGTACCCTGGCACGCTGCGAAGAATCTAGCGGCGGCACACACGGCATTACCGATTATGCGCTGCCCATCCTCGATCCTAGAATTTGGCGGTGACAGCGATTATTTCGGGGTTATGGGAACGGTTATGGAGACGATTCCCGGGCGGCCACCTAGCGGGTTATTTAATCGCGGGAGTTTGATTAGTCTCAGTAGTAGCGAAATTGGAAGTGTGCGTTTGGCGGATGTCACGGATGGGACCAGCCATACCCTGTGTATTGCTGAGAGCGCTGACATTTCTTCTGAGCAGTCAGGTTTTTGGATATCGGGGCTAAACACAATTTCCCATGATAAGGGTAGTGTGAATTCGGAACGCAATGGAATCTATAGCCAACATCGCATTGGAGCTATGGTCGCGAAATTGGATGGGTCTGTAAGTCTTTTGTCAAATGGGGTGGAGCCTACCGTGATCGGTGCGCTGTGTACGCGCGCCGGTGGTGAGATCGATAAGTTTTAATGAGGTAGTCAGTGTGATTGCCTTCGAGATGTTTGCAGCTTGTTTCTCATGTAAAGGAGAGCTATGATGAGAGGTTTATTTTTGTTGGTCGTTGCGCTGGCTACGGTTGCAGTAGCACCGAATACTGTGTTGGCTGGAGGGAGCGGCGGTGCCAAGAAGACAGCTTGGATTAACGTCACAAACAACAGCACAGTGCAGGTAGGAGTCATCGTCGACATTAACCCTACGGGCATGACGCCGGCCCAGTTCTTGTCGAAGGGTGGTGTCGTGCTGCCGATGGGCAAACCAGGTAAGTTTCATGTGTCTGCCGGCAACCACAATGTTTTTGTGGTCTACTTGGATGCTGCTGGCAACCCTACTGCTCTGGTTAACAAACAGTATGGTGTCGGCAAGAGCCAAACGTTGGAAGTTAAGGTAACGGATGCCGGCTTGAGCCCCTAGGCGTTGCTGTCGCAGTAGTTTTTAAAAGTCCACAGAATTGCTCGAGCGTTCAACGCTCGAGCATTTTTTTTGTAGTATTGCGGTTCTTTGTCCTGAGTCTGAAAACGATGAAATTCTTGCAAATTATCCCCGTCGTCGTCGCACTGGTGGCTGGTCTTGTGATGTCTATATCGTGGCTTCATGAAGCATGGTTCGGTGCTATTTGGGTCGCAATGGTTTTGCACATGAGTTTCGTCACGAGAGACTCGCGCGTGGCGTCTACGGTACAGACGTGGGTCTTCGGTACCATCGCACTCTGCTGTTCTTTCTACTGGGCCATCGATTCGTTGGCCTACACGCTTGACATGGAACGCAGTGATCTGGGGCCGCGACTGGTATTCGCCGGGCTCATTTTATGGGAGTCGGTTCCCTTTGCTTGCTTGGGCTGGTTGGTCGCCAAACAGCACCAATCTTTCGGCATACTTTGGCTCGCACCACTGGGCTGGATCGCGCTCGAACGTTTTTGGCCCAAAGTATTCCCATGGTCCTTTGCGCATTCGCAAACTGCGTTCCTGGAAATTCTACAAGTCGGCGAACTGGGAGGTGTGTACCTAGTAAGCGCAATTTTTCTCTACGCTTGCCTAGGCCTCGCCAGCCAATTTAGGACTGAGCGTCGACAATATCGAATAGAGGCCGCCATCAGCTTGACATTGTTGCTAGGGACGGTGACCTACGGAGCCCTCAGGATTCGACAACTGCATGAGGTCAGTTCCCCTGACACGGTACGGGTGGGAGTTGTCCAGATCGATCCTTCTTGGGTCGAGTCAACCGAAAAGATGCGTAAGGCATCGGATGCGCTTGGCAGCGGGATCGATCTATTTATCTGGCCGGAATCGAGTTTCGGGTCGATGGCCACGAGCATCAATTCCCTTGAGGAGATCGTCCAAGATATTGCCGTTGTTCGTCTTCCGTTTATCAACGTGGAACCCGCCAAAAGGCTCGGAGCAAGTCTCTTAGTCGGTGGACGGAACTTCAACCCCGACTCGCCTGAAGAGGGGCCCTATTGGCAAACCGCTTTCCTATTTAACAAGAATGGAGGGATTGGCGGACGCTACCACAAACGGCACTTGATTCCCATTGGAGAATACGTTCCGTTTGAAAATCAATTCCCCTTCCTGCACGAGTTGGCACAGTTGCCCGACTATATGACGTTCGGTAGTAGCGACGCTCCCATCGTCGATCCTCGGGGGCCAGCGATTGGCGTCTTGATTTGCTATGAGGATCTCGTGGAGAATGCGGCGCGAAAAACCGTGATCGGAGGGGCGCAATTCTTGGTTTGCATGATCAATGCATCCGCATTTGAAACGCCAGCGGCACTGGAGCAGCACCGTCGCCTTTCACTGTTTCGAGCTATTGAAAACCGACGATACTTCGTGCGCTGCGCCGGTACTGGTATTTCCTGCGTTATCGACCCTACCGGCAAGCAAATCAAGAGTTTGGGACCGTTGGAAGAGGGCGCGTTTGCACAAGACATACCGTTGTTGGATCAGCCAACGGTCTACCAACACATTGGATATTTGTTTCCATGGTTTGCATTGATACTAGTCGTTCTCAAGTTATCAACTCGTCGCGAACAGCTCATTCCCAACGCGTATAACACAAAAGTGAATGCTTGACAGCCGTTTCGGTGCGTAGGGGTAGCTACCCCCCCAAGGTTGGGCTTATACCCGGTAGTTATGTGCTGGTCACTTCGTTAGATTAGATTCCGACCAACACGAAAGACAACTACTAAGCTAGTCGAGCAGTTCAATGCACAACTGCTGCTGTCTAGTAGTTCTTCCCATTTGTCTGGCAATTAGCCGTTGGGCCTTGTAAAGGTCTTCAGAACTACGACTTTCAGGAAGTGAGAACTGGTGATGAAAAATCAACGTGTGGATGATCGGGTTAGAGGGCTGTGTGTCTGCGGAAACAGAGTGCGGGACTTGCGAATATTGCGTGGCATGACGCAAACGGAGCTCGCCAAGCTGGCTGGGTATTCGGAGCGGCTGGTGCGCAAGGCGGAAGCGGGAGGCTCGCTGAGTCAAACTACGATCGAAGATCTAGCCGATGCGCTGAGTTGCCAACACAGCAAAGTCACTCCCAGCGATTTGTGCTCGTCGCCCGAGACGCTCGCACGCACTTTCGTCGATTGTTACGACGAACACGAGCGGCGGATGCTCGATTATTGCGGGCACCTCTTGGACGAAGACTTTGTGTTTCACTGCGCCGCTGCGCCAGGCTCGAGCCTGGGTGGTGATTGGTGCGGTGCCGAGGGCTTTCAGGCGTGGCTGGACCAATTCTTTTCGATCACATCTCGGCTTAACCGCAAGTGCCTAAAACCTTTGTACATGACCGCTGAGAATCGCGTCACGGCTCGCTACTGCGACACCTTCGTGGCGGCTGACCACAGCCAACATGTCATGTGGGTCAATCTGCACTTCACCACTGGCGACGGACTCATCCAACGCATCGACGACGAGTACGACACCTCGCTGGCCGCTAAATTGGAAAGTGGTCGCAGAAACTCCTCGAAACCGCACCATCCCCGCTGACAATCCTTGGAGTGCGGGAATTCATTACCGCTTTGGCCCTCCCCAAAGTCCACACCAACTGGAAATTTCAGGTCACCAGTACGGATCGACCCAAGAGTGTCCTGCACCACGCACCGCCTCCACGCAAACACAACTGCCTGAGCGCTACCAACTTGATTTTCACCGATCAGCTCCTTTGCGCTGCGAACCGCCCGCCAGACCAAAGCTCCGAGAACTCGAAGCACTCCAAGGAATCAGCGGTTATAATAAAGAGTGCGTCTGGGGCGCTAGAGATAGGTCCAGACTAAGGAATTAGACACGCCATTCAATACAGTTGTACTGACCTATGCATACTTCCCGCCGTGATTTTTTGCAGACCAGCGGTGTTGGCTTCGGAGCGGTAGCGCTCGATTGGCTGACGCACGCTGAGCAAGCGCGGGCTGACGGTAACGCTGGCGTAGTTCACCATCGGCCGCGCGCCAAGAGTGTGATCTGGTTGTTTATGGAAGGTGGACCAAGCCATTTGGATCTGGTCGACCCCAAACCGCTGTTACAAAAACTGGCCGGAAAAGCACTCCCGTCGAGCTTCAAAGAACCGATCACCGCCATGGGTGAGAAGGGCGCATCGCTGCTCGCCAGCCAGCGCAAGTGGAAACGGCACGGGCAGAGCGGGATGTGGGCGTCGGACTGGATACCTCACATCGCCGATTGCATGGATGATATCGCTGTGCTCCGATCGTGCTGGACCAATGGCATCAATCATGCCGGTGGCGTCTGCCAAATGAATACTTGTACCAATGTGGCTGGCCGCCCCGCTTTGGGTTCTTGGGTCGACTATGGTCTTGGGTCATCCAACGAGAATCTCCCCAGCTTTGTCGTCATGTGCGATAACGCTGGACGCCCCGTCAATGGGCCGCGCAATTGGGGAAGTGGCTTCATGCCCGCCTCGCATCAAGGTGTACGCATCTACGGCAACAAAGCCGAACCGATAGCTGATTTGAATGCACCGGAAAGTCTTTCAGCAGACCGGCAGCGGGACAAGCTCGAGTTGCTGCAGCGTTTCAACCGCTCGTATGCCGATGCGCGCCCGCAACAGAGTGAATTGGAAGCGCGCATCAAGAGCTACGAATTGGCCTTTCGCATGCAAGCGCAAGCTCCCGAGGCCGTCGACCTATCGCAAGAGAGCGCGGCTACTCATGCGCTGTATGGACTGGACCAGAAGGAGACCGAGGACTTTGGTCGCAATTGCTTGTTGGCTCGACGGTTGGTCGAACGCGGTGTACGGTTTGTACAACTCTATAGCGGCACGGGAAGCAAGTGGGACGCGCATGCTGGGATCGAGGCCAATCACTCCAAGCTTTGTCGATCGATGGATCAGCCGGTGGCCGCGCTATTGAAGGACCTCAAACGTCGCGGTTTGCTCGACGAGACGCTGGTTGTATGGGGAGGGGAGTTTGGTCGCACGCCAATGAGCGAAAAAGGGGATGGCCGTGATCACAACCCGACCGGTTTTTCGATGTGGATGGCCGGAGGTGGTGTGCGCGGCGGACAGACGATTGGCGCTACCGATGAATTGGGCCTATACGCCATAGAAAACAAGCTGCACGTCCACGATATCCATGCCTCGATTTTATGGCTCATGGGGCTGGATAATATGCGTCTGACGTATGATCACAAGGGGCGTCCCGAACGTCCGACGATCAACGAGGGGAGATTTTGCAAGCAACTTGCTTGACTTTCGCTCGGCTGGTCAACTAAGCTGAAGGGTGGTAGTTCAACGCCAACCTTTTTTAATAAACTGCGGACGACACAGGGACTGTGCCTGCTACTTTTGGATTGGTCATTCGTTCGTACCCAACTCCTTCCCTCAGCCTGCGAGATATTGAAAATGGTTATTTGGCCCTATCTGTGGATCGCCTGCATGTTGGGATTGGTCATTGTTACCAGTGTGGTAGCCATGCGTGAGAAGAAGGCTCGCGACGCAGCCATGGAAAAATTGAAGCCCAAGAGCTTGCCAGTCGGCGATGCTTCTCCGCTGGTTTCCGCTGAGGATGGCTTTGGCCAAGCCGATCCGCTCGACGGCTTTGGCGATCCCGCCGAAGCGGGTGCCTTCGATGAGGGTGCTTTCAAGTAGAGGAGTCTCACGTTAGGCGACGATAGCTACGGAGTTTTGGGCCGCTTATCGAAACTCGCCTTGGCCGCTATACTGGCTGAAATTTTGAAATGGTAGCCCGTCCATAGGACACTGGCTGGCCATTCGCGTTTCAGCCCTGGACCTGCTAGCGGAGAGCTTCGCGTGAGTCGTTCTGGAAAACCTGCCCTGCTGGTGCTCGAAGATGGGACCAGTTTTCGCGGTATAGCCATCGGTGCCGAAGGTGAAACTTTCGGCGAAGTCGTGTTCAATACGTCAATGACCGGCTATCAAGAGATTCTAACCGACCCCAGCTACTGTGGTCAGATCGTTACCATGACGTATACCGAGATTGGCAATTATGGCACCAACTCCGACGACCTGGAGAGCGACAAACCGCAAGTCGCAGGTTTCATCGTGCGGGCCGAGAGTCGTGTGGCCAGCAATTATCGTTCGCAGCAAGGGCTGAGCGATTACTTGCGCAAACACAATATCGTGGCCATTGCCGGTATCGATACACGCGCCTTGGTGCGACGCATACGCGATTCTGGGGCGATGAAGGGCGGCATTTCCACCGAGGATCTCGATCCGGCATCCCTGTTGGCCAAAGTCAATTCCAGCCAGGCTCTCGTAGGTCGCGACATGGTCCGCGAAGTCATTCCCGAGCGAGCTCGCCAGTGGAATGAAGCCCTGCATCAGCTCGATCAACAGCAAGCCGCAACTGCCAGCGCACAGGCCAATACTTCAAGCGATTCGTCCAAAAGTGACAAACGCCCGCATGTGGTCTGCCTCGATTTCGGAATGAAGTGGAATATCGCGCGACATCTGTTCGAGCGTGGCAATCGTGTGACCATCCTTCCAGGCTCTTCGTCTGCGCAAGAGGTACTCGACCACAAGCCGGATGGAATCTTTCTCTCCAATGGTCCAGGCGATCCCGAGCCGCTTGGGTATGCCATCGACACCATCCGAGAATTGATTGGCAAACGCCCCATGTTTGGCATCTGTCTCGGACATCAACTGCTCAGCATGGCGGCCGGCGGCAAGACGTTTAAGCTCAAGTTCGGGCATCGTGGCAGTAATCAACCGGTAATGAATCTGGAGAGTGGCCGAGTCGAGATCACTTCGCAGAACCACGGATTCGCCGTCGATGAGCCGTCACTTCCCAAAGAACTGACGGTCACGCATCGCAATCTGAATGACGATACAATCGCTGGGATGCGTCATAGTAATCAAATGACCTTCAGCGTGCAGTATCACCCCGAGGCATCCGCCGGCCCTCACGACAGCGCCTATCTGTTTGACCAGTTCCAAGAATTGATCGAACAACATCTCAACTAGCCACCGGCACCTGACGGTAGATTTCTCATTCCATTTATACTCTACTTAGCCGTTCACCAAGAACCAAGAACCAAGAACCAAGCACCAAGCACCAAGCACCAAGCACCAAGAACCAAGAACCAAGAACCAAGAACCAAGAACCAAGAACCAAGAACCAAGAACCAAGAACCAAGAACCAAGAACCAAGAACCAAGAACCAAGAACTAAGAACCAAGAACCAAGAACTAAGAAC
>JADYZV010000040.1 GCA_020852965.1 Pirellulaceae bacterium | reverse complement strand
GACAAATTAGATTTCATTTTTTGGTCAAGTAGCAAGAAAAGTAAGAACTGAAGTAGGAATTCCTCCCTACGCGCCTGGCAGTGTCTCCCCCGCTGAAATTGGCAGTCTTTTCAGTCTCGGTCACAATAGTATAGTATGTCGAATTTTATTAGCGATGATCAGCGGCCGACGTTTGCAATCGTTCCGGCAGCAGGGCGCAGCCGCCGCATGGGACAATCCAAGCTTCTATTGCCGTGGCGTGGGACGACGGTGATAGAACACGTTATCGAGGCTTGGTTGCGTAGTCGAGTTACGCAAGTCGTCGTGGTAGCGCGCCGCGATGACTTGGAGCTAACCCGTCGCGTGGCGCGCCAGCCGGTGGTGCTGGTAACGCCCGAGCAGGATCCGCTGGATATGAAGGCTTCGATCCAGCACGGGATCGAGTACCTAACTCGTACCGCAAATCCGCGCGCGAGTGATGGGTGTTTTATCGCTCCAGCCGATCTTCCAAGGCTAAGTGCTGCGGTGATCGATCGCCTGATTGACGCTAGGGCCGCGTTGAGTGATTCAATGTGTCCCGTGGTCCTGCCCTACTTTGGTGGACAACGTGGGCACCCAGGATTGCTGCCTTGGTCTTTGTTAATGCAAGTGCCGAAGTTGAGTGACCGACAAGGGGTGAATGCCTTGGTCGATCAACACTCTCAGTTCAATGTGCTATTTGATTTTGGGGAGTATATTGGTGATATCGACACGATGGAAGATTATCAGCGATTGCTCGACGAAGAAACACGTGGGTCGTCGTGAGCTGCGGAGGAGCCGACGCGGAGCGTGGGGCTAGATGGATGAGGAGATTCCGACGCGGAGCGTCGGGCCACATTAAGGCTGAAGTTTTTGAGGCGGAGCGTGGGGATACATTGCTAAGGTCTAGGCAATTTAAGTACGAACATCGTACCGATGGGATAGTCCTTGTTCAGTAGCCGTCCGCCTAGGGAGCTGGCCATGCGAGTGCACAGTGCCAAACCAAGTCCGACTCCCGGAGCAGCATTGGACGTTGCTAGTTTGGATTGATGGAAGGGCTGAAACAATCTCTTGCGCTCCATGGGACTTATCCCTGGCCCAAAATCTCGTACACAAAATTGAATGTGACCTTTCGAATCGCCAACGCTAAGGACGATGCGTTTATCGACTGAGGATTGTGCGTACTTGCAAGCATTGTCAACGAGATTGAAGAGAATTTGTTCGATGGTAGCCGGTTGAGTTGCCATGGAGTATTGTGCAATGGATTGCTCTACATCGACAATCAGTTGCATCTGGCCATCGGCTGCGCGTTCCTCCAGTCGCGATTGGAAGCGTAGCAGTAATTCGGTCACGGTCAAGCTTTCGTTCGCGGTCTTCGCCGGGCCACGTTCAAGCCGCGCGAATTGCAGAACGTTTTCAACAAGATGCGACAATCGGTCTGCTTGGATCTTTAGTGTGTTGGCATAGTGCCGCTGCTTTTCAAGCGGAACCATTCCCTCAGCCAACATCTCGGAATACATTCGAAACGTCGTCAGAGGAGTTCGCAATTCGTGCGTTACGGCTGACACGAACGCGGCTCGTCTTTCACTCAGTCGCAATACGCCGTAGAGCAGCGAGGCAGAGGCCACTGCCGCCAGCCCCACACACAACCAGGCAGCAATCAGTGAAAGTGGTATGACAGATTTGGAAGCGACCATGGGCGAATCAAACGCCATTTTCGCCAGCATCTTTGGCCGATCGACGATCAATTGAACTGGAATTGTTGTCAATGCTGTACCGATCTTGAGTTCCGTATCCGGCGTCACTGGCTCAAAATCCACATGGGGTAATAGCTCTGCGACCTCGTGCTGCAAGTCACGCTTGATCTGCTCCCAGTTCAACCAACAACATTGAAATACGGCTCCCTGGTTCGTGTTGGCACGTCTCGCTAGGATCAAGTTTTCCTCTAGCCACATGGGCTGCATCGGAACGGTTTGCAATGCCTCAGCCGACAACGCAGAAGCTACATCGAGTTTTGCAAATTGGCCGCTGCTTCCATTGCCAATCACATTACCGTAGGCAAAGGTGTTATTCGCAAGCGACTGTTGAGTGAATTCCTGCGTAGAATCCCTACGACTGCTAAACTCTTCATTGACGCGTTTCATGCCGCGCAAGCGTTGCGCGTCTAACTTGTTGCTAGGCGGGTTGCTTGTAGGGTCGAATGACTGATTCTGAAGCTGATTGCGAAAGGTCTCGACGGCAGGGACGTTGTATGTTACCAGCGGCGGGCTGGTATTTTGAAAAGGCGGCTCAGAGGCGAGTTGCGTCACACCCTCCATAGCGATGCAGGCTTGCAACAACGACGGGTAAGCGAATAGGCGTTGTGCCCGCTCGATCTTGGCTAACGTTTGGTGAAGTGCTGTCTGGTCGAATTGATAATCCCTGACAGCTTTGAGAAGATCTTGGTCCACAGGGAACTCAGGAGAAGTGATGTGGTTGTCCGAGTTGATCTGAAAATGCAGGTGCACGGAAGGAGACGAATGAAACAGGAGAGGCGACGGGAGCTGAAGATCCGGGGCATCGCTGGCAGTCTGTTCGTACGCGTTCTCCGCCAGACCAGTAGGTTCGGAAGTACCATAGAACGATTGATAGAGATACACTGGACGAGCCGCCTCTTGCGTTACGATGGGCAGCATCCTCAAATCCATCCGGTACAGTGCGCTGCTGATTCGCTCTTGAAGCTCTGCTTCGCGACGAGCCAACTCGGTTTCGGCTCGGTCGGTTTCGCGCAATGCGTCGAGTCGAACGGTCTTTAGGCTCAGCCAAGACATAGCAATACAAACCGCCATTAGACAGACGAGGTAAAGCGACCAAATTTGCCAAGGTTTCTTCATTCGTTGGCCTCAGGTAGCTGAGCCATCCACATATAGCCTTTACCGCGAACAGTTAACAAGGTCGTTGGTCGCTCTGGGGCATCTCGGAGCTTTTCGCGCAAACGTGCGATATGCATGTCAATCGTTCGCGTACTGATCCCCTTGGGGTTCAATTGCCAAACGCTGGCCAAGAGTTCATCACGCGAAATAGCTCTACCTGAATTATCAACGAGGTAGCGGAGCAACTCTCCCTCTCTCTCTGACAATTCGGTTCGGGTACCGTCGCGATACCTCAATTCGCGTCTTTCAAAATCAAGCACTCCGTGTTCAAAATTGAATTGGACGCTAAGTGGTCTTCCGGTTGTGCGACGTAGGACAGCTTCTACTCGAGCCAATAGTTCCTTGACGCTAAACGGCTTCACGACATAATCATCGGCTCCCTCGCTGAGGCCTTGAACTCGATCGGCTTCTTCTCCTTGAGCGGTCAGGATGATCACTGGTTTGGAGGGGCGCAGCTTTCGAACCGTGCGCAGAATCTCTAGCCCGGGTATGTTTGGCAAACCGAGATCCAATAGCAACAGGTCGTAGTCGCGCTCAATCGCCAGGAGCCTTCCGCTGCCCCCCTCGGCAGACTCAATGACTTGATAGCCGCTGAAGTCCAGAGCGTCCACGATTCCGCAACGAATCGCAGAATCGTCCTCGATGATCAGAATTGTCCGTGGTGGAGGCATTAGTGCTGCAGGTAAAAATCGTACTGGACTGTCGGCTCGAAACATTCTCCAGGCGCAATGGACGCGTTCCAGCGGGCCACGCAACTATTATTAATTGGATTTCCTTGGCGATTGTGCCAGTCTTCTGCGCGAAATGCTTCCAAAGCGAATTTACCATCGTCGGACGTCTGCATGGCCTTTCCGCCAAATCGCAAGCGAATTTCGACAGAGACAGGCTCAGTCTTGTTGTTGGCTAACTCCAATTCGATATTTCCTTCCACGCGGGCAAAGTCGTTTCCTCGCCATTTGAGCGCGTTGAATTCTCGTTTAAGCTCGGTGTCTTCCACTTTGCCGCGAAGGTCGACGGAAACCGTTACTGGTACTCGGCATATTCCACCCGGTGAAGTGTAAGTCAGCAGTTCCTGCGCCAACGGCTGCATCCCGTCCATGATCATAGCCGCGCCGGTCGTCCAGGGGATATCCGTATTATTGATCAACTCGACTTGACGCCAAATCTTTGATTCACTCAGCTTCAGCGGCGAATTAGACTCGGCGGATGTGGCTGCGTAAGATTCCGAATGAGTTAGCTCGATATCCCAACTATAGATGTCACGGTAAGGGACGATTGTACGAAGGATCGGGACCATGGCTCGCTCGCCACGCTTTAGTGTCATGGGAGGCAGTTCGTAGACAAACAAGTCATTGCCTCCTTTGCCAATCAGCTCATCAGGCAGTTCGACGGCGACACGATCCGAGTCACCACTCGCTCGATTGCTAGGAAATTCACCAAGACGTTGACTGTAGAGTCCGTTTGAGAATTGATTGTTGCCAACACCCATGATATCCGGAGCGACTTGACCCAACATGTTGCGCATCGTGGCCTCCAAGATCATAGGCGAGGGGACAGAGCGAAAGCGAAAATTGGGAACGCCGACAACAACATGAAACGGAACATTCACGAAGTCCTCGGCTTCGTTCAATATTTCGCCTTGCAGGATGAGCTCGGCTTGTTTTTGATTCTGCGAATTGTCCGCTCCACCTTTGATCTTGTTGGTGGCGAGTGCCTCATCGGTCAAGTTGACCCGGTAGGTAGGGATCCAGCGAACGTCCGGTCGGAAGTACATCAAGCTGAGCTTGACGTCCGCATTCGCTTCGCCGAATTGCAATGATAGCCGCTTGTGCCGCGATTTTGTGGCAAGCGTTTGATCGATGGAGCTATTCATGTTCTCGATTGTCAGGTTGTTCACCGCGCTAGCCTGAATCATCTTGTCTCCGAATTGCGTGCGAATCAAAAAGTAGGCACCGGTTACGGAATTGACAACTGTGGAGGAAGTTCGCGGCGCGGCCACCTCAGAGAACGGTGAGAGCTGTGAAGAATTGATTCCCCCGCCGCCTGGCGATGATTGCATTGTCTCGGTGGCCAGTTCGTCATTGGCGAGTATCTTCAGCAGCGTTCCATCAATGCGTTGCTGACCGATTTCGAATGAACAGGATTTCCCCAAATTGGATTGGACTATTTCCAAGATGCTGGTGCAATTTACCTGGCGATTCGTCTTGAATTCGGTATTAACCCAGCCTGCCACTAGCGATTTGATCGTACCTTGTTCAGGAACTGCCCAGAATGAACCGAGCACAGCCGCATCGGGGACATCGTCAGTGAATACGACCCCCTCGGCATTTGTTGTTGCCGCGCCTTGCTTGACCACCAGGCAATAACCGTCTTTGAAGACAACCACGCGCTCGGTCTTGAGTTGCAACCGCGACGTGTCCGTCGATTGGTCAGAGGAATTGTCTGCAAATCCGAATGGAGTGAGCGCCAGGGTTAGCGTGAAGGCCGCTGCCAGCCCAACGAACTTCCTCGCGGTTGACAGGGATTGGATGGGTGGGAAGTGAGTAACCATTATTTTGCCTCGTAGTTGAAGATGCCGAATCGTCAGTCAACTTCTTCATACTACAGTAGACAGGCGAGTTCCAACGTAACAGGTTTGTAACTAGCGCTTCGACCAGATTAAAAGTTTGGGTAGTGGGCGAGGTTACGAGTCCTTTCGACTTAGTAGGTGCCAGGGACTCGTAACCTAGTCCACTACACCAAACCCTAAGATTAAAAATGGTCGAAGCACTAGTCCGTCCGTTTGTGGTGGCCGGCGTGTGGTGGCGTTGTTGGTCAGGCATGGTTACCTCTTGTCCAATTGATTCTCGACTTGCTCGATAGTTGATTCATGTTCCACTTTTAGTTGGTGAATGGTGTCGATCGCGTGGGAATGTTCTTGTGCGATGTCATATTTTTCCGAGGGATCGTGCCCCAGGTGAAAGAGCAATGGTGGGTCATGCACCTCTGCATCGCGTTGGCCGGAATAAGATGTTTTCGTTTTGAAGTGAGCCTTGAACATTCCATGGCGGACGGCGAACACCTCTTGACCGTGATAATAGAACATCGACTCGCGCGGACTGGGGAGATTGTGGAACAGTGTCGGAGCGAGATCGTAGCCATCGAGCAACCGGTCAGACGGAGCGCTCGCCCCCGTGATCGCGGCAATCGTTGGCAGAAGATCTAGGGTACTGCCCATCTCGCGGACGACACTGGGGGTGATCCTCCCAGGCCACCAAAAGATGGTTGGCTCGCGCATGCCTCCTTCCCAGGTTGAACCCTTGCCGTCACGCAAAAGTCCTGCGGAGCCTCCGTGCGCGTCGAAAGTAAGCCATGGCCCGTTGTCCGAAGTGAATACGACCATTGTATTACCATCGAGTCCTTCGGCTCGCAGCGTTTCGAGTATCTGGCCTACCGACCAATCTATTTCTTCAATTACGTCGCCGTAGAGTCCCCGTCGGCTGGTCCCAGTGAATTCTTTCGAGGCGAACAGCGGAACATGCGGAAGATTATGTGCGAGGTAGATGAAGAAGGGGTGTTGTCTATTCTCTCGAATCAACTTCACTGCCTCCTCGGTATAGCGCCGAGTGATAGTATGCTGATCGGCTGGGCGCTCGACAATCTGTTCACCTCGCATCAGTGGCACGTTCCAATATTCGATTTCAGGATTCCAAAAGCGTGCCTTGCCCTTTGGCGAGTCGCTGACAGCATCCATGTCATTGGAATACGGAATCCCAAAATAGCTGTCATAACCATGGCTGGTTGGAAGATACTGCGGCAAGTGACCGAGGTGCCACTTTCCAATGGCGTGCGTCGAATAGCCCTGGGCCTTGAGCATTTGACCTATGGTAATTTCGGAGGCAGGCAGTCCACCTGTTGAGTCTGGAAACAATACACGGCGATTGTTGCTGCACATGCCGCTACGAATTGGGTAGCGACCGGTTTGCAGGGCCGCTCGGCTGGGAGTGCAAACGCATGCGGCAACATAGAATTCTGTCCACCTCTGTCCCTCGCTGGCCATGCGATCCAGGTTCGGTGTTGCGATGGTCGGATGCCCGAAGCATGCCAAGTCACCGTATCCCAGATCGTCGCAAAAGATAACCACCACGTTGGGTGAAGATGCTGCGCAGGGAAGGCTGATATTTAGCAGTGCCGCCAGCAATAAACACGAAATAGCCGTTCTCATGATGGGGTGCTCTCACAGTTCTTGGCCAGAAGAAATCGTTGACACATGACCATGCGATTATAGCCAATTCGCTACACTAGATCGCTGGCACGAAAATGTGGGCGCGAAAATATCGGGACTAGGATAATGTCGATGCTGTGTGGAATCGATATTGAGTGGCAGCGGCTTGACCAATCCAGTCAGGCCGACACGAGTTGTCCCGGATTGCGTGGCGGAACCGCGAATTTCGATCCGCGGGCTTTTGATCAATCGAGGGTGATTGCGTGTTGCTGCAGGAAGTTTGCGGGGATCTCGGCTGTTTTCTGTGCTACGACTGCAAAGTAGAAGAGAGGCGTGCCTTCCATCGACAAACGATGACGATACTTTTCAATCTGCCAGGCGCTCAGATATTTTGAGAAAATCAGTTCGCGAATGAAGCGTGAGAAGCCAGTCTTGTCGGATTCGTCTAGAAAGGTCTCCTTGATATTAAACGCTACCCACCCTCCGGTTTTTACAAATCGTAGCGCAGGCAAGAATGCATTCGGCGGAATATCGCCGAAGCCGAGGGCTGCGACGGATGTTAGGCAGTCGATCGACCACTCATCGATCTCGGCGTGCATTTCGTTGCTCAGCTTAGTGAAGTCTGCGACATAATATTCGTCGTATACTTGTGGCCGATCTCGGAAAGCCGCATCGCGGGCTTCGGGGATAAGGTCGGCCCCGATCAATCTCGCTACGCCATACGCTTTCAGTACCTCCCCCATCATCCCATTGCCGGCACCAAAGTCCAGCACGCGCAATTCGGTAAAAGTCTGATCGGCAGCATCGAGCGTTTGCTTCAGGATCTGACCGACCTTCTCCGGTGAGGAGCATTTCAATCGATCGTAAAAGAGTTGCTCGTAGAGTCCCGGCCGCAGGTAGATCTGGGCATAGTCATGAAATCGCAATTCCGTTTTTTGCCCCGCTTCAGACAAATAGAATGAGGCTTCGTCCTGCCCCAAGTGCTGGGCATCGTGTTGGGGAAACTGAATGTGATGTCGAGTACTCATACGTTAGTTGTAATCTCTGGCGTCGTGGGTTGAAAACGAGTAGAGGCACTGATCACTATTGAAACTGGCGATTCCATTAGTCAGCACCAATCCAACTCGGCGAACAAGTCGAATACTTGTCAAGGTCGAATTAAGGCTGACCGCGCACAAAAACGGTTAGATAGAAGTCCCCGTTGGGGAGCTCACAATTCGCGCACGGTCACGTATCGGGGCAAATGCAACAGTCAGGGGGGATGAATTGCAATCTTTGCAATCGGATTAGAAGCCATTGGGCTTATTCTGCCAGCGTTCTTCATCTGCCGTGCTCTCAGTCTATCGCGTGGACGCATACGATACAACCGCAGGCACTGCAGGCCGGCCCTGAGCCGAGGTTTGTTCTTTTTGCGCTGCGGCATGTTAATTGCATCGTCGAAGCTAATTGAAGTTCGGAAATTCCATCAACGAAGCCCGCTTCATTTAGTGCTTCGAAAACTCATCCACGCTCGGCTGGAGTGGATGCCAGCGTGCGAACTGGCAGCAAGTCAACCAGTGTGACTGCTAATCATTCAGCACCGAGTTCTACTTTGGCAATTGACTTGACCGGCTCGCTAGTTTCCAATCTGACGGTGGTGGAGACTTTGTAAGGTTTGGGAGGTTGAGCTATGGGTGTTCGAGCGATTGTGGATGATTTGGACGGCTTGATACGTGTTGGAGCGGCAGCCAAATTTCTAGGTGTTTCCAGTGAGACGCTGCGCAACTGGGATAAGTCGGGCAGGCTTATCCCGACGCGCCATCCCGTCACCGGCTATCGCTACTATCGCCAGCAAGATCTTGAAGCATTTCTGGCGGCGGCGATTTTGGAGCGTGAATCCGAGTGAGTGCAAATGACACGTCTGGAAACCTTCAAAGAATTCGCAGCAGCTTAGTCGAACCGCTAGCGATGGCCGCCGTCATTTTTGTATTGGTGGTTAGTGGGGTAGTCGCGCTGCGCAATTTTCGGGACTTGCAAGAGAATCGATTAAAAGTTCAGTATACCAGTCGAGTTCTTGCGGCGTTACGCGAGGTCGAGGCGGCTGTGATGGATGCAGAAAGCCGACAGCGGGGGTTCTTGATCACAGCCAACGAATCGTACATTGAGCCGTTCAATGAGGCAGTTCGGCGTGCCAATGCATCACTCCGCTCGATGTCTTCGATAACGCGGAACGACCCAATCCAACAGCAGTCGTTGGACGAGCTGAGGACGCTCATCGACGAGCGCATTGATGAATTGAAACACGTTTTGACTGTGCGTGTCAGCCAAGGCGTGGAGGCCGCTCAGCTTGAGCTTGAGGCTGATGCTGAAAAGCGGACGATGGAGCGTATTCATTCCAAAACTAACGCGATGCGGCAAATAGAAAACGACGTGCTGACGGCACGCGAAAAGGCAGCGGCACACTCGTATCGTAGTGGCCAAACCAACTCAATTCTTTCGACAGCCATTGGACTCATTTTAGTAGGTGGCGTACTGTATCTACTTGAACGCAACCGGCGCAAAGCCGAGCATGCAGCATTGGCCTTACGTGTCACGCGAGAGCGTTTGCAATTGGCACTTGACGCAGCAGAGTTGGGCTCGTGGAATATCAATCCAGCCAATCAACATTTGATTGGCGACCAACAGTTCTGCAAGATCTTTGGCTTTAGCGAAGATGAATGTACATATCAGCGCGCGGTCGAAGCGCTGCATCCCGACGATCGGGTTGCGGTAGAAACGGCTATTGCCGAGTCGACGCGTATGAAAGACCCTGCTCCGTATTGCATCGAGTATCGCGTAGTTCATTCCGACGGAACAGTGCTTTGGGTATTGGCGCAAGGGGCAGCCAATTTCACAGGAAAGGGAAATCAACGCAAATTGTCGAGCTTCAACGGAACGGTGGTGGATATCACTGAGCGCAAACGACAAGAGCAACGCCTACTTGAGAGCGAGCAAGCCGCTTTGGCAGCCAGCCGTTCCAAAAGCGAGTTTCTTGCCAACATGAGCCACGAGATTCGTACACCGATGGCTGCCATTCTTGGTTACGCCGATGTACTGCTTGGGCATCTGAAAGATCCAGACAATCGGAATTGCGTGCAGGTCATTCAGCGCAACGGTCAGCATTTGTTGGAACTGATCAATGATATCCTCGACCTATCGCGGATCGAAGCGGGCAAATTGGAAGTAGAAATGGAATCGGTGTCGCTGCCGCAATTGGTTGCCGACCTCCAATCGCTGATGCAAGTGCGAGCCGACGCAAAGAAGCTAGACTTCCGCGCGGTGTTTACCAGCAAGGTTCCACAAACGATCGCAACCGACCCAACACGATTACGGCAAGTGCTCATTAATTTGATTGGCAATGCGATCAAATTCACTGAGCGGGGGAGCATCGTATTGTCGATCGGCTATTCTCCAAGCGGGGTGCTTACTTTCTCCGTTTGTGATACTGGAATTGGAATGAGTGACGAACAGCAACAGCGGTTGTTTAAACCCTTTTCACAAGGCGACTCGTCGGTCACTAGATCCTACGGAGGAAGCGGTCTGGGATTAGCGATCAGCCTGCGACTGGCCGGCATGCTCGGCGGTGATATCTCGATGAGCAGTAGACTGGGTGAAGGTTCGACGTTCACCGTGACATTGCCCATAGAAACAGATAACACGGTTCCATTGGTGCAGCCCGATTTAATCGCGCCGGCGCGAGAGCACGAGCCAATGGAATCCGCCACACGCCCGCTGGCCTGCCGCGTTCTCGTGGTGGACGATCGTCGCGATGTCAGACACATCAGCCAGCATTTCTTGGAGAAGGCGGGCGCGAAGGTCGTTACGGCCGAGGATGGCAGGTTTGCAATCGATGTGGCTTTGGCAGCGCACGCGGCGGGACAACCATTCGATTTGGTCGTGATGGATATGCAAATGCCGAATCTCGACGGGCTGCAAGCTACAGCTCAGCTACGGTCGGAAGGTATCCAGTGGCCCATTATTGCATTGACGGCAGACGCTATGAAGGGAGATCGCCAGCGATGCCTTGATGGCGGTTGTGATGACTATTTATCCAAGCCGATCGATCATGACAAATTGGTTGGCATGGCGGCTCGCTATACTCAAGATATCACTCAACAAGAGCTACAAAAGCAACGTGACGAACGCGCAGCGGAACGACAGCGTCGATTGGGAAAAACCCCGTAGCTCGGTGGTCCCCCACCGAGAACGGCGGTGGGGACCAGCGTATTACATTATAACCGAGATGTATCGATGACAAAAAATCAGCATAGCGCGAAGGCCTCGACTCGGCCGCTGGTCGTCGGTGTCGGTGCTTCGACGGGGGGGCTGGAGGCATTTCAAGAGTTCCTCACGGCGCTCGGCGACCGACCGAATATCGCGGTCGTTTTTGTGCAGCACTTGGATGCCCAGTCCAAATTATTGTCGTCCCAGATATTGCCCCCCAGCACGTCCCTGAGGCTGGTGGAGGTTACCGAGAAAACGACCATTACGATGAACACCGTCTATGTCTGCCCGCCACAAGCATTGCTGGAAATTCGCCACGGTATGCTCTCGGTCGTTCGTGAAGGTATGGAGGGACGGCCGTCGGCCCCCATTGACCATTTCTTTCACTCCATCAGCGAGAGCGAAGGCGAGCGAGGTGTAGGCATCATACTTTCCGGTGCGGGCAGTGACGGCACACTGGGGCTGAAGTCGATCAGCGATAGCGGAGGTATGACATTCGCTCAGGAACCGGCCTCTGCGAAATTCGATTCCATGCCGCGGAATGCAGCCACCACGGGCGTTGCAGATCGAATACTTCCCCCGGCCGAGATCGCCAGGGAACTGCTCGACTATGCGCAGTTTATGGAAAGGTCTGTCAATCGAGACAGTACTTCATCGCTCATCGCCAACATCGAGCAGGCGATTCCCGAGATTGCAGAACAACTGTTACAAGCGACCAATCATAACTTTCAACATTACAAAACCAGCACCCTAGGACGACGCATAGCCCGTCGCATGCAGGTCTTAAGAATCGCCCGTGTTGGCGATTATGTCGAGCGGCTAAAACGCGATATGGAGGAGTCTCGCAATCTGTTTCGCGACCTGCTAATCGGAGTCACTGCATTCTTTCGCGATCCCGAATCGTACCAGTACCTGTCTGACGAAGTGCTTCCAAGACTGTTTGCAAAGCGACAGCCTGATGACCCGGTACGCATTTGGGTAGCGGGCTGCGCAACGGGTGAAGAAGCTTTTTCCATCGCCATCTTGTGCCAGGAGTATCTGGACCGGATCGGTCGCGAGGGAGATGTCCCGGGTGCCGACGTTGATGGGATTGAAGTCCGCAACCCAGCGGTAGGTCAGCCCAGTTTTCAGGTCTTTGCAAGCGACATCGATGAGCAGGCGTTGGCTACCGCGCGAGAGGGTGCCTATCCGGTGGGTATTGCCGAGAATGTATCACCTGAGCGGTTACAGCGGTTCTTTGTCCAAAAGGGGAAACGTTTTCATGTGAAGCAGGCTTTGCGAGAGAAGGTGCTATTTTCGTGTCACAACTTAATCAGCGACCCGCCGTTCTCTCGATTGGACTTGATCTCATGCCGCAATTTGCTGATCTATCTCGGGCCACACTTGCAAAAGAAGTTGGTGCCGCTGTTTCATTATGCATTGCGACCGAACGGATTCCTGTTTCTCGGACCAAGCGAGAGCATGTCCTCGCACGGCGAACTGTTCCGCTCGCTCGATGCAAAGCATCGCATTAGTCAACGCAAAGGAGTTGCGATCGCTCGCAACGCTCCAGTAGCGGCGCGATCTGCTGGAAGCGCGGTTCGCACTCCGGGCGCTTCCGCGTTGGACGATGACAAGACGGACATCGTGCAGATCATGCAGCGTATCGTCTTAGACGAATTCGCACCCAAGACGGTCGTGGTCGACGAAACCGGGCAAGTAATCTGCTCGTCTGCAGAGACGGAGAAGTACCTTTCAATCGGCGAAGGGGCCTATCAAAACAACATTCTCAAGATGGCACGTCGAGGCTTGCGGATTGGACTGCGAGCGGCGCTGGCAGAGGCCAAAGCCAAACGTCGGCGAGTCACTCATGAAAACGTCTCGGTTGAGACCAGCCAGGGTAAGCAGCGTGTCATGTTGACCGTTCAGCCGATGATGCGACTGGGCGAGCCGAGCGGACTGTTCTTGGTGGTGTTCCAGGACGTCGGCCTACCGATGGGGCTCAGCGTCAATCCGTCGAAAACTGACGATGAGCAGATCGTTTGTGGCACAGCCGATCGCGCAGCAGATGTGATGATCGAGCAACTTGAGCGAGAATTGGCTAGCACACGCGACGACCTCGACAGGCTGATGCAGGATATGGATGCTGCCCACGAGGAGCTCAAATCGTCCAATGAAGAGCTCCTGTCGATGAATGAAGAGCTTCAGTCGGCAAACGAAGAATTGGAAACTTCGAAAGAAGAGGTACAGTCAGCGCTAGCCAGAATTGCACAATCTGACTCGGACCGCCAAAACCTACTGGATAGCACGAACATTGCGATCCTGGTCGTGGACGATGCAATGGAGATTCGAAGCTTCACGCCAGGAGTTACCGCACTCTACAATCTAATTCCGACTGATATTGGACGACCGCTGAGCCACACCACACATAGGGCGGTCGATATGCCCGCCTTTCCCGCCGATTCATCACGAGTTGAGACTTGGCCTATTGAAGACGAAGTCGAGACTCAGGCAGGGCGTTGGTTCTTACGTCGTATTCAACCGTACATGAATGCTAACGACGAGCGGGATGGCTTGGTAGTAACATTTTATGAAATTACCGAGCATAAGAAACTTAGAATGCGTCTGGCAGCCGCACATGCGGTTGCCAGATTGCTAGCTGACGCCGAATCCGTTGAGGCGGTTCTGCCATCGGTTCTCAAGGCTCTCCGCGAGTCATTGGAAGCAGAGGTCTGTTTGCTGTGGCTGGTGAACGAACGTGGAGGCAAACGAGACAAGTTTTTGACGTGTGTGGCTGAGGACACCATCGACGGTTTGCGTCAGCCATTTGTAGAGGTTAGCAAACAAACACGGTTTACGCCTGGGGAAGGGCTTCCGGGACTGGTCTGGGAGCGAGGGAGGCCAGTCTGGCTCGAAGATATTCGCTCCAAACTTGGCTTCAAACGCTCGCGACAAGCCTCCGAGTGCGAGTTGTCGAGTGGAGTTGCAACCCCCATTTCCATCGGCAATAAGTTCAAAGGGGTCATTGAGATCTACACGACCCGAAAAATGACACGCGAACCCGATCTATTAAATCAATTGGAAACCATCGGGAACGATATAGGTCAGTTCATCCGTGCGCGGCGGCTAGACGACCGTTTCCGTGATCAAGATGCCCGAAAAACCGCTATCCTGCGATCGGCACTCGATTGTATCATTACCATGGATACGGAGGGCCGAATTGTCGACTTCAATCCAGCGGCCGAGCAGACGTTTGGATATTCAGCGTCAGACGTCGTTGGTCGGCCATTGGAAGACCTAATCATCCCAGAGCAATACCGTGAGGCGCATCGCAAAGGGCTGGCTCGCTTCCTGAGCAGCGGTACCTCCCGCATTCTTGGGCAGCGGGTCGAACTTGCTGCCCAGCGCTCCGATGGTAGCCAGTTTCCAATAGAATTGGCAATCAACGTCTCGCATGGCCGTGATGGTTCACCATTCTTCACAGCTTACCTGCGTGATATCAGCCGGCGTAAACAAGCAGAATCCGCTTTGCTCGAACGCGAGCGAAACGCTACTTTGGCGGCTCAGTTGTTGGCCGAGAGTCAATCAAAACTATCCATGGCCATGCGTTCGGCACAGATGGGGTGGTTCGAATGGGATCTCGGTAGCGACCGACAGACGTGGGATGAGCATTGGGCAGAAACACTCGGCTTGTCCTCGGAATTGGCAAACGCTAGAGAGGCTTTTACCAAGTTAATTCACCCTGAGGATGTCGACGAATTTGAGCGATTCTATCAGCGCCTAATTTCATTACCGGAAGGCGAGAGCGATCGCATCGACCATCGGGTGACTCTTTCCAATGGACAGACGCGTTGGATACGCCTTCAGGCTAAGCCTATTCATACGGGCAATGGCGACGGGCGAGGCGCCACGCAACTCATCGGCACGGTATTGGATATTACCCAACAGCGAGAGTTTGAGAATTCACTGAGTGAGGCACGTGCGCAAGCTGTAGCGGCGAGTGAATCCAAGAGCGAGTTTTTGGCCAACATGTCCCACGAGATTCGTACTCCCATGACGGCGATCCTTGGGTACACCGATTTGCTTCACGAGTATGTCAGCCATGACGAAGCCAAAGAGCACCTCAATACGATTCGTAGAAACGGCGGGTATTTATTAGAAATCATCAATGACATCCTAGACTTGTCGAAGATCGAGGCTGGTAAGTTAGAGGTCAGCCAGGAACTCTTCGATCCTATTCGCCTGGTTGAAGACGTCCGCAGCTTCATGGAAGTCCGCGCCAAAGAAGGCAACTTGCAGCTAGAGGTCGTTTACGACGGCAATATTCCCAACCGGGTTCAGTCCGACTCGAAGCGACTAAAACAAATCCTGATCAACTTGGTCGGCAACGCGATCAAGTTTACCAAGCAGGGCCAAGTCAAAATGATTGTCAGCTACGCGAATCACGGGCAGGTAGAGCATTCGCTTCAGTTCACGATCATCGATACTGGTATTGGTATGAGTGAAGAACAGATGCGCAGATTGTTTCGACCGTTTGAGCAAGGGGACTCGAGCGTTTCCAGACGCTTCGGTGGTACGGGCCTAGGGCTTGCCATCAGCCGACGTCTTGCCAACATGCTCGGCGGTGACATCCACGTCGAATCTCAAATCGGGAAAGGAAGTACCTTCCAAGTTTCCGTGACGGTTGGCAATGCAAACAACACACGGCTAGTGCAGCCTCAAACAACCGTCGAACAGACAGAGCCAGCCGCCATGCAAGAACCGGGGGGGCTCAATTGCCATGTCTTAGTAGTCGACGATCGGCGTGACATCCGTTTCCTGAGCAGTCGCTTGTTGACTAAGGTGGGCGCAACGGTGGACGAATGCGAAGACGGCCAGCTTGCCGTCAATCACGTTCGAGAGTGTTTGGGCAAGGCGGAGTGCCCAGATTTGATATTGCTCGACATGCAAATGCCCAATCTAGACGGCTACGAGACGGCAAGGCAACTCCGCAGACTCGGGTTTACCGGACCCATTATAGCTCTCACTGCCGATGCGATGCAGGGGGATATGAATCGCTGTATTGAATGTGGTTGTAATGACTATCTCTCAAAGCCTATCGACGCCCAACGCATGTTGCACATGGTCGCGAAAATGACAAAAAACAGAAAGTAAGTTTATGTTCTGGCTCACCGGTTGGATACTATTCGGTTTGTTGGTCGGATTGATTGCCCGTGGACTCGTACCGGGTACACAATCGATGGGCTGTATGCGTACGCTCGGCTTGGGCATTGTTGGCTCTTTCGTCGGAGGCGCCATTGGCTACCTTTTTGTCGGCGGTTCGCTCGTCCAATCCAGTGGTTGGATCGGGTCGATCGTTGGCGCGATCGTATTACTTATCATTTGCGTTCGCCAAGGCAAATTCATCGACTAACGCGGCATCGGTCTCTGAACTGACAGGGAGTTCTTCGCACTGCCCCTGAGACCTGTTGGTCTCAAAGGGCTTCTGCGAACTAAAAGGGAGCTACCTGGACTGCTTATAGTGCAGGACCGCGGCGGCCCATCACCAGCCCAATGATGAACAGTACTAAGAAGACGAAGAACAGAACCTTGGCAACACTGGCCGCGGTTCCAGCGATGACACCGAATCCAAGCACACCAGCAATCAAAGCGATTACTAAGAAAGTTAGAGCCCAGCCCAACATGATACACCTCATCGAGTTGAAGAATGTTTTCCCGCAAGGAGTGAACGTCACTCTCGACGCGAGCACGAGCACTAGTTGCGATTAGTGTGCCAAACTTCTTCGGTGAAAAAGAAACTGGTGGTTGCGTGTGAGATGCGATGCTTGCTTTGCCTAGGGATCTTCTGAGCGAGTTGTTCGTGGTCGACAAACTAGCAACCTGATGGCAAAGCATCCACGTTGAGTGCTATGTGGTAGCCGGCTTGGGGTTGAATTCGACCAGGCTATCGAGAGCCACTTTCACGCAACCGTGCCGCAGTCACAAGTAAGCAATCGCTATGCCGCCAGTTTTAAAGCGGAACAGCGTTTGCAACTATGCGCATTTTGTTCACGTGATTCTTTACAACATTACAAGTGTCAACGTAACGACAACAAGGCTAGGAGTACTACTGTGAAAACGAAACGCATCTCAACCAAGATGGAAAAGGCACTTAACGAGCAGATGACCCGCGAAGCGTTTCAGGCACAAGTCTATTTGTCCTACGCTTCTTGGGCAGAAGTAAGCGGTTTCGCCGGCATCTCGGCCTTCCTCTTTAAGCACAGCCAAGAGGAGCGGCAGCACATGTTCAAGTTCCTCGAATTCATTAACGATCGCGGGGGAAGAGCCAAAATCGCAGCGATCGACGCCCCACCAGCCGATCCAAAGGACATTCAGGACTGTTTGCAAAAGACGCTTCAGCACGAAATCGACAATTCGAAGTCGATCGATGCGATTGTCAATTTGGCTCTGGAAGAAAAAGATTGGGCCACTTTCAACTTTGGACAATGGTTCGTCCGCGAGCAAATCGAAGAAGAAACACTGGTCAACAATTTGTTAGACAAATACCAATTGGCCGCTCGAGGGAACGAGAAAACCGCCAATCTGTATGATCTCGATCGGGATATGTCGGCCGCGCCTCAAGACGCCCCCATTCCTCGCGACGCCAAACTATAATGTCGGTTTGGGAATTGTGGCTACTCGGCTGATGAATCAGGACTCGTAACCTCGTCTACTACAAAGAAAATGCAATTTAGTGGACGAGGTTGTGAGTCCTGCGCAGAATCGACAAGAGAATCAACATTGACGAACACTCACGACGATAGCGAGACGCTCAGGGGTTTTCAACCCATCGGCCAATTTAAGCGTCCGCCGATGCCAACGGATGAATCGCTCCGTCGAGTCGGCTGGAGACTTTGGCGGCGATTGCGTGGTAATCCGGCGAGCGATCCATTCATTGCGGCTGAATCGCTATCGTTGGCAAACGCCAAGCAGTTGGACAAGCTGGCCGCACCGCCGGCATGCGGGCCCCTTCTGGACGAGTTGACCACTACGTTTGCCGATTGGCTGGCAACGGCCGAGCCGGCACATTGGGTTCAATTGGTAGTTCTTCCACCATGCGATCAGAGCGATGTACTTCGGTCGTGGGCGGTGGCTAACAAACATTCCATTGTAGAACCTCCCGAGCGGATGTCGCTGTTATGCCGAAAGGCCTGTGAAATCGAGTTAGATGGTTCGCAGAGTCTACTTGTTCTGCCTCGTATAGAGCACTGGTTCCTGCGTCATCATCTAGGCCTAAATCAATTGCAGCAACTGCTGAACCAGCTAGTGGAGATAAAGCAGCACTGCATCGTAGGCTGTAACTCTTGGGCGTGGTCCTACCTCTCCAAAGCCATGCAAACACAGTTGGTGCTGCCTAGTCCTTTGACATTTGAGGCATTCGACAAGGACCGCTTAAGAAACTGGCTGACTGATCTGTCGACGTCCGACGATCACTCAAGCACATTTCGATTTGCCAAGAGTGGCACAAAGATTTTTGATGAACAAGCCATACCAAGAGCTACCGAAGACTACTTTGCCAAGTTGGCGGCGCGCAGCTTAGGTATCCCTTGGGTAGCCTGGCATCAATGGCGTAGGAGTTTAAAAATCAGTTCTGAAGCCGACCACAAAATCGAGGAGAGATTTCCACACGAACGAACCGTGTGGGTAGCCGATTTGGCCGAGGTAGGCATTCCTAGCGACAATATGCAGGTCGGGCTGCTGATGTTGCAATCGCTACTGATCCACGATCGATTGACAGCGGCAGAGCTGGCCGCAACAGTCCCCGACATTCAGTGTTCGAACGTCTTAGCTGCGCTACTCGATGCGGAAATCGTCTACCGAGATGGCCACGAATTGCGATGTGACCCAGCGGCCTATCCGGCAGTTCGCGCGAGCTTATTGGCCGCAGGCTTTCCAGGTGATCCCCTTTAGGCCGAGGAACATCGAATGGACGACTCAGACAAAACGAAAGAGCAAGCTGCCAAGTTGATTAACGATTTGCAGGACATCAACTTTGTAAAGATTGTTGTGATCCTTTTCGCTGCTTGGCTGATAATCTTTTTAGCGCAAAAGTTACTCCCCATTCTGGCTCGGAATGGCCCGAGCAAATTGCGACTGACGATACTCAACGTAGTTCCCATCGTTCGCTTGTTGGCGGTGAGTTTCGCGATACTTCGAATCTTCCCAATCGTCTTCAACGTAACGTTTCAGAATTTTCTCGTTATCGCCGGAGGTGCGAGCGTTGCAATTGGCTTTGCCTTCAAAGACTACGTGAGCAGCTTGATAGCCGGTGTGGTAGCGACTTTTGAGCGACCGTACCGTCCTGGGGACTGGGTTGAGATCGACGGTGACTACGGCGAGGTTAAAGTGGTCGGCATGCGCGCGTTGAGTTTGGTAACTCCTTCGGACGATGTTATCACCATCCCCCATAAGAAGCTCTGGGAACAGAACATTTCCAACTCAAATGACGGTCAACGTACATTGATGTGCGTGACCCATTTCTATCTGACACCCGACCACTCTCCAGCATTAGTTCGTGATTTACTCCGAGTTGTCGCGATGACGAGTGCCTACCTCGAGTATGACAAGCCAGTGCTGGTGATGCTCGAGAATCAACCGTGGGGGACGCATTATAAGGTCAAGGCCTATCCGTTCGACATGCGTGACCAATTCGCATTCGTCAGCGATATCACCGTACGTGGAAAAGCCGCATTAGCCGAATTGGGAATCGAAGAAGCGGCCGTACTAGCTCCGTTAGAAAACGCTTCGCGTACGCTTTGATACAACCTGCATGATAACGGAAATTGGTTTCTGGACTAGAATGGGTTGGAGAGGACTGTCCTGCTTGCTGATTGGAAACTGCGCCGCAATAGGAGTGCGTGTTCGTACTGGGATGAAGACCGTTTATAGAACTATTGTTTTTTTGGCTGTCGTGGGTGCCGCCGGCGCTGCAGGGTATCAGCCTGCCTTGGACTATTGGGCCTACCGGAATAAGATTACTTGGGAGACAGTCAACATAGAGAGTGGTGACATCACGCGCTATGTTCTTTCGACGGGAACCGTTCAGCCCGTATTATCTGTCTCCATTGGCTCATTCGTCTCTGGGCCGATTGTGGAATTGAACGTCGACTTCAACGACGAAGTCAAAAAGGGAGACGTGTTGGCTCGCGTCGATCCGCGCCTATATCAGGCCAATGTGGACCGTGATAACGCTATCTTGACGACCCGTAAAGCAGACTTGGAGCGCGTGGAAGCTCAATTGCATCAAGCCCTCAACAATTTCATGCGTGGCAAAAAGTTGCGCGGCAATAACAAGGACTACATGTCGGATAGAGAAATGGATGCTTTGACTTTTGAAGTCAAATCGCTGCAAGCTCAACGCAGGCTTGCCGAGTCGTCCATTCTGCAAGCGACCGCTTCGCTGGAAACATCAGAGCTCAATTTGAAATACTGCCTGCTCACTTCACCCGTAGATGGTGTGGTGATCGACCGTAAAATCAACCCTGGTCAAACTTTGGCCGCGCAGTTTCAGACGCCCGAGTTGTTTATCATCGCTCCCGATCTACGCGAGAAGATGCATGTGTTTGCTTCGGTAGACGAAGCCGATATTGGACTCATTCAATCGGCTCAAAAGCTAGGTCTTCCAGTCACCTTCACTGTGGACGCGCATCCCGATGAGGTGTTTCATGGAGAAATTGAACAGATTCGAGTCAGTAGCGTGGCGACTTCCAACGTGGTGACCTATCCAGTTGTTATCGCCGCCAGCAATCCCGATTTGAAACTGTTGCCGGGGATGACAGCCAGTCTGTCATTTGAAGTCGATACAGTCGAGGATATACTGAAGATTCCCAATGCGGCGATCAGGTTCATTCCCGAAGACATCAGGCAGGTACGCGAGTCGGACCGCTATTTGATCGACGGCTCGGCTTGGAAAAACAAAGTAAAAACTGACATCAAGGCAGAGGAAGATGCCAAGCGAACAGCCACGGAAAAAGCTGAAGCTGAGAAAAAGAAAAACCAGCGGCATGTTTGGGTGCTCGACGGTGGACTCTTGAAGGCGGTCTCGATCACAACCGGCCTGACGGGACGTCACTTTACTCAAATGGCCCGAGGCGATCTACAGCTCGGTGACGCGCTGGTGACCGGCAAGAAGGAATAGGCAGTATGTCATTTCTTGATACGGTTCGCATCGCACTGCGCGCTTTACTAAAAAACAAGATGCGGGCCGTGTTGACAATAATTGGTGTGGTCATCGGTATTGCCGCGGTGACCACGATTGTTTCGATCGGCCAGGGAGCAGGACAGTTGGTGAGCGGCGAGTTCGAAGCGCTCGGAACAAACGTCGTCTTAGTCCTACCGGGTCAGACCCGACGAGGCGGCGTGAGGCAGTCGGGTGCACCCACATTGACGGCTGCCGACGCAGATGCCATTCGCGTAGAGTGCCCAGCCGTACTCGCTGCGTCGCCGATTGTGGGCACCTCTGGCCAAATCATCTACGGAAATGAAAACTGGAATCCGAAAGAAATGCAGGGAGTGGGGGCAGACCACTTGACCGTGCGCAATTGGGCACTCGACGCCGGCGGCTTTTTTTCGCAAACCGATATCGACTCCAACGCGCAGGTGTGCGTCATCGGACAAACATTGATTCCAAAACTGTTTCGCACAGTCAATCCGCTAGATGAGACAGTTCGCGTAAACAACGTCCCCTTTCGTATCATTGGCATCCTGAAGAAGAAGGGAGCCAACATGGTCGGCGACGATCAAGACGATGTTGTGCTAATGCCGCATAGCACGGTTCGCAAGCGACTCAATGGGTCCCCGCTAGATACGGTTCACGCCATCATGGTCTCGGCGCGCAGCACAGACCAAATGAGCAAGGCGACGAAAGAGATCCGAGCCCTAATGTACGAGCGGCACGAGGTTGGACCAAACGACGAGGCGGACTTTAGCGTTCAAGACACGACGGAGATTGCTGCCACGTTGGCCATTATCACCGGGACACTGACCTTGATGCTATCAGCCATCGCCGGCATATCGTTGTTGGTTGGAGGAGTGGGCATCATGAATATTATGCTTGTCAGCGTTACTGAACGAACTCGCGAGATTGGCATCCGCATGGCGATCGGTGCGCGAGGCAAGGATATCTTGCGACAGTTTCTGGTCGAGTCGGTAGTCTTGTCGTGCATTGGTGGCGCGATCGGCATAGCCCTAGGCACGGCAGCGTCGATGGCGGCCACGATGCTCATCAACGCCTACAAACCTGGGACCGAATGGCCGATGGTCGTCTCGATACCGGCCGCGTTAGTCGCGATGGCATTTGCCGCGGCTGTGGGGGTCTTCTTTGGCTACTATCCGGCTCGAAGGGCCAGTATGCTCGATCCAATCGACGCACTGAGGTACGAGTAGGCCATGGCTTTGATCGAGTTAAAGGATGTTCGCCGAGTATACGATCTCGGGGAAGTGCAGGTGCATGCACTTCGCAGCGTCACGCGAAACGTGGAGCTGGGCGAATACATCGCTCTCATCGGTGCTTCGGGGAGCGGTAAATCGACGCTAATGAATACGCTGGGTTGCTTGGACCGACCCACGCATGGAAGCTACCTGCTGGGAGGCGAAGAGGTGGTGACCATGAATCGCGACCAGCGAGCCAAGATCCGCAATAGGCAGCTCGGATTCGTCTTTCAAAGCTACAACTTGCTCAACCGTACTTCGGCGTTGGAGAATGTCGAACTGCCTTTGATGTACGGCAAAAAGATACCCCCTCGCGAACGTCGAGATCGAGCGATGGAAATGCTCGGCAAAGTTGGACTGGCCGATCGCTATCATCACCATCCCAGCCAGCTCTCCGGTGGGCAGCAACAGCGCGTGGCTATCGCACGCGCATTGGTCAATCGACCATCCATATTGATGGGGGACGAACCGACCGGGAACTTGGATTCGAAGACAAGCCGCGAAGTGATTGAGCTATTCCGCGAGCTCAACGAAGAGCAAAAGATTACTGTCATACTCGTGACTCACGATCAAAACGTGGCTCGCAATGCCAAACGTGTCATCGTGCTACGCGATGGTGAAGTGGTAGAGGACACTCAAGAATTTTCACTGGCCAAAGCAGCTCTCGAATACGATCCGACGGTTTCATAGTCGCTGGCATCCTGGAGTAGGCTCGTAACGAGTACTGCGAGTTACGGCACGGGCAGCGCGCTATGCAATCTTTGCAATCGTATTCGAGTCAGCGTCAATTGGCAAACGGAGTTCTGGTTTGTGCTCAATCGCTTTGCGTCACCGTGCCTATGCTCGTTGGGGCGCGGAAATGCGGTACTTTGATCACCTGCTTCGACCTTCCGTAACTGCGCGGTGCCCGCTCGCGATCCTACAAGTTTGCGACAAGCACCGCGAAGTTCGCGCTCGGAAATGCAATCCGACGCGGAGCGTCGAACCACATTACAGGCGTCATAATCGGATCTTTTGTATCGGTGGGTAGGAGCGCAACTACCGGTCGTAACGGTCAATACAAATTATTTGTTGCAACCGTCGCGACTATCCGATTCTAGGCGATATGGATATAACAACCGGAATTCGCCGAATATCTAGTCCATTGCTTGCATTTGTGATGATCGCTGCAACGTTCGCCCGTGCCCACGACGAACTGTTTCAGCCGATATTGCCAGAGCAGCGTCACTTGGACATTCGCAAACCAAGCGAACTTGGCCAAGTCCCCGTCCCCGTGACGCCTAGGCCGGCGACGGTCAATGATCCGCAATTCGCCTTGCCCACCCAACTGTTGACGCTCAACGATGCGATCAACATCGCCCTAACCAACTCGCAGGTCGTGCGTGTACTAGCCGGAGTGACTGCCACCTCCAGTGGACGATCGATCTACGACTCGGCAATTACCAACACCAGCATCGACGCTCAACGAGCGGCGTTCGATCCCAATTTGCGATTGAACAATGCCTGGAATCAAATCGAAAATCCGAGTGTAAATTTTGATCCATTCGATCCCACCAACGCGATCATCAGCGGATTGCGAAATGAGGGTTACGGCTTGGACGTCGGATTATCGAAACGCAATCTGCTGGGTGGTACGACGAATCTGGGAGTCAACAGCAGCACCAATCGTATTACTCCTGGTGTCTACCCACTGAACCCATCCGATCGATCGGCGACGGAGCTGAGCTACACGCAACCGTTGATGCAGGGTGCTGGTTTCGCGGTCAACCAGGCCCCCATCGTACTGGCTCGAATCGAGACCGAACGATCCTATTTCCAGTACAAGAATGCAGTGCAACAATCGGTGCAAGGGGTGATTGAAGCCTATTGGACGCTTGTGTTTGCCAAAACAGACTTGTGGGCCAGAGAGCAACAGGTCGAACAGGCCGAGTTTGCTGTGAAAAAAGCTGAGGATAGTGCTGCTGCTGGAGTAGTAGGAATCGGAGATGTTGCACAAACGCAAGTAGCGCTGGAGAACTTTCGCGCTAGTCTACTCGCTTCGCAGGCCAACGTGCTACAGCGACAGGCTGCCCTATTGAACATTCTCGGCTTGCCACCCTACGAACCTCAGCGAACCATTCCAGTGACTCCGATGCTGGATCAACTGATCCAAGTTGATTGGACGGCGATCAACGACTTGGCTCAGCGCGAACGTCCAGATATTATCGAACTGAAATTAATTCTGGAGGCCGATCAACAGCGTCTGCTGTTATCCAGCAATCAGGCGCGCCCACAACTCAACGGGGTCGCCCTTTATCGTTGGAACGGGTTGGAAGGACTTGCACCCTCGGGCAATCGAGTCAACAGTGGCGCAGGGGATTTTGAGGACTGGTCGCTGGGTGTCAACTTTTCTGTGCCGCTTGGATTGCGGGCCGGTCGCGCGAGCTTGCGTCAAAGCCAACTGCTGATCCGTCGCGACCGCGCGAACTTGGACCAAGGTCTACATCAAATGCAGCACTTGCTCGCTCTGAGCCTACGAAATCTCGAACAGTTCTATGCGCAGTATGAGCGTTTCCAAGCGGTCCGTCGCGCCGCCCGCACGAACCTCGAAGTACAATTGGCTCAATACAATCATGGGCTTGTGCAGTTTATTGTAGTGTTGCAAGCCATCGTCGACTGGGGGAATTCGGTAAGTTCCGAAGCTCAGGCATTGTCTCAGTACAATACCGAGTTGGCGCGATTGGAATTTCAGACTGGCACGATACTCCAATCGCACGGTATCTTCTTTTTTGAGGAACGCTTCCGCTCGATCGGCCCGCTTGGGCGATTGGGGGACGATGAGTGCTATCCGCGTAGCCAACCCCCATCGGCTTCCGTCTGTCGCTACCAAGGAGGCGCTCGCCCCTCCGAAGAGAGCTTCGACCTGGAAGATCCGATTAGCAAGAGTCCGTCCGTCGATGGCAACATGAACGAGCCAGAAATCGATTTGGACGAAGATGTAGAATTTCAAAAAGTCGACGAAGACGCAAATGGCACAAAGTCAGACGAAGAAATCGACAAGATTTTGGAGCAGTCGAAGAAGAGTAGCCGCCTGCTTGATTTCTTAAAAAAGCCGTTCGTCCGCCGGTAACTACGGAGTCTTGTCAGGCAAATGAGGCTTGGCTCGCCTCGCAATGCGTTTCTCAACATGTCCCACGATGACGAGCACGATGACCGCGAAGAGGGTGACTCCAGTGGCAAACAGAAGCTGGCCAATCGCCACTGCGATTCCGATTCCGGCCGTCAGTAGGATCGACGAAGCCGTTGTCAATCCTTCGACGCGGTTGTCGTTGTGGTGAATGATGGTTCCCGCTCCGAGAAAGCTAATTCCCACGACGATGGCTTGAATGGTACGGATCGGATCAGCTCGGACGCTACCCGTCTGGTCTTCTAGGAATTTCTCGAGGACTGCGTCTCCGAGGATCATCAACATCGCCGAAGCGGCACAGACGAACATGTGCGTTCTCAAGCCGGCCGGCTTGTCCGCATACTCGCGCTCGATGCCAATGAGCGCGCCAAGTCCCGCCGCGATGGCTACAACTCCGATCTGATATAGTTCTGCGTTCATTTAGGCGACCGAGTGATCTTTGAGAGTATCGTGGATCCAAACTTGCTTAACGACGACCAACGAGGCTGCCAGCACTGGGGTCGCCACCATCAAACCTAGGAAACCAGTTAGCGCTCCGACAATGACTTGGAAAGAAAGCAACAAAGCCGGTGGAATGGAAGTCTTTTGTTGCATCACAATCGGTGTTAGGATATTGCTTTCAAAGAGCTGCAAGATCGAGTAGGCGATCACCACCCAGAGGACCGTCATCGGGCCTTGTGGAAGCGCCATCAGCATCGAGAGCCCCAATGCAAGGATGCCTCCGATGTTTGGAATGAAAGTCAGTAGTCCGGTGATAACGCCAAGCGTGATTGCCATCGGCACACCTAAGAAGAAGAGGACGAAACCAGTTCCACCGCCGGTGACTGCCATGGAGATAAAGCGGCCGGTCAACCAACTAAATAGGCTGTCCCCAATCGCATTCATTACCTCGACCACGCGTTGGCGTCGGGCAATAGGAAAGAGTTTGGCAAATCCGTCCCGGTAGAGCTCGGGACTGACTGCCAGGAATAGTCCGACGAAGAAGATTAGTCCGATATTTGCCAGCAAGCCTAGCGTAGTCGTCATCATGCTCTGGAGAACTTTCAACGCGCTTCCTGCAACCGACTTTGCGACAGATGGAATGCTCAATGAGCTATCCGAGGATTTTTTGTCGGCACGCTTGGCATCGTCGTTGTCTGCTAACGCGGTAGACTTTGAGTCAGAGCGTGAGTCAGACGAGTCGCTTGATGGTTTCGGTTCCGCAGATTGGTCGTCATTTTGGGAATCGTCAATGATTTGGCCAACGTAAGGCAGTCGCTGCAATGTGTTTCGAGCCAGTGGATGTTTGGCTAACAAGCCATTGAGCTTTTCGGTCGCGCTGTCAAGGTTCTGGGACAGGTTGTCGAGACGGCTTTCGATTTTGGCACCTAGTAAGAATAGTGAGCCAACGATAGCGACCAGAAATAACGTGGTGACGATGGCCAAATTCCACTCGTATCCCAGCGGTATCCGTCTTGCAAACAAACGACTCATCGTCGTAAGGAAGACCCCGAGTAGTATCCCGAGGAATATCAGCAGTATGAAATCGGTGGCCAACACCAATACAGTAGCCAGAATTGCAACCAAAGTTGTTGCCAACAGATAGGACACAAACCTTCTCGTTGAATCATCAATAGCCATATCAGGTGATCTATTCGTATGTTAGATGTTACAGAGTGGCAGTATTTCGATTTTGTATTGTGGAGCCATAGTACGAGCGAAACGTGGCTTTTCGCTCCAGGTCGTGAATGACCTCGACGGCGAATTCAATGTCGGTGTGTGTCTGGAAACTCCCTGGCCAGCGAGACTGAAGACGTTAATCTCCATCAATTTGCCTTCGACGATGTCCAATAGGAGTTGTTGAGGGCGATGGTGAGACAGCATGGAGCAATGTAAGGATCATTGAGCACGATCACACCACACAAGTTGGCCAGTTGCCCAAAGAGTATTCCTGATGTTCGTGCCCAAGTTGCTGCGTTCGCTTTCAGTCTCCTTACTGTGAACAGCCGGCAAGTGTTCTTCGAGCTACAGTGTTCTTCGAGCTACAGTGTTCTTCGAGCTATCTTGAAGCAATCAATGTGCCAAGCGACTTTTGTGAGTCCGTTGATTTGACAATGGTGCTCTCTCGCTGGAAGGGAAGAACCAGGCCGATATAATTGAAGGAGAGCTGAGCGGCGATCATCCACACTGGTCGGCAGCCAAGCAGCACGTCATTCGGTGGTTCATCTCGCAAAAGACGATTCGCATTACTGCCAAGCAGAGCCACCGCGCTCAAGCGGTGACTGTCGGAAAAATGGCTTTGAGGAAGCAGCGGCATACAGTTTGCTGTTACGAAGATAAGTCCGTTGGTAAACCGTTGGCAATGATCGCATCGAGCGATCGTCGCCATGCCTCAGCCCTCAGTTTTCTAAGACAAAGGCAAAGTGATGTCTACCATCCTGTTAATCGTGCTGATTTTGCTATTGTTGGGTGTCGTGCCAGCTTGGCCGCACAGCCGAAGTTGGGGCTACGGGCCAAGTGGCTTGCTTACCGTGGTTGTCGTCATCTTGCTCGTGCTACTGTTGATGGGTCGATTACCATTTTAGTAGCTAAGCTAAAGCGATTTGTTTGTTGGACTGATCGGCTCGCTGTCGATGCTGGCGTCGATCTTTTCAGCAGCGTGATCGACGGCTTGCTTCGATTTTTCGACGATCGTCGAAGTGTCTTGGCGCACTTTCTCCGTATCGACGCGAAGCGTCGGGTCACCATTGGGAGAACTGAACTTCAGCCAGCCCACCGCCGCTAGAATTAGTAATAGTATAACGATTACGATCAGAGCACGCATTGGTTTACCTTTTTCTCTTTGGGAACAACCTAGTGAAATCAACCGCAGTCGAGTTGCTCACCGATTGGTAAGATGCAATTTGTGCAAATTGCATACCGAGCGCAGGGCAGCTCGGTGGTTCTTCACTATGAATCAGTTTGGGCGTCCAATCTGCTACATTGCCCTGGGATCAGGATTTCAGTCCCACCATTTCCCTTACCCATAAGCAACTCATTGAATGTCGCAACGTAAATCCGAATTGACGACGATCGCGAGTGTCGCGCAGTTGCTCGCAGTTATTCTGACCGTTGCTGCGCTCTACTTTGCGCGTGACGTTTTTATTCCAATGGCGTTGGGTTTGTTGCTGTCGTTCTTACTGAGTCCAATTGTCAACCGGCTGCAGCGCTCGGGGGTGAATAATATCATTTCTGTTGGGGCGACTGCTATTCTGACGTTCTTGCTTCTCGCAGGCGGTTTTACGATTGTGGGCCGCGAGGTCTCGAAACTGGTTAGTGAACTTCCCCAACACAAGGGAGAACTGATCGCCAAGGCTCGGGGGCTAGCTGGATTGACGACGGGAGTGGGGGGATCGCTCGATGAGCTGGCGAGTGAGGTGACCGAGGCTATCGAGGATACGGCAGCAGCCGATAGAACGGAGAGGAAAAGCACTGCATTGCAAGGATGGATGGACAGGGTCTTTCCGAACGATCCGTCGGCCGGCAAGCTTGGGCCCAACGATGGCACGACTAGCAAATCGCCCCTGTTCGTGCAGGAGGTTCAGGCAGACCTTCCTCTGTCGACTTGGGCTACGACAGCGGGTACAGTGCTCGGGCCGCTGGGGACTGCCGGTTTGGTTAGCGTATTTGCATTGTTCCTTTTGATCCATCGCGAAGACTTACGAGACAGAATTATCGCGGTAGTTTCTCATGGGAATTACGTTACCACCACGGAGGCGCTCGACGAAGCGGGAGGGCGCATCAGCCGCTATTTGATCGCTCAGACAATCGTCAATACGTCGTACGGTTTCGTTCTTGCGATCGGCCTGGCGATCATTGGCGGGACGATGACGGCGGACGGTAGTTTTCCCAATGCGATGCTGTGGGGGGTGTTGGCCACCTGCCTGCGTTTCGTCCCCTACGTCGGTCCCGTCGCGGCGGCAATCTTCCCTCTAACGATCGCCATGTCGGTCTTTCCTGGATACAGCGTATTTCTTGCTGTATTGGCGCTAATTGTTGTGATGGAATTATTGAGCAACAATGTGCTGGAGCCATGGCTGTACGGTGCTAGTACAGGTATTTCAGCCGTGGCAGTCATTGTGGCGGCTGTGTTCTGGGGTTGGCTGTGGGGACCTGTCGGCTTGTTGCTTTCGACGCCGCTCACTGTATGCTTGGTCGTCCTTGGGCGCTACGTTCCTCGTTTCAAAGTGATTTCGACGATGCTTGGTGAGCAAGTCGAGATCAAGGTGTCTATGCGTTTCTATCAACGACTGCTTGCCAGTGATGCCCGTCGCGCTCGCGAATTATTGCTACAGCACCTCGACGCGAACGATCTCGATACGACAGCGGACGCCGTGTTAGTTCCAGCGTTTAAACGCATTCGATACGATCACACTGAGGAGTATCTGAGCGATGCAGTCGAGAACCGGCTTTTTGCGTTGAGTGGCGGAATGATTGCCGATCTGCAAAAGCATTTGCAAGCAAGTGACACAACCGAGTGTGGGAGTTCCGCCGACAGCAACGACTTAGCCAGCGATCGTCCAGTCAATATTCCCAAAGTGATTGGGTGCGCGGCGCATCATATCAGCGAATCGTTGGTGTTGAATTTGTTGCGCATGGGTGCTGAAGGAATCTATCGACTTGAGACTGCCGATGAAGAGACCCTTCCAACTGATATCTGCCACCAAATTGTCGAGACTGATCCGTCCGCAGTGGTCATTGTTGTGATGCCCCCTGGCGGGTTTGCACAGGCTCGCTTCCTGTGCAAGTCAATCCGAGAAAAAGGGTATGACAAGCCGATCATTATCGCCTGTCTGGGCAAATTTAAGAATTTCGACCGCCTGTTCGTGAAAGCCCGTAAGGCCGGGGTGACCAGCATGGCCACCTCCTACTCGCAAACGCAGGCGAAGCTTCGCTCGTTGATCGGCTACCATTCGCCTAGCACTAAGTAGAATTGGTTTCTCAAACGGGGCGATAGCTATTGCAGACCGGCTTACCAAAAGCGTCTCGGTGGTGGATTCTGCACATCGTTGATCAAGCTAGCGGCGCACAGTCCGATTAGCATTCCAGCACCGAAGGCAATTCCGACGGACCGCACGGGCGAAGCCACTACTTGTTGCCGCGTCGCGGTGTAGGCTTGCGCAATGGGCTCCGTGACGTGCTCAGACGCTGTGGAGAAGGCATGCTGGGTGGAACGAACAACGCGATTTAGCAAGCCTTCGCTCGACTCGGCCAGCTCGGCGATACGCTCTTCAATTTCGTGGATGTCAGCGCCCGTCTTCTGATGCACCAGTGCAATCAATTTCCGTGAGTCGCCGCCAATCTCCTTTAAGTCATCTTTGGAAAGATCAGGCCACATTTTGCGGATGTTGGCTCGCAGTTCTTCCCAACGATCTTCAATCGACGGCGAAGATGCTTTGCCGCGTAGCGGCGTAAAGTCTTGTTGAGGCACGGTTAGGGCTCCTAGTTAGTATGAAGGCGAGTAAAGGCTAAGGAACTATAGCTACGCTTCCAATCATAGGGCATTTGGCGTGCCGCAGCGCTAGGGGCGAGGCCATTCAGCTTCAATTGGTCGAACAGCGAGCACCAAACAGGGTGCCGACGCATCGGTGTGTGCCCAGCGATCAATCTGTCTCGATTGCCATCGATTTATATGAGGGTTCGGCACTCACTAGCTAGTAGCAATGCAAAGCGGCCCGACTTTTGCGTTTGCACTAGCTTCTGAAGTGGTAAGGAGACACAGGCTATGTGGTTCTGCCACTAAAGTTGCCGCCAGTATCGATCCAGTATAGGTGCTGTAGCGGACGCGCGAAAATAAACATCTATGAAAGGCGAGTGGGATGGCAAAGTTAGAGTCAAGCAAAGTGCGTTTAATGCGTCGTGCGGGCAAGATCAAGTATGGTTGCCTCGCTTGGTTGATTGGCTTACCGCTGCCGATCGTAATTCTCCTGTTGTTCTACAAGGGCTGTGACTTCTAGTCATTTTGCGCACAACGCTTTAATCCGGGTTATGAACAATCTGGGATTTAGATAGATCGAATGTAGCGCTGGCTGTTGTTCGAATGTGGCCCGACGCTCCGCCGTCGGATCCCGCCCTTCGGAGCATGAACGAATGAAGCGCAGTCTGTTGGACTATCGTACACGAGCGCCGTTGGAAGAACAGAAAAAGTGGAGATAGATAAACATAGTCGCGACAATCTGCGGCTTGCTTGAAGCGGTACGGTCTTTGCTAATTCTCCAGCTCGTAGCTACCATCGGTCGAGCGATGAAGCCATCACAGTTTCAGACACGATTCGAGGATGCGAACAATTGGAGAAGCTCGAATTCTTCTCAGCGACAGATCAAATTTGTAGTTGTTCGAAAGCTCATGCAGTTGCTAGATCGAGCTTCTGCCGAAACGTCCAACGGGTAAAAGTTGAGGGCATACCGGTTTCGCAATGGCTGGGCACCCTAAAGCTTGACCTTCGTTGTCCTCTAAGTCCTCAGAGTTACAAGTAGGGAAGGTGCAGTATGCGGCCGTGACGTATGGGGGCTTCCTCGGAATCGGCAACAAGATGTTTGCGGTTCCCTTTGAAGCGTTCAAGTTTAAGCCCGATCCAGATGATGCCGACGAGACCGTGCTAGTGTTAAATGTCACCCAGCAACAACTCGAAGGCTCGGTAGGGTTTGACGAGAATAGTTGCCCCGACTTTGCTGACGAAGAGTTCACAAGCGGATTGTACAAGCGATATGGTGTGCAACGCAATATGAAGAACCGGGGCGCACGCGTTGATGTCAATGTCGATCGCAACGGAGTCGACGTGGATGTCAATGGCAAGCGAGACCGTAAGTAGAGAATCATCGATACCTTCATCGAAATTCAACCGCCTTGGCTTGACAATGGGTCGAGCCATGGCGTTCTTGCGTCTCTAGGAAATCGGTTTAGCGGTCGGTCAGTTGCTTCACTAAATCGCTGATCCGTTGTTTCGTTCATTGTGGACAGCTTAAAATTGCTAGGTATATCGATCCAATAATCATTTATACGCCCCAGGTGGCCTCCGGAGCTGACTTCTCGGTGCGAAGCCACCAGGCGCGCTAAGCGGTTAGCCGGTCATACCATGGAGCAATAACTACTACCGCGAATTTACAGCGCGCCCCTTTCCGGGCGGCTTAGCTGTCATGGGCTAGCACCGATAGGGCTATTTTCAGACCGAGTTGAGTGAAATTGCTCCAAACCTCTCCGCCAAGGTCGACTAAATTTGGCTCGCAGTTATCATCGGTTCTTGATTAAGGCGAAAGACAAACAGCTCTGCAGCAATAGTCTGGAGAACCGGAATGCGGCACATGATTTGCTTGGACGGCTCGTATGCACCCACGCGTAAGTTATCTGACAATTTGAGCGACTGCGACTAACGCCAAAACGGTTTTTCTGCGGAGAAGCATTTGTGTGAGTACTTTTGCGGTGAGACTTTCTACATTTCGCCATCCGTAAGACGGGCGAAAATCAGCATCCTATCCAAAGGGCTTATTCAATGGCCACAATATTGCTAGCTGATGATCACGCTGACTTGCGTGACATGATGACTCGCCAGTTACAGAAGCATGGTTACACCGTCGAGACGGCCACCAATGGGCTCGAAGCGGTCGCGTCGGTGTCGCGGTCGGCACCATCGTTGATTCTGATGGATGTCAACATGCCGGAGCTCGACGGCTTCGAAGCCACGTTGCAAATTCGTTCTACTCATGCCGGTCGTCGTATTCCGGTAATCGCGTTAACCGCTTACGCCCTTCCCAGCGATGAGGCGCGTGCGCGAGCGGCAGGCTGCGACGCGTTCCATTCCAAGCCGGTGGACTTCGACAAGCTTTTTTGTCAAATCCGGGAGTTGGTTGGAGAAGCTACGGCGGATCAGGCCGGTTCTGGTGCCTCTGCCGAGCAGGCCCAATTATGAAGACTGGGAGATGTCGCTGTGGCAATCGAATATTCTTCAATAACCACTACTGCCTAGCTTGCAATGCAACCTTGGGGCGCTGTGGGCCATGCAGTGCTTTGACTAGCTTTTCTGCGATCGATCAATCCCAAGGCTGCGATACCTGCGGTGCAGCGACGTACGCTTGTACCAATCAGGTGCATGGCGTTTGCCGCTCGTTCAACGCCGCCCCCAATACGTTATGTAGGTTGTGCGAGTTTACTCGAACCACGCCAGCCCTTAGCAATGCAACCAATGTAGCCCGCTGGGGTGCACTGGAAGTTGCCAAGCGTCGATTGTTACTGCAGTTGGAAGAACTCGGGCTACCACCATTCGTCGCGAATTTAAATGAGACACATCCGTTAAAGTTTCAGTTCATCGAGGATTCTATCGACTCGACGGGAAGGCCGCGTCGGGTGACTACGGGACATAAAGATGGCTTGATCACGATCAATCTCGCTGAAGCGGATAGCGTGCATCGCGAGCGCGTTCGCGTGCAATTGCGCGAGCCACAACGCACACTCATCGGCCACATGCGGCACGAAGTCGGGCATTATGTCGATTGGTCTTGGGCCAGCCGTTTGGCCGCAAAGGACTATCATCGTCTATTCGGTGATCCACTGGCCGTCGACTATGCTGCGGCTATGGGGGCGCACTACCAACACGGACCACCAGCCGACTGGGCTCAGAGTCATGTGAGTGCTTACGCTACCATGCACCCTTGGGAAGACTTTGCAGAGACTGTCAACGTGTACCTTGATATCTTGGCGATTGCCACCACCGCCAGTGACGTCGGAGGGCGTTCACTCGATATGTCGCCAGCCGTCGATACGAAGCAGCTCGTCTCCCAGGTGCTGGATATAGTGATTGAAGTCAGCGAGTATAACTATGATCTCGGTCTGACCGCACTGCTACCGGAGCGTTTACCACCTGCCGTCATCGAAAAGCTTGCCTACGTACACGGCTTGAGAAGCATCAAGATAGGGCCGCTTTGAACGATGTGTGTGCGAGCGAGTTTGGGTTGGCAGTGCACTGGTCTGTCTAGCCGCGAAGCGCGGCCGGGCAGGTGATGTGCAAACCGAAACGAGGTGGAGGCAATAGTGCGGGGAACGATCACGAGGTCCAGTCGCCACATTACCGATAACCTCACCCTGACGAGTTCAGACAGACCTCATTGACGGTGGCGATCAGCATCCCTTAATGATATTCATTCAACAATAGGAGATTAGAACATGGACCAGTCTGTACTGCTCGATCAATCCGATGCAACGCGAAATGAACCGAACATTGAAGGCATGGGGCCGATCGTCCTTGATCAACGGGTCGCCTTTCGCGTATGGGCTCCCAATGCGAATCGCGTGAGCGTAATCGGTAACTTTAACGATTGGAAAGCGGACGTACATCCGCTACAACGCGAAGAGAGCGGATGTTGGTTTGCAATCGTCGAACATGCAAAGCCCGGCGACGAGTACCAATACGAGATTACCAACGGAGACAATACTTTCCGGCGTATCGACCCGCGCGTGCGCGAAGTCACCAATTCGGTCGGCAATGGCATCATTCACGATCCCAATTTCGATTGGCAAGACGACGATTTTAAAATGCCTGCCTGGAATGAGCTGGTTATCTATGAAACGCACATCGGAACATTCCATCGTAGTGACGAAGACTCTGTCGGAACTTTTGCCGACTACATCGCCAAATTCGATCATCTCAAGCAACTAGGGGTCAACGCCTTGCAAGTTATGCCCATTGTCGAATTTGCTGGAGACCTATCGTGGGGCTATAACCCGGCCCATCCCTATGCCATCGAAATGGCCTATGGCGGAGCCGAAGGGTTCAAGACGTTCGTGCGTGAAGCGCACAAGGCCGGTTTTGCCATCATCCTGGACGTCGTCTACAACCACTTCGGCCCTAGTGATTTGAGTCTGTGGCAATTCGATGGTTGGAGCGAAAACGACAAAGGAGGCATCTACTTCTACAATGACTACCGCAGTAACACCCCATGGGGCGATACGCGCCCGGACTACGGCCGAGGCGAAGTGCGTTCGTATATTCGTGACAACGCCATGATGTGGCTGCAGGATTATCACGTCGATGGCTTGCGACTGGACATGACACTCTACATTCGCAGCGTCGATGCTACCGGACAGCACGAAATTCCCGAAGGCTGGGGACTGACTCAATGGGTCAACCGCGAGATCCACGCTTTCAAACCGTCTGCTATAACCATAGCCGAAGATCTACAGAACAACGCCTATCTGACCAAATCGGATAACGAGGGGGGGGCTGGTTTCTCGAGCCAATGGGATGCAAAGTTCGTCCACCCGATTCGGGATGTCATCACCCAATCCAATGATGCGAGCCGCGATATGAACAAAGTTCGCAACGCGCTTCTCCATAATTACAACGGCGACGTATTTCAGCGAGTGATCTATACCGAATCCCACGACGAAGTGGCCAACGGTAAATCTCGAATCCCCAGCGAAGTGGATAGCGCTGATCCGGATAGTTGGTTCGCCCAAAAAAGGGCCGCATTGGGAATCGCCCTGACCCTGACCGCACCAGGCATCCCCATGTTATTTCAAGGCCAGGAACTACTGCAGGATGGCTGGTTCCAAGATACCGAGCCGATGCCGTGGGAAAACAAAGACGAACATGGTGGTATCGGTGCGCTAACCGCTAAACTGATTCACTTGCGACGCAATGCCGGCGGACATACGAAAGGATTGACGGGTCAAAAAATCGACGTCTTCCATGTCAATCACCAAAATAAGATCGTAGCCTTTCGGCGAAGCCACACCGGTGGGCCGCAGGACGACGTCATCGTCATCGCAAACTTCGCCAACCAACGATTTGAAAACTACGAATTCGGATTACCCGCTGGTGGGCAGTGGAAGCGACGGTTCAGCAGCGATCTCAAGCAATACAGCGATGACTTCGGCGGCAATGCCAGCGGACACATCGAAGCCGAACAGCGCGGCTACGATGGCCAGTCGCATTGTGGTCGCGTCCAATTGCCACCCTACACGGTGCTGATCTATTCGCAGGATGCGAGCTGAGGTTCGATCGAGGTGATTCTAGGCAAAAAGTTGGATGGTTCTTAGTTCTTAGTTCTTAGTTCTTAGTTCTTGGTTCTTGGTTCTTAGTTCTTGGTTCTTAGTTCTTAGTTCTTAGTTCTTAGTTCTTAGTTCTTAGTTCTTAGTTCTTGGTTCTTGGTTCTTGGTTCTTGGCGAGGGGCAGTCTAGCTAGAAAACTGATTCACCTGCGAGACAAGCTCGCAGGGGTCTGCAAGATGGATGACTGAGAGACAAGCTCGCAGGGGGCCGAAGAGGCTCTACGCAATGATATCGTGGATGATGTGGCCATGGACGTCGGTCAGACGGCGATCGATGCCGTCGTGACGAACGGTTAGGCGTGTGTGGTCAATGCCAAGCAAATGCAAGATCGTCGCGTGGATGTCGTACACCTGAGTAGGATTGTTGCGTTCTAATGGTTTGTAGCCCCAGTCGTCCGATTCACCGTAGGTCGCGCCCGCTCGGATACCGCCGCCGCATAACCAATTGGTGAAGACATGTGGATTGTGGTCGCGGCCAACTCCACCTTGAGAGCTCGGCATTCGTCCGAACTCAGTCGTCCACAGCACGATCGTGTCTTCCAGCAGTCCACGTTGCTTTAAGTCTTTCAGCAGGGCTGCTGTACCCACCGCCATGCCGCGCGCCAGTGGACCATGATCGCGCTCGATGTTCTCATGCGAGTCCCAGTTGCGGCGCGGAAAGCCGTTGTCGTTGCCCGACCAGATTTGCACGAAGCGTACGCCGCGTTCGATTAGCCGCCGAGCGATTAAGCACTTGCGACCAAAGTACTCGGCTTCTTCGGCCGGATTGATCTGGTCGGGATAGGTCGCTCCGATTCGGTCCAGTCCGTACATCTTCATCGTCTCGGCCGATTCGCTAGAGATGTCAAGCGCTTCGGGGGCGCTCAACTGCATCGCGGCTGCCAGTTCATAGGATCGAATGCGAGCTTCTAATCGCGAATCACCGTTGCGCTGTTCCTGGTAGCGTCGATTGATGCGCTTGAGTAGCTCCAGCCCATCGTGATCACCAGCGGCTGTGACGAAATCCGCTTGGGCCGACAAATCATCGATCGGATTGGCGCGTTGCGGGAAGATGGCAGTCCCCTGTGCGGTGGCGGGCAAAAAGGCAGAGCCCCAGTTCTTGGGGCCGTTGCTGGCGAATCCACGATGGTCGGGCAATACCACAAACGTCGGCAGGTTTTCATTGATGGCGCCCAGCGCATAGCTGATCCAGGAGCCCATGCCCGGGAAGCCGGGGCGCTCGAATCCTGTCGCTTGCAAGTAGGTCGCTTGGGAATGCACGCCGGTCTTGCCCACCATGTTGTGTACAAAGGCCATATCGTCGACGCACTCACCCAGTGGCGCAACGACTTCACTGAGCTGCTTGCCGGATTCCCCGTAGGGCGAGAATTTGAAGGGGGATTTCATCCATGGCCCGAGCCCATCTTGAAAGGTTTCCACGGGTTCACCAAAATCCGACGGCTGCCCGTGGACTTTTTCGAGCAACGGTTTGTGATCCCACAAGTCGATTTGGCTAGCCGCTCCGGCCATGAATAGCTGTACGACGCGTTTCGCTTTGGGCGGATGGTGCAAGACTTGAAGAGCACCTCCGCTGGCGGCTTGTGTATCTTCCCGCAACATTGCCGCCAGCGCCAGCGCGCCAAAACCACAACCGCTTTGTGTTAGAAAGTCTCTTCGATGGGGCATAATCAGTTACCTGAAGAATCGCGAAGCATTCGCGCATAAATTAAGACTGAGCGTAGTCCGTAGTGGACGAGGTTACGAGTCCCTAACTTATATCGAATGGAAAGGTCTCGTAGCCTCGTCCACTACCCAAAAACCATCTTGGCAGATCAAAATAGTATCTAATCCAAGAACACAAATTCACTTAGATTGAACAACAGACGACAAAGGTTGTCTAATCCGTGACGATGTGTGTAGTCCATATACTCAGTCATCTCGCCAGGAGTGACAGATCGTTGTGTTACCAGCTCCACAGCCCTCGCGACTTGAGCGTTTGAGCTCTCGTATTCGCGTTTGAGCCGCCGAGCAAATTCTTGGGCCATGACTAGATTGAATTTGTTGTTGAGCAGCGTTAGCGCTTGCAGCGAAGTCAGCGTTTCAGTTCGTCTGGGGGTGCTCTGGGAAGAGTCGGCGCAGTCGAGGGTGGTCATATAGGGGTTGGGCTGCGAACGCGCTACGAAGCGATAGATGCTGCGCCGGTGCGAGTCGGCATTGGACGGATCAAACTTGAAGTACTCGAAGTGCGGCGAGTGCTCAGGTTTCTCCAATTCGAACAGATAATAGCCCGGCCCACCCATCTGCCAATTCATCGCCCCGCTGACAGTCAAGATCGAATCTCGCAGTTCCTCGGCAGTTAAGCGCCGACGGTTGGCGCGCCACAGAAATTGATTGCCGCTATCTATGGACGCATTGCTTGGGATATTCGCCGAAGACTGTTGATAGGTATTGCTAGTCACAATCAGGCGATGCAACGATTTCAACGACTGGGCGGTAAGAAACTGGCCGCCATCGCGGAATTCGAAGGCCAACCAATCGAGCAGCGCGGGATGCGTCGGCTGGGCGCCCATGCGCCCGAAATCGTTGGAAGTGGCTACGATTCCTTCACCAAAGTGATACTGCCAAACGCGATTGACGATCGAGCGCCATGTGTGCGGATGTTGGCGGTCGGTCAGCCACTGGGCTAATCGAGCTCGTCGTTCGGACTCGCTTAAATTCGGATCAAATTGCCACGGGGAATCGCCTGAGAGTGGAATCACTCCAGGCACGGCAGGCTTTCCGGGCATGCCGACCTCACCTCGAATGAGCACGAATACTTCGCGCGGCTTGCCATCAGTCGGTATGAAGTTGCCTTGTCGCTCAAAGCTGGAAGCTGCCGCGTAGATTTTTTGTTGAGCCGGCAGTTTTTCGATCTGGGCGCTGATCTCCCCAGACAGGCAGGCCAGTTCAGTACGCTGTTGGGCGATTCGTTCGGTGATGATGCGAGCTAGGAGAAGGTCTCGAGTCGTGGTTGCGGCATCGATCTGCTGCTCAACATCTTCGCCGCTTGCGCGCGGCCACTTGCCATCGATCAGGTTGTTCGCACCCCAGCGAATCGGTGCCTCGATAGAATCTGCCGAATGAACGGTTGCTCCCCGAGCGACATTTTGTTCGTCGGAGTAGACCTCCAGCTCAGCCAGGGCAAAGATATAGTCGTCCGCTCGACGTGCCAAGCGATTGGCAGTGACGCGGACGCGACGCGCCTTCCTATCTTTCAATGCAACGCTCAACTCAGAGAGTTTCGGATTCGGGAAATCTTCGTCGGTGGCATCGTGAATCGCGGTCCATGTTCCTTCCGTGTTGGCTACTTCAATTTTGAAACGAACGGGAAAACCAAAACCATCGCCGATACCATTGAAGTCGTCGCTGCAGGGGTGAAGCACAACTTTGCTTATTGGGACCTCCGAGGGGAATTCGACTTCGACCCACTTTTCCACGTCGGCTTTCGTAGCCATTCCGCTGTGATATCCGTGCTCCTCGGGGTAGATGGCCTTGCGACTCTGTTCGAGCTCACGGATGGCAGCTTGAGCGTCAGACAGTGGCTCACCACCGAGCGAGACGATGTGGGCTTCAAGCTCGGCCTGCTGGGCAACGACATCGTTGAGCTGCGAATTGAGCTTGCGCCGCCGCTTCGCTACCGCGGGTTCGATATCGAATGGGCGATCCGCCCGATCGACGGCAGCAAAAATGGCTTGCATGCCATAGTACTGCTCCTGTGTGATCGGATCAAATTTGTGATTGTGGCAACGCGCGCACTGCACCGTCAGACTGCAAAACGTATTGAGCGCGCCGGAAACCATGTCGTCACGATCTAGGTTGCGAGCTACTTTGCCATCGAGCTTAGCTTCGGCGACCTCGACGTGTCCGATAAAATCCCACGGTCCCGCTGCGATGAAGCCCAGCCCCACGATTCCATCGGGTTCGTCCGGAAATAATACATCACCCGCAATTTGCTCCTGTACGAATCTCGCGTATGGTTTGTCTTCATTGAACGAGCGAATAACGTAGTCGCGATAGGGCCACGCATTGGGCCGAAGCTTGTCCTTGTCGTACCCGCACGAATCTGCGTATTTGGCGACGTCCAGCCAGTGTCGCGCCCAGTGCTCGCCGTAGTGTTTTGATTCCAACAATCGATCGACTAGCTTCTCGTAGGCTCCAGGATCGGCATCGGCTACGAAATCGGATACTTCTTCCGGCGTTGGTGGCAGCCCAATCAGATCGTAGGTGAGCCGGCGAATAAGAGTCGCACGGTCCGCGCGAGGTGAGTGTGTCAGGCCATGTTGGTTGAGTTTATCGAGCACAAAGCGATCGATGGCTGAGCTGGCCCAACTATTGTCGCTCTTGGGGACCTCCGGTCGCGTCAGCGGTTGATATGACCACCAATCGAAATCGTCAACTTCGGATTCCTGTAGCTCGAAGTTGTCGGGCCATACCGCACCGTCGTCGATCCACTTGGCGATCACGGCGACCTCGACATCGCTCAACGGGTCTGCGTCGCGGGGCATTTCGGCTGGCCCCTTTGACGGGGCGATCAGCTCCATCAAGTGGCTGACAGCCGAGTCTCCCGGTTCGACATATCCGTCCGCAAAGAAGGTCGCCCGCGACTTTAGCGAGAAGTCACCTTTGGGTTTGTCTCCACTATGGCAAGACAGACAGCGCTGCGAGAGGATCGGGGCGACTTGGCTCCGGAAGAAATTGTCAGCGCCAAGCACGGACGTCGAGGCAGCGACGAGCAGAAGTGCGATCTGGCCAGCTCGCATCAGAAGGTTTTTATTGAGGAGGTTCACCAAGCGGCCTCTAAAGTCAATTTGGTTCAGAAGTAATATTATAACAAGAGACGGCCGATTTGCGTCGACTGGCTGCAATCGTTTAACGCCGAGCCGGAGCAAGTTTTTTCATTGCAATCAACTCAATCCACTCTCTAGCAAGCACTAGTTGCGACCTGTATCATATCTAACGCATCCAACGGCGAGCCGCGATACGGGCCAGTTACAGTAATACCTGTCAGCAATGGACTTTTGTTAGATGAACGGAAATGTTGCGATGAGCCTGGTCCTATGGAAGACGGCTGGGCTATTAGTCCTCTCGAACGTGTTCATGACTTTTGCCTGGTATGCGCACTTGAAGAATTTGGACGGCAAACCCTGGATGATCGCAGTGCTGGTGAGTTGGGGGATTGCTTTCTTTGAGTACTTGCTACAAGTTCCTGCCAATCGCATTGGCTTCACGCAGTTGAATCTTGGCCAACTGAAGATCTTGCAAGAGGTTATCACGCTCAGCGTGTTTGTACCCTTTGCAGTATTTTATATGCATCAGCCTCTTAAGCTTGACTACCTCTGGGCGGCACTATGCATTCTAGCTGCCGTATATTTTGTCTTTCGCTCGTAACATGCTCCGATTTAGGATAAACATCCATCGTGAAAGCCTCAACATCGCTTGGCACTTGCCAACATTTACGTCGTCGAGCTCTGCTCGCATTCATTGTGCTTACCTACCTCACAGCTTCGTTGAATGGGGAGGCCAGCGCTGAGGATGATCGTCTTTACGATGTGGTGATTTATGGGGGGAGCTCGGCTGGAATCGCAGCGGCAATTCAGGTGCAGCGCATGGGTGGCTCAGTGGTCATCGTCGAGCCTGGCAACAGAATCGGTGGCCTTACAACCGGTGGGCTTGGGCAAACCGATATTGGCAACAAGGCGGCTATTGGCGGAATTGCCCGCGAATTCTATCAACGCGTTCGGCGATACTACGATCATCCTGAGAATTGGCGGTGGCAGTCTCGCCAGGAGTATCAAGACAGCGGCCAGACTCGGACTGGTGCGAATGAGGAGACGATGTGGACCTTCGAACCGTCGGCAGCTTTGGCGATTATGCAAGAGTGGGTTCGGGAAGATGATATTCAATTGGAGCTTGATCAGAGGCTCGATCGAACAAGCACCAGTGCTCACGACGCGGAGCGTCGAGCCACATTACAATCCAGCAATCACGACGCGGAGCGTCGAGCCACATTGCGAACGAGCGGCCGAGTGCGGGGCGTGACGCTTGACGGTAAACGGATCGTGGCAATCAGGACAGAAAGTGGCCGTACGTTTCGGGGACGCGTGTTTATCGATGCGACCTACGAAGGAGACTTGTTAGCGGGCGCTGGGATCTCCTATACGGTCGGACGTGAGGGGAACGACGTTTACGACGAGACGCTCAATGGCGTTCAGACTCGGCAGGCAATATATCATCAATTCGTGCCCGGTGTCGATCCCTACGTCGTGTCTGGCGATGCGTCGAGTGGCTTGCTCCCAGGAATCGACGCCAATGGCCCAGGTGAGGAGGGGCATGGCGATTCTCGCCTGCAGGCCTTCTGCTACCGTATGTGCTTGACCGATCATCCCGAAAATCGCATCCCGTTTATAAAACCTGCCGAGTACGATCCGCTGGTCTACGAGTTGCTATTGCGCAATTTTGAGGCCGGGGAGCGTGGCATGCCCTGGATCAACTCGGGTATGCCCAATCGTAAGACAGATACGAACAACCGGACCGCATTCTCGACCGACTATATTGGCTACAATTACGACTATCCAGACGCGAGCTATGAGGAGCGTGACGCGATCAGACGAAGTCACCTGATTTACCAGCAGGGATTGATGTGGACGTTGGCGAATCATCCACGTGTGCCAGATCACGTCCGACAGGAGGTGGCGCGTTGGGGAATGTGCCGCGACGAGTTTGAACAAGGTGCTGGCTGGCAGCAACAGCTCTATGTGCGTGAGGCGCGACGCATGTTGGGAGCGACAGTCATGACGCAACATCACTGCCAAGGACGCGAGGTCGCACAAGACGCAATTGGCTTGGCCGCCTACACGATGGATTCCCACAATGTTCAGCGTTATGTGGCTGCCAATGGAAATGTCTTGAACGAAGGAGACGTCGAGGTAGGTGGCTTTTCTCCGTATGGGATCGCTTATGGCGCCTTGTCGCCTAAAAGTAGTGAATGCGAGAATTTGTTGGTTCCAGTTTGCCTGAGCGCGTCGCATATCGCCTTTGGCTCGATACGCATGGAACCGGTGTTCATGGTCTTGGGCCAATCGGCCGCGACCGCCGCTATGCAGGCCATCGAAACCAATGTACCCGTTCAAGAAATCGACTTCGGTGTTTTGAAGGAGAGGCTAATTGCGGACGGACAAATTTTGACGTGGGATGGTCCAGTGAAAAAACCGACCGTGTCGCTCGATCCACAATCGTTGGACGGAATTGTCGTAGATGATGAAGCGGCCACGCGGACAGGCTTTGATGCAATGAGCCATTCGATCGGTCCGTTTGTCGCAATCGGCTATCGCCACGATGGCAATACGGACAAGGGACACCAGAGCATTCAATTTCCGATCATGATCGAAGAAGCTGGGTTGTATCAAGTTCGTATCTCCTACACGCCCAACGCGAATCGAGCCACCAATGTGCCTGTCACTGTTCATGCAGGGGACAAGTCCCATAAGGTGAAAGTCGACCAACGAGCCGCGATCGAACAGGGGGCATTTGCGACGATCGGCGAATATCACTTTCCCGTTGGGAGGGCATTGGTCGAATTCAGCAATGCCGAAACCGATGGCTATGTCGTCGTCGATGCAGTCCAGCTTTTACCTCTGAAATAGAGTTGTCAGACCATTGTTGAGTATCACTGTTGAAGAGCTGGAAGCCTGTGGTTTAGATCGTGCCCACGCGGAAGAGCTGACTGCGCAGCTTGCGGAATTGGTGACCGTTGCTGATGAGTCGCTGCGCTGGCAGAAGCTCACGAGTCGAGTTCTGTCCCCTGCCCTGCCCTTTGCCGTTCACGAACTGCTCTACCAGCAGAATTATGGTCAGCAGCGGCTGCAGCAATTGCCATGTCCCGCGTGGATTCCTCAGGCGGAAGTTGTCGCGAAGACCCATTTAGCTGAATGGATCGTCGCGTTGGGGCTAGAATCCTACGAGGAGCTGCACGACTGGTCGGTGAATCACCCAGAAGAGTTTGCGAACACGTTGGCTGCGGCCTTGACGCTTTGCTTTCGAGATCCGCCCACTCGCGGTTGTGACATCTCAGCGGGAGTCGAGAATGCTCGCTGGTACTCCCAAGCAAGGCTGAATATCGTCGAGAGTTGCTTTCAAGCCGACGACGATGCTCTGGCTGTGATTGCGGGAGACGAGCAAGGCCAATTAGAATACTTAACTTATGCCCAGCTCAAGGCGTTGACGGCGCGCGTGGCCAACGGTTTGGCCGAATATGGTTTGCGGCCTGGAGACCGAGTGGCGATCTGTATGCCTATGACCGTGGATGCAGTGGCTGCATTCTTAGGGATTATCGCAGCCGGTTGCTCCGCAGTCACGATTGCCGACAGTTTTTCTGTCGCTGAAATGGCCGTGCGTTTCGAGATCACGCAGCCGAAATGCATCTTCATTCAAGACGAAATCATTCGCAACGGGAAAGCCCACCCGTTGTTCGAAAAAATTGCCGCTCAGCAAGATCTGCCCGCCGTTCTACTACGAGCTAGTGGCAGCCGAGACATTCAGTTGCGCAGCGAGGATATCGAATGGGACGACTTCCTCTCGGCAGACAATGTCTTGAACTGCGTGTCGTGTAGCCCCGACGGAGAGACTACCATTATCTTTTCGTCCGGTACCACGGGGAAACCGAAAGCTATTCCGTGGGATCATACAACGCCTATTAAATGCGCCAGCGATGCCTATTTTCATCAAGATGTTCACGCGTCGGACATTCTGTGCTGGCCAACCAACCTAGGCTGGATGATGGGACCGTGGCTGGTGTACGCGGGCTTGATCAACAAGGCCACTATCGCCCTTTCGACTGCGATTCCGACTGGAAGAAGGTTCTGTGAGTTTGTTGAGCGAGCGGGCGTCACTATCCTGGGGTTGGTCCCTAGCATCGTCTCCGAGTGGCGCAAGCACGATCATCCGGCCGATCTCGACTGGACCGCTCTGCGTCTATTCAGTTCGACCGGTGAATGTTCCAATCCCAACGACATGTTGTGGTTGATGTCGCGCGCCGGCTATCGACCGATCATCGAGTATTGTGGAGGGACGGAGCTAGGTGGAGGCTACATCGGCGGTGCGCTGACAAAAGCTGCAGTCCCCGGTCTGTTCTCTGCTAAAATCATGGGCGTATCATGGCTGTTGATGAACGATGAGTTTCAACCGAGCTCGCAGGGTGAAGTATTTCTGGAACCACCTGCCATCGGCATGTCGACTCGGTTGCTCCATCGCGACCACCATGAGGTCTACTACTCAGAGATCCCACCCGGTCCGCAGCAGCAGGTGCTGCGTCGCCACGGGGATCAAATGGAAACATTGCCTGGAGGGTACTTTCGGGCCCATGGCAGAGTTGACGACGCGATGAACTTGGGCGGCATCAAGGTGAGTTGCGTGCAGATTGAAGAGCTGTTGGTGCAGCATGTGGCGGTGCGAGAGCTGGCGGCGATTTCAGTTCCTCCTCCCGGTGGCGGTCCCGAGCAATTGGTGATCTACGTTGTATTGCAGACTGACATTAGTTTGTCGAAGCTACAAGTTGAAATGCAGCAGACCATGAAACGCTGCCTCAATCCATTGTTTAAGATTGCCGCAGTCGAGTCGATCGAGAAGCTACCCAGAACGGCTTCCAACAAAGTGATGCGCCGCACGCTGCGCAATGAGTATCTCACCAGTCAACACAGATAGTACAAGTCCATGCACAGCCTGCGAGCGCGACCCAAACAGACAGCTCTCATTACTGGCGCTGCCAGCGGCATTGGCGCCGATTTGGCAAAGACATTCTTTGAAGCTGGATACCAATTGTTGTTGGCAGACCTCGACACACCAGCGTACCTTGCTGACTTTGAGTCACGAGCTCAGGACGTCTGTTTTGTACAAGGCGACTTGTCACGCGCGGCTGATTGCCAAGAGCTTGTTGAGCGGGGCACGCAGCGTTTTTCGACCATCGACATTCTCGTTAACAACGCCGGCTTTCAGCACGTTTGTGCTCTGGAGGGTTTTCCCGTCGAGGTCTGGCAACGGATGCTGGCCGTGATGCTAACCGCCCCGTTCTTGTTAACCCAAGCGGTCTGGCCCAGCATGAAGCAGAAAGGTTGGGGACGCATAGTGAATATCGGTTCCATTCACTCTCAAGTTGCCTCGCCGAACAAAGTGGGCTACACCTCGGCCAAGCATGGACTCATTGGCTTGACCAAGACGGCCGCCTTAGAAGGTGGATCGCTGGGCATTACGGTCAACGCCATCTGCCCCGCCTATGTGCGCACGCCGTTGGTCGAAAAGCAAATTGCCACACAAGCCGTAACGTTGGGGATCAGTCAAGAAGCGGTTGAAAGCAAAGTTTTTTTAAAGTCAGCAGCTACCGGTAGTTTGATCGAGCCGAGCGAGATTTCAAGTCTGGTGCTCTACTTGTGTTCCGACAATGCCAAGTCGGTCACTGGGGCCAATTGGAATATCGACTGCGGATGGACGGCACAATAAAAAACGGTATACGAATGATTGTAACCGTTCGCGCGTTGGAACCTGCTCAGTCTCTACCATCTGTGCATCGAGCCTTTCATCCGTGCTCCGGCTTTGCCATCCGTGCGAGTATTAATGCCGTGGGTAGCACAGATCGCGTCCGAATAGTTTGTTAGGCAATGTGATGAACCTCGGTGTCGTATCAATCGAATCATTTCTTTTGATTATTGTTGCATCCTTTGCCATTGCATTCGGTTTGGCTTCGCTACTTCGTCTCAAGAATGTTTCATGGCATACAATCGTGCTCGTATCGTTACCACTTTGGTTAATGATCGGATTTGCACTTCTTGACTTCGGCCACCAGCGTTTGTACGCGGCCTGGCACCGTTGGCAAAACGCTGTGGTTCCACAGCAGGGCTGTATTTACTACGACCCGCAATTTAATCGCCTGCTAGCCAAATACTCAATGAAAGAGGCCGACTTTCTGACGTGGACTACAAATCATCCCTGGCGATTGGAACAAGATGGTTCACCTCGTGAATATGATCTCAAACAATTTGGTGTTGTTGATCCTGAGTTCTCATTCAGCAATGAACCCGCACCGAATGGTGCTCAGCTTCGGGTATACTACAAATCAGGTGTTGCATACATCGCATATTATGCAAACTGAAAAGAGATTCTGACGAATCGTGCGATTAAATGAGGTTCGTGAGCCGAAACGCTCAACATCTGAATTGAGAATAGTCGCAAGCCAATCCAGCACTCAAATTATGGTAACCTCAACTCTTGCCGTTTAAATCCTCCACCGAAAAATTGTGAATGCTGAGCATCCTAGGAATTCTGCTGTCGCTGCTGTTGCTGATGACGTTGGCCTATCGCGGCCTTAACGTATTGGTCTTGGCTCCGGTCATGGCATTGCTGGCTGTGCTGCTGGGCCGAGAAGCACCGTTGTTGGCAACCTACACCCAAGTCTACATGGTGAGTCTGGGCGGGTACCTAGTGAAATATTTTCCCTTGTTTATGCTGGGGTCGATCTTCGGCAAGCTGATGGGGGATTCTGGATCAGCACGAGCTATCTCGCAGTTCATCGTAGCTCGATTGGGACAGCAGCGAGCCATCTTGGCTATCGTCCTGTCGTGTGCCATTCTCACTTACGGCGGTGTGTCGTTGTTTGTCGTCGCCTTTGCCGTCTACCCGATCGCTGCCGATCTCTTTCGAACTTCGGGTACTCCCAAGAGGTTTATACCCGGAGCAATTGCCTTGGGCGCATTTACTTTCACGATGACTGCCCTGCCCGGTACACCAGCAATTCAGAATGCTATCCCGATGCCGTTCTTCGGCACGACTCCCTTTGCGGCACCCGCGTTGGGAACTATCGGCGGCTTGATCATGTTGTGTGGTGGGATGATGTGGCTGAACCGACGGGCGCGACGAGCCATGCAGGCGGGCGAGGGTTACGGCCAACACGCTGAAGAACTAAACGAAGCGTCGAACTCTACAGAAACAGCTCGAGCGACTCCGTCCATTGCCTTGGCGATCGCTCCCATCCTACTGGTCATCGTCGGCAATTATGCGTTTAGTAAATCGATCATTCCGAGCTGGGATACGTCCTACTTGAGTGAAGCCGAATATGGACAGACCGAGCTCAAGTCCGTATTGGGCATCTGGGCTATTATCTGCGGATTGCTCGTTGCCATTTGTGCGCTGATCGTCTTGCATTGGCGTCGCTGGGAGAATCTAAAAGACTCGATCAATCGCGGGACCAAAGATGCTCTGCTGCCGATTTTTAATACGGCATCCGAAGTCGGCTACGGGACGGTGATTGCCTCGCTGGCTGCGTTTGCGCTTGTGCGGGATTGGGTCTTGAATTTGTCGCCTGAGAACCCGTTGATATCCGAAGCGATAGCCGTGACCACACTGGCGGGCATCACCGGATCGGCGTCTGGTGGATTGAGCATTGCGTTGAGCACTCTGGGGGCAACCTACCTACAATTGGCCGAGCAGTCGGACATTTCGCCTGAGCTACTTCACCGAGTGGCTTCGATGGCATCGGGTGGCTTTGATACGCTCCCACACAACGGTGCTGTTATTACATTGCTGGCTATTACGAACTTGACTCATCGAAGTTCTTATGTCGACATTTTCATGGTTGCGGTAGTCGTGCCGGTTTTTGCTACGGTTGCTGTGATCATTCTGGGAGGACAATTCGGGGCGTTTTGAGGCGATGAGAGTGGGAGTATGCTCGTTCCTTAGCTGCGCTGAGTTGCAAAACTTTGGATTGCGGGGATTCATCCCCGCTTTGGCCTTCCCCAAAGTTCACATCAACTGGAAAGGTTGGGTCACCGGTGCGGATGGACGCGAGGACATCCTGCACTGAGATACAATTCTATGCAAGCACTACAGCCAGGAGCACTACCAACTTGTTTTCCACCGTTAGCGTTCTCATACGCGGTGTGTCGCTCGCCAGGCCAAAGCTCCGAGAACTCGGTGCACTCCAAAGTTTAGTGAACGCAAGGGGAATCCGACGGCGGAGCGTTGGGCCACATTCCAGGAGTGCATACCGCGTGGCTATACTGGTGGACGTTTCAATCATCACAATATCAGTCGTTCGGAAGTGCGTCTTATGAAATATGCTTTGTGTGCGCTGCTGTTGATCATCAATATGCCTGTCGGCTTTTCACAGACCAGCGAATCTTTACAAGCCACTGTGGCGGATGAGTCGCACCCTCTGTCCCCCAGTGACTCGCTGGCGTCAATCCATGTGCGGGATGGATTTGAAGTTCAACTGGTCGCCAGTGAGCCGCAAGTCTTAGACCCAGTCGCTATCGACTGGGGACCCGACGGAAGACTTTGGGTCGTCGAGATGGCGGACTACCCGTTGGGCATCGACGGCAATGGAAAAGCGGGAGGCCGCGTGCGCGTCTTGGAAGACCAGGATGATGACGGATACTATGAAACCTCGAATGTTTTTGCCGAAGATCTCTCCTTTCCAAACGGCATATTGGTATGGAACAAGGGAATATTGGTCACAGCCGCTCCAAACATCTTGTATTTAGAGGACAGTACGGGCGACGGGCGTGCCGATGTGCAACGAGTTCTGTTTACGGGATTCTTGGAGGGGAACCAACAGCTTCGAGTCAACGGGCTGCGACTGGGATTAGACAATTGGGTCTACTGTGCTAGTGGTAGCCATCACGCAGGCTATGGTAGCGAGAATAAGATCACTTCCACGATCACCGGTGAGACACACCAAGTTGGCAGCCGCGACTTTCGCATTCGCCCCGATACCGGCGAGATTGATCCACAAAGTGGACCATCGCAGTATGGGCGAAATCGAGACGAGTGGGGCAATTGGTTTGGCGTTCAGAACAGTCGTCCGTTGTGGCACTATGTTTTGGCCGATCAAGACATCCGACGCAATCCACACTTTGCTCCCCCCGATCCAATTGTTCAAGTCGTAACGCCGCTCAACCCACTGGTCTACCCCGCCAAAGCTCCCCAGAAGCGATTTCATAGTTTCAATGAATCCGGCCGATTTACTTCTGCCTGTTCGGGGATGATCTACTGCGATGATCGGCTGTTCGCGCGAAAGGATCACGAACAGAACGCGTTTACTTGCGAACCGTTTCATAACTTGGTACAGCACAATATCATCTATGACGATGGCGTCAGTTTCGGTTTTCGTCGCGATCCAGCGGAGTCCGTGATCGACTTTTTTGCCAGCGAGGATCGTTGGTGCCGGCCGGTGATGGTTCGTACGGGTCCCGATGGTGGGTTGTGGGTTGTGGACATGTATCGCTACATGATCGAGCACCCCGATTGGTTGCCACCTGAAGGTAAGGAAGAGCTTCGTCCCCATTTTCGATCGGGTGAGGATCGGGGACGCATCTATCGGATCGTCCCCAAGGGGAGTGAGCACCGCATTGCGACGCGACTGGCTGGTTTGTCGACGACTGAGCTAGTTGCCGCTCTGGATAGCGCCAATGTTTGGCAACGCGACTCGGCCCAGCAATTGCTGGTTCGCAAGCGAGACTTGTCGGTCTGCGAAGCGCTCGGCGAAATGGTTAGTAACTGCTCGAATCCGCTTGCGCGGCTACACGCCATGTGTACGCTCGATGGGCTGGAAGCATTGACTTCGAGTGTATTGAAGGCAGGCTTGTCCGATGCCCATGCAGGGGTGCGGCGGCAAGCGGTGCGGCTGGCGACCAGCGAACTAGTGAGCGTGGATAGCCTCGTGCCGTTGGCCGCTGATCCCGACCTCAAAGTCCGTCTGCAGCTCGCCGCCACGCTGGGCGCATTCGAGGGTCCGCTCGCTGCGAGTATGCTTGCCAAGCTGGCTACGGATTCAGCAGGTGAGCCGTTCATTGTTGCCAATGTGATGAGTTCACTCAACGCAAACAATATCACCGAGGTACTATTTTCCTTTGTGCGGCAAGCTTCGCAGCAGCCGGAGCCTCAAGCGGTTGGCGACGTGCGTTTGCAACTTTTCAGCCAAGTGGCTGCAATGGGTGACGCAGGTGCGATCGACCAAGTCGTCAAGTTAGCCTGTACGGCCGAGAACGATGCTTATCAGCCATGGCAGCTCGCTGGCCTCGCGCGCCTGCTGGATGGATTTCGTCATCAGGACGTTCGAGTCCACTTGAGTGAAACGAGTCTAGCATCCGTCGATGAGCTCATTGCAAAATCGATGTCCATCGCCGGGGATGAATCGAACGCAGCTTCGGTTCGCATGGCAGCGTTTGATCTGATGCTCAGACACCCCAAAAGGTATTCGAGCGAGCTACGGTTTCTGGCCGAATTGCTCGTTCCACAGTCCGCAGTCGACATGCAGTTGGCGGTTATCCGTCGACTGGCGGAGCAATCCGATGGGCAAGTTGCCGTTGTGCTTTTGGCGGGCTGGCGTTCGTATAGCCCGTTACTTAAAGCTCGAGTGTTAGATGTAGTGAGCAGTCGTAGCGGCTGGGCCATGACGTTGTTGGCCCAAATCAAGTCGAACCAAGTATCGCTGGCTGAAATTTCGCCAGCCATGCGCCAGCGTTTGTTGTCGACCAAAGATACTGTGCTTGCTGCTGAATGGGACAAGTTGTTTGCCACAGCTGGCCAGTCGGATCGAAAGCAGACCATTGAGGATTACCAGCCGGTATTGGGATTAGAAGGCGACGCAGGACGCGGAAAGATTGCCTTTCAAAAGAACTGTTCAGCATGTCATCGGCTTGGCGACGTAGGCCACGACGTAGGCCCCAATCTTACCGCGTTGACCGACAAGTCTTCGGTAGCCATGCTTACGGCGATCTTAGATCCCAATGCGTCCGTCGAAGCCAAGTACTTGACTTACGGAGTCTTAACCGTGGATGGCCGCCTTCAGACCGGTATGTTGGATACGGAAACCGGTAGCAGCATCACGCTGCTCTCGACCGAAGGCAAACGCGAGACGATATTGCGTAGCGACAT
>JADYZV010000039.1 GCA_020852965.1 Pirellulaceae bacterium | reverse complement strand
GAACTAAGAACTAAGAACTAAGAACTAAGAACTAAGAACTAAGAACTAAGAGCGATCTAAAATGAAGATCTACACTAAGACGGGCGACTGCGGAACGACGGGGCTGTTTGCGGGGCCACGTGTTAACAAAGACCACCCACGCATCGAAGCCTACGGTGCCGTGGATGAATTGTGCGCGGTGCTAGGGTTGGCCGTGGCGACACTGTCAGAAGTTATACCACGCACCGCTTCGTCGACATCTCGTTCGAGTGCGGCGTATTGCGCATCGTCGCAAGCTTCGGACAACCCAGACGGCCACGTACTGCAAGAGTTCTTACGCAGCGTGCAGGGCGATCTATTTTCGATTGGAGCGGAGCTGGCGACCCCCGATCCGGTTAAGCACGGCATGTGTTTATTGACCGAGCAGCGAATTGCTGAGCTCGAGCAGTGGATCGACCGGCTCGACGCACAACTTCCAACATTAGAGCATTTTATACTACCAGGCGGCAGTTCGGCCGCCGCTACACTTCACTTGGGGCGCACAGTCTGCCGTCGCGCCGAGCGAAAAGTGGTTGGACTGTCGCACGCCGTCGATATCCACGATTGTCGCCTGATTGTGATTTACCTCAATCGACTCAGCGATTTATTGTTTGTCGTTGCCCGCTATGTGAACGTCGCAGCAGAAGTCGCCGAGACGGTTTGGACCAGGCCGACAAGTCCGTAGTGGACGAGGCCCGCGAGTCCTTTTGAATCGTCAACCGTTAGGGACTCGTAACCTCGTCCACTACGCTCAACCCCAAAATGAAATGGTGGAAGCACTAGGATCAGTCTTTTTGGGGATCAACGGCAATCCGCTTTCGCGCCTGCCGGGAAAAGAGTAGACTGATGCCATTGCCTACCGGTCGCCCTCATCGTGGCAGAACGAATCCTCAGTGGCTCGCAGAACCACGACACCAAAACAATCAACGAAAAACCATCGCTGAAAGCGGCCAATCGATGGCCCGCAGCGCCGACAACCCTCGGAGATCGACGAATGAAGAAAATTGAAGCCATCGTGCGTCACTTCAAATTGGAAGATGTCAAGAATGCCCTTACGGAACAGGGTATTCATGGCATGACGGTCAGCGAAGTGCGAGGTTTCGGTCGTCAGAAGGGACATACGGAGATCTATCGAGGTACCGAGTATGCGGTCGACTTTGTACCGAAAGTAAAGATTGAAGTGATCTGCACCGACGCCAACTTGCAAATCGTAATCGATACCATCTTACAGAATGCACAGACGGGCCAAATCGGCGATGGTAAGATCTTTGTAACCGAGCTGAGCAATGCCATCCGCATTCGCACAGGTGAAACGGGAGAGGAAGCCCTTTAAGTGAGGCACTAAATGGCGATGGCAGGTGGCTTGCCACCGGCGGTGATCCAAGCTCGAAATCGTCTCAAGGAAGGACGCGTCAAGCTGCGCGCCCAGCACGACAGCGGCTCGCCCAGCGTGCAGGTCTGCGTTCATTTGACCGATCTACTCGATACGATCATTCTCGATCTATTCGAGGCCGCGTTGGCTCAGAACGGGCTGACCGATCTGGCTGGCCAATTCACCCTGGTGGCCCACGGCGGCTACGGCAGGCGCGATGTGGCCCCCTACTCCGATGTCGATCTGATGCTGTTGCATCCGAAGGAACACGCGGCTCAGGCGGCTTCCATAGCCAAACCGCTCAGCCAGTGGATCGTCGACGCCGGTTGCCAACTCGGTTTTTCCCTACGGACTCCGGCGCAAGCTCTTAAGCTAGCCTGGAGCGATGCGACGGTGTTTACTTCACTGGTGGAAAGTCGCATGCTCGCAGGAAGCGTTGAACTCTTCTCACGCTACATGCGCGGGCTGCGCCTAGGTGCACGTCGGCGCAGTAAGAAACTGATTCGAGCCATCGAACAAGCCCGCTGGAATGAGCGACGAAAGTATGGCGAGACTGTCTTTTTGCTTGAGCCCAACATCAAACGCTCGCGCGGTGGGCTGCGCGACATACAATGGATCCGCTGGATTGGCTTTGCTCGATACGGTGAATGCGACCTAGAGAAGCTCGATCGGCTCGGACACCTGGCCATGGAGGACTACCAAACACTGCGGCGTGGCTTTCAGTACTTGCTCCGCCTGCGCAACCAAATGCACTTTGAAGCTGGCAAACTGCAGGACCAGCTCGACCGCGGCCTGCAAATGCGTTTGGCGAAGTGGAGCGGCTTCACTGGCGCCGACGGAATTCTGCCGGTCGAGCAATTCATGAAGGAGTACTTCGAGCACACCAGTGAGATCCGCTACTGCAGCGCGCACTTCGCCGAAGCTGCCAAGTGGCAATCCCCAGTCGCACTGTCCATCGAACACACCCTGGGCATTCCCGTGCAGCGCGACTATCGCGTCGGCTGGCGAAACGTTTGGGCTACCCAGTCAGGGCTGGAGCGACTGCGCCGCGATCCGGCAGCAGTACTCGAATTAATGGCAGTCTCCAGCCGTTTTTCTAAGCCGATCGAACACCAAACCTGGCGCGAAATACGCTCGGCCATGCTCACTCGACACATTACCGAAATCGATCGCGTCACCATTCAACGCTTCCTAGAGCTGATGTCGAGCTCGGGGAATCTGGCGGAGCAACTGCGGCGACTACATGAACTACGCGTGCTCGAACAAATCATTCCGGAAATGACCCACGCGCGCTGCCTGCTGCAGTTCAATCAGTACCACAAGTATACGGTCGACGCCCACTCAATCCGCGCCGTGGAATGTGTGACCGATTTGGAGAGCGACAATGGTCTGCTGGGAATTATCTATCGTGGCTTGAAAAACAAGAGAATCCTCCACCTCGCCCTGTTGATTCATGACCTCGGTAAGGGCTATGCCGAAGACCACAGCGAGCTGGGCCGACAAATCGCCGAACGAACTGCCGAGCGACTACGCCTGAGCGCACAGGATAAAGAGACCCTAATGTTCCTGGTCCATCAGCATCTGCTGCTGGCCAATACCGCCTTCCGCTTCGATTTGAGCAATCGTGAAGCGGCGGTCAAATTCGCTGCCATTGTCGGCTCGAGCGAACGTCTGCAGTTGCTGTTGCTGCTTACCTATGCCGACTTGGCGAGCGTTGGCCCGGATGTGGTCAATCAATGGAAAGTCGACTTGCTCCTGCAACTCTACCACCAAACCGACTCTCACTTCCGCGACGACAAGCTGGGTGAGGGCTTTCGGGGCGAGATCGCGCATCGCCGTGAAGTGATCCTGCGAACTGCCCCAAATACGACAGACGAAGAGGAATTGACTTGGTGGCGTAGCCAAATCGAAGCGCTGCCCATCGGCTACCTGATGCGCACCACACCTCATGTGGCCGTTGCCGAACTGGCCAACCTTCGGCAGCTCGATACAGAGCACTCGCTGGCTTGGGGCAAGTACATCGAACCACAACAGGCGGTGGAATATACCATTGCCACTCGACAAAGCGGTCGACCCATCGGCACTTTCCATCGCATCACCGGCGCGCTGTCGAGCATGGGGCTGCAGATCAACGCTGCCGACATCCATACCCAGCCCGGCGACATCGCTTGGGATCGCTTTATCGTCGAAGACCAAGAGTTCGAGGGGCCACCTCCACAGGCCCGCATCGACGCCGTCTGCCGCAAGATCAATTCGGCCCTCGATCCCAACAACACGGCTGCTCCCAGCTTCCCCAAAAAATGGAACTTCGGTAAGAGTAAGGGGACCCCGAACCTAGAGATTCAACCCACGCAAGTTAGATTTGACAATAGCACCTCGGATAGCCACACCATCATTACGCTGTTCGCATACGACCGCATGGGACTGCTGTATGCCGTATCGAAAGTGCTGTTCGACATGCAATTGATCTTGCACTTCGCCAAGATCAGCACGCATATCGATCAGGTCGTCGACGTATTTTACGTAACCGACATGACTGGCAAAAAGATCGAAGAGAGCACGCGGTTGTACATGATTCGCCAGCGATTGCTTCAAGCAGCACGCTCGAGCCCCTCCTGATCGCGACAATCCTTGCAGCCGGTGTGAACGGACAACTCTACGAAAATGCCTCGACCGCTGTCGTCCGCTTGTCAAGCATGGCATCGAGCTTAGCTAGTCGGTTTTGCGGAGCTTGCCTCCCATCTATTGCTAGCGATTGACGATGATAGCTAGCAGTGCACCAACGATGCCCACTGCGACACCAGCCTCGCAGCTTCGATGGCTCGATTCGACCATTTCCAGGGATCCGTTCGTGGTGCCCTTTTGTTGCGACCATCGCCAAGGATCGGCCTAATCACATATTCGCGCTGAGGGTACCTCCAAAATGAAAAAACTAACACTGCTGACTGTGGCGGCACTTTCCTGCTGCGCATTCTCGCCCACCTTTGCCCAAGTACAAATCCTGCGTTCGGAGACAAGACCTTCGGCACCACGCTTGGTGTCCGACCGAACCGAACTGAATAACCTGGATCCTTTCGCAGACACCACTGAGGATTCTCAGGAGTCGACTTCAAAGATAGCGATCCCCAATCCGTTCGACTACTTCTCAGAAGATCTGCCGACGGTCGAGCCAAAGCCTGCCATCTCCGACAACTCGTCGAACCTGCTGACCGAAGAACAAAGCCTGCTCGAAAGCGATCTGCCCTCCAACTCCCGGGCTCCCCAATCTCAGGCTTCCAAGCGAAGTACGCTCACGCAAGAGTTGGATACCGATGACGCTGCGTCCATCCCGGTCGGTCTGCACCATCGACGCAATTCTTCGGTAGTGGATACGATCATCGACCAAGCTACACTCGGCAGCATCCCACATTGCGCCACGACTCCTATCGACTGGGGCACATCCCCCCATACGCCCAATGCCGTCGCCGACTGGTTGTTGCGCGAACAATGCGTAGCTGGACTGTGGGACGGCTACCCACAACAGCGCGCCGCCGAATGCGCTCGCATGTGGGCCCGCTTGGCCGGCCACTCAACTTGCCGTTCCGGCTGTGCCACCGTCAGCGGTCCTTGCACCGTCTGTGCACAACACCCACAGGTCCGCCGCAATCGCTATACCGGCGGGTTCTCAACTGCACCCATGGGCTGCGAGCCATGCAACTCCTGCCCCAGCATTGCGGCGCCGTGCGACGCCGACGGACCCGCCGCCCCCGCTTACGCTGACTCGGCTCAAATGACGCCAGGCTCCGCTCCTGAGCAACTCGTCAAAACCGACGTGAACAACGTAGCTCAGCTCCCTTCGCTACCAATTTACCGCTAACCGTCGGAATGTAGCACGGCGGTCCTCCGCCGAATTGCGTTTAACCTGTTCGCTACAGATTTACCGCTAACTGGCGGGCTGATTGTCGAAATCTTTGCCAAGTTGATTGAAGCGACCGCGCGTCCTTTGTCGATGAGAGTAGTACCATGGATTGGGAGCGGTTCGAAGCTAGCCTTCGTACCCGCAATATAATGGTCAAGGTGTGACGATGGAGCGGCATGCCCTGACCATTTTTTTTCGCCTACTTCGGCACACGCAGAGGCCAGCTACGTTCAAATAGCGTAGCGTTCATCTGACTCGGCAAATGAAGCACTTCAAATACTCGGTCTCGGGACAATTGACGTCTACGGGATGATCGAAGTCGGCTCCAAACGCTTCGACAATCTGCACGGATCGTCCGGCGCGCCTCGCTACGGAAGCCAACATCCCCGCGAAGTCGCTCCGCTCGACGCGCCCGGAGCAACTGCAGGTGACGAGCATACCGCCGGGCTGAAGCACATTGACTGCCGATAGATTCAAGCGATAGTAGGCGCGCAGCGCGGCGGTGACTTGCGCGCGATTGCTGGCCATGCGCGGTGGGTCGAGAACTACGGTTTGGAACTGCTGCTTCTCTTGCGACAAGTGCTCCAAATAATCGAAACAGTCCGCCTGTACAAAGTCAACGTTGTCGAAACCGTTGAGCTTCGCATTCTCATCGGCTTGTTCCAAGGCGCGAATGCTTGAATCAACGGCCATGATCCGAGTCGCCTTGCCCCAGCGGGCTGCCGTCAAAGAAAAACCGCCCAAATAACAACAGACGTCGAGCAGTGGACCTTCTGCGACCCACTGCGCGGCGCGTAGACGATTGGCGCGCTGGTCCAAATAGTAGCCGGTCTTTTGACCACTCAATAGATCGATTTTCAAACGCACATCGTGTTCGACGATCTCGATCGGACCACTCGGCGATTCGCCCCATAGCACCTCTTCGCGCGGCTCCATCCCTTCACTGGAAGCGGTGCGAGGGTCCATCCGCAACAGGATACCCTTGGGCTGCAAGTGCTCGACCAGCCACTCGGTGATCGGCTGCAACCAATTCAACATGGCCTGCGATGTAATCTGTACTACCAGATACTCACCAAATCGGTCGACCACCAATCCGCTGAGGCCATCCCCTTCGCTGTTGACCAGCCGCACAGCCGACAACTGGCCGTGCACCGCAGCGCGCGCGGTGCGCAAGGCTACGGCCCGCGCTAGTTGGGTCTGACACCATGCGGCATCCAACTCGGCGCCCGCATCCCATTGATAGAGCCTCACGCGAATGCGACTGTGAGGGTTGTAGACGCCGCGTCCAATCCAGCGACCATCGGGAAACAACAGTTCGACGGTCTCACCGGCTGTCAAAGGAGCCGCTGGCTCGATCACCGAACGATCCATCACCCACGGATGGTAACCTTTGAAGCTGCGAGCCTTTTTCACGTTCAGAAACAATTGGGGATAACGCACAGGACCATCCAAGCAAAAAAGCCAAGCAGGGTGAAGAACCTAGCTTGGCAGTCTAATTGCTTAGCAGTGCTTGCCTAGGGCTACTTGCCCTTCAATTCAATCGTTTCCTCGTTGGGCCCCGTGGTTGAGACACTAACTTCGATATCGGTAGTCGCAACTTTGGAATACTTCTTGGGGAGCAAATCCTTCGGAACCAGCAACATGGAAGGCTCGTCGGGGGTATGATATTTTGACGGTTTTTCTTCGTATATCCGCTTGGTAACTACAACCTTGTGCGTTCCTTCGGCCGCGCCGTCGTTGTCTTTATAGGTCGTAAGCTTGTACTTACCCTGAGCATCGGTCGTGCCCAGAGCTCCCACATCGAGCGATTGCGAGACATACTGCACATCGGCACCTTCCACTGGCTCGCCGTTCCATGTGACCACGCCCCCAGCAGGATAGAGTTTTGGACGTTTCGCAGTCCATTCATCCTCGTCGGAACCACACCCAGTCAAACACAGCAACCCCAACGACAGGCTGAACAACAAGGCTTTCACAAAACTCTCCGATTTCTAGTGAGCAAACTAATTGTATGACCAGTCTGGCGCACACGGGGCGAGAGCTGCAATCGCTGCTCTCACCCCGCAGCCGTAGTTTTCAAGTCTCAAAGAGACCCGCTTGCCTGATTACTCGAGCGAAGTGCCCACTTCACCACCAGCCTTGGAACCCAATGCACCCCACACGCCGTAAGGGCTTGGGCCCGAAAGGACCTGAGGCGAGGCTTGATTGCCCGCATCAATGTTCTGCGAGATAAAGTGGACTGAGCCGTCACCAAAGACAGCTTGCACACCGCCAGTGTGATAGCTACCGGCGCTGTACATACCACCCAACCAGTGATTGCCTTGCTCTACGCAACTAGGTCCATTGGGAGGCAACATCGTATTGAAACGAGTGAAGAACGCAGCTCCATCCGACCAACGACCACCCCGATTGCCATCGTCCTGGACTGTGGCAACCGTGTAAACTCCATTGACAAAGGTTGCTCGACAGGTCAACGGTGTAGCGCCAACTTCACCTCCGGTAGTCGCAGCATTCCCAAGTCGATTGCCACCTTTAGTTGGAGCAGTCTGACTTTCGGACATAGCGATCGTGTTGCTGGTGCCGTCGACCATATCGCCCATCTTAGCAAAATAGTAATGGCCAAACAGTCCGCGTGGATTCGAGCAATCGCGTACATTACTCGGGTCTTCGTCATTATTGGAACACATGGTGGTCGCCGCATCGCCACCACAGAAGCTGTAGTTGGTTATTGCCATGTTGGCCCGAGTGGGCGTCTGCAGGTCCGAGGGACAGGCCAAAGCCGGCATCTGCGTTGCCCAATAGGGGTTATTGCTCCAAGCCGCCGAGGGCGAGGCCTGGTACAGATTATAAAAATTAGTTTGCTCCATGAACGGCGCCAGCCAGACGTGTCCACTAATTCTGGAGCGACCGGTAGTGGCGGTCGGACACGCGCTGCTGCTGCGGCAGCCTGTGCCCCCACTGGCCGTAGGAAACCTCTTGTAGGTACTTTCGTAGTTGTGCAACGCCAACCCAAGTTGCTTCAGATTGTTGCTGCACTGCATGCGACGTGCGGCTTCCCGAGCAGCTTGCACTGCGGGCAACAACAGACCAACCAAAATACCGATGATCGCAATGACCACCAACAACTCAACCAACGTGAATGCACGCTTGAACCCGTAACGCGACATAAGCCTGCTCTCCATACTAATAAGTGGGAAAAGAAAATCGTACGAATGGCGAATGCCGTCGCACTTTAGACTGACTTGCATTATTATAATAAATTGCGTAAAGGTCAACAAACCATCCCAAATCTTCGTTAATATTTAATAAAGTTGCATAATAAGCAACAAAGTGAGTTTGCGCGATGAGTGAAATTAAGGCATTGGCCCGTGGACTTGACATGATCGATTACGTCTGGAACTCGAACCGCTCCGTGGGAGTCAGTGAACTCGCGACCATGCTTCAAATCGACAAGAGCTCGGCCTCGCGGTTGGCTCGCACCCTGATCCAGCACGGATATCTCGACAACGCAGGCAGTTCGAGGCGGCTGATCGTAGGTAAACGCTTGGTTCAGATAGGCTGTGAAATCGACCATCGCTTGGCACTCCGCCAGCGCGCACTCCCCTACTTAGAACAACTGGCAGTGGCGACCGGAGAATCGGCCCACATGGCCGTTCACGCCTCGGGAAAGGCTCTGGTCGTCGAAGATGTCGAGATAGCCTCATCGCTACGAGTGGTCGGTGGAGTGGGGCGGCAAGTCGCGATGCACTGTACGGCCGTAGGAAAAGCCTTGCTGGCTTTCTGTTCGCTGCCGATGCCAGACGAGCTAACGCCGATGATGCCAGCCACGATAACCGACTCACAGGAATTAGCTCTACACTTGAACGAGATACGCCGTCAAGGATACGCGTTCGACGACGAAGAGCACGAACCGGGGGTGCGGTGCATGGCCGCGCCAGTTACTCTGTCCGATTCGACAATCGCTGTCATCGGCATTTCTGGCCCTTCCGTACGCATCACCGATCAGCGAATTGCCCCGATAGCCCAACTGCTGATCGAGACCGCCGGACGCTTGTCGCAAGAGCTGCGCCATTCCTTTCAACCGCCACGAAAGAACGGCGTCCCGGTCGCGGCCAAAGCAGTTAGTTAAGACCTAGGACTTCACTCGGCAGCTTATCCTCAGCGCACGAGCCTCACCTAGCATGGCGGTCCCCGCCGCAACCAACGTAGCACGGCGGCCCCCACCGCAATTCTCGGTGGAGACCGTCGCGCTGCTTTATTGCGACTAACAGCCCACCCCAAAGCAGGCTCATGCCTGTTGCGAATGGCGGTTATTGGGTCACAATGGACCGTCCAGCAAGTTCAAGGCAGGCCTCCCACTCCAGCAGGAAAACGCGTTCGTGGCAGCGAAAGCATACGACGGCGGAGCGTCGGGCCACATTATTAGGAAAACCCGTTCGTGACAACTGAAGAAAAACCCCGCTACTGGATCGGCTTCGATCTCGGGGGAACCAAGATGCAGTGCACCCTATTTGACGACAAACTCAAAATAGTCGACTCGCAGCGTAAGCGAACTCGCAGCGAGCAAGGAGTCAACGAAAATGTAGATCGCATTCAGAGTATCATCACCAAGCTGATGGAAGCGCACCAAGTCCCCCTGGAACAACTAGCCGGCATAGGCATCGGTTGCCCAGGCCCAGTCGAGTGGGACAAGGGGGATTGGCGCAAGGGAATTGTGCGAGTGGCGTTCAACTTGGGATGGGAGAATGTTCCACTGGGAAAAATATTGAGCGATCAATTCAAGTGCCATGTAGCCGTTTTGAATGATGTCGACGCGGGCCTCTACGGCGAATTTCATGCTGGCGCCGCACAGGGTGCCCGCTCAGCCGTGGGCATTTTCCCAGGAACCGGTATCGGGGGCGCTTGCGTTTACGATGGGCAAATTCTACGTGGAAAGCTGCTCAGTTGTATGGAGATCGGGCACATCAAAATCAGCAGCTCGCCGCGCATAGGTGCCACCGGCATGACCGGCACGCTGGAGACCGAAGCCAGCCGCTTGGCCATCGCTGGCGAATTGGCCAAGCTGGCTTATCGTGGCGAAGCCCCTAATCTACTCAAGCAGGCGGGGACCGAACTCAGCGAAATCCGAAGCAAGGTGATTGCTGAAGCCATCAACAAGGGGGATACCCAAGTACTCAAAGTGGTCCAAGAGGCGTGCGAGATTATTGGCCAGGCCGTCGCCAACGTCGTCTTGCTGATCTGTCCGGATTGCATCATTCTGGGAGGCGGTCTCGTCGAAGCCATGCCCGATCTGCTTGTCAAAGAGGTTCAGAAAGTCGCCAAACGCAATGTGTTCGATTGTTATCGAGATCAATTCGAAGTCCGCGCGGCAAAGCTGGGGGATGACGCTGCCACCGTCGGAGCCGCCGCTTGGATACGCCAGCAATTGACTTCGACGTCTTCCGGTACCTCGAACAAATCCTAATCGCTCATTCACTCAATCCGAACAGACCCGAAAAAAGATGGCCCTGCAACCTGAGAACTATATCAATCGCGAATTGAGTTGGCTTGAATTCAATCAACGAGTCCTCGAGCAGGCGATCAACCCCAACGTGCCGCTGCTTGAACGGCTCAAGTTCTTGGCCATCACCAGCAGTAACCTCGACGAGTTTTTCATGGTCCGCGTGGGCGGGCTTCAACTGCAACATCAAGCCGCAGTCGCCTCGACCGACCAATCGGGACTGTCGGTTACCGAGCAGCTAGATGCCATTCGAGAGCGCACCACGCAGATGATTGCGCGACAGTACACCTGTTTTCTCGATGAGCTCGAACCGGCCCTGGCCGCGCATGGTATCGAACGCGTGGAGATCAGTACTGCTGGGGTGAAACACCACGAAGCGGCCAACCGAATCTTTGACGAAGAGATCCTACCCGTCCTGAGCCCCATGGCCGTCCATGCCTCGGACGAATTCCCGCTACTGGTCAATCATGCGTTGTATGTTTGCGTGCAGCTCAGCATCCCCAAACCTAAACGCCAAGCCGACGAGGCGGCCTATCGCTTCGCCATCATACCGCTCGGCCGCGCACTGCCACGCGTGTTGACTCTGCCCTCGGAACAGGGCTTTTCATTCGCCCTGCTCGAGGATGTCGTCAGCAACTTTGCCAGCTCCTTCTTCGGGAACGAGCAAATCCTCTCAACCACCACCTTTCGCATTTCGCGCAACGCTGACTTGAGCATCCAAGAGGATTCGGCCGCGGATCTGCTGCACGGCATGAAGGAACTTCTGCAACAGCGCAAGACGGCAGAATGCGTGCGGCTCGATATCGATGCCCAAGCCCCCCCTGAGACCGTAGCCTTCCTGCAAAAAGCCCTGCAAGTCGGCGACCCACAAACGACGCGCAGCCTCGCCCCACTCGACTTGTCGGCTTTCATGCAATTCAACGGGCTCGAGGGCTTCGATCACCTACGCGATACTCCCTGGAATCCTCAGCGCAGCCCTTTGATCGACCCCACCCAGTCGATGTTCTCGACCATCGCCGAACAAGATATCCTGCTGAGCCACCCCTACGAGAGCTTCAGTCCAGTTGTCCGCTTGATCGAAGAAGCCGCCGAAGATCCCGACGTACTAGCCATCAAGCAAACCCTCTATCGCACCAGTCGCAATAGTCCCATCGTGGCTGCCCTGCGCAAAGCGGCCGAGCGCGGCAAGTACGTCACCGCCATCGTCGAACTCAAAGCTCGCTTCGACGAAGCCCGTAATATCGAATGGGCTCAAGAGCTCGAAGAGGCGCAGGTGCAAGTCATCTACGGCGTGAAGAACCTCAAGACACACGCCAAGATTTGTATTGTCGTTCGTCGTGAGCCGCGTGGCATCGTGCGCTACATGCACTTCGGCACCGGCAATTACAACGAGGCCACCGCACGACTCTACAGCGATGTCAGTTATTTTACCTGTAGCGATGAAATAGGAACGGACGCCAGCGCGTTTTTCAACGCGATCACTGGCTACAGTCAACCGCAACAATACCACGTGCTCGACGCCGCACCGATCGGGCTGCGAAAGAAAATCATCGGACTAATCGATGCCGAAATCGAACGCAAGAAACAGGGGCAGCGAGCCTTGATCATGGTCAAACTCAATGCCCTGGTTGACCCCGCGCTGATCGAAGCCCTATATCGCGCTTCACAAGCAGGGGTCACCGTTCGGTTGAATATCCGCGGCATCTGTTGTTTGCGACCCGGCGTACCTGGCCTGAGCGAAAACATCACGGTGGTCAGTATTGTCGACCGCATCCTCGAACACGCTCGCATCGTTTACTTCCACCACGGCGGTGACGACCTAGCCTTTATAAGCAGCGCCGACTGGATGCCTCGCAATCTGGATCGTCGCGTCGAATTGCTGATCCCAGTGGACGATCTGGTATGCAAACGACGCTTGATCAACATGCTCGACACGGCCTTTCGCGACACGTCCAATTCGTGGCAATTGCAACCCGACGGGCAATACCTGCGGCGTCAGACCGAACACGGCCAGCCAACCGTGCGCCTACAGGAAACGTCGTATCAGCAAGCCCTCGACGCCATCAAGCACGCCGAACAAAAACGCCGCACAGTATTCGAACCCCACCAGCCAGCGGTTAGGAGCGAGGCGGTAGAGTAGGAGCTGGGAGTTGGGAGCTGGGAGTTGATGCATACGACAGCACGTGAGTGTAAAGTGGAGGTACTGTGTTTGTGTATGTGGTTCCGCCCATGCCATAGTCGCTGTTCGCTCCGCCGATCTATCGCGCGTCGCCGTTTCAGATTTCAGATTTCAGATTTCAGATTTCAAATGACATATGACATATGACATATGGCGCAGCCCTCCACTGATTCGATTAGACTATCTCAAGCATCTGCTCATGAGATTCGCGTTCATTAGCGTGATTCGTGGGCAATAAACGAGTGTTAACTCAGCCTCACGAGAACCCTACCATGCCGAAACTTGCCTCAATCATCTGCCTGTTGCTCCTGTTCTGCACGCCCATACTGCCGGCTCAAACCGCAATAGCTCAAACCGACGAAACGGCGCTGCGTGATTTAAACTCGCACTGCCCATTCACTCCGCCAGCATCGCTCGAAGCGTGGCAAGCTCGCGCGAAAGATCTCAAACTGCAACTCCAAGTCGCCTTGGGAGTGTTCCCAGCTCCACAGCTCGACTCCGTCGCACCTCAGATCTACGGTCGCGTCGAGCGCGATGACTACACGATCGATAAAGTGACATTCGAAAGTTTGCCTGGCTTGGTGGTGACTGGCAACCTCTATCGGCCCCAACAGATTCCCGCCGACGCCAAGCTCCCTGCAATACTCGCTCCGCACGGCCATTGGGTGAACGCTCGTTTTTTTGACGCGAGCCCAGACGCAGTCAAACAATTGCTGGCCGACGGGTCGGAACGCTTTGAAAACGCCGCTCGGAATCACTACCAAGCCCGCTGCGTCCAGTTAGCGCGCATGGGTTGCATCGTCTTCCAGTGGGACATGCTCGGTAACTGCGATAGCCAGCAGATCAACATGCAGCGCGCGCACGGCTTCGCCAATCAGCCTGCCGCCAGCGAAGTCGACGACAGCGGTTGGCTGCTGTATAGTCCGCGCGCGGAAGCCTATAGTCAATCGATCGCTGGACTACAAACGCTGGCTACCCAACGGGCGATCGACATGTTGCTCACGCTGTCCGACGTTGATCCCCATCGCATCGGCATTTCGGGGGCGAGCGGCGGCGGGACGCAGACGTTTGTAGGGGCCGCCGTCGACGAGCGCATCGCATTGGCCTTTCCCGCCGTCATGGTCAGCACTGGCATGCAAGGTGGCTGTACCTGCGAAAACGCGAGTCTGCTCCGCATCGGCACAGGCAATGTCGAAATGGCTGCACTCATCGCACCGCGTCCATTGGGCATGACCGCCGCCAACGACTGGACGCGTACCATGCCCAGCGATGGCTTTCCACAATTGCAACAACTCTACGGTCTCTTCGGGGCCAAAGACAAAGTGGCCCTGTTTCCCGCCCTTCATTTCGAACACAATTTTAACCACGTCAGCCGCGTTGCCCTATATGGTTGGGTCAACGAGCACTTTGGACTCGGCTTCGACAAGCCCGTGCTGGAACGCGATTTTGACATCGCGCTGCGCGATGAACTAACCGTCTGGGATGCCGAGCACCCCCAGCCTGTAGGTGGCGAAGCCTTCGAACGCAAGCTTCTGAAACTTTGGGCCGAAATAATCGATGCGCAAATGAGTGGACAACTGCAAGGCGATGCGGAACAACTCCAGCAAGTCGCTCAAACGCTACACGACGGTTGGCGAGTCTGCTTGGGGATGACGACACCATCCACCGCTACGGTGGCTACCCAAATGGATAGCACCAATACCAGGTTCCGTAACGCCAAACTACCCGAGTGGGAGCTAACCCTCGCATTCGCTCAGCCAACCACCGAACTCGCCGAGCGAGCCACGCCCAGCACCACCGACCAGGCACCAGCCACAGATTCAACGGCTACTAATCTGCCAGACCGCACCGCCGAAGAATCCAGCAGTCATGCAGCCATCATGGGCCCGAACTTCGAGCCACCGGAGCTGAGCATTGCCGTAGAGCGGGGCGACACGACCGATGTTTACCATGTCCGCTTGGCGGGCTATACCCCAGCGGGTAGCGTCGATGGAGACAAACAAGTTGTCGCGCAGGAGATCGTCGAGAACCCGCGATTATCCGCCGCCTATACCTACGGCTACAACTTGCCGCTGTTTGCCCAGCGCGCCCAACAGCTCGGGCTAACCTTGCAGCATCTCGCCACAGCGTTTCCAGATGCAAAGATTTCACTGCATGCCGTTGGTTCTCAAACGCCCTTGGCAGCCGCCGGAATGTTCGTCGCCAAAGACCTAATACCACCGGACAGCACTCCGTCCGCCAAGATGTCTTTGCAACTGGAAGCCAGCGACTTTGCTTTCGCCGATGTCGATTCGATTCGCTCTCCCAACTTTCTCCCTGGTGCCGCTCGGTTCCAAGATCTACCCGGCTTGGTAGCCAGTAGTGGTGCGTCCGTTCAAATGACCGGCGCCTCAGACCAGCTTGCCCGGTTCCACAAGCTCCGCTCCCTGGCTGAGCAACTCGGCGGAAAAATCGAGTAATGATGATTTGTAGGCTCCTTACGAGCCTGCCCATTCCTCCTGTTTCGCGACGGGTCGCGTGATTCGTGGGCAGAATCCTTCTGCCCGCAAACTGCGCCAAAGATGCTATTTGGCGGGACTTATCTCGACGAGCAGTTCGTTGAGTTCGCCATCCTTGGCCATCTTGCGAATGTCCTCGGTGATCTTCATCGAACAGTACTTCGGCCCACACATGCTACAGAAGTGAGCGCTCTTGAACGTGTCCTGCGGTAGCGTCTCGTCGTGATAGCGCTGAGCCGTTTCGGGATCGAGTGACAGACGGAATTGCTCTTTCCAATCGAACTCGAAGCGAGCTTTTGAAAGAGCATTGTCGCGATCTTGCGCACCGGGCCGACCACGAGCGACGTCGGCAGCATGAGCGGAGATTTTATACGCGATGACACCTTGCTTGACATCCTCTTCATTGGGCAAGCCCAGATGCTCCTTGGGAGTTACGTAGCACAGCATCGCGGCACCGTGCCAACCGGCCATGGCCGCACCAATGGCACTGGTAATGTGGTCGTACCCAGGGGCCACATCGGTTACGAGTGGTCCCAGCACATAGAACGGGGCGCCGTTGCAAACTTTGATTTGTCGCTCGATGTTCATTTGAATCTGATCCATGGGAATATGCCCAGGACCTTCCACCATGACTTGCGTACCGTTTGCCTGTCCGCGCGCAGTCAGCTCCCCCAGCACGTCTAGCTCGGCGAACTGAGCTTCATCGGAGGCGTCAGCGATCGAACCGGGCCGCAAACCATCGCCGAGCGACCAAGTCACATCGTATTGGCGCATGATGTCGCACAAGTCGTCGAAAGATTCGTAGAGTGGATTCTGCTTGCGATGCACCATCATCCACTTGGCGATCAGCGAGCCCCCACGGCTGACGATCCCAGTCACTCGCTGCGTCGTCAGGTGCAAGTGTTCGAGCTTCACGCCACAGTGGATCGTCATATAGTCGACCCCTTGCTTGGCTTGGTGTTCGACCATATCCAAGAAGTGCTGCGGACGCATGTCCTCGATGTTTCCCCCTAGCTCTTCGAGCATCTGATAGATGGGGACGGTGCCAATGGGAACGGGCGACGCATCGATAATGCGACGACGGATGTTATCGATGTCTTTGCCCGTCGATAGATCCATGACCGTATCCGCACCATGATGCACGGCCATGTGCAGCTTGTCGAGCTCTTCGCCCACATTGCTGGTTACGGCGCTATTGCCGATGTTGGCATTGATCTTGCATTTGGCCGCGATACCGATCGCCATCGGCTCCAGTCGACCCTGCACGTGAACCTTATTGGCTGGGATGACCATCCTTCCCGAAGCCACCTCCGCCAGGATTGTTTCGACGGGCAGCAGCTCGCGCTCAGCCACGAACTTCATTTCGGCAGTCACTTCACCGGCTCGAGCAGCCAAGATTTGCGTAGTCATCGTGCGTCGGACTCCTAAAACTCTCAGTAAATGTAGCTGAAAGGGTTCACCGCTGCTGGCGCGAGGGTCCCCATCAGGTGTCAAGCGAATCCAGGATTATCTCTTAGTTGGTCCCTTTGGAGAACCCACCCAAAGCCGCATTTACTTCAAATTCCCCCCGCGAACGTCAGGGCGGAAACGCTGAAGTCTAGGCTTTAGCCGATCTTTGTCCCTCCTATACATGTCTCTCTTAATCAATTGCCTAAATGCTACAATCCAACCGCCTCTCAAAATCGCCTAAAGCCTACACTCCAACAGTTGCGGACGCTGATGCTCGCTAAGTCCACGCTATCCATGCCCTTTGCCTGGGTTGCAGAAATTGGTCGATTCATAGTAAGTTGCAAGCACCGTAGCTAGTGCCGCCAGACGGTAGACGCTAGACGAAAGACGAAAGAATCAACCGCAACGACTTGGAACCCCGTACCATAGGACCCCCATGAGCAAACTAGTTTTAGGCTTTGGCGAAGCGCTGGTCGACGTGCTCCCTTCGGGGGAAGTTGTCGGAGGTGCCCCTCTGAATTTTTCCGTCCGCGCCGCTCAGCTCGGTCAAGCGGTCGGTTTCACCACCGCGCTAATCAGCCGTATTGGAAGTGACGCACGAGGTGAAAAAATACTACAGCATTTGCGGCACACGCCGCTGGACACTTCCGCCATACAAGTCGATGCGACTCATCCCAGCGGCTTTGTCGACGTGACGCTCGAAGATGGCCATCCCAGCTACGTCATCGGCGAGCAGGTAGCCTGGGACCACATCGCCTTCGATGACTCGGTCGCTCAAATCGCTCGACGCAGCTCTGCCTTGTGCTTCGGCACTTTGTCACAGCGTTGCCAGACAACTCGGCAGACGCTGGCCCGCTGTCTGCAAGCGGCCGACCAAGCGATCAAGATCTTTGACGTCAATCTACGCCTGCCTCATCCGCCAATCGAGCTGATCGAAGAGAGCTTGCGTCATGCCGACGTGCTCAAATGCAACGAAGAAGAATTGCTGCTACTTTGCGATTGGCTACACCTCGATGTTGCCGATAGGTCCAGCGATCGCGACATCGCGGTGGCCATTGCGATCCAATTGCAGCAGCGGTTCGACCTACAAAGCGTTTTTTGGACGCGTGGTGCCAGCGGCTGCATGTTACAACGCGGAGCGCAGGTGACCAGCGGCGACGTGCCGCAATTGCCGCAAGCCCCGCAAGCCGATTCGGTCGGTGCCGGCGACGCCGCCTCAGCGGCACTGGCCGTTGGATTAGTTGCCGGCTGGAGCGACGAGAGAATTGTGGCGTTAGCTAACTACTGCGGTGCCTTCGCCGCCAGCCAGCGTGGTGCCACCACTCCCTTTCCCGATGACTTCCTGCACAAACTTGTTGCCGATTAACGCTCATTGAGGTCTCTTCAATGTGGCCCGACGCTCCGCCGTCGGAATCTTAGACCCCCGCGCGTAATGTGGCCCGACGCTCCGCCGTCGGAATCTTAGACCCCCGCGCGTAATGTGGCCCGACGCTCCGCCGTCGGAATCTTAGACCCCCGCGAGCTTGCTCGCTGGTGAATCAGTTTTGCAACTAGCTGGCATTCTTCGGCCAGTTCGGCGGGGGACCGCCGAGCTACCTTAAGAGACGTGAAAGCCGCACTACACTGACCAAACCAAACGCGCGAGGACTACCGATTTGCGTAGGCTCTACCGTATCGGCTTCGAGTTGCAATGAAAGTCTGCGCAGGTTCCTCTCGAAAGCTGCTGGGCTACCACGATAGACAATCCAAGCAACGCTTTTACTACTCGCTTCACTATCCGCAGCACGCAATTGCTCAGCCCAGCTCGTTCCATCGCCGACCAACGCGTGCGGCTCGATCACCTCTCCGCGATTATCCATCACACGATACAACCCGCGCAAGGGAAAGCTCAAGTAGCGTTCGAGCGACTCACTCAGCGGCAATTCTGCTGCGTGCCCTTCAATGAGACCACTGGCGCACCACAATTGGTCAGTGGACTGCATGCGCTCACTCAAGAACTGGCTCGCCTGCCGCCAGCCTTCGCTGCGCTGCCAACCGAATAGTTGACCGGCGCGCCAATTGTCCAGCGATCCTTGACTGATGATCAAGCACACGGCGACAACCACCAATATCGACCAACGCAGTCCAGCGCGGCGCAATCGACTTAATTCTACAGCGGCTAGCAGGATCAATGGGATAGCAGCCACAATCACGAATCGTCGATGAAAAACCGGGGCAATTCCCATCGCGGTGATGCACCAAGCGCTCAGCCAAGGCCCCGCAGCCGCCAACCACCATATCCACGCGTGAGTCGCTCCCCCACTAATGTGGCCCGACGCTCCGCGTCGGTGTCTGCCGCCGCCCTGTCTGCCGCCGCCCTGTCTGCTGCCACTTTCCGACTGTGGCCCAAGCTTCCAGCCTGCGGTTTTTGGACCACAAGCTGGAAGCTTGTGCCACAACCAATCCGCACCGCGCGCCACAGCCACCGGGACGATGTAGGCTGCCAAGGGAAATAGCCCGATCAGACTAGCCAAAGAAGCTTCACCGGCAAAGCTGGCCCACTGCTGGCGGTGTTGCCAAACTTGAGCCGAACCCAACAGAGCTATACCGACTGCCACGATCACAGTCGAAACTGCCAAGCACCAAGTCATACGTTGCTGCTTAATGTGGCTCGACGCTCCGCGTCGCGAGTCCTCTAGCGAAACTGCCGCCCCCCACAGTACGCTTTGCTGCGGCGCGCTTCGGACAACCATCCACGTCCCGCAGATGATTTGCCAACCGATAGCCAGCACCGCCGTGATGTGCAGGAACACCAACAAGATACTCAAGCCGCACCACAGCCAGATACACCTCGTCGAGTCGTCTCGTACCGCACTGTTACCTATTTTGTCTCCGATGCGTGAGACGGCGATCCAGCCCAGCAAGCTGACGAGCTGCACTGCGGCATAGACGCGGGCTTCTGTGGCATAGAAGAGCTGGATGCGATCGAGCATCATCCACACTAGAATGGCGACAACTGCTATCCCACCGCACTCCCTTCGTCTAGCCTCGCGCAGGCAAACCGCCAGAGATATTCCCCAGCAGACGATCGAGGGCAATCGCAGGGCGAGTTCGCCCGAAACTCCCCCCAAATTACCAAGTGTCTTAGTCAGACCACCTAAAGCCCAAAAGAACAACGGAGATTGATTCCCCTGGCGAGCCCTCGAGGCGATTTCGGACCAGGGCCCCGCAACGGCCCAGCTCGTATGCAATTCGTCGAGCCACAATGATTCTGTGGCCGCACCAGCAGCCCACAGCATTCCCACCAGCCCCGCCATTAGCGGCCACCAGCGGAGCTGAATTGGTGGAGTGCCTGTCCGCGAGCTTAGCCGATGACACGGAGGAGGAGCAGACTGTGGTGTGGTTACATTGTGCAATGGAATTTATGGGGAGTAGAATAGTTGTTAGCTCGGCAGTGGTTTCACAATTCCGTGGAGCGCGTTTTTTGCACTTTTGTGATAAACTGCAATGGCTCGTAGATACGCACTCATCTTGATGGGATGGGCGACCGCAGTGGTTTCATGTTCAGCACACGTGGTCTGTCAAGACTTTTATTAATGTAGTAGACGAGGTTACGAGTCCCTGTGACGTAGTGGACGAGGTTGCGAGTCCCTGAAGCATCCAGAATCCTGCGGACTCGTAACCTCGTCCACTACATCGAACCTTAAATACTAGCCTTGACAGACCACAAGTTTAGCTGGAAATGCTCCCAGCGGGTTCGTTCGGCCAAAGGAAACTCTCCATGATCGCTTTTCAATCGTCAGTTCGCCTCGCAACGCCATCGACCATCTCCGCTGCTGACTCACCTGCCGTGAAGCCGCATCGGCGAGCGCGGCGTGGTTTCAGGACTGGCGGTTTTACGCTACTGGAAGTACTGATTGCCACAGCGGTCACCCTGTTGATGATGATATCGCTGGCGCAAATGTTCAAGGTCATCGGCGACAGCATGCAGCAGGGGCGCTCCGTACTCGAGCTGAACAATCGCTTGCGCAGCGTCGTCTATCGTTTGCGCAGCGACTTGGATAACCTGACCGTCGTCCCCGCACCACCCGCCGACCCAGCTACAGGCCCGGGCTACCTACAAGTCTTCGATGGCTCGACCACCGACTACACCGCCGCCACGAAATTGATACCAACAGGCGGTGCACTACCGGGAGCAGCCAGCCGCTTTGGTGATGTCGATGATATTCTCATGGCGACGGTCCGAGCGGGCGATGTGTGGTTCACCGGCAAAGTGCCCCAATTCGTTCTCCTCAAAATTGCCCCCACCGATCCCGCTCACTTCACTCCGGTCTCAATCGCCTCGCAACATGCCGAGGTGGCAGTCTTCCTGCAACCGCTGGTTTCCAACGATGGCAATCCCAATCGCGACCCAGGATTCTTCTTGACTGCTCCGCTTAAGGAGGCCGCCTATGAGGATACAGATCCTTTCGTAGGTTTCCCCGATAGCTTCCGCTTGTATTATCGCACGCTACTCATTCGGCCCGACTTGAATCTAGCTAGCGGCGTGCTGCCGAGCGGAGTTGACGGCAGTGGAGATGATTGGCTTAAAAGTGTACCACTGTCTGGCTTACCATCGCCACTATGCGATATGGCGACTGCTCATCAGCAGTGCGACTTGTCGATTCGCCGTATCTATGACTCTAGCGACAATAACGTTCGCGACGAGATAGCCGCCAACAGCCTGGAAGACTTGACCGATCCGGCCAATCGTTTTGCGCACGTTCAAGTTCCGCTTCCAGGCACAGTGTCGACCACCATGCCAGTGTTGGCCTTGGGTGCTAGGTTGGCGGTCAACGCCGGCGACCCAAGTGGGACTCTCCAAGTTGGCTCTGGATTCTTACATCCTGCCTTCGTGCTGCGTGGCATTCGCTCAGGAGAAGACCTGTTGGCCAGCGATGTGTTGGCATTCGATATCAAGCTCTTCGATCCCGATGTTCCCTTGCTTGGAACCCCTGGTGGCGATGGGACATTCGGTACAACAAGTAACCCAGGTGCATTGGGCTGGGCCGGGTCGGACGACTTGATCCTGTCCCCCAACGATCCCGGCTACGGACCGGCACTGAACGGTACTTACCAATTGGTGGGTACCGGTGAATACGTCGACTTGGCCTGGGCCAAGAAACTGGTCGACCATGGCGGCAACATTAGTGCTACCACCAACGTCTGGAGCCCGCTGAGTGGTTTTTCACTGGCCAATTTCAATATCAATGGCGCTGCCGGTGCCTACACCTACGCGCTCTTCAAATCGGGCAGCGTGTTAATGGCGAGCGCATCTCCGTTCACGCTACACCTTCTACAACCCACCTACGACACCTACACAACGCGATACGAAGGAGACGGAGTGCTACAAGCCGAATTGACCAGCCGCGCGGGCGTGTGTCGCGTCAATGGAGCGATCTCCTTGTACCCTGGCTTTTCCGGAGACGACCGCTCCTTCCTCTCGGAGAACTGGCGAGTTCCGGATGCGGGTACTGACGGCATCGATAACGTCGGCAGCCTGGCTGGCGTCGACGATACGTTGGAGCTGGAGACATCCCCGCCGTTCCCGATTCCGCTACGTGGTTTGAAGATCTCCGTGCGCATGGAAGACCCGACAACGCGTCAAGTCAAGCAGATGTCGGCCACCAAAGAATTCGTTTCGCAGTAGTAGCACTTCATGCATACGATTCGACTGCGCAAACTCAATCCGACGCGGAGCGTCGGGCCACATTAGAGGGTGGTTTCACTTCATGCACACGATTCGATTGCGTGAGCCTTGGCAATGTGAGTGGACACGCGCGGCAAACCCCACCGATACTACTCGCATCGCGCGTTATCACCGCTATTTCCATCGCCCCAGCGGTCTGCTCGACCAGCAACCCGTCACCCTAACCCTGGTTTCGACTCGGCTCGTAACTAGCGCTGCGCAGTTACGGCACGGAAGCGAGCTGGACAACGACTCTGTTTTTTTGCCACGGCAGATTATTCTTTGCGCTCTGCTACTCAATTCGCAACCGCTCCAGCTTGAAGAGCAGACGAGCCATTCCAACACATCTTCCCAACTTTCCGTTCGCATCGATTCGGCTCTCGAACCCTACAACCTGCTCGAAATCGATTGCGAGTTCCCCGCTAGCGAACCCGCCATGCTCGACGGCTCGATATCACCCGAAGCGCCACCGGCGCTAGCTGATTGGGCCGAAGTACGCATTGAAATCGACGATTGAGCCGGGGCGGGTGGTTTTGAATCGCGGCAGAACGGGTTAAATTAGAAGCACTAGCTTCGAGCCCACTTTTCTTCGACCCCCTGCCGGTGCCATGAAACCAGTATCGCTCGCAATTTGCCTCTGCTTACTCTCGTCCCTGAGCCTGCTCGGCGGCTGTCGCAACCAGCCCCCCAAGCCTTCGCCTGAAGCGCCCCCCACGCAAGCCAGCGCCGGCGAAGCTACGATGAAAGCCGAAGAAGTACTCGTCGACGAAGGACCTATCGCTCCACCCCAAGAGATTGAGCTCAATGCCGAGTCGCTCTTGGCCGCTCAGCTAACCCCACAACAGCTCGAACAGGGCTGGGTGCGGTTGTTCGACGGCCAGTCGCTCTATGGTTGGTTGGTTGTCGGCAACGCAGATTGGCAGATCGCCCCCGAGGGGGTTCTCAGAGTCACTCGCGGTGAAAAGAGCTTTCTGTGCACTAGTTTCCAGATCCCCAACTACGAATTGCAAGTCGACTTCCGCTCCGATGCGAAGACCAACAGTGGGATTTTCATGCGTTGCGGCCCGCAGCCTCGAGACGTAGGACTCGATTGCTTCGAGCTGAACATCGCCCCGGCAGAAAACCCGTTTCCAACCGGTAGCTTGGTCGAGCGCAAGAAAGTCGAACCGACCGAACTAGGTGACTTCGATCCGACCCAATGGCACACCTACTTGGTTCGCGTATCTGGCAATCAAGTCACCGTCTCGCTCGACGGCAAGCTGATATTGCAATTGGACGATGCCCACGTCTCACCCACGGGCCACATCAGCCTGCAACACAATGAGGGACAGGTCGAATTCCGCAACGTGCTCATGCGTCCTTTGGAGTTGACCGAGTTGAAGCTTGGCGAGGACTGGGAAGAGGACTGGACGCTGTCAGAAAAAGAGCCTGACACGTTTAAGGCCACGCCGACCGAAGATGGGCTACAGCTCACCGGCGGCTCGGGACAATTGCAATCCAAACAAGCGTTCGGCAACTTCTTATTGCAAGCTCGATACACGCTGGCGAGTCCCGAAGTCAACTCGGGAATCTTCTTCCGCTGCATTCCCGACGCACTGCTCGATGGCTACGAATGCCAAGTCAATCACGCGGTAGTAGACGGTGATCCCCTGCGTCCGCTCGACGCGGGTGCCGGTGCCATCTTCCGCCGCCAGCCCGCTCGGGTTGTCATGGGGGATGGTTCCAAGCCCACTTACCTGACACTGCTCGCAAGCGGCCCTCAAATGGACACATGGGTCAATGGTGTGCTCGTCGCTGAGTTCAACGATACGCGCGAGCCGAACGAAAACCCACGCAAAGGTCTGCGACTTGAAGCCGGCCCAATCGCCTTGCAAGGCCATGACGCTACCACCGACGTCACTTTCCAAAGCCTCAAGATTGTGGAAATTGCGCCGTAGCAACCGTCGCCAGACGGTAGAGGGCTAACGTCGCTGTTCCTCAATGTAGATGAGGTCGTTAATCTGCTGAATACTACGTTCTGGCGGACCTAGCTACGACAGTTTTCTTCCGCACGATGCTGATTGGACTACATATTCGCAAAAACCTCTACCAGCGAAACTTTCAGACCGGGTAGCCACACGGTTGTATAGTCTCCATCGTACAGCCAGCGTTCATAGATAAACGGTGCTTGGGTCTGTGCACATGCGAACAGATCCGCAGAGATCTTCATTCCCGCGTCGGCAGGCGAGAGGCGAATGATCGTTTGTTCCATGATTGGCTCTCCAGGCTGATAACATGCCAGAGTCCATTATACTCCCTAGCAGAGTCGCTTGGTTATTGCGCTGCACGTCAGAAGACTATTTGCGGAACTGCTTGTCGATGAAGCGCTCGAGACTGCTGCGGTTGTCGCTGGCGACGATGATGTGATCACCGGGAAGCAGCGCGTAGTTCTGACCGATATTAGTCGCCTTGCCCGAATCGTCGATGCGAGTGTCCAACCTCAATGGCGGACCGCCGGCTTCGGTGGGGCGCATGATCGAAACATTGAGCTGGCCGAAGCGATCATGCAATCGTGCTTGTTGCACGATATCTTCGATAAACACCGATCGATCCATCGCGAGCGGGATCGACTCTACGTGCGTGCCATCTTCGCGAACTTCCAAGATCACGCGCGGTGCCCCGTTCGGATCGGGCGCAACGGGTGCCGGCATGCCACCAGGCGGAATGGAATAGCCCTGAGCCTCCAATAGGCGTGTATCGAGCGTGGGGCTTTCCGTCTGCCCCAGCAAGGCTCCGAGCGTAATACAGCCACTCTGGGTGGCGATACAAATGCTGAACAATATCGGCACTATCCAACACTTGGTATATCTCATTCCCGGCACTCCTGCTTAGACCTAGTTTGGGGTAGTGGGGTCAGGATCCACCGTGCAAAGCACCCGCAGGGCCGCAGGCGGCAATTGGCTCCTGACCCCTTTACCCCGCGTGGAATCTATCGCCACACTTTCGTTATCGGCAGAAGAACTTGAGAAATTAACTCTCCTTCGGAATATTCTACCCAAAGCGTCCAATCGACAGCGAGAACAGAGAGCGGCGACTGCAAAGAAGTAGGCACACTCCGCGTGCCGCACCCTCTCTTACTCTTATGTCAATGGTTTATTCGGCGAGCGGAACACGCCGTGTGGCGAGGAGCACCTATCGGGCTTGAAGGAAGACCGGCGCGGAGCGGTGGGCCACATTCGGATCATCGCCCGGTCATCCCCCAGCGATTCCTCAAGAATGCTGAAATCACCGCCAGCATCAGCAAGACGCTCGTGAAAGCTATCGCGAAATAAATCAGCACCATCAACCATTCCCCGCCTGCGGTAGCACTGCCGGAAACGCTCGTGGACATACCTGCGTCGAGAATGTTGGCATCAAGCGGGATCCAAAAGCAAGCCATCAGCGGACTGGCGATGCCCGCCAGCTTGATCCAGCTCAACAATAGCAGCGACGATTCATCGCTCCCCACACTGCTGGCGACGTACCACGCCGCTACTGGCAAAAAATAGACCACGATCAGCATCGAGTAGCTGAGCAGCATGGCCACCGACGTCTTGCGACTGATCGCCGAGCAGAACAACGCGCTGACGGAATTAAAAACGGCCGCCGTGAACACAATCGCGAAGAAGGCCAAAACCGCCAGCCAGTTGGTATGGTACATCTGAAAGGCCAACACGAAGGCAAGGATCATCGGCCACATCAGGAACATGGTCAGCACGTACGACACACGAAAACCGGCTAGCAATTTGCCCCACAGGATCTGCCAGGGTTGCAACTGCGTCGTGAGCAGCAGTTCAAGCGTCTGCCGCTCTCGTTCGCTGGTGAGGGCACCTGCTGAGAAAACTGGTGCGACCAAGATATTAAAAACTAACACATAGGCGATATACCACGGCGAATATTGCGGGCGAATAAAAAGAAACGCAGCCATCAAGGGTATTGCTAACAGCATACTGATCTGTATGACCAGGCGCAGCATCAATGTTCCCTGACTGAATAGCTCTGCATGGATCTCTTTGTCATATACTGGATTCGCATCATCTCTCATGAGCGCCGTACGGCGCGGAGGTGCAAACAGTCGGTCGGGGAACTGATCGCGCTGAATGACCATGCCGATTGCGTTGCGAGACTCCTCCTCCAAATCGACTACATCCTTCCCTTCGCTGCCGACATCCGGAGGATAGAGCAGCCGATGCGCCGTCCAGCGGCACAACAGGGCGCTGACGGTCAAGTAGAGCGGCGGAAGTACCGCGATGGCGATCCACAGCCGCAGCGACCCCGAGCTCTCGAGCCCTCGCCAAAACAGTGCACCAACAATCACCAGCGGCAAAATGATCAGGTAAGAGACGACCAAGGACGAAGCCGTGCGCTGAAATCCGCAACTACAAGCCAGGCCAATGGAGCCGAAGAGCACGATTGAGATCAGCAACCACAGGTAGGCCCCCAATACTTCGTAGATACTAACTCCACCCAGCGGCAAAGCCAACATGATGATCGGCAGCGACGCGATGATCAAGACCGCCAAATGCGTCAATGACGCGACCATTTTTCCAATCACGATCGCCCATGGGCGCAGGGGGCTGGCCAGCAACATTTCATAGGTCTTACGTTCTTTCTCACCACTAATGGCACCGGCTGCAAACGTGGGTGCCATCAGCGAAGCCAGCACGTATTGTCCCAAGAAGAAAAAGTCAACCAATTGCCGCGCGGCGGAAGAATCGGTCGACAGGTCGACACGTTGACCGGATGGGTAAGCCACCAGCAACACCGACGCCAACGCCAATTGATAGACTAGCAGCAACACAAAGGCGCGATTGGCCCGTAGATTCGTTAGCAACTCACGCTGCAAGACGGGATTTTCGGTAAGCAGCATGAGCTAAGCCGACTCCTCGGTGGCGTCGCCTTCTACAACTCCGTCTGCAACGATGGCACTCCCAAACTCCAATTCGACCAAATCCGAGGGTGGAGGCGGGGGGGGCGGTGGTAGATCTGGATTCCAACGCAACACGTAGCCGCTGCCGCGCAGGGTGAAAATCATCTGCGACTCGACTCCGCCATTGGAGAGCTTGGCCCGCAAGCGATTGATGTGTACCTCGATAACGTTGGTCACTCCCGCCCACTCCGGCTGCCAAAGGAACTCACTCAGCATGCTCCGTGTAACCACGGTGCCGAACCTGCGCATCAACACTTCCAAGATGCGCGACTCAGTGGGCGTTAGTGCCAGTGGCCGGCCATTGCGAAGCGCCTTGCGCGATGTCAAATCCATCAAGAGCGGACCAACTTCGAGCACCGATTTGGGACGAGTCGTCAAACGTAACAAGGCCGCTTCGACACGTGCCTGCAGTTCATTGAGCGTAAAGGGCTTGAGCAAAAAATCATCCGCCCCCGCCTCAAGCCCGGCTAATCTCTCTTGTCGATACTCAAGTGGAGTCAGTATCAATACGCTGGCGGACTGGTTGGCCTCGCGCACCCGACGCAAGGCAGCTAGGCCCGATTCGTCCTCGAGCGTCAAATCGATGATCACGACGGAGAAATCTTCGCTCTCCACCAGTTTCACGCCAGCCGCAGCATCGCTGGCCAAGCTGCAAACGTAGTCCGACTCGGCTAGCCACTGCTGTATGTTGCGAGACAGTACCACATCGTCTTCAATGACTAATACTTTCGCCGGTCGAGCCGCTTCGTACATAATTCTTAACAACCTCCTTAAGAGACGAGTAGTCTATTTTAGGGTAACAGACGAGTTTACGAGTCCGTTTGATGTTATGGACAAAGTCCAAGGCTCGTTTGATTCCGCTCATGTCAGGGTCTCGCAGGCCTCGTCCACCACCGCCACCCCTTCCACTACTGCCATTGCTGACGAATTTTCTGTAGCCGCTCAGCCTGCCGCGCCTCCCAGCCGCGTGGCGTGGGATGGTAAAACTGACGTTCGACTCCCAAATAGTCCTGTTCCACGATACCCTCTGGGGCGTCGTGCGCGTAGCGGTAGCCCTGGCCGTGCCCTAAATGCTCTGCACCCGCATAGTGACCATCGCGCAGCGACTTGGGAACTGGGATGAGCTCTCCCTCTCGCACTTCGTGGCGGGCACTACCAATAGCTGCCGTAGCCGCATTGCTCTTCTCCGCGCAAGCCAAGTAGATTACCGCTTGTGAAAGCGTCAACTGGCATTCGGGCAAACCCACGAACTCACAGGCTTGCATTGCAGCCACAGCAACCAGCAGCGCTTGGGGATCGGCGTTACCAATATCTTCGCTGGCCAAAATCACCAGCCGCCGACAGATAAAGCGAATGTCCTCGCCACTCTCCAACATACGCGCCAACCAATAGAGCGCCGCATCGGGATCGCTGCCACGCATGCTCTTAATCAGTGCGCTGGAAATATCGTAGTGTTCATCCCCGCTGCCATCGTACTGAAGCGTCTTCTGCTGCATCGACTCGCGAATCAAAGCGGTCGTCAGCACTACGGGCCGCGCAGACGTCGACAACACGGCGACTTCTAGAACTCCCAAGGCGCGGCGTGCGTCCCCCTCTGCCGAGATTGCCAACGACTCGAGCGCCCCTGGCTCGACACGCGTTTCGATATGCCCCAACCCACGCTCGAGGTCGCTCAAGGCGCGGTGCAGCAGCGCCAAAACATCGGCTTCTTCCAACGGCTGAAACTGAAATACTTGACTGCGACTGAGCAACGCTCCGTTGATCGCAAAGTAGGGATTGCTGGTCGTCGCTCCGATCAGCGAAACCACCCCTTCCTCCACGTCGGGTAGCAAGGCGTCCTGCTGTGCGCGATTGAAGCGATGAATCTCATCGATAAATAGCAACGGTCGTGGCCCGCCCGTTGCGATCTCGTCGCGTGCCCAGGCCAGCACTTCGCGTAGCTCTTTCACACCGCTCGTCACCGCGCTAAGTTGCTTGAGCTTGCCGCCGGTCTCCGCTGCCAACAAATGGGCCAGCGTCGTCTTGCCAGTTCCTGGTGGACCGTAGAGTAGTACCGCTCCCAAACGTCGCGCATCGATCAAGCGACGAAGCAGTTTCCCATCTCCCAGGAAATGCCCCTGCCCCACGAACTCGCTCAGCCGCTGAGGCCGCATCCGCGCCGCCAATGGCAGATTGTTCTGACGATTCTGCTGCTCTTCTGCTGCAAATAAATCCATGACAATAGGTAATTTCAATTCTTGAAAATGACGTCTGAAAGCTGGAAACCTTTTAGCTCTTCTCGATCCTCTTTCATCAACGAAAAGGCTATTTCCTTTGTTTGCGTTGTTGCAACTGCCGAGCGGCCCAAGGGGCTAATTGCTCACGAAAGATCTTCGAGTTGTGACGAATATCGGTCGGCAAACCCTTGGGATATATCAAGACTTTCTCAATCATATCAGTCGTTTCATGCAACTTGGCCAGTTCGAGCAGTTGCCCGATCAATCGCTCGGCGGCCAGCGCATCGGCGGGCTTGTGTTCCTGCCAGGCTTCGATCACAACAACCGGCGTCTGCTCTTCGCGGGGACCGATGCCGACCATCGCGCTGCGATGCACATGGTCGTGCGTATTGAAAATCGCCTCGCAAGGTTCAGTAAACAACACCCTACCCGACATGCGTACCCGATGCGATTTGCGGCCACAGCACCAAAACCGCCCCTGATCATCCAAGTAGCCGACATCTCCCATGCGATGCCACACGCGTTGATCCTCCTGCACCTTGTGCAACGCATTCTGGTCACAGCGAGTCACGTATTGGCTCGTGACCACGTCGCCCGTGACCATCAATTCACCAATCGATCCAGCGGGCAATTCGTGTACTTGATCCAAGCTGGCCAGTGGTCCGTCTTGTATTTCGATAACCTTCCATTGAATGCCTGCGAAGTTTCTTCCAACACAGGTACCAGCACCCCGACGCGTCTTGTCGGCGGTCTCACCGAGTATTTCACGCGACTCGATCGAAGCCACCGGCAGCGCTTCCGTTGCGCCGTAGGGCGTAACCATTTGCCCGTCAACAGCCATGGCAGCGCGCATCAGCTCAAGCACTTTTGGCGGTACCGGCGCACCTGCGGAAAATATGCGGCTGAGACTTGGGACGCAGCGTCCCACCTCTTGCGCATGGCGCCCGACGGCGGTCCACAGCGCCGGAGAACCGAAGGCTTGATTGATCTGCCACTGATCGATGGCGTCGAGCAAGCGTGGCGGGTCGACATCGGCCGGTCTGGTTGGGTCCATGTCGGGGATCACGGTCGTGGTCCCCATCACCGCATTGAACAGCCCAAACAAGGGGAAGCCCGATAGGTCCTTCCCTCCCGGGCTTATTCCGTAATGCGAAACGAGCTGGTCGACCTGGCTATTGAACGTGCGATGCGTGTAGAGCACTCCCTTGGGCGGTCCGGTGCTGCCGGTGGTGAAGATGATCGCGGCTGGGGACTCGAGCGCAATTGGCGGCGGCTCATACAAAGCCGAAGGCGTGCCAGCAAGCTGCTCCAACGTCGGCTTGGGCAAGAACCCCAAACGCTTACCGACCGTCACATTCAGCCGGGCATTGGGAAAACGATGCCGCAGCGCCATGCGCACTGCCTGAGCCGCTGGGATAGCCACGAAACCATCGGGGTTGGTTTCTTCCAGACAGCGAACGAGGTGTTTGCGCCCCATACCGGGATCGATCAATACCACGACGGCACCCGCTTTGAGCAGTGCAAACACGAGTGCGATAAAATCCACACCGAAGCGGACCAGCATCACGATGCGTTGGCCAGGTTGTACACCCATCTGCTGCAGGCCGGCTGCGATCGACGACGTTTGCAATTCGAGATCTGCAAATGTCATGGTGGCATATTCGCGCTCGCGGCCAGGTGCGTATCGCCCTAAGGGCCGCGCCATCGACAACTGTCCCGGCTGTCGCGCAGCGACTTGCCGTAGCCGCGCCGCGATATTGCCGCTGCAAGTGTCATTGTCCGCAGGCTCGTTTGTGCTACCAGCCGGGCTGTGCATGAAACCTCGATCTTTTAAAAATAGCCGCATTGGGGTTAACCACTGCGGTTCCAAATGGCGGAAAAGGGCGGGCAGCGTAGCTAGCTACAAAACTGATTCACCAGCGAGTCAAGCTCGCGGGGGCGCGACCCCCAAAGCTCATGCGCTAGCTACAAAACCGATTCAACAGCAAGCAAGCTCGTGGGGGTCTACACCCAAAACGAATACGCGGGTGCTTACCGTTGCCGAGCAACCCATCGCAAAAATATCTTGGCAATATCGACCTTCAATGTTTGGGCCAAGCCGCGCCAGCCAGGTACCGCATTGACTTCCAAGACCAGCAAGCGACCATCTCGCGCAGGCAACAAATCGACTCCCAACAGCGATCCTCCAACCGAATCACGCGCGCGCAAAGCCACGTCGGCTTGCTCACTACTCAATGAATGCGGCTCGGCTCGGCTCCCCTGAGCGATGTTGGTGCGCCACTCCCCCCCAGCAGCTATGCGGCGGATCGCGTAGGACTCATCTCCCACAAACAACACTCGGATATCATAACCAAAATGTTCCACGAACTGTTGAACGTAAAGCACTTGTCCCAGTTGTTGAAGCGTACCGAACATCCGCCAGGCGAGGTCTTTGTCGCTCGCACGTAAAATCCCGCGTCCCTCCCCACCAAACAGCGGTTTGACCAACACGTCGCCACCAAGGATTTCGAACGCCTCCATAGCCGCACTGCGTGTCTGACAACAGACTGTGGCAGGGACCGCTACCCCCGCATCACTCATGCGTTGCAGGCACAGCCATTTGTCGATTGCAATCTCCAAACTGCGCGGCGGGTTATGAACGGCTACCCCGCGGCTTTGCCATGCCTGTAAGCAGTCCATGCGAAAGATGACTTGTTCCAGTGAACCGATGGGCATCGAACGCACGATCAACGCCTTGCATGCCGGTGAACTTCCAACGCCCCTCAACGGTACAGTGCGCTCAATCGCCGGTTCCCCAATGCCAACTTGCAGGTCAGCGAACCTGAGCACTTCCGTGGTCATGCCGGGAAAGTTCGCGCTCGCAGCCCGCTGGAGTTCCATCACATACGGATTATCCAGCGATCCTAAGATGCCAATGTGCATGGTTGGAGTTCAGCCTTTAGAGTATCCGCGTGCCAAACGACTGGGACACCAAATCACCACGCAAAGCACCGAACCGCCAGCTATTCCCCGTACGCACATTCATGAGCGTGACCTCTGCCGGGCTAAACAGCCCCGGATCAATCTTGTAAAAGTCGTAATTGCACTGCTTGAAAATCTCTGCGAACGGACGACCAAAATCGGGTGAAGCGGAACTGGGAAGCCGAGCTCCGATGTCTGCGAGTTGTTCGTCATCGGTATCCATCCACAGGACAACGTGACCTCCGTATAGAATCGCATCGTTCGTGCGTCCAATACCCGCCGCAAAGTCGGGGGTGGCTGGCGGAACCGGTGCCAGACCATGCGCGCTGAGAACTCTATTCAGTTCAAAGCCCAGTTCATGCAGCTTGTGCATACAGGTCTCGACGCAACGTGCGACGACTTGCACGCAACCTGCCGTACTACGTGTGGGGGCTACGGCCAAGTACAACTGTGACGGATCGATTCCGCATTCGTCTGCCATCGCCTCGGCCAGCGCATTGCTCGGAAGCTCGTCGCATTCGAGCGTACCAACCGCCAGATCGTCCGCATCGCTGGCTTGCAAGTCCTGCAGCAATTGTTCACGGCCGCGGCGCAAACGCATCGCGCCTGAGCCCATCGCAAAGAATTTCTCGTGCTTGACAGGCCAGCCCGCGTACTGCGAGAGCATACACGCGTCGAGCGCATGATCCGTGGTGACCTGTACCCACGGCCCTGGCCATACGCTGCGATCACCGCTAGACAATACAATCGATGCCCTACCCGCCATGCAAATGGTCGCCAACTGCAGCCCCGCCGCCAGCCCGCCGCGAGCCTGTACACCGAAGTCGAGCACCTGCGTGCGGCATTCCAGTTGGCTTGAGACTACTTGCAACTCGTGCTTGCGCTGCGCTGCGTCGAGGAAACAGACATGCGCCGCTCGATTCAATCCCTCTCCAACTCGGTTTTTCACCAGGCTTGCCTTGTTAGCTCGAAAACGTAGCACGGTGGTCCCCACCGTGATGAAACGTAGCACGTTGGTCCCCAACGCGATTCTCGGTGGGGACCACCGAGCTACTTTAGACGCTGCGAGCTAAAAGCAAAAGACTCACCCGCCGAGTTAGGGCAGGAATAATCACACTTAGCTCCCAAGCGAAGTACGGCTACAATGTTTGGTGGATACCAGCACCTGCCCCCACCTGATTGCCGAGCCGAAGCGTGACGAGCCTAACCGTTGAAAACTATGTCAAAGCCATCTATCAATTGACCGGTGATGAAGTCGAGCAATCCGCTTCGACCGGTGCAGTGGCTGCGGCACTACGAGTCTCGCCAAGCAGTGTGACGAGCATGCTCAAGACACTGCACGAGAGCGGCTTAGCGGAACACCGCCCTTACGAAGGCGTGCGGCTGACCGATCAGGGGACACGCCTCGCGCTGCGAGTTGTGCGCCGCCATCGTTTGATCGAACTGTTCTTGGTGCAGACGCTGAGCCTGACGTGGGACGAAGTCCATGAGGAGGCGGAGCACATGGAACACGCGGTCAGCGATCTGCTGGTCGACCGGATTGACGAGTTCCTGGGGCGTCCAGAACTCGATCCGCACGGCGACCCCATTCCGCGCAGCGATGGCAGCATCGCAAACCAGAAGCAAACGCCACTGAGTCAATGCACGGTCGGCAGCTGCGTCATACTGCAACGAGTGTTAGATCAAACCCCCGAGTTTCTGCGCTTCCTGACCGAAGGCAAATTGGAGATAGGAGCTTGCCTCACGATCACTCGCCACGAGCAGACCGCAGGAACCATTACGGTCACCTGTCATGAGCGAGAAACCACGCTCTCCCATGAGGCAGCGACCGCACTGATGACACAGGAGTCTGGCTCACCCGCCCCAAGCCAATGCCCGACCGGAGCGGCAGATGCTGATTAGTCCTTGGAATGCAACCATACCATCTAGCGGTACCATTTAGCGGTGGCTGGGCACCAGTTTCCAAGCATTGTCTTCACGAACTAGAAAAAACTGGCGGGTCAAAGGTTTCCCCAGCCGCAATCCCTTGACGGTTACCGTTGCCTTTTCGCCGGTAATGGATTCCCCCTCCACGACGCGCCCCTTGGGTTCGAGCCAATTCATTTCACTCGCGATTGCTGACGCGGCCAGCGACACGGCCTTGTCCGCCATTCCACCAAATTCACTTTTTCCACGAGTGATAGCCTGCATGTCTTGTTGGATTTTTTTAGTAGCGAGTAGAGGTTGCAGGCCCTGAAGCTGGTCCGCATCGATTGCTTTCAGCGCCATTTCAGCCACTTCGCGAGGTTCGGCCGAAACCGGAACGCAGTAGTCGGGCGAACTCGCCGTGCTTGCTGCGGAACCGGCCGCCGCACTACTCATTGCCGCCGTGGATTCGGGTCGTCGACAGCCCCCAGCGATGATAGACGAGAAAACCAACAACTGGCCAACCAAAATGGGACCTAGACGAACTTGTTGTAGCGAACTCATCTTCACGGTTTCCTCTCTTCTTAATTCCAATTCCACTCGATGCGCTTTGGCATACTCGACGTCGTCGCAGATTCAGCCACCACGTCAGCGGCGATCAAATTCAACCGACGGAGCAGTTGACACACTGACCTACCCATTTTCTGAAGGTGGAACTGAAATTACGCGATTTTTGCTCTTCTCACGCTCGCCCGTATTGTGCAGTGCCTTTGCGAGCCCCCAACAAGCGATGATCAGAACGATGGTAAACGGCAAGGCCGCCGTGACCGCTGCCGCTTGTAGTGCTCTGAGCCCACCGGCGAACAACAGTGCGGATGCTACCAAGCCCTCCGCCAAGGCCCAGAACAAACGAGTACCCACTGGCGGGTTAGGATTGCCTCCCGATGCGATAATATCTATCACCATCGAAGCTGAATCCGATGACGTGACGAAAAACAATACGATGCAGACCGTCGCCAACCCAACTGCGAGCATGACCAGCAACGGAGACTGAAACATGGTCTCAATTAAAACGAACAGCACTGTGGGGAGCGTGTCAATGGCGGCTTGGCCGTCGGGCGTTACGACCGGAGACGACAAATACTCGACTGCCGTGAGCGATACCTGGGTTCGCCGGAATGTGCCGTCGTCCTGCCGTATCAACTGCTTATTCGCATCCAGTTCGCCGACCCAATACTGCGGCAGCCCCGCCATCGACGGTGTGTTTGTCGAGTCTGCTTGAAGAGCCGCTTGCTCTAGAAACTCAGTATGCTGACGCAAAGTGGCTGTACCAAAGGCCGTCAGCCACAACGCCGCGACGACCGTGGGCACCAGCACCACACCCGTAATAAACTCGCGAATCGTCCTGCCACGCGAGACACGAGCGATGAACATCCCGACGAACGGCGACCAACTGATCCACCACGCCCAGTAGAACACCGTCCACTCGTTCACCCAAGTTCGACTCGCCGAATTAAACGCGCCTGTACGAAATGAATTGAACGGTAGGATCTGTAGATAAGCCCCCAGGTTCTCGATCGATGCGCTCAAAAACGCGACTAGGCCACCACCGAAAATCAGAAGTAGCATCAAGCCAAACGCCAAGACGATATTTAGTTCACTCAAGCGGCGAATGCCGGCATCCAATCCCAATACCACTGAAATGGTTGCTAAGGCTGTGATTGCGGCAATTAGGCTGATTTGCGTTCCCGTTCCACTGGGAATCCCCAATAGGAACGACAGCCCCGCGTTGACTTGCTTGGCGCCAATGCCCAACGAAGTCGCTACGCCCATCAGTGTTGCGATAATAGCCAGCGTATCAACCACATCGCCCAGACGCCCCCAAACGCGATCACCTAAAACGGGGTGCAGCAACGATCGAAAGCTGAGCGGCATCCCGAGGCGAAAGCCAAAAAAGGCCAGAGACAGTCCAACGATTGCGTACAGTGCCCAAGGATGTAGTCCCCAGTGGAAAATCGTGACGGCCATCGCCAAACGGGTCGCATTCAAGCCTTCGGCGAATCCAGGTGGTGGAGATTGGAAATGGGATATCGGCTCAGCCACGCTGAAAAATAGCAGGCCAATTCCCATCCCTGCGCTGAACAACATGGCGAACCACGACAAAGTGCTATACTCGGGCTGTTCGTCGTCGCGTCCAAGCCGGATATGAGCGTAACGTCCCATCGCTAACCAGATCGCAAAACCTAGAAAGCCGGACATCGAGGCTACGTACAGCCAGCCGAAGCGATCGCCGATCCAGTCGCGAAGACGAATGCAGCGACCTAACATGTCGGGACCACCGTACAGAATGCTGACTGCGACCAGCGCAACCAATATCAGCACAGCCGCAGGAAAAACGACTGGGTGTATCTCGATATGCTTGCCGAAGCGAAGTCGAGGGAGTTCCGTTGTGGTCTTGTTGGAAGTCAATAAGCTAGTCGGCAGTGGATAGTAGGAGAAGGTTGAGATGTGCTCCTAATACGGCTAGCCCTCCCCGCTCGCCGTGCTCGTCACTCTCCCGCAAGCGAGAGGATACAAGCATATTAGACAGTTTGGACGCGACATTTATAGCGGACCGAGGATTTGGCGAATAGAAAAATACCTCACGCCAAATATCGTAACACATTTGGGGCGATCATAACATCGCGTTTTCCGAGCGTGTCTCTTCGGTTACTAAATGTGCCGTGTTGTGTTACGTTAGGACGCGAGCGTGCCGTAACAACCCCATTGAGATGACAAAAGGTTGACGACCTCGCACATTGCGGTCACCGTCGCCATCGACGAAGAACAAACGGATAGGAATGAAGCAGCAAGTCGATATCGCAATTCGTAATTCCCAACACCGAATTCGCTCGCTGCTGGCTGGTATCGCTCTGTTTGCCGCGCTGACATCGCTCGGGGGGGTACTGCACTACGTGAACGGCCAGCTTTTCTGGAGCGGCTATCTTGCGCTGGCTTTCTTCTACTCGGCCATGTTCTCACTGGGATTGTCAGCCGCGCGAACCCAAGATATGCGAGTCGAGGAGATGCTGCTTGCAGGTCGGTCGCTGCCATTGATTACGGCGCTGCTGACGATGACGGCAACCTGGGTTGGTGGTGGGTTTATCAACGGGACCGCCGAGGCGGTGTACAGTTCCGGTTTAGTATGGGCGCAAGCGCCGTGGGGCTACGCACTTAGCCTCATCCTAGGCGGGCTGATCTTTGCCCGTCCCATGCGCCGTAGAAACTACACGACCATGCTCGACCCGCTAGAAGACCGTTTCGGCCAATCAATGGCAACCGTGTTGTATTTGCCCGCGTTACTTGGCGAAGTGTTTTGGACCGCCGCGATCTTGACGGCACTCGGAACGACGTTTGGATTCATCTTAGAAATTAACTTCAGTCTCTCGATCGTACTCAGTGCCGCGATCGCCATCGCCTACACGGCCCTGGGTGGGATGCGGGCGGTGGCAATGACGGACATTTTTCAGTTGGCCATATTGATGGTTGGGCTGCTACTCGCGTTGCCGTTTGTGATGCCCGAATCGGGATTCACTGGGCTCTATGTTGCCTATCAAGTGAAGCTGGGGGATGCGGCGTCGTTGACCCCACCTCGGTCTTGGGGCGACACGCGCTACTTGTGGTGGGACTACGCGCTGCTGCTGGTGTTTGGGGGGATTCCCTGGCATGTCTACTTTCAGCGTGTGTTATCGAGCAAGACAGAAAACACGGCTGCTTGGTTGTCGGTGGGCGCGGGCGTACTGTGCCTAGTCGCCTCGCTGCCGGCTGTGGCGATCGGGATGATTTGCGCAACGACCGATTGGGCGAGTATGGGTTTAAGTGGCCCCGAAAACTCCGCGATCGCATTACCCTATGTCCTAAAGCACCTTGCCCCGCCCATCGTGGCTACGATCGGGCTGGGGGCACTCGCCGCAGCGGTGATGAGCAGCGTCGATTCATCGATCTTGTCGGCCTCGTCGATGGGCGTGTGGAACGTCTATCGCCCCTTGACCAGAGGCAAGCCGTCGGCCATTCCACTGAACAAGGTGGTTCGTCGGTTGATTTGGATTGTCGGCATTACCGCGACCTTGCTCGCCTTGAAAATCCAGAGCGTCTATGCATTATGGTTTCTATGCAGCGACCTAGTCTACTGCATCCTGTTTGCTCAGTTGGTGACAGCGCTTTTCGATCGGCGCGCCAATGCGATTGGAAGTTTCGCTGGTTTCATCGTCGCCGCTATGTTGCGACTTGGCGGGGGCGAGCCCGCGCTGGGATTGCCGCGAATAATTCCCTACCCGATGGTCGACGTGGATGACGTAGTCAATTTTCCATTCCGCACAACTAGCATGCTGGCGGGCCTGCTCACGATCCTCATCGTCTCGCGTCTGACAGGGCACCTTTCCAAACCACGAGAATTGAAGACTCGCAAGATATGATCTCACTGAAAACACAACAAAGTTTTATCAATGGGACATCACGCCCATCGAGCGCGGGCGAGAGTTTGATCACTTATTATCCCGCCACAAACGAGGCAATTTGTGATGTTGAATTGTCGCTCGATGCCGAGGTAAATGCAGCGGTGGAAAGTGCAATCGCTGCCCAGAAGTCGTGGCGAGCGATGACAGGCACCCAGCGAGGAAGAATTCTGCACAGGGCAGCCGATCTGTTGCGGCAGAGGAACGACGAATTGGCAATGCTTGAGGTCTACGACACCGGCAAGCCGATCTCCGAAGCAGGCTCGGTCGATGTTCAATCGGGTGCCGATGCACTGGAGTACTTTGCGGGAATTGCACCGACGATCAAGGGCGAACACTACCGCCTCGGCAAGAACTATGCCTACACGATTCGAGAACCGTTGGGCGTCGTCGCCGGGATCGGCGCATGGAACTATCCATTACAGATCGCTTGTTGGAAAGCGGCTCCAGCGCTGGCCGCCGGCAATGCGATGATCTTCAAGCCGAGCGAATTGACGCCACTCACGGCACTCGAACTCGCTCGCACCTTCCGCGACGCCGGATTACCGGATGGCCTGTTCAATGTCGTGCTGGGCGACCATCGAACGGGACAATTGCTGGTCGAACACCCAGGTATTGAAAAGGTCTCGCTCACCGGCGGGGTCGAAACCGGTAGGAGGATCATGGCCGCTGCGGCATCACAGCTGAAACACTTGACGTTGGAACTAGGTGGCAAGTCACCTCTGCTGATTTTTGACGACGCGAACATCGAAAATGCGGTGAAGGCAACGTTGCTTGCCAACTTCTTTACTCAGGGTGAAATCTGTTCCAACGGGACTCGCGTATTCGTCCACGACAATGTTCGCCGCCCGTTTCTCGAACAACTGAAGACCGCAACCCAGCAGCTCGTGATCGGCGACCCGCTCGACCCTAAGACCGAGATCGGCAGCTTGATCAGCCCTGAGCATTGCCAGTCCGTCTTAGACTATATCGCCAAAGGAAAGCAGGAGGGGGCCGATTTGGTATGCGGCGGGAATCAAGTCGGTGAGCGGGGCAACTTCGTCCAACCAACGATCTTTTCCGAGTGCCGTGACGAAATGACAATCGTCCAGGAAGAAATTTTCGGACCGGTCCTCAGCCTTTTATCGTTCTCCGACGAGGACGAGGTCATCGCCCGGGCGAATGCGACGGACTTTGGCTTGGCGGCAGGTGTCTTTACCAACGACCTCAGTCGAGCTGATCGCGTAATTTCCCAGATTCAAGCGGGCACATGCTGGATCAACACCTACAACATCACTCCGATCGAGATCCCCTTTGGCGGCTACAAACAATCGGGCATCGGTCGTGAAAACTCGGAGTGGGCCATCCAACACTACACGCAACTGAAGACGGTCTACGTTGAAACGGGGGATTTATAGTGCAGTACGATTTTATCATCGTCGGTGGCGGATCGGCCGGTTGCGTGCTGGCGAATCGCTTGAGCGCCGCCCCCGCGAATCGCGTGCTGATGCTGGAAGCCGGTCGACCCGATTACTGGTGGGATGTGTTCATTCACATGCCAGCAGCACTGTCGATTCCAATCGGAAACAAACGCTACGATTGGTGTTACGAATCCGATCCCGAGCCAAACATGGAAGGGCGTCGGATTTTTCATGCGCGCGGTAAGGTGCTGGGCGGGTCGAGCAGTATCAATGGTATGATTTTCCAACGTGGCAATCCGCTGGATTACCAGCGCTGGGCCGCCGATCCAGGAATGGACCAGTGGGATTTTTCACATTGCCTACCGTACTTCAAGAAGATGGAGAACTGCCTGGCGGGCGGGGACTCGTACCGTGGCGATGATGGCCCGTTGATCTTGGAACGCGGACCAGCGACCAATCCACTATTCAGGGCCTTCTTGGCTGCGGCACAGCAAGCCGGTTTTCCGCTGACCGATGATGTCAACGGTTATCAACAAGAAGGCTTTGCGCGGTTCGACCGCAATATCCGTCGCGGCCGGCGATTGAGCGCCTCGCGAGCCTACTACCATCCGATCAAAAAACGGAAGAATCTCACAGTCAAGACGCAGGTGCTGACGACGCGCCTACTGAATGATGGCAAACGCATCATCGGTGTTGAAGCGAACGGTCAAAAATTCATGGGGGGGCAGGTCGTCATGTGTGCGGGTGCAATCAACTCGCCTCAGTTGTTGCAGTTATCCGGAATTGGCAATGGGGTGGAGTTGAGTCAGTTGGGGATCGACGTTATTCACGATCTGCCTGGGGTCGGCGAGAATCTGCAAGATCATTTGGAGGTGTATGTCCAGCACGCCTGCAAACAAAAGGTGTCGATGAACCCTTACATGAAGTGGTATCGCAAGCCGCAACTTGGACTGCAGTGGTTGCTGTTTCGATCCGGTGCGGCTTCGACCAACCATTTTGAAGCAGGTGGATTTGCGCGCAGCAACGACGATGTCGTCTACCCCAATTTGATGTTTCACTTTCTGCCGCTGGCGGTGCGATACGACGGATCTTCACCCGCGTGTGGGCATGGATACCAAGTTCACGTCGGTCCGATGTACTCCAATTCGCGGGGAGCGATCAAAATCACGTCGACCGATCCGACCGCCCCTCCGAGTATGAAGTTCAACTATTTGTCGACTCCAGAAGATCGACGCGAATGGGTCGAAGCGGTCGAGTGCGCGCGGTCCATTTTGAATCAACCCGCTTTCGAAGAGTTTAACGATGGCGAACTCTCGCCCGGTCCATCGGTCCGCACTCCCAGTGAGATCTTGGATTGGGTGGCTCGCGACGCGGAAACGGCGCTACATCCATCATGTTCTTGCAAAATGGGTACCGATGACCTCTCCGTCGTAGACCCCGAGACAATGTCGGTTCACGGAATGAAGGGATTGTCGATCGTCGATGCTTCGGTAATGCCGTATGTTACCAACGGAAACATCTATGCGCCGGTGATGATGTTGGCCGAACGCGCCGCTGATTTGATCCTGGGCAACGAACCGTTGTCTGCCGAACATGTTGATTTTTTCGTTGCTCGCAAGACTACACTTTAGGCAAACTGTCGCGCTGGCGTTGATCGTCATCTTTTTTGCTCGTATGACGTAAACCTATTTGCTATCATCGTTTACTTCGTTTTCTCGCAGACTCATGAATAATCCGGGTTCTAACGGAGCCGAGCGTCAAATTCGAGGGAAACCTCAGGCCAGCACTTACAGTGAATCGCGGCAGCACGCTCTCGGCCACCGGCGCGTCGTGTTTATTGGGTTTGAATTCTCCCTCGACCTCCCCCCAGCAACGTAAAGTGCAATATAGGTGTCCAACCGAAGAGAGAATCCGATATCGGCGGGAATTTGAATTTCTGGTGAAAAACGTCGATGTAGGAGCTAAGTTTAGTCGATCAACCTTGCTGTCAGCTTAGCTTTGCCTATGATTAACTTCGTGGGCCATGATAAGCCCACACAACAATGAACTTCCGGCCCTATTCCGGCAGAGGGACCAATATTTCGCGTTGGCCTAGGTCAATTAGCAGCATGTGCAGAAGCACGCTCGACCTACGCTAGTCTCGCAGCGGCTCCGCTTTTTGCCGCCGTCGGTCGGAAGCTTCGAAATAGCCGCTGAGAATCGAGTCTTCACGGACTGGGTATCTCAGCGGCTTTTTTTCACTCCCCCCGCTCCCCCGCCAGCTCATCTGGCTGGAAGCAGGATTTTCTAAGTCGCTCAGCTCGCGCCTCCTACCGCCGTTTTCCGGATCAACCCAATCTTCCTCCAAAACTCATTCACCCGGGAGCCAAGCCCACAGGGCTCTTCAAACTGAACTTCAACCGGCCGCCGACGAAGACCTGCCGTGCGCGACCTTGGAGTTCTTTCCCTAACAGCGGCGTGTTGCTACTGCGCGAGGACATTTCACTGCGTTGGACGATCCAGGTCGCAGTCGGGTCGATAACGACCACATCGGCGGGCTGGCCAACTGCTAGCGTACCAGCCTCGACTCCCAACACTCCGGCCGGCGCACACGACAGCGATTCAATGGCACGCTTCCAACTCAGCTTGCCCGGAATGATCAAGTAGGTAATGACCTGAGCCAGGGCCGTGTCGAGCGTACTCATCCCGAATGGAGCGGCATCCATCTCTTGCATCTTCTTTTCGAGCGACTTGGGTTGATGCCCTGACGTCAACACGTCGATCGTTCCGTCTTCCAAGGCTGCCAGACAGGCTTCAACATCTGCTGCGCTACGCAGCGGCGGATTGACTTTGTAATTCGAGTCGAATGTACGGAGCTGTTCTTCGTTGAAACACAGATTGCCAATACGCACTCCAACGCTGACTTGCGTACCCCGTTTCTTACTACGACCCACGAGCTCGACACTGCCGGCTGTAGAGATGCTGTTTAAATGCAGTCGCCCTCCAGTCGTTTCCAGCAACCGCAGATCGCGAGAGGTTGCCAAGTCCTCGGCTTCAGCCGGCATGGGGGCCAAACCCAAGACCAGTTGCATCATCCCTTCGTGCATCACGCCACCGCGCGTCAAGCTTGTCACTTCGGGGCGATCGAGTATTGGCTTGTCAAACATCAAACAGTATTCGAGCGCGCGACGTAGCAACGCCGTATTGCTCAACGGCCGCGGCGAATCACTCAGAGCCACCGCTCCCGCTTCAACCAACGAACCGATTTCAGCCAGCTCTTCTCCCGCGCGTCCTTTGCTTACACAACCAATGACATACACGCGACAGCGATCGGCGCGTGCGGCTTTCTGTCGAACAAACTCGACTGCCGTAGCCGTATCGATCGGCGGATCGGTGTTGGCCGCACACGCAATCGACGTAAATCCACCAGACAGCGCTGCCAGCGTGCCCGATTCAATCGTCTCATCTTCTTCGCGTCCCGGCTCGCCCAACTCGGTGGCCAAGTCGACCAAGCCAGGCGCCACCATGCAGCCGCGCGCGTCGATGCGTGTAAAGTCTGGTGGCAAGTCGCCATCGCAGGGGTCTACGGCTGCAATGATTCCACCGGCAATCAGCAAACGTCCAACGCGATCGACCCCCTGCCGCGGATCGACAATACGTCCATGTTCAATCAACCAACTTGGCTTTGTTTCCGTCACTCGGGCCTCTCGTTTGCAAGCAACAACCTCCAGAATCACCGACGCGGAGCGTCGAGCCACATTAAAGTCACGCGGAACTCCCATTGCCAAGCAACAACCACAGCGCGGCCATGCGCACGGCAATGCCATTGCTGACCTGTTGCAGAATCACCGAATGGGGACCATCGGCTACTTCGGGTGTAATTTCCACTCCACGATTGATCGGGCCGGGCGCCATGATCAAGATATCCTGCTTACTCAGCCGCATCCGCTCTGCATTCATGGCGTACAACAAAGCATACTCGCGAACCGATGGAAAGGGGCGAGTAGCTTGGCGCTCGAATTGTATGCGCAGCAAGTTAAGGACATCGCAGCGCGGCAGAATGGCGTCCAAGCTATAGGCAACTTCGACCCCCAGCTCTTCCCACTTCTTTGACACCAGCGTGGCTGGGCCACAGACGATGACATGCGCTCCGAGCTTCTTCAATCCCCAAATATTCGACCGAGCCGTGCGGCTATGGGAGATGTCTCCTACCAAAGCAACGGTCAGCCCGGCAATCGAACCACGATGTTGGCGAATCGTGAGAATATCGAGCAGCCCTTGTGTCGGGTGTTCGTGCGGCCCGTCCCCAGCATTAAGAACGGAACAGTTCAAGTGCTGCGCGAGCAGATGCGAAGTGCCCGGCGTGCCATGCCGCGTAACGACCGCATCGACTCCCATCGCCTCGATCGTCTTGGCCGTATCAATAAACGTCTCGCCTTTGGAAACCGACGAGCCGGATGACGAGAACTCGATCGTATCCGCCCCAAGTCGTTTGGCGGCCAGAGAAAAACTGTTGCGAGTTCGGGTGCTGTTCTCGAAGAAAAGATTGGCCATCGTCTTGCCCGCCAACAACGATAGCTTGCCGTTGCGATCATACAAGTCGCTCAATTGTTGAGCCGTATCGAGCAGCGTGGTAATGTCGGCCGCCGACAAACTCTCCAAATCCAACAAGTGATGATGACGCCAGTGCTCGGGAAAGCGAATGACTGGTTCGATCGCAGGCGCGTTCATTCAGCGCACTTTCAATGGGTCGCGGGTTCGGGTTGCGGCGACTATTGTAGTCCACCCGTCATGTTTGTTCGAGAGCCCTGACGCAGGCTCGTTCATCCCTGCTCCGGCCTTGCCATCCATGCGAGAATTCGTGCCATTCGCTAGCACGGATGTTAATGCCAAGATATTGCATCCCAAACAATTGAGGACAATTGTTCTACTACGATTTCGCCTTGACAATTTCTCGCAGCGGCTTGGGGAGCGGGAAATGCACTTCCTCCTTGCGCACCGTCTCTTCGCGAAGAGTGGCACCGAACTTCTCGACCAACCAGTCAATCGTCGACTGCACGACCGATTCGGGAGCGCTCGCGCCCGCGGTAACCAAAACCCGATCTGCGGAGTGGAACCACTCCGCACGTAGATCTTCAATCCCGTCAATCAGATAGGCGCGCTTGCCCTGCTCTGCCCCAAGTTCGCGCAGCCGCTGACTGTTGCTACTATTCTGACTGCCGAGCACCAGCACCAGGTCGGCTTGTTCGCTGAGCAGCCGGACCGCCTCCTGGCGATTTTGAGTTGCGTAACAAATATCATCTTTGGGAGGCGATTCGACCCAAGGAAAGCGCGCTCGCAAGCGGCCGATAATGCGGTTGGCATCGTCGACGCTGAGCGTGGTTTGCGTCAAATAGGCCAGTTTCTTGCCGGGGGGAAAATCGAGCCGATCGACCTGCTGCTCGTCCTCGACCAACACAATCGCCTCGGGGGCTTCCCCCATCGTCCCAATCACTTCATCATGCCCTTCGTGGCCGATCAAAAGTATTGTGTACCCCCCCTTGGCGTACTTAATCGCCTCCAAGTGGACTTTGGTCACCAGCGGACAAGTCGCATCGATAGCAAACAGCCCCAATCGCTGAGCCGTGTGGCGAACCTCGGGGGCAACGCCATGAGCGGAAAACAACACCGTCGAACCAGCCGGGACTTCCTCCAATTCGTTGACAAACACCGCCCCCTTGGACTGGAACGTCTTGACCACATACTGGTTATGCACAATTTCGTGATAAACGTAGATAGGGGTACCGAAATGTGCGATGGCCATATCGAGGCTGGTTACCGCCATATTGACACCCGCGCAGAATCCTCTTGGAGCGGCCAGAATTATTTCCATGCTTTGACTACCTCGCGTCTAACTTCGAGCAATTGCGTTTTCTACTTATTATGCTGAAATCCAACCTGAGCACGACCTCAAAAAAGCTGGTTTTCACCGATGAATTGGCGAGGTTCGGTCCCGACCAAACCGAGGCGATTACGCCCGAACAAGCACTGGCCTATTGTAGCCGCTGGGCCGCAAGCCACTCCGAGAACTTTGTTGTCGCCTCAGTCCTATTACCCCGCAGGCTTCGGCAAGATTTTCACAATATCTACGCATACTGCCGCTGGTCAGACGATTTGGCTGACATGCCTGACAATCCGCAACAAAGTCTGCTGTTGCTCGATTGGTGGCAAGAGGCCTTAGAGCGGCCCCCAAGCGGCCAGCCTTGTCACCCTATCCTAATCGCCTTACAGCAAACCATCCAGCGACACAATCTGAAACTCGAGCCATTCGTCGACTTGCTGCACGCGTTTCGTCAGGACCAGCACGTGCGGCGCTATGCCAACGACGAGCAATTGCTGGAATACTGTCAACACTCGGCCAATCCTGTCGGTCGCATCCTATTGCAACTGGCACGAGCCGTCACCCCCGTCTCGCTGCGGTTGAGCGATGCGGTCTGCACGGGCTTGCAGCTTGCCAATTTTTGCCAAGATATGTCGCGCGATGCCCAGCAAGGACGCATTTACTTCCCGCAATCGCGCTGGCTCGAGCACGGCGTGGATGAAGCCATGTTGCTGGGGAGACAGGTCACTCCAGAACTTCGCAGCGCGCTGGCTCAGTGGGTCAGCACGGCTCGGCGGAGTTTGCTAGAGGGCTGGCCACTTATTGAGTTGGTGCCGCATTGGATGCGAACCGATGTTGATCTCTTCGTGCGTGGCGGACTAGCCATATTGCAAGCCATCGAGGCGCAGCAATGCGACGTCTGGACTACGCGTCCTCAGATTGGCAAATGGACACAAGCGAAGCTGCTGACGACCTCACTCGTGAGCCGCAACGCCGCGCCATGGAGCGAGTCAGTGAAACAAAAACGGCTCGCTCAACTCAATCACCACGAACCGGAATCGGCCGAACTGCGTGCGAGCCGGCGCTGGTGCGCGCAGATCTGTCGCCAGAGCAAGAGCAGCTTTCTTGCCTCGTTCGCACTGCTCGATTCCGCACGGCGCCAGGCGACATGTGCATTATATGCCTTTGCGCGAATCACCGATGACCTGGGGGACAATGCTGGGCCTGCCACACTCCGCGCAGCGCAGTTGCAAGAACTAAGGGCTCAACTTTGGCAGCACTGCGATGCTCAAATCGCAACTTCACTCAGTTTTCCTCAGCCGACAGATCCAGAACACCGCCCCTTCGAAAACGGTGCCACGAATCTTTCGACGCTCGATCACCGGCCACTCGACTTCACTTCGCTCTGGCCGGCACTATCGAATTGTGTCCAGCGGTATCAAATTCCAGTTCAACTTCTCGATGACATCATCGCCGGTGTCTCAATGGACGTACAACATCGACAACCGACCGACTGGAACGAACTGCGGCACTATTGTTATCACGTCGCCGCAGCAGTCGGCTTGGCCTGTACGCACATTTGGCGCAATGCGGAACGGACATCGGAAATCCCCACTCAGGCAGCCTGCGATTGCGGTTTCGCATTTCAATTGACCAATATCCTTCGCGACATCGGTGAAGACGCGCGTGCAGGACGCATTTATATCCCCCAGGCAATGTTTGACGAGTACTCCGTCGACCGAGATGCCTGGCTAACCTGCCAACCGTCGGGCAATTGGCAAGCGATGCTCGAAGAAATAGCTGAACACGCAAACAAGCTGTATCTAGCCGGCTGGCCAACGATTCACATCTTGTCGCCGCGCAGCAGGCGCATGTTTTCGCTAATATGGCACAGCTACCGCGAATTGCTGCCAACCCTGATGACCAACAAGGAACTCCTGTGGACCACGCAAAAACTCCAACTCCACAAAACACAGCGACTGGGAATGTTGACCACACACGCACTCGCCCCGCTCCGCATGTTGATTCGCTGAGAGTCCGTAGTCGACGAAGTTACGAGTCCGTAGTGGACGAGGTTACGAGTCCCCGTCATCCGCGCGAGGATCCCAGTCATTCGCTCGCACGGATGGTAAAGTCGATTCACGAAACTATAAACATATGCGCCTGCCTCTCGCGCCTGCGACCAACCCAACAATCCGCTCCACCATCGTCGTCGGAGGTGGCTTGGCAGGTATCTCTGCCGCTCTAGCATTGGTCAAGCACGGTGTACACGTGACGGTCTTGGAGGGGCGCAGTCGACTGGGCGGTCGTACCGGATCCTTTACCGTCGAGCACCCACAGAGCGGCGAGCAGGAGTGCATCGACTACTGCCAACATGTCGGCATGGGATGCTGCACCAATCTCAAGCAGTTGATCGGGTGGCTCGACCAAGAGGATGCTTGGCAGACGCATCGTCAACTGCACTTCTTCGGCCCTTCGGGAGTCTACCGACAACTCAAAGCATGGCCTCTACTACCCGCTCCATTGCACTTGAGCGGTTGGTTGCTCAAATGGCCGGGGCTGAGTCTGCGCGATCGACTGAGCGTAGCGCGTGGACTACTGGCGATCAGCGACCTGCCTCTCAACACCGCGACTCACGCACAAACTGCGCTCGCCTGGCTTGAGCGCCACGGCCAAACCACTCGGGCCATCAAACATTTTTGGTCGACCATTGTCGTCAGCGCGCTTGGTGAAGAGCTATCTCGGGCGAGCTTGGCGGCGGTTGCCAAAGTCTTGCAGGACGGATTCCTTCGGCATCGTGACGCTTTCCACTTGCTTGTCCCCACCCGACCACTGGGCGAATTATTTGGCACCCTCGCCGCAGAGCAACTTCGCGCGCACCAAGTCGACTTGCGTTTAAACAGTCCCGTGAGCTCCATCGACTACTCAAGCAATGCGGAAATCCGTGTCACCAGCGGGCAGCAGAGTTTCACCGCCGACTCACTCGTACTGGCCATCCCCTGGCATCAGCTCGGCAAGATCGACTACGGCAACGACACGGCCGGGTTGGCGCAAGTCGCCAAGTCGTGTGGACAATTACAAAGCTCCGCGATCACTGGCATCCACACCTGGTGGGACCGGCGGTGGTTCGAACTGCCCCACGCAGCCATCGTGGGGCGCCTATGCCAATGGGTATTTCCGAAAGGGAATTTGATTCAAACGGGCGCCATTGTGGAAGCAGCCAAGGCACTTCAAGGCGTTCCCTCACCCAAGCCTGCTCGGGCCGAACACTACTATCAGATTGTGATCAGCGCAACAGCTAGCTGGCGTGGAGGCCAAACAGACGATTTGGCCGAACAAATCCACGGCGACTTGGGTGAGGTCTTTCCCGCTGTACGCGATGCGAGGTTGCTGCGTTATCAAGTTGTTTCGGACCCGCAGTCGGTATTCTCGATCTCTCCCGAGTCGTACGCCTGGCGTCCCGAGCCACACGTCACACCGAGATTGATGTTGGCTGGCGACTGGACGGCTACGGGCTGGCCCGCCACGATGGAAGGTGCCGTGATTAGCGGATTCCGTGCCGCCGAAAAACTATTGCGTCTGAATCCGTCTCAACTGAATCACAGTCCGACTCCTAGCATTGTCCGCCCGCCGTTGGGACTTTGACGATTGACACGGACTTAACCTATGGCGCTAATCGCGTTTGCGCAGTCGCATTTGTAACTGCGACGCCATCGCGGCCAGCTCATCCATGGGTCGATTCAACAGAGCTTCATCGGTCGAGACATCCTCTCCCAACAATTCCTGCAGGACCTGTATTTTGCCCGTTAGCCTTCCTTCTTCGCGGCCTTCTTCGCGGCCTTCTTTACGGCCTTCTTTACGGCCTTCCGTTTTGGCGCTCCAAAGCCCCCATTCATAGTCGCGCTGGGCTTTTTCGCGTAGGCTATACATCATACGGTCCTTGGTCTTCTTGGAGATTTTTTCTAGCTCATCGATGGCTGGCTGAAACTCGTCGTCGGGCAGCATGACTCGTAACTCCTCTGCGTCATATTCGTGCGCATGCAACAGATAGAAAACCCATTTCTCAATCTTGGACGCACGATGAATATCCCCTATCTTCAGATTATACTTCCGTAACTCCAATGTGTGTACTTCAACTCCATTGTCGAGCCGTTTGCCGCTGGTTGCGTCCGTCAATGCAAAGTGACTATGGCATTGTCCCCTCTTGCCAAACAGGTTCTTGCTCAGCAAGCAAATCGTTGCGACAGGCCGCAACTCAACGTATTCTTGGGACTGGCAAAGATTTTCTTGAACGCGAAGTCAACCGTCGGCTTGATCGCCAGCGACATACACCTGCTCCTGAGTTATTCCGAGTCGGAGCTCGCGCGTTGGCTACCAGAGTGTTCGTAGATCCACGAATGGGCCATATCGGCAACTTTGAGAACCAATGGCAAATCGTCTCGGCGAAAATAGCTTGACTCCTTCCAATGCTCGCCGTCTTTGTAAATCCTGGCGATCGACACATTATGCCGCACACCGTGCTCGGTCATGTTCTCCCAGATCGTTGCCTTGATGCGCCCTAACCGAACATTGTGAGCCGGCGCGTGAGGTGTTGAGTTTGCCACGTTGTGCATGGTCGATGCTCCTTGGTACATGAAAAGGGAATTCACTCGCAGAATTGCCACCGGACCAGTTCTCACAAGAAACTGGCCGCACAATATAGACGTAAGAAACAGTCGATTTCTTACAAGTATTTCTGCAAAAAGTGAAAATAAGGGATGCGGTCGCGCGCGATTCCAACTCCATAGGAAGCGCTGACTTATCCCAGAAAGATTTGGGTATCCAACCAAATTGGGACTGAAAGCCAATGTTGTCGCTGGTGACAATCAATTAGAACAATTAGAATTCGATATGGCCCCCTAGCCGCTGGGTAGAGACATCCACTGCGACTTGCCTACCTCTTTGCAGCTTTCTTGTTGGTTCGTGGATACGATTATCTTCCCCAGCCGCTTAAAGACCAGCCTCATGCCACTAAACGGCCAATTGAGGAAATTTAACAACCCTCCCCTCTCCCTACTAGTATTGAGAAATGCTATCCTTAGAATCGCTTCGCCAGAGGGCTGCCGGCTTCCTGGTTTTGACAAAGCGTGGCGCGCCGATCAGTCCATCGGCCCGCCTCCCGTTACCTTAGCTTACTTAGTCTACCCCTTTGAATTTGGAACGCAATTGTCATGGACGTTGTGATTTGGTTGGTCGCTTTCTCCTGCTCAATTTGTGCACTGGTGCAAGCCTTCTGGTTTTATCGATGGATGATGAAATGCGACGAAGGGAATGAAGATATGCGGGCCATCGCTTCGGCGGTCCGCGATGGTGCTAACGCTTACCTGCGTCAACAGTACCGCGTCGTATTCGTTGTCTTTTTAGTCATCGCAGCCTTGTTGGCAGTAGCCGCGTACGGCTTCAATTTGCAGAGCAAGTTCGTACCGATTGCTTTTTTGACGGGTGGGTTCTTTTCAGGGTTGAGCGGTTGGCTGGGGATGAAGACCGCGACGCAAGCCAGCTCGCGCACCGCCCAGGCAGCGCGAACTTCACTGAACCAAGGCTTGCGAGTCGCTTTTCGTAGCGGTGCGGTGCTTGGCTTGACCGTCGTAGGTTTAGGACTGGCCTACATCACGATCTGGTTTGCAGTTCTGTACTGGATATGGCCAATGCTTGCCGGTGCCGAGCACGCGCTTTCACTGGAAGCCATTACCGTTGCCATGCTGTGTTTCACCATGGGTGCCAGCGCGCAAGCCCTGTTCGCTCGGGTAGGCGGTGGCATCTTCACCAAAGCGGCCGACGTCGGCGCCGACCTGGTTGGCAAAGTCGAACAGAGCATGTCTGAAGATTCGCCTCGCAATCCGGCTACCATCGCCGACAATGTGGGGGACAACGTGGGGGACGTGGCAGGCATGGGAGCCGACTTGTACGAATCGTATTGCGGTTCAATCCTAGCCACCGCCGCCCTGGGAGTGGCCGCCTTCGCCAGCCCGAATTTGATTCCCGATCTAACCGCAGACCAGCGTCAAGCCAACCAAATGGCGACGATCTTGCTGCCGATGGTCTTAGCGGGAGTCGGCATATTGCTGTCGATCGCTGGCATGTATTTGGTGCGTACTAAGGAAGATGCCGACCAAAAGAATTTGCTCGACGCACTGGGACGCGGTATCAATTTTTCGTCGATCATGGTCTGCGTGGCGACGCTCGGCCTGACATGGTTGTTGATGCCTGTTATTCCAGGGACTTTGCTTTGGGGCACGATTCCTGGCGTGGCCTTCAGTGTAATGATTGGCCTGGGAGCGGGCTGGCTGATCGGCAAGTATACCGAATATGCGACCAGCGACCACTATCGCCCAACACAGAGGTTGGCTGCCCAAGCCGAAACGGGCCCCGCCACTATTATTATTGGTGGCATCGCCGACGGCATGGGGAGCGTCTGGGCACCGGTGCTGATCATCTGCACCGCCATGATATCTTCGTTTGGTTTTGCCTGCGGCTGGAATCTAAACGACCCGCACTACTTTGCGCTAGGACTATACGGCGTGGGTATCAGCGCCGTGGGTATGCTCAGCACACTCGGTATTACGCTGGCTACGGACGCCTATGGACCGATCGCCGACAACGCGGGTGGTAACGCCGAAATGGCCGGACTGGAGAGCCATGTTCGCGAGCGAACCGATGCGCTCGATTCGCTCGGTAACACGACGGCAGCGACCGGTAAAGGTTTTGCCATCGGCTCGGCTGCACTGACCGCTCTCGCACTTTTGGCAGCCTACGTGGAAGAAGTCCGCATCGGTTTTGAACGCTGGTCGATACAAGCTGCTCAAACGCTCGATGCCGACGGACTCTACAAGCTGTCTCCTGGATTGGTGATTTTCAAACAGGGGTCGCAGATCGATACCTTCCTAGTCACCCCAGAGTCACGCCGAGATGAACGCATTGCACCTCAGTGGAACGACGTCAAGTTTTCAACTGGGCCGCACCGCATGCCTGAAGGTCTAATCGAGATTCATCATGAACAAGATCGAATCCAAGCCGCCTTTATCTCCAGCGGCGCGAGGCTGACTCCATTGCGCGCGGCTACCATCATCGACTTTACCAACTATTACGAAGCCAACGTGATGAACCCGCGCGTGCTCATCGGGCTGTTCTTAGGTGCCATGACCACCTTTGTATTCTGCGCGATGACCATGAAAGCCGTCGGTCGCGCCGCGTCGGGAATGGTGGAGGAGGTCCGCCGACAATTGCGCGAAACGCCAGGTATCCTTACCGGCGAAGTCAAGCCAGACTACGAGCGCCCCGTGTTGATCAGTACTCGAGCCGCGCAGTGGGAGATGGTCCTCCCCGCTCTGCTCGGGTTGCTAACACCCATCGCGACAGGCCTCGTGCTGGGGGTCGGAGGAGTGTTGGGCCTACTGGCAGGTTCGCTCTCGTCGGGCTTTTGTGTGGCCCTATTTATGTCCAATGCTGGGGGCTCGTGGGATAACGCCAAGAAATACATCGAAAGTGGCAAGCTGGGGGGCAAGGGTTCTCCCGCTCACAAAGCTGCCGTGGTGGGTGACACCGTCGGCGATCCCTTCAAAGATACCAGCGGCCCCAGCCTAAACATTCTCATCAAACTGATGAGTATCGTTAGCGTCGTCGTCGCCAGTCTCGTGGTGCGCTACAGCTTGGTTGCCCAAGGCTGGCTGTAAAGTCTTTAAATCCAACACTTCTGCTCCTGCCAGACAAGCTGGCAGGGGGCATAAGTCAGCCACACCCATTTCCTCTCCGATGTCAGCTCTGCTGCAATACGCGATGTAGCACCTCCCCATGCACATCGGTCAAACTCACGTCACGCCCCCCAAAGCGAAACACCAAACGCTCATGGTCGAGCCCCAGTTGATGCAGCAGGGTGGCATGCACGTCATGAATCGATATCGGATCTTCGACCACCGAATTGCCGAAGTCGTCGGTGCTGCCAAATGTCAACCCGCCACGAAAACCACCCCCAGCCACAAAGATACTGTAACCATCGACATGATGATCCCGACCACACGTTGGACTGACTTGCGGCGTGTGCGGCGTGCGTCCCATCTCGCCAGCCCACACAACCATCGTATCGTCCAGCAGTCCACGTTGTTTTAGATCGACGATCAGCGCTGCCACCGCTTGATCGGTGATCATGGCATTTTCTTCGTGGTATTTTTTCAATTCACCATGTTGATCCCAAGGTGAATTGTTGGGATGAGTCAATGGACAAGTGATCTCGACAAATCGCACACCCTGCTCGACCAAACGTCGCGCTCGCAAGCACTGCATTCCATAAAACCGTTTATAGTCGTTGGCGCTATCCAAGCCATACATCCGCTGTGTAGCGGCCGTTTCGCCAGCCACATCTGCCACGTCTGGGATGGCCGACTGCATTTGAAAGGCAGTCTCGTAATTGCGAATTGCCGACTCGATGACTTGCGACTGGCCCGACTGCGCGGCAAAGTCGTGATCTTGCTCGCTGAGCAGTGCCAATTTCCTACGTTGTACCCGCCGGCTGTCGCTCGGCGCAATGTTATCAACAGGCAGTCCCTTGGCACGTAACAGCGTCGCGGCATGCGTGGCTGGCAAAAACGAACTGCCGAAGTTCTCGAAGCCACCATTGGGAATCCAGTCGTTGTTAAGCAGCACATAGCCCGGCAGCGACTCGCACTCGGTTCCCAGTCCGTAGGAAACCCATGACCCGAGACTCGGTGCGCGTCCCGTCACACGTCCCGTGTGCAGCAATAAAGCCTGTTGGCCATGCAAAGGTTGGACACCGACTAACGAGCGCAGTACGCACAGGTCATCAGCACATTGCGCGATGTGCGGCAGTAGATCGCTGACCCACAAGCCACTCGCACCACGTCGACGAAACTTCCATGGACTGCCTAACCAAACACGGTTGGCAGCACTCTGCGATTTGGTGGAAACCGCCCCTTCGCCAATCGCTTTGCCTTGGTGTTTGTCGAGCAGCGGCTTGGGATCGAAAGTATCGACGTGACTTGGACCACCATCCATGAAGCAAAAAATCACATGTTTCGCGCGAGGCTCAAAGTGTGCATCGGTCGCTAAACCAGCATAACCACGCTCGGCCATCAAACCGCTCAGTGCCAATAGCCCAAAACCACCCGACGCGCTCCGCAACATTTCTCGCCGCGTAGTTGGTCTGGATACCCGTCCCGGACAGCAGCTCCCGCTAGGATTTCGAGTTCGATTGTGCATCATGTATTAATTCCGTTTTAAGCTACTAGATATAAGTCTCCAGGAAACCGCTCACATGTTAATACTCTGTTGACCACGAAAAACACGAAGGACACGAAAAAACTGGTGTGTTCTTCAACACTTCTTGTTGATCGCCCCCCTTTCGCCCCGGCTAGCAGGCATACATAAAGGTTACTTAAGTGCTGGTGTTCCGCAGAAAGTGTCGCTTTTCTTTCGTGACCTCCGTGTGTTTCGTGGTTAATACGCCTCCCATTCATTCGAGTTTGTGAATGTTTATGTTCTCAGTTGAATCGAGCAACCGTCGCTAACGTCCAAGCAGCTAATTAACTGCTTCATCGATAATACAAAAATTCTTTTAGGTTGAAAAACGCATGTGCGATGTCTTGCCAGACCACATCACTGCTCATAACTGCGGTGGAGGCTACGCCATGCAGTTCGGCCAAATCGTAGACCGCAGCCCGCCAGCGCATCAGTTCGAGCTGGGTTGCCGGCCGACACAGCCCTGTATTGAACATCTCACGCAACCTTGAGTCTACGCCAACATGCGGCTGCTGGAGCATACGCGCCGACCAATGTGCGGCTTGCTCTTGGACAAACAGATCGTTGAGCAGCGTCAGTGATTGAGCGGGCGTGTTGCTCACGTCCCGCTGCCCGGTTGGAATCTTGGGATCGGGCGCGTTGAACGTAGCCAGCAATCGCGCCGGTTCCATGATCGTCACCTTGATGTAGATCGAACGTCGACCGTCGCCATCTAGTGGACCACAGACCAATCGTTTTTGGGGATCTTCGGACGCGCGATGAGGATCGATGGGAGCTCCATATAGCCGCTCGTCGATCCGCCCCGATACACTGAGCATGGCGTCGCGCACCATCTCCGCTTCCAATCGACGCAGCGGGTAGTGGTGCAACAACCGATTGTCGGGATCTCGCTGCTCGGCCTGATCGTTGGTCGCACTCGACTGCTGCCACGTCTGACTGAGCAGTATCTCGCGTAGTAGCCGCTTCACCGACCAGCCTTGACTGACGAAACGCGCCGTGAGCCAATCGAGCAATTCAGGATGCGAAGGAGTGCCGCCCAATCGCCCGAAGTCGTTGGGGGTGTCGACCAATCCCGTTCCAAACAACCAATGCCAATTGCGATTGACGATCACTCTGGCTGTCAGCGGATTGTCGCCACTGGCAACTCGCTCGGCCAATTCGAGCCGACCACTACCCGGCGAATGAAAGCACGCGTCACCCTCCGTGATGGCTTGCAAGTAGCCGCGCGGAATCGCATCCCCCTTGCGATCGTATTCGCCTCGTAGATTGAGTTGATAGTCGTAACCTTCGTCGATGTCACACATGCTGTTGACGGTCCAAGGGACGGTAAGCTGCAATTCCGTTTGGCGATAGCGATTAACCAATTCTGCAATCGCTGGCTCCTGGTCGAGCTCAGCGCTGCCGAGTTGATTTCGTAACAAACCATTTGCCAGCAGCCAATTGATGAGCCAGACATCATCGGTGGTGGCCCTCTCCTCTGACCAAGCCTGCAGTGCGCCATGGAACCAACCTGCATAGCGATCGAACACCTGTTCGAATGATTGCGGCGGTTCGCCCGCCAAAAGCGGTTGAAACCGAGTCAATTCGTCGAGCGGCGGATGTGACACATCGTGTAGCACCGCTCGTCTCAAACCGAACCAACTGCGAGGATCGGCAATTTGCTCGTCGCTGCAAGCGCCCCCCAAACCGACGCGTGGAGGAAAATTGGGATTGCTGGTCTTGGTCGCAAATTCAATGTAGTTATGCCTCTCGGACATCGAAGGTAGCGTACTTAAAGTTAGCCAGGCCGGCTGTGCACTGTCCAAGTAGCCTTGCTTTTCCGTCAGAAACCCATTGTCAATCACGGTGCGCTGAGCGGCGAAGTCACCTCCCACGTACTCGAAACTCAGGTACGCGTTCTTGAATTGTCGCAAGTAGGGTGTCCGCACCGCTCCATTGAGTCGCGTGGAGTGCCGATGGGTCATCAATCCGGCAGGCAACAGCTGCCCGACGATCGTATCACCATCAGGCGCGATGCTAAAATCACCGCATGCCGTAACTCGTTGTAATCCCGCACCATCGACGGACCAACCCTCTGGTAAGCTCTTGGAAAAATCGATTGTGGTTTGAAAGTGTCGTGCATTGTCCGCAATGCGACGCGCTGACTCGTCGGAAATCTGCTTAGCCAAATCCTGCCAAGGCTCGGACAAATCGACTGGTGTTTCAGGCACTTCTCGTTTCAATACGGCAAATGAATGCTTCATTCCATCGGACGCCAATTGCTGCCACATATACAGTGGCGATTCCATGGTCAGAGGGGTCGATGTAGGGCTTGTCAATAGTTCGCGCCAGCGAACAAACGTTGCGTTGCTATTCTCGCTGTTCGTCAGTGCGGCTAGCATGGCGGATGACATCTGCTGAGCGTCTTGTCGCCACAACCTAGCAAGCAACGGTTTCAGCTGGCTCTTGATTGACTCCAGTTCAGCAATGACAGTCGCATTGCGCTGGGGAAGGTCGACGGTTTGACTGAGCCAGCGAGAGCTCATGAACGTCCCCGCCAGCGCATAGTACTCGCTCTGGGCTACCGCATCGATTTTGTGATCATGACAACGGGCGCAGGCGATCGTCGTCGCTTGAAAGGCTTTGGAAAAGGCATCGATCTTATTGTCCAACATCTCTTGATGAATGCCGTCGAATTCCGAGCTATCCCCATGCCGATTTTCGCCCAACTGGTAAAACATCGGCCCGATCAACGACTCGTTAATCTGCTTCTGGGAATCGATGCGCGGCTCGGCAAGTAGATCCCCGGCCAATTGCTCGAGCACGAGTTGATCGAAGGGCACATCGCGATTAAAAGCTCGCGTCAGATAGTCTCGATAGCGCCAGGCTCCATTGGCAGGGATATCCCATTCGTAACCATAGGTGTCCGCATAGCGCACCACGTCCATCCAATGCCGCGCCCAACGCTCGCCGAAATGGGGTGAAGCCAAAAGTCGATCGACCAACTCCGCGTACGCTTTGGTATTGGGATCACTGACGAAGGCTTCTACGGCCGCAGTGTCGGGTGGCAAGCCCAACAGCACCAAATACAATCGTTTGATCAATGTACGTCGGTCGGCAGGCGGCGCAGGGGTTAAGCCCTCCTGCTCCAGTCGTGCCAACACAAAGCGATCGAGAGGTGTCGCACCATTCCATTCGCTTTCAACACTCGGCAGTTGCTGCGGCTGAACCGGTTTGAGGCTCCACCAATCGAGCCGTTCGCTGAGCGATTCACGCCACAATTGCTCAGCCGCTTGCTGCGGACTGGTTGGTGCATCGCGCGGATCGACCGCACCGTCGGCGATCCACTTAGCAAAGTCGGCGATCGTCTCGTCCGACAACTTCTTTCCCGGCGGCATCTCGAAGTTCGTGTGATTCAAGGCGTCGAGCAACAGACTCTGCTCGACATCTCCTGGTACGACGGCTGGCCCCGAGTCACCACCGGTTCGCAAGGCATCGCGCGAGTCGAGTAGCAAGCCCCCCTTGGGCTCCTGGGCTGCCTGTGAATGGCACTCATAGCAATGGCGCACGAGCGTCGGCCGAATCCGAACTTCGAAGAATTCGATCTCCTGGGGCTCATCGGCCAACAATGGCAACGCCACCCAAGCAAAGCCCACGACTGCCCACGCAATATGCCCCGCAGTGTGCCTTGTAATGTGGCTTCTAATGTGGCTTCTAATGTGGCTTCTAATGTGGCCCGACGCTCCGCGTCGGAATCCCCACCCAACAATCCGCCCAACCATACCAACAACATTCCTCCCCCCAGCTCTCAGTCTTCTTTCAGTATCCGTTGTGAGACTTGAGAGATACATGAGCGTCACGATCTTGGTGGGGATAGCGCGTCGGGTAGGTTCCTCTTAGTCTAACACTCTGCCACGCAAAAAGGGGCATTCGAACGCAACTTCCTGCTGAACTCCACCATCTGGTTCCCAACCAAGAACCAAGAACCAAGAACCACCCTACCACCTAGCCGCCCGCAGCAGTGGCGGCACATAGCGACTGAGCAATCCCAATAGAATCAAGCCGCCTCCGGCCCACGTCCACCACTGCGGTGCTTGGTAGCTGGGATGATGACTCCACGCCAGATAGACCCACATCGGCACCAGCAATGGTTCAATCAACGACAGCACCGACGCTTCAGGACCTGGGGTACTGCGCAGACCGCGAGCGAACAAGACATAGGGGATCGACATTTGAAAAACACCGAACAACCCCAGCGCAATATAGCTGGTCACGGGCACTTCCACGCTCGGTGCGCCCCACACCCACGGCAACAACAATAGCGCGGTCGCTGAATGATTGAGCGTGATGAGCCAAGCCGGATCGGCATCGCGCATGCGCCGAATCGCCAGCACCACTCCTGCAAAGGAAACTCCGGAAATGATCCCCATGATGGTAGCCCACAGCGCACTGCCACTCCACATTTCCATCGCCAAGATCAACAGCACGCCGCCCAAACAGAACACGATCATCCGCACGTCGGCAGCGGTCACCGATTCGCGCAGCAACAAGGCTCCGCCGAGCAACACCCAGCCGGGTGCCAAGTACTGCAACCAGATCGCATTGGCCGCAGGCCCATGCACCATGGCCGACATGAACGACCAGACCATTAGCGCGAAACAGACCATCATCGGCAGCATGGGCCATCGCCAAGTCGGGCGGCGAATCATGGGGACGAGTACAAGCGCCGCAAAACCACTCCGCCAGAAGGCGAGCATCACTCCGCGGATATCCTCGGGCCAAGCATCAAACCACGGTGCCTTGGCAAAGAAACCACTCGTGCTCCACAACATGGCAGCCAGCACAATTTGAACACGACCCAGCCAGGGTTTGCCGTCGGATGTCAAATAGTTACTCGCGAATGTGTAGTGACTTGCAAGGCTAAAAACCAGAAACCTTCTGCCATCCAATTGTAATCGGCATCAAACAATTAATTGGTGTCGTCCCGGTGAAATCGTTTAACGCCGAGCCGCAGCAGGCCGCTGATGCACAAAGCGAGCTTGATCAACAGGTAGGTCTATGATGAACACAGCGCGTGCCAACCCACTTTCGCGGCCAGCGCAGGCAATGGCTCCTGCGGTAGTCACGTGCTGGGTCACATGCGACCGCCAACTTCTCTCCATAAACCCTCTCGCGTACAGTCTAGTCGCTAGGTGCAATCAACTCCGCTCCCGCCTGCGCCTACTTGGACGGGACACCCTCACTGCTCTGATCGCTCGTGCATCTAGCCAACAATTCTTAAGAGAGATCACTACCGCTCCACCGTCCAATCCGGCTAGGCGTTAAACAATTCGTGTCGACTACTAACGCGCGCTCGTATTGGCCAGCGCCGCCTGATTGGCACGCGTGACTATCAAGCTGACAATCACGAACAACAAGTTGGCTCCGACAAAGGCACCCAACGAAATCAACGCACCGCTGGTAAAGCCATAGCTATGAAGTCCGATTCCCAATTGATTGGTACCGAACCAAGACCAAGCGGTGACAATGTTCCCCAGCACGGCCAGCACTGCAAAACCTCGCGCACCAATTTGCTTGTCCCAGCGCGCGTGTAGCAGAATCGCGTTCCACAGCACGATCATCATCGCACCGTTCTCCTTAGGATCCCAGCCCCAAAAGCGTCCCCAACTGTCGTCAGCCCATAGGCCACCCAAGACGGTGCCGATGAAGCTGAAAAAGATGGCAAAGCAGATCGTGCCATACATCATCCGATACAAAATCTGCTGGAAGGCCTCTGTTTGTGGCGCGCGCCGCCCGGCCGGTATTGCGTCGTAACCAGTAGCCATGCGATGCACCAGCGCGCAGACACCTAAGAAGCCCGCCAAAAAAGTGACCGCGTAGCCCGCCGTGACCGAAATGACGTGCGTCGATAGCCAGAACTGTGTATCCAACACCGCTTCCAATACGTGCATGGTGTCACTCGTGTCGAGCGAACGAGCGATACTGAGGGTGGCGATCCCTATGAAGGCGGCAACCAAATTGGCGATACCGATGGGATGGACGACTTCTAAGACCAATCCCAACAGCACACAGGCCCAGCCGATGAACACGGCCGACGAATACAAATTGATGACTGGTGCGCGGCCTGAAATATAAACTCGCGACACGATGGCAATGGTATGAATGACGAGCACCCCTACCAGCATCCAAAACGCGGCTTTGCGTAGATTCTCGGAGCGAAACAGAAACCCAGAGAAGCTCAAGGTGATCGCCAACGCGTAGAGCAGGATTCCCTGCAGGGTTGGATTGAACTTATTGAGCCAGCTCTCGGTGGCCGCTTTGTCCAGCGAGGCGGCGGCCAGCGGAGTTTCCGCCAGCAAATCGTGATACTGGTCGATCGCCTTGTTAGCAGCCGGCGCATCATTCGCACGCACGGCATCGATAATGTCGGTGAAGGCCAAGATGGCTGGGTTGGGGCCCCCCTTGGCCATCCTCATGGTCTGCCCTAAGAAGGTAGCGAAGATCGATGGTCCGTAGGCTTGCCATTTAGCGGTCTTCAAATTCTCCTCGGTCGCTTCACCTTGAGGTGGAATAACAGCCGGCGGTCCCCCCGCTTCTATGTTTTGCATCACCTCAAAAGTCTTCATGACATCGGCTAAGAACTGCTGGCGTTGCTCTTCAGTCGGCTTGTCGCCTGGGTCTGGAATGGGTGGGAGTTGATAGGCGATGGAAACCAGGTCGAACGTGTTGAGCTGCTGAAACATAGCCGCCAGCTTCTGTTCGCGAAAATCGAACGACTTCGGGTCGCGGTTACCTTCGCGCAATTTCTCGATCTCTGCACGGAACTTGGGCATGTTCTTCTCAAGCTCATTGAGCGAGTAGCGAAAATCACTGTGCGGCTCGAGGTCAAATACGGCGCGGACTTCATCGGGATAAATGCGGAAGATCCGAGCGTCGCGCACCCAATCCTGTCCCGCCATGACCGCTAGCAGCCATTCGCTGGGAGAATGCTTGCCCCCCTTCGAGTCCTTGACATAGGGCATGCTGCCAAAGACCGGCTTGCTGATGAACTGCAACATATTGCGCGCCACCGAGTCGAAGGACTTAATACGCCCTTCGTGCTGCACTGGAATTTCTGCTACCGCCGCGTAATCTATCTGCGCTCGATTGTGCGATTGGGGTTTGGCAAAATAGCCAGCCGTCAAGACGCACACCCCCAGACCGATTGCCATCATCGCCACGCGACTTCTCCAAGTACCTTTGTCGGTTGTTTGCACCGCATCGGATGTAGGAATGGCACCGCGCGCGTAGCGATTGGCAAAGGTCAAGAACGTCCCGCCAAAGTGAGCAAACATCCCCCAGAAGACCATCATGCAAGCCACATAGGGAATGACCCATCCCATGTTCTCCACGACTTGCAGCCCCGTCGTTTCCACCACGCCACCGCCGGGAATCGGGATTTTGTTGTAATTGCTTTGGTAAAACGTCTCGCCCTTATAGCGAATGGGGTTGTTCATCCACGTCTTCCCCTCCTGCGTCTCGCCCGTCTCGCGATCGGTGATGACCAGCAGCGACGAGTAATCGCGCGGAGTGTCGGTGCCACTGTAATCCAGTTTTTCAACATCCTTCAGTAACACGTCAAAAGGCTTGCGTTCCTGCCGATAGCGAATGGCCAGCTCGAACGGCTTGCCATCGATGGTTACCGGTTCGTACTCATCGGGCTGCATCCCGGCGAACATCTGAGCGCTATCATTGATTCGTTGACTGAGCATCACCGTCTCGATCGGCTCGTCGGTCTGCTTGTCGATCACTTGAACATAGGCCGCTGCAACGTTCCCTTCCTGCATAGCTCCACCCTGCGACTTGGCGGGAAGCGCCATATATTGCAAGCCATTGCCGGTGGTCGCTGGATTCTCAAAATCAGCTTCGAGACGCGATAGACTACTATTCTTCATCCACTGCACAATCTTCAGCTTGGCTGGCAAGTCGGGATCGTCGATCACCTGATCCGAGGCATTGACGCGACGGATGAGCGCTTCGGGAATGGCGTAGACCACGTCCTCTTGCGGGTCGCTCGTGTCGATCAGCGCCAGTTCGAGTTCGCTTTGGGTAAACACTAGATTCGTCGTTGCTCCTTCGGCCAATCCCATCCGCTGCTCGACTTGTCGATCACCGAAGACAAACTGACCGACCATCAACAAACCAACCCCCGCATGAATCAACACATTGCCGCCTCGCTTGCCAAACAACATCCACAGCCCAGCCAGCGCTACGCCCGACGCGATCGAAGCTTGCACCAGTTGCCATACGATGCGCAGTCCTGGATCATCCAAGCGCGTCGACTCGCCGCCGAATAACACCAGTCCGCTCACCCAGAAAGAAATTGCCGCAGCCGCTGCAAGCAAGATTCGCGCCAACCCAGGTAGCTTGGCCAAGCTCGCGTAGCCAATCAACGCGACGGTCAGCACTACCAGACCTCCCTTGAGCCAACTCCAAAGCGTGTCGTAGGAAATCGGAGGAGCTCCCTGCAGTCCATCGGCCGTATGCCCAGCCACAATGACCGCCACCAGCAAGGCCGTACCGATCAGCGAAGTGGCCAATCCAGCAGCCAGCTTGGCACCTCGCGCCCGCAACGAAAACCGCGTTACCTTGGCCGCGACCAAGTTGACAAGCAACACCAAGCCGATCGTAGCTCCACCGGGGAAATAGAACCCAAAGCCACCCAGGTAGGGCACATTGTGCGGAAACAGCGTTCGAGGAAAGAGCACATCGAACGGAATGCGCGCAATCCAACAATTGAAAAATTCGCGTTTGACTTCGGTCAGATCCATTTCATCTTGAGCCAAAGTCCCAAACAGGATGATGAAGATGCCCAGCGCAAACATCGTCGTCGTTATCTTGAGCGAGCCCATGAGCTTGAGGATCGCGTAGGGATACGACGTGGTGCTGCGTGCCTTAGCTTGCGATGTGGAGAGTTCTTTTGCGTAGTTACCTGCCGACATGATTATCGTACCTTCGATCAGTTCCACTCGATTGATTTTGTGAACTCGACAAACGCCTCGCGCTGCGACTGCGCCAGCGACTGGGCTCCTTTGTATTTTACGAACAGCGACTGCTGGTCGCGCCACGGAATATCGACGATCAGAATTGTTTGGGCGGCGTCCGATGCTGCGTGGGCTGTTGCCACGGCTGACTTTTCTACTGGCTTATCAGCTTGATTTACTTCACCGCCGCTCTCACCTTCCGCAGTCTCTTCCGTTTTGGCTTCACCGACCGGTGTGGTGGCTCCGTCGATCGTGTATAGCTTGGCCGTGACACCATCCACCGTCAATTCTTCCGCCGCAGCCAGAATGTGCTGCGTCGTCTCAGCACCAGCTTCAACACCGACTTGGCCAAGCCAGATACCGATGTTGGCTTCGATGCCGCCACCGGCGGCGATCACAGTCACTTCACCCGTCAACTCCCCCTCTTCGATGGTAAAGGCGGCCATGCGCATGCCACTTGCCGCCGTTTCCCTCCAACCCTCAGGGACGGTGTACGTAATGGGTAATGTGGCCCGACGCTCCGCGTCGGAATCTGCACTCTCGCCTTCCCTCCCTTCCACATCTTCCTTCCCCTTTGTATCTCCCTTTTCCGCTGCCACAGGCTCCCCCTCACTTCCCGCCACTACGCTCTTTGAACTCGGCACCTCACCCGCTTTCACGCCCGCACCTCGGTTCATAAACGGTGCCGACATGCCGCCGCTCCCCTTGCCGGCGATACTCACAAAGTAGGCTTTGGCTGGTCCCTGCGAAAGCTCAGGGAACTCCTCGAGCTCTGAGGATATCTGCGCCCACTCCTGCTCGTCGAGCGAAAGTTGTTTGCGCCATCGATTGACGTTTCCAACGATGTACTCACGCCAACTCTCCTCAGAATCACTCTGTTTCTCAACTCCCAAGCGAGTGACCGTGGCGGTCAAGCCAGCTTCGCGATTGGTCAATTTGCCATAGGTGATATCGTTGGGAGTGATATGCTGTTGCCAACCTTCGTGCAGCTTCCACGTTGGCTGGCCACTGCCGTCAAAGGCGACCGACTTGACGATGCTACGGAATTCGGGATCGCTCTTGAGCACGACCTCGGGATCACCGGTCAACTTAAAGAACCAAGCAAAATCCTTGTTGGGTACGATGGCCGCCAACATCAATTGCTCTTTGACCGGTGCCGTGGTCGAGCCGATATGGGGCGCAGCCGTAGTGCGTTGTGTCTCCTTTTTAGCCACTCGATATGTGCGAATGGACGTATCCTCGGAGCACCCTGGGGCGAATGCGAGTATCACGGCCAAGCAGGCTACCAGCGAATAAAATGGGACCGGCAAGCTGCGTCGCGAGACGTTCGAAACACTCCATTTGGGAGAATTCATATATATGGAATCTACTTGCTATGAGTTGGTGAGCACTTAACGAAACGACGGGGCGAAATGGCGATGGAAACCACACCGTTCATTCTACCTCAACGGCTCGCTTGTGGGTGATCAACAGAGAGGGGGAAGCAGTCACTGGAGGCGTGGCATATTGCCCTGCCTGCAGCCAACACAGCTCGGCGGTCCTCCGCCGAATTGCTTTCGCAAACTGGGTATACAAACGCTAACAGTAAACTGGGAAATTTGGCGGGGCTCGTCACGGGGGGGGATGCCAACTGAAAAGCAGTTGCTCCTACAGAGTATTGTAGCCTCAATTGGCCACTTGCTCCAGCCTTCGCGCCGATAGCAAGGCCTACTCGACGCGAGCTCGGGGCTGCCACCGCAGCTCGCCTGGTGCGGCGGAAGAGGGGTGAGCCGCAGGGGCCGTCAGACTAGAGCCTGCAGCGCCTAATGCGGGCACGCCAGTCGCCGGCGTGGTCAATCCCACATGCGGTAGGCTCGACAACCTTCCGGCACCGCTCCCCTGTGATAGTCGAGCTAGTAGTTTTTCGCTTTCGGCCAGCCGAGCAGCTTGCACTTGATTAGTTTTCTCCAGCTCGGCGGCTCGATCGCGCTGACTGCGAAATTCCGAAAGCAACCGGTCGTTCTCGCTCTGCAGCTCTTTGACCAACCGCGAGTTACCGAATGAATTGCAGCCCGCCAGCCCAGAGAAAGCCACACACAAGCAAATCGATGCGACCAGTCGAAATAGCGTCCGACGTGGCTGAAACGCATTCGATGTTACAATCCGCGGCTCGCGTCCCGTCCGAAAAACCGAGAACCGGAGCGCGTTGATATGAAAGGGCTGTTGTTGGCGCACCGCACAGATTCCTTTCCTGCGATCTCCAGTCGATTCGAGTTCCAGACGTTCTCGAACCGTACCAATTTCATGTTTCTAGCGAAAGAGAGATTACTTGAGTCCGACGCCAAAACGCCAAATACGTCAAAAGTAGCCCTCGACTTTTTTGGAGTGCGGGGATTCATACCCGCTTTGGCCCGCAAAGTGGCTGGCAGCAGCGCTGAATGGCACGGCAAGCACGCATTGCGAAGCAGCAATAGTCGAAGTCGACCGGCAGTGCCGACAAAAGCAAGTAGCGCTCGGCATGGTCCATCTCATCGGGCAGCGTTTGATCTCGCCTGGTCCAGACTCTACGCCAGGCCAAAGCGGGGATGAATCCCCGCACTCCATAGACCCGCACCCTATGGAAAGGAGGGTTTTCACTTCACTCCGAAGGCTCCGACCAACATTTCGGTAAAGCCACTCGTCAATGGACTCTCATTGCCCGACCATGCCCACATGTTGCGCACGATGTCCGTGACCAAGATCCCCGACAGACACATCAGCAGCAGAATCCCTAGCAATCCGAGCACCTGGGGCAGGCTATACGGAATTTCGGGCGTCCCCATCGAGACAGGCGCTCCCACCGGAGCTACTTCGCCAAAGCCTATATCGCCACCAGCATCCACGTCGGCAAAGGCATCAAAACCATCGGCAGATGGTAGGGCGACTTCTGCGTCACCAAATTCTGACGAATCCTCCAATTCGATGACTTGTGAACCGCTGTCATCGTCGGTGTCCAGAGCTCCCGATGGCGATAATTGGAACTCCTCGTCTTGCTGGAAATCGACTGCCGAACCGCTTCCAGAAATACTCGGGTCGGAACCGTCGGCCGCCAAGTCCAAACCGGAGATGCCGCTGGCAGCCAAATCGAGCGGCTCGTCCTCCAAGGATATGCCACTGTCCGCCGGACTCATCAAGTTGATACCACTGTCGGTGGCCAGGGCCAAGTCGCTACCGCCACTTAGCACCAGGTCGTCATCGGCCAACTCCAAATCGCTACCGCTAAGCCCCAGACCGGACGAATCTATAGCAGGATCGCTGTCTCCTTTGATCAATTCACTCCCACCTGCCAAGCTCAAATCGGAGTCACCCAATACGTTCGAGCCCTCGCCACTGATGTCGAGCTTGTCCGAATCCGACAACGGAATATCACTGTCATGCGAGCCGGCTAACACGACGTCGGAGCCGGCCAAGTCGAGGTCTAAATCGCTGCTGACCGCCGGAGCTACGTCAGAACCGGAGAGAATATCGGCCCCATCACCTACTTCTAGGGCCAGCTCATCGTCGTCATCGTCGCTGGACGGAACTACCAATTCTTCATCGGGTGCCAACTCCAAATCGCTCCCCACAGCAGAACCACCAACCGAAGAACCACTGTCCGATGCCGAAGACTGATTGGCTACCAAACGGACGTCGCTGCCACTAGAGGGGTCAGCTACTAGGGACACGTCACTGTCGGGATCGGCCCCATCCTCGGAATCTACATCGCTGCCAATCTTGCTACCATGAGAACTGCCGAGCCCAAGGGACGATTCAGACATCAGAATTGAGGAGCCCGCCGGGTCTTCGTCCAAGGCATCGCCCATCATTTCCGATGCGACACGCTCGATTTCAGTCGGCTTGAATTTCCAACTCGCTCCGTCGCGATAACCGAAAATTTCGCCCCGTGAAAGCATCTCCACCAGCTCATCGGCACTGACCCCAAGCTTCTTGGCAGCTTCATCAAGCGATACAAAATTAGACATTGCTGGGGGAACTCCTAGGCCGGTGGCGACAGAAAAGGGGCATCGTAAGCTACCTATACTAACCAAAGGTCGCCAGAAAACGAAACCCTTAGCCCCTTAATTTTACCCCACAAGCCAGGAACCGCGCCAATTCTGCCGTTTTTGCCCCCATTTCATACCCTAAAAGGATGTCAATGTGGCCCGACGCTTAGCGACGGTTTAGGATGGAGGTCGTACCCTAGCCAACAAGCTGCTTACGGTTGGACTTGTCGTAGTTCGCCAGGCAGTGGGGCTTGGCCGTTGAAATGCTCCATCTGCAAGTCCCACTGGAGATTGCGGACGCTTTTGAGCAGGATCTTCCCCGTCGTCGGCTCGATGTGGTAGACGGCCAACGATTTGGATTGCGAATCGATCACCGACAATTGCTGCACCCCACTTGAGAGCATCGTACTCTGCACTTGCAAGGAATTCTGCAATGGCCGCGCCGCACTCTCCTGCTGACTGTAAGCCGTCTGTCCGCGCAAAGCCGCCAGCGGTGGCGACAACAGCCAAAACAGCCCCCCCATTGCGACGACAAAACCAATGCGTCCCAGCCAAGCGTTCATGCGTGATGCCTCTATGTTATAGATTGCAAAAAACTTAATCATTCCATTGATGCTGCGCTTGTACGAAACCAGTTAGTTCGTCGCAAGGTCATCTCATTTTGCCAAAGCGGTGATAAATCCCCGCGCTCCATAACAAAATCGACCTGGACGCGAGGACGACGGTTTAGCACAATCCCCAGCAATCTAAGAAACGGCAACCGAGCTCCGGAAACGCAACTCGGAGAACCGAACACTAGGCAAGGCGTCCTAGTCAACACTGCCGCCTACATGGAAGTAAGTGACACACGTGAACTCGAACCGTCGCTCTCAGCCGCAAAGCTGCACACTCCCGCTACCTCAAGTCTTGCTGATCGGGGTAGGCTTATCGGCTGCGTTTTTCGGCTTGATCCTGTATGGGCCGCTCGATTATCCCATTTTGCGGCGTTACTGCTTGGGACACCCCGTCGCCATCGCCTCGGTCTGCTTGTTCATCGTCGGCATCGTCGGCCTAACGCTCAAATGGATGGCCGCCCTGCAGCAAACCCGCTTGACTTCGCGCGGGAGCAATACGCTCCAGAGACTGATCGACGATGGTAACGAGATCGCTGCCAAGCAACGCCCAGCTTGGTTGGTCGCCAATTGGGAGACGCAGAACGACCAACTCCAACGCAGTTGGTTCGGGGCTCGCATCTGGCGCGTACTCGAATTGCAAATCAACCGCGGTCGTCGCAATCAGCTCGAATCCGATCTGAAATCGCTTTCCGAACTGGAAGCCGATCGGCAGCACGACAGCTACAGCCTGCTACGCATCATCCACTGGGCGATGCCGATGCTCGGCTTCTTGGGAACGGTCCTGGGCATCTCTCAAACGCTCAGCCAGCTCGATACCGCTACGCTTGCATCACAGCAAGGGGACGCGATGAATCAATTGACGGCCGGATTGAACATCGCCTTCGATACAACGGCGATCGCCTTGGTTCTAACGGTCATTTCGATGTTTGTTCAGTTCGCCATCAGTCGACTCGAACAAAGCATCCTCAGCCAGATCGACTCCGATGCGGCCGATTGCCTAATTCCGTATCTTTCAGCCGATCCGTTTGATGCACAAGACAATCTGCTTGCGCCCGTGCGCGAAGCGCTCGATGGCGTGCTCGCCGGCGTGCGACAGTTGGTGACCGAACAAGCCAGCCTGTGGAGCGATTCCTTGTTCGACACTCAACGACAGTGGAGCGAGTGGACCCAAGAACGCAGCCAAGTCGTCGAGACTCAGATCAGTCACCGCGTCGGCCAGGCACTCGACAAACACGTGACCGAGCTGAGCAAACTCCAAGAGGAAGGAAGTCGCCATCAAGACCTGCGTTGGCAGCAATGGCAAACCACACTCAGCGATCAGGCCAGACTAATCCAAGGCCAACAAAAAGAGATGATTCGCCAAAGCGACTCATTGCGCCAATTGATCGAATCGACTAGCGACCTGCGCAAGTTGGAAGAGACGATCCATGCCAGCGTCCAGCGTTTAGAGAACGTCGGCCGTATCGAAGAAGCGACAACCTGCGTCGGCGAAGCCGTCGCCGTACTGGCCACTTGCCTGGAACGCAGCGGCGTGATTCGTGGCACCCCAATCCGTCCCCGCGTGGCCGCCAAATCAAAACCCATCGACGAAGTAAAGCTAGATACCGAACAGCTAGCGCAACACGTTGAGCAAGAACGCGGCACGATCCCCTTTGGCATGCGCGACAATAAAAAAGCTGCTTAGTTCTTAGTTCTTGGTTCTTGGTTCTTGGTTCTTGGTTCTTGGTTCTTGGTTCTTGGTGCTTGGTGCTTGGTGCTTGGTGCTTGGTGCTTGGTGCTTGGTTCTTGGTTCTTGGTTCTTGGTTCTTGGTTCTTAGTGCTTGGTGCTTGGTGCTTGGTGCTTGGTGCTTGGTGCTTGGTTTCATTTTTCATTTTTTCGATTCTGGCTCCCCTCGCTCCAGTACCCTGGGGAGAGGGGCTGGGGGTGAGGGGCAAACGCATGAATCTATCAGCGCATTCAAGGGGAGTCGTGCATGAGCCGCGCTAGTCGACAACGCGATTCACTAGCTCCGTCGCTCTTTCCATTCTTGGCCGTGCTACTGTGTACGATGGGGGCGCTAGTCCTCATCCTAATGCTGGTCGTTTCCGCTGCGCACGCCTCGGCGTTGCAGATCGCCAAACAATCCACACAACAAACCGAAGAGGTCGAGAGCCAACTAGCATCGGCCAATCGCGGTTTCCAGAAGCAATTGACCGAAGCCAGACTCGAGCTGGAGAAGAAGCGACTGGGTCTGCAACACCTGGAAAACCACATCCAAGAGTTGCTGGACGAAGTGGAGCAATTGAAACGCACCGCCGAACTGGCGGAAGCCGACGAGCAGAGTGACGAAACAGAACGGCAGGCTCAAGCAGACGCGATTTCACTACTGGAAAAGCAACTGCTCGAAGCGGGGGAAAAACTCAAACAGAAGCTCGACAAGCCCGATGGTGACAAGCCGATTTTCGCCATCATTCCCTACGATGGCCCTAACGGTACCCATCGCCGACCAATCTACCTCGAGTGCATCGAACAAGGCATCCGCATTCAGCCCGAAGGTATCCTGCTGCGAACCGAGGATCTCGAGCCTCCCTATGGACCGGGCAATCCGCTCGACGCCGCCCTCCGCACCATTCGCACGCAGTATGCCCCAGCCAACCATGCCGTCACTAGTACCGCTTATCCGCTGTTGATCGTGCGCCCGTCCGGCATTCGCTCTTATGCCATGGCTCGAGCGGCGATGAGCGGTTGGGACGACCAATTCGGATACGAGCTGATGGGCGACGAAGTCGAGCTGACCTTCCCCGACGGCGAGCCTGGACTGACAGACAAAATTGTCCGAGCGCTCGAACTAGCCCGCGAACGTCAAGCGGCTTTGATTTTGGCCATGCCGCAGAAATACCGCGGATTGTCGCAGCGCGATCGTCCGCTGAGCGGAGGTGCAGTAGGCGGTGGGACGGAACTGGGCGGCTACGGATCGGACGCTCACGGCGGCAGTGGCTACGGGGGCGACTATTCGAGTATTAGTGGTGGGCAGGCTGGTTCTGGTGATGGAGCCTACGGTGCAGGCGGGCGCGGCGGTTGGGCCGATGGCAGCTCGAGCGATACCGCCGCAGCGCTCCAGGGAGACGGTTCGCAGTCCAATGGCACAGGCGACCGGCCAGCTCTATCGGGCAATGGCCCCATGGGCTTTGGTGAAGGCTCGACTCCAGGTACCAATCCGAAAGGCACCAACCCGGCAGGAAGCGCGGGGGGTGAGAGCTTGTTTGGCTCCGCTGGCAGCGGCAGTCCAGCCGGCGGAGGTTCACAAGCAGGTAACCGTTCGAGCAGCTCTGCGAATAGCTCCTCAAGCAACGCGGCTGGTGGCGCGGCCGGTGGGTCCGGCGGCGGCTCGCAGATGTCGGGCAGCCAAATGGCGATGCCCCTCAACGCTCCCAACCAAGGCGGCTCCAGTGACAGTTCCAGCGGTTCGGCCGGCCAGTCCGCCAGCGGTTCTCAGGCAGGCTCTAGCGGCGGCGCGCCAGGTAGCGCGTCGCAACCACCCGACGACATGAACGGTCAGCAGGCTTCGCCCCAATTGTCGCTCAACAAGGACTTCAATGGCCAGCGGCAAGAGTCGACAGCTCCCGTGGCCAGTCGTCGTGGGCGAGGTTGGGCGTGGTCGCAAGGCCCGCCATCGCAGACCAGCGTAGGTCGTTCGATACGCCTACAGTGCTTGGCCGACCGCTGGATTGTCCTACCCGATTCCGGCAAGGCCAATGACCCGTCGGCTATTGCAATCACTTTCGACCTTTCACCCCAACAACGGGCTGAACGCTTGGCCCACGTGGTCGCCGAGCGAGTCGACAGTTGGGGACTTGCGCTCAGCGGTGGGTACTGGAAACCAACGTTGGTAGTCGACGTCGCACCCGACGCCCAGTGGCGATTCCATCAACTACAACAACTGCTCGAAGGCAGCGGCCTGGATGTCCAACGCAGCCAGTAAATGCAATACCCTCCCCCCTAGCCCCTCTCCCCAAAGTCCTGGGCGAGGAGAACCCAAACCAAAAGAAATGAAAAGCACCTAGAACCTAGAACCTAGAACCTAGAACCTAGAACCTAGAACCTAGAACTAAGAACTAAGAACCAAACAATATGCCTCGACGACACTCAGAAGACGCTTCGGTAGGCGAGGATTCATTCCTGGATACCATCGCCAATTTGGTCGGGATCATGATCATCCTGGTCGTGGTGGTCGGCTCGAAGACGAAAATCGATGCCGAAGCCTACGGGCGCGAACTGGCGGAGAAGGCACCGCCAGCCGAGTTGGACGAACCCGTGCGCGAAGTTCGCGCGCTGCAACAATCGCTGCTCGATACGCATGACCAACTGCGTGCCTACGACTTAGAAAATGCCTATCGCAAACTCGAACGCGACAACTTGTTGGATCAAGTCACCCTGGCGCGCGAGGCGGTGGAAAAGCACTTGCAAACGCTCGACAAGGACAAACGGGCTAGTATCGAACAGGAACAAAAGCTGAAAACGCTACAATCCAAACTCAGCGAGATGACCGAGAAAATGGGCGCAGCCGAAGAATCGAAACGCCCGAAAATTGTGCTCGAGCACCTGCCCACGCCCATGGCCAAAACGGTCTTTCATCGCGAGATGCACATCAAGCTACAGAACAATCGCGTGTCGCTCATCCCCTGGGATCGATTGGTCGATACCCTCAAACAACAAGTTCCTTTGGCAGCCCGGCGCAACGCCTCGCGCAGCTCGCTCGAAGACACCTTGGGGCCGATCGGCGGCTGGATGATGAAGTACCGCATGTTGTCGGTTCCCGGTGGCATGGAACTCGATCGTTTCGAACTCGAACAGGTATCGACCGACGAGGCCGAACCCATCGAGCAGGCTTGTAGTACATCGGGACGACTTTACATGGAGCTCGCCAGCCGCAATCCGGCGGAAACCGTCGTGACCGTGTGGATCTACCCCGAGTCGTTCGACACCTTCCGAAAGCTGAAAATGTACCTGTTTGAGCAAGGCTTTCTATCGGCGGCGCGCCCTATGCCGGACGGGCTGCGCATCGGAGCCAGCCCGAGTGGCAATCGCAGCTCCGCCCAATAGTCGCTTACCGCTCCGCCGGTCAGTCGCTCTGGCTGCCGCTCGCCAGTCGCTCGTCTATCATTGTTTGCCCGACTAACTCATGTTAGGCTTGGAGCTCACTATGCAAGACTGCCACCATTCCACCAATCGTTGATTATCATGCCGTCCTCCCTGTCCGCCTCATCCCGTTCGTGGATTTCCAAACGTAGCCAAGCTTTCGACAGCAGCGGCATTCGCAAGATTTTCGACTTGGCGGCCAAGCTCAAGAACCCGGTCAACCTGAGCATCGGACAGCCCGACTTTCCTGTTCCTGACGCGATCCAACGTGCGGCCATCGAAGCCATCGAACAGGATAAAAATGCGTATACGCCATCCCAGGGCATCGCACCGCTGCGATCGAAACTAAAGGGCCATATCGACAAGCGTTACGACCACGCCGATCGCGATGTGTTCATCAGCTCGGGGACCAGTGGTGGATTGGTGCTGGCCATGCTCAGCCTGATTGATCCAGGCGACGAAGTGATCATTTTTGATCCCTACTTCGTGATGTACCCCGCGCTAGTGAAGCTGGTCGGCGGTGTGCCGATCATGATCGATACCTACCCCGATTTCCGTATCGACTTGGACCGCGTCGAAGCGGCCATCACCGAGCGCACGAAGCTGATCTTGTTCAACACGCCGGGCAATCCTACGGGAGTGACAGCCACCGAGTCCGAAGTCGTTGGGCTGGCCGAGTTGGCCGCGCGACATCATGTCGCCTTGATCTCTGACGAAATCTACAGCCAGTTCGTATACGATGGTCCGCTCCTAACCCCCGCTGACACCAACCCTAACACCATCGTCATCGACGGTTTTTCCAAGAGCCATGCCATGACCGGTTGGCGTGTCGGCTGGGTGCATGGCCCCGCAGCGGTCATCGATACCATGATCAAGCTGCAGCAATACTCCTTCGTGTGTGCACCGCAACCGTTTCAGTGGGCTGGATTGGCAGCCATGGATGTCGACATGACGCATTACTGTAACGACTATCGCCACAAGCGCGATCGACTGATCGACGGCTTGAAGGACCACTACGAGTTTGCGACACCCGGCGGCGCCTTTTACCTATTCCCCAAAGCGCCTGGCGAAAGCGGGGCCGAGTTCGTCAAGACGGCCATCGAGAACGAACTGTTGATCATCCCAGGCAACATTTTCAGCGCGCGAGACAGTCACTTTCGAATTTCGTACGCCGTCCCCGATTCGGTGCTCGAGCGCGGTATCGAGATCCTGCAGCGTCTAGCAAAGTAGTGCTTCAACCACATTTGAGTTTGAGGATAAAATCGTGGGATGCACTAAATCATTGAAGAACTGATCAAAGAAGAATTGAGCCAGCTTTTCGTGTTCTTCGTGGTCTTCGTGTTTTTCGTGGTCAACAAACGAACTTACTCGTAAAAGAATACAGTTTGGGATAGTGGACACATGCGTATCAATCGAGTCAAACAGAAGCTAAAACGTGGCCAGCCCTCGATTGGCACCTGGCTCACCACTGGGCACCTGCACATCGCGCGATTGTTAGCTCGCTCCGGATTCGACTGGCTGACGCTCGATATGGAACATGCCCCTTACGACTGGCGTGAAACAGCGGCCGTCGTTGCCGCCGTTGCCGACGCCGGCTGCGTACCGCTGATCCGGATTCCCGAAGGGACCCACGCATGGATCAAACGAGCCCTGGACGCAGGGGCTTACGGCATCGTCGTCCCGATGGTCGACACGGTCGAACAGGCTCGAGTGGCCATTGCAGCCGCCAAGTACCCTCCGCTGGGCAATCGCAGCACCGGCGGTGGCATGCACAATTTGAATTTTGATTGCACCACGGAAGAGTATTACCTGGGTGCCAACGACCAGACCCTGGTCATCCTGCAGACCGAAAGTCCACTGGGCATCGCCAACTCGGCCGAAATCTACGCGCAGCCAGGTTGCGACGCCATCTTCATCGGCCCGAACGATTTGACCTTTCAAATGCGCCAGCCCGATGGCACGTTCCCGACGAACGAAGCATTGGAAGCGGCCATTGCTCAAGTCGTCAACGCGGGCCGCCAAGCCGGCACCCCCACGGGAATGCACGTCTTGACCGCTGAGCAAGCCGATTTGCGCATCGCACAAGGAATGCAATTCGTCGCCGTCTCGAGCGACCTCGGTATGCTCGCAGGCAGCGCCAGCAGCGTAAGCAAAGCCCTGGGACTAGCAGCCCAAGCCGACATCGCTCGGTATTAGATCTTCAAACCACTTCCCTTGGTCAGCGCCATAAAGGCCGACTCGAGGTTGGTTTCCTTTTCGGCAAAACGCTTGAACGGAAAACCGGCTGTGACCAAAGCAGTTGCCAACGGACTGAAGTCGTGCAGTCCCTCAATCAAAGTCACTTCCAGAGCACCGGCTGGATTATCCAAGCTGGCCACACTCTCGACCAAGGGCTGCGTCCCTAGGAAGCTCTGCGCTTCGTGACTGCGATCTGCCTGCGACAACTGCACGTGCAGAATCGACTGCGGACGAACCGTCTTGATCAAGGCTTCGATCGAGTCGTTGAATCCCATCTCGCCGCGATTGATGATTCCAACTTTGTTGCAGATATCCGCCAACTCAGGCAGAATGTGACTACTGACAATGATCGTCTTCCCCATCTGGCCGAGCTTGCGCAATAGATTGCGCATTTCGATGCGAGCGCGTGGGTCCAAGCCTGAGAGCGGCTCGTCCAACAAGAGGACCTGCGGATCATGCAGCAGCACTCGCGCCAGGCCGAGTCGTTGAGTCTGACCGCGCGAGAGGGTGTTTGCGTAGGCGTCGCGCTTGAAATCCAAATCGACGATATCGAGCATCTCGTCACAGCGCTTGCGCCGCGCGGCGCCTTGAATGCGATAGGCGGCTGCAAAAAACTCGAGGTACTCAATCACCGTCATGTCATCGTACACACCAAAGAAGTCGGGCATGTAGCCAACCAGTCGGCGTATCTCTTCGGGGTCGGTATAGATCGAATTGTCGCACACGTAGGCTTCGCCATAGGTGGGCGACAATAGTGTCGCGATGATCCTCATCGTGGTCGTCTTACCCGCACCGTTGGGGCCGATAAATCCAAACAGGTCCCCTTGCTGTAGTTCGAGATTGATGCCACGAATCGCATACATGTCACCATATTTTTTAGTGAGGTTTACCGTCTTGATCACGCGTGCGGACCTTTCTATTTCTTCGAAGTAGGCTCAACGGGTATGACGATGCGACACCAGACGCGATCCATGTCCTGCTGGACTTCGAGTGGCTGAGATTCGGGGGTAGCGTCACTCAGGGCCACCTGAACCGCCGCCCAGGGCCGCTCGAGCCTGCCCAACAGAATGGCGCGATCGGTCTGCAGCAAATTCGATTGATCCACCTGCGGCTGGAAGCGATGCGCCAGTGAAGTGTACGTCTTTCCGCTGGCCGACTTGTAGAACATCATCAGTTCGAGCAATCGATCGATCGATTCGCGATCAGCCGGGTCCCACTTGGTCGTCGTCTCATTGCCATCAACAGTACGACGACCGTTGAGCCGACGCGAAATGTCCTTGGGAATGGTATCGTAAGAAATCCTCACCGACTCGCCTGCCGGTATGCGACTATTGAGGCTGTAAAACCAGTGGTGATAGAACAACACTGGGTCGAGTACATCGACCGACAACGGATTGGCCAACTCTCCCTGGAGCTGATCAACTCCGGGAATCTCTTGCAAATGCGAGGTGGCGATGAGATCGATCGGCTGAGTCCACTGAGCGGTCAGACATTTCGTTCCAGCCGCCGGAATGCCCACGCCGAGCAGTTTCGTCATTCCGTCGTCAGCGGACTCGATGGTATAGGCCGGCATGCCGCGGTCGGTACTGAGCTGGGACAACAGCCCCCCTAAACCATGCCCCGGTAGCCCCTGCCAATCGACGCGTACTGGCGCGCTGGCTTGGCTGGCTGCGACCGCAATATCGAGTTCACGAGCCGAGCCGCTAAACACGTGGCTCCACAAACGCCCGCTGGCGATTCCTACACGGTTGTCATCGCCCGAGTCGACGTCAATATCGACGATCTGCGCCGAGTTTAAGTGAACTTCGCTGGGGCGAATCTTAGCCAGCAGCAGCGTCAGTCCCACACAGACGGCGACGAGAATGGTGCCGGCCAAAACCCAACTCAGCTCTGGGCGCTTCAGCCACTTGACCGAAACAAAGTAATCGATGGGACCGATCAGCAACAGCACTCCAACCAACAACGCGGCTACCTGTCCGAACGATATCACCCCCACTTGCGGGAACAAATCCAAGGTAGCCCGGAGCTGTCCAACCATATCGTTGTAACCTAGATACGACGCTTCACCGACGGCTTGCTCCTCGGTCGCGTCGGCTCCGGCGCGATCCATGTAGGGCGCGATCAATCGCCCCCACAGCCGCTGACGATCCACCCAATCCTCAAACGCTGGCTGGTCGAGATCGCTGGCTACAAAACGCATTGTCCCCAGACCGTGAGAATAGGTCAGCCACCATGGGACAGCGCGAGAAAGGGAATCGGTCAACGCCAATTCAATTCGTCCACGCTGGGGTTCGATCAATACACAACCAAAATCCGCCAACGGATCTTCGGTCGCGACCAACGATTCCAAAGCGCCAGGATTGCTAATGCGTCCGACTCCAACCAGAGGACCCGGGAGCAAATCCATCAGCGGTTCGAGTTCTGCCACCAACGCTTGATCCTGATCCCCCAAGCAGATAATACAAGCTCCTCCCTGACGAATCCACCGATCGACGGCCGACCACTGCGTGCCATCGAGACTCGAAAGCAACCCCCGATCGCCCCCTGAGATCAACAGCAAATCGCAGCTCGAGTAAGCATTTGAATTCGGCGGTACTTCGTCGACAGACTCAAGCCGAACCGTCGAGAACGTGGCGCTGCTCCCATCGGCGCTCGAGCGGCTGAGCGACTCGACTCCCATCGACGAACCCAAAGCAACGATCAATGGCTGGCTCGATGGCAGCCCGCGCCCTAAATCCCCCCCCTCATAGTGATGACGGTAGATGAGCTGAGCGTCATTCCCCAACAAACGCACTTCGATGGAAGGCTGTTGCCGGCCAATGCGGATGGGAATCCAGACCACACCACTACGAGAAAAGCTGTCGGCCGTCAGAGGCTGACGATAGATCGCGTCCACACCATCGCCATCGACAGTCTGAATTTCTATCACGGTCGTAGCGGCTTGCAACTCGGCGGCAAGCTGCACGCGTACGGGGCAGAGTTGTCCGAGCTTCCAGACTCCCGCTAATCCAAAACTGACTTGAACGGGGCTGTCATTGACTTCGGTCTTGCTTGACAAAATCTGCTCAGATGCAGATGTGTCTGCCTGCGCAGCGCAGGCCCCCCCCCAGGTGCTGGCGAGTATGAGCCAAAGCTGCAGGAAGGGAAAAGTAAATAACCGCGACGACATGGGCGCTCTTGAATCGGCTGATGATACCAACGAATGATGAGAATTGAAGCCTCACGCAAAGGCGCGAAGGCACAAAGTAATTCAGGGCAAAAAATATTGCAGCAGTATAAAAAAAGGGTCAAGCACCCAAACGAACTGGACACTTGACCCATGCAGGGGTACTCGATCGATGGTTATGAGCTATTCTTTCTTACCGTCTACGTTTCCGCCAGGGAGTAGGTTCGCTTTCATGCGATCAGCGAACGTCTTGTGCTTTTCGTCACCGCTCTCTTCAGGCTCTACCGACTTGAAGATCTTCTTGATCTCATCGGCAAACTTTTCGGGCTCCTTCTTGAATTCCTTCACTGGGAACTCTGCCTTTTCCAGTGCCTCATGGAGCGCTGTGCCGTAGGGATTACGAACCTTTTTCTTATTTTCTTTATTCACATGGCACACATTGCACTTGGCCTCTTCGACCAGTTTCTTGAAATCCGCATTCGCATCATCTGCCGCATAGCTTTCAGCGAAAGCGTCTTTGAGCTGCTTGAATGCGAATACTGGGGAAACCGTTGATAGTGCAAATCCGGCTAAGATCAACACGAAACAAATCTTCTTCATTCGATACTCTCCTCGGTTCTTCTTTGTGGCCCACACCCCACTCTAGGGAGGGCCATGCAAAGTTGGTATAGCAAGTGTGCGCGGGAAGTGCCACAAAATCAAGGCTTGCGGTCGCTATTCTATCCCACTCAGGGGTAGATTTTTAGGCTTAATGCCTGGAACAAACAACCCGTCCGTCACGGCAAAGTCGTCGGGGGTGGACTGGCTCAGCGGCATTCTAGGAAAGTCCGGGTCGCGCCAGCGGACGCGTGATTCGCTGGCCCGTTCGGTCAGCCAGCCGCTGGCCGACGCTTCGGCAAAGCCAAAAGCAGCCACTTTGTCACTACCCTGGAAGGCTTGACACAGCTCTTGAATATTGGCGTCGTAAAGATTGGTGACTCCCTGCAACAACAACAAATTGAAATTGCCGAGTAGACTCTGACGACGCGCTCCATGGATCTGCACGTGCGGCACCCCCGCGCGAGACCAGTAGATGCAGTTTTGACTCGTGCGGTTCATTCCAACCAGCGGTGCCATATTGCCAGCGTAGCTCAACACGGCAAAGGGCTGCTCGGTGACGATTGTCGACGAAGCGCAAAAAAGATGTACAAAACGTTGGGACCGTGCGTCGCCTGTGGGTGCCTTCACGTCCAGCACCGAACCACTGACCGCGACCAGCGTATCGGTCAAACTAATGTCCGCTCGATTGTCGAGCGTCTGTTCGGTAAAGTTCAATCCAATGAGAGTCGTGTCTCCGCGAAAGACACTCGATTCCGTGCGCACCACCATCGAGCCCGCTTGCGGTGAACTGCGACCGCCCGCATGTCCATTGCAAGTCACAACCAAAAACCGGTTGGTAGGAGAGTCACTGCGGACGGTAACCGTGCAGTTCTTGAGGTCCAATTTCGAACTACCAGCCAAGGCAAAGAGCCCTTTGCTCGGCTGGCTAATGGCATCTGCAGCCAGCTTGATTTCAAATACCACTCCCTGCACGGTTAGCTCGGCAGTCTGCAGTCGCCACACTCCGTCGGTTTGCTGACTGTCGGTTAGGGTACCTTGGGCCACTTCGACTACCGCCGCACCTCCGGCCCCACTGACGATGCGCAATTCTCGATCCCTAGTTTCCAACGGTCTGCGCAAGACAATCCGCCCACGAATTTCAATCTCGGGCACGAGATCGGATTCACTGACGGGAAGCTGGGAAATCCGCGCCACCGCGTTGGCTAAACTACTGTCCCAGTGGCTTGGTTCTACTCCAGCCGGCATTTCGGCGCTGACGATTAGTCGCCTGACTGGGCCCACCGTCGATGCCCCCTCATCGCCGCTATTGGTTCGAATGGTCGCTTGACGGTCGGTCGGGTCGAGCGATTGCGATTTGGTATCGGGAGAGCTGAGCAATCGATCGATAGCTTGGTCAAAGCTTGGGGCCACGTCTTGACTCTCAGCAGGCGGGATCGTTGGCTGAGAGGAGGCGGAGCTTGCAACGATGGACGGGGTTGTTTGTAAGGCGGGTGGCCCGGCCCCTTTGGTTTCCGGACTTCCATCGGTTGTTTCGCCTCCGGCCGGAGACGGGCTCTCGTTTAGCGAGGATGCTGGGGTGACCGCAGGGACTGCCCCCTGGAAGGGTACAGGAGCGAGAGGTGACTTGCCGTCATCGGCAGGCTCTGGTGAGTCGCTCGCCGCGTTCACTGCCTCAGCATCCATGGTCGGATATTCAAGAGGTAAGATGCTAAACGTATTCGCCTGCGTCTGTACACTGACCAGCCACAGGATGGTGCTCGTGAGCAAAAATGCGACCGCGACCAACCATGGCAGATTGGCTTCAAGCAATGAAGCTTGCGCACTGTGATTGGGAACCAACATCGTTCCCGGCGATTGGCTGCGCGGCAAATTTTCGACTTCGGCCAACATCACCAGATCGCTGATCAATTCGGTCGGCGTTTGATAACGATCACCAGGTCGCTTGGCCATCAGCTTCATGGTGATTTCGAACAGTTCATCGCTCAGATCTTCGCGCCAGCCGCGCGGATCGGGCGGTGCTTGACTTCCATGACTTAGCAGTTTTTGTAGCGCCGTCCCTTCAGGAAACGGCGGATTGCCGGTCAACATATAGAACAGCGTACACCCTAGGGAATATAGATCGCTGCGCACATCGGCATCGCGAGGATTGCGAGCCTGCTCGGGCGAAATGTAGTCAAACGTCCCGAGCGTCACGCCACTGGCCGTCTCGTCTGCCGTCGATCGATCCAAAGCAGTGTTTCGAGCCAACCCCATGTCAACCACTTTGGCTGCACCCACCGCAGTCACTAGTACGTTGGAGGGTTTGATATCGCGATGCACTACATCCCGATCGTAGGCGTGCTGCAGCGCCTCGGCCACTTGACGCGTGTAATAGACCGCATCGTCAACACTCAGCGGCCCCTCCATTTCAACGAGGTCGCGAATATTGACGCCGTCGATGAACTCGAAAACGATGTAGTTCCACTGCTCCGCTTCCCCCACGTAGTAGACGCGTGCAATATTGGGATGATCGAGCTTGGCGGCCGCCTGCGCTTCGAGTCGGAAACGACGCAAGGTCTCCGGATCGCGCCGCGCCGACGGTATGACCTTGATCGCCACCACGCGGTCTAGTCGCAAATCGCGCCCCCGGAAGACTGCCCCCATCCCTCCACCGCCGATCATCTGATCGACGGCGAAGTGATCCAACTGTCGACCTTCGAGCATGCCCGCCAGCTCGGACAAGGGCATCGAGCGATAGAACTCTTCGGGTGCCGCGACGGGGCGTTGGCTGATGACGGTCCGATCGTCCTCGCGCCCACTCTCCTGCGGCAGTTCTTGGGACATCGAATTTGACTGCGGCACGTAGGCCACCGTCCCAGACGATGTCGAGATCTCGGCCCCAGGCGCGCGGACCAAGTCCTCGCCGGGCTGAGATTTCGATCCATTGTCAACAGGGACATTCATCACGCATGCACCGCAGGCTGAAACGAGCTCTATCAGATGAGTTGGACACCACCCCAATCGTTGAAATGGATTTGTTTAGGATAGATGCCCCACGCAACTTGGTCAAACTCACCGCTATACGCCAACCGACCTGCACCATTTACCCAAACTGGTGTTTTGCTACTGCAAAAGACTGGTTTTTTCCCTATGGAGCACCCGATCGCCGCCCTATATACACCATTTTATCACTCGCCCATTTCTCTTTTTCATTCAGCATATTCCACACAGTCGGCAGAAACGACGAATGTGCCCCGACGCTCCGCTGTCGGATCCTCCCGAGTCAACCTTAACCCGGCAATTGAACTTGGATGTTTTGCCCAACAACCCGAACCGAGAATTTATCGACAGCGACTTTCGGATTGTCGAGCCAAGTACCGTCTTCGAGCGAGAACCGCCAATGATGCCAAGCACAGGCTACCGCGCATCCCTCGACGATATAGCCTGCCGCCAAAGAGGCACCCTGATGCGGACAGAAATCATCGATGGCATAGTATTTCCCCTCAAGCAGAAACACAGCCACCATACACTTGTCCAGCGGATAAGCGCGTCCCTCCCCTTCGGGGATCTCGCCCACTTGAGCTACCGTAATCCACTCGGGCTGGGGCGGTTCATCTGGAAACAGTGGAAGCGGTTCAGTATTGGTCATATTTGCGCGAACAATTGGTGGAGGAGCATAGTGGTCTATCATTGATAGGGGTTTCGTCCTAGCAATCGAGCTTCAACCACAGTGGCTAACATAAGCCATTGTAACAACTCCCCCACACACGGCTCGTCAACTCGTGGCAACGTTAACACGCTCATCGGCCTGCCGGCCCGAACGAGCGATTGCTGCGTGTGATCGACTGCGTCAAGCAGCGTTCCCACTAGAGTTTGCGACGAACCAAACGAGGTTGTATCCTGAGCGAGCGGCTCTTGCTCGGTTTCTGTAGCTTGCGTTCTAGGGCCAGGCAACGACAGCGGGTCGAAGCGAAATTGGCGGACGACGATCTGCTGGAGCAACGCTGGCCGAGCGGCAAAGGATTTCCCAAACTTCGGCCACACGTCGACTTGTAGAACTTCCCCCAGGCTGTCACGAATCAATCTTTGATACCAGGCTGCCATCGCGTCCAGTCGCTCACTCCACAAACTCCAACTACGCCCTCCAGTGGCGAGCTTCCGCTGAAACAGGTGATTTACCGCAGCGTATTGCAATACCTCATTGCTCGCCGCCTTAGTCGTCCGAAAGTGATTATGCACCGCACGAGCACCTTCGAGCAACTTCATCACGTTGATCCCCAACAAGGCTGCCGGCAACAAGCCGACCAATGACAAGCCGCTATAGGCTGCACCCATTGCCGTCGGAATAGAAAACTCGTGCGCGATGCCCACCTCTCGAGTTAGCTGTCGCAGTGGACTCGTTTCTCGGGCGACCACAATCGCGCGCGAACGAGCAAGCTGACCGTCTCCACCGCAATTGACTTCGAGCGCACGCATGAACGGGAATAGCAAGCGACCGACGCCGAACGGTTCACACGCATCCCCCATCACCACCAACGCCCAGCGCTGGGCCAAGCAGTCTGCAGCCCGACCGCGATGCGCTCCAAGCAGTTGCAGCGCGCCTTGCACAGCATCATTGTCGAGACTATCGCCGACGAAAACCATTCGCGGACGGCTCCCACGCTCTCCGCGAGTCAGTTCGTTGAAGTGTGGTTGACAACACGCCTGCATCAATGCGCGCGGACCGCTTAGCCAGCTTGGTTCGGCCAGTACCACCACGCGGTCCACCTCGGTCATAAGTTGTTTCGTGACGGCTAACATCCGAGCGAGTTGGCTAGCCGTTCGATCGGCTTCGTACTCGGCCAATAGCCGCTGCGGCAGGCTGGCAAAGGCGGCATTCAGGGGCTGCTTGGAAGGTGGAGTCGGTATCTCACCCGAGAGCATCTTTTCGTCGATGTCACATATTTCATCGCGTAGCTTGTCCAACACCGGACCAACGCAAGCGAGCTCGCTAGGCTCCAAACCATTCCCTACCTGCATCGCGAGCGAGGGGTCAAAACGCAGCATCGGCAGCATCGTCAAAAGACTTCCTGAGAGACAAATGGAACGGGTTGTCTTTTGTACTCACTTTCGGCGCTTATGCCACACTGGGGTAGCTGAATCGTTAGAAGCTGCCATAATTTTCGCGAAACGGTTCACGATTTCTTATGACAGTCGCGGAACGGCTACATTTTTGCGAAGTCTACGTAAACACCCCGCTACCGGAATTCCAGTATGGACATGCACCTCCTGACCCGCGACCTGCAAGTCAAAAACAAATCAAAAATCGTTATGCTCGTCGGTGATGGCCTCGGCGGACTGCCGATGACTCCAGGTGGCAAGACCGAATTGGAAACCGCCAAGACTCCCAACCTGGATGCACTGGCGACTCGGGGTGTGCAGGGGCTGTCGATACCGGTCAAGCCTGGCATCGCTCCCGGCTCGGGCCCTGGGCACTTGGGCCTTTTCGGCTACGATCCGCTAAAATATCAAATCGGCCGTGGAGCCTTGGAAGCAACCGGTATCGGCTTTCAAATGCAGCCCGGCGACGTAGCCATTCGCTGCAACTTTTGTACGCTCGATGCAGACGGCAATATCTCCGATCGTCGCGCAGGCCGCATCGCCACGGAGGATAGCGCACCGATCGCTATTTCACTACGGCAGATCCAAATCGCCGGAGTCGAGATCTTTGTCGAACCGGTGAAAGAACATCGCTTTGTCGTTGTCTTTCGCGGAGCGGGATTGGGCGGAAATGTTAAAGACACCGACCCACAAGCGACCGGTGTGCCGCCACTGGAGCCCATCGCCGAAGACGCCGCCAGCCAAAAAACTGCCGAAGTGGCCCAAGAGTTCTTAAAACAAGCTCGCATGATTTTGAAGGATCAGAAGAAAGCCAACTTCCACACCATGCGCGGCTTTGCCTGCCGGCCCGATATGCCCAGCTACGAAGAGGTTTACGGCCTGCGAGCTGCCGCCATTGCCGTCTACCCGATGTACAAAGGGCTAGCTAGCTTGGTCGGCATGGACATCATCGGCGGGGCCACCACACTCGACGAACAGATGCAAGTCTTGAAAGAGAACTGGGACAAGTACGATTTCTTCTTCATCCACTTCAAGTACACCGACAGCACTGGCGAAGATGGCAATTTCGACGAAAAAGTCAAACGTACCGAGCAGCTCGACGCCTGCCTCCCTGCCATCACCGCTCTGGCGCCCGAGGTGCTCATCGTCACCGGAGATCACTCGACACCCGCCTATCTGAAGAGCCACAGTTGGCATCCGGTTCCCACGCTGCTGGTCTCGGATTGCTGCCGCCCCGACCCACACACCAGCTTCGGTGAGACGCAAGCCATCACTGGAGGACTGGGGCAGTTCGAAGCCCAATACCTAATGCTGCTCGCCCTCTCCAATGCCGGCCGCATGGGCAAGTTCGGCGCGTAAAACACGGAGGGGGCTAAGCGGCATTCTGCGAGAAGTGTCGGAATCTTGAACTTCCCACACCAACCGGCTGACCTATTACAATGGATTAAATCATTGAACGCCAATTCCTCTGCATCGAGCTCGCACTATGTCGGTCCCAACTCCACTCAAAAGCGAATTAGGTGATCCGACTTGGGAAATTGCCAGCCTGTTTCCCATGCAAGGGCAATGGTCCGAACAAGACTACTTGAGCCTTGAGACCAATCATCTGATCGAATTCAGCCACGGAAGACTGGAGGTTCTACCCATGCCGACCGAGCTGCATCAGTTGATCGCATTTTTCCTGTGCAGCCAATTGCGCAATTTGAATCAGAGCTTACCTAACCAGTCCGCCACCGACGATTCGCGCGGCGTAGCACTCATGGCTCCTTTCCGCATTCGCCTGCCGACGGGCAAGTTCCGCGAGCCCGATGTGATGTACATGTTGCCTGAACATCGACATCGACGCTATTCAAAATACTGGGATGGTGCCGACCTTGTCATCGAGGTTGTCAGCGAGGACGATCCCAACCGCGACCTGATCACCAAACGCACTGAGTACGCGCTGGCCCAAATCCCAGAGTACTGGATCGTCGACCCTCGCGATCGCAGCATCTACGTATTGACGCTCGACAAAGGTGCAACCGAGTACCGGCAAGCTGGTCGCTATGGTGACGGCGACTGGGCAAATTCGATATTACTCCCTACTTTCAACGTAGCCGTCACGTCAGTTTTTAATCAAGCACAAAGATAGTAAACTCTGGAGTGCGGGAATTCATCACCGCTTTGGCCCTTCTTTTGGAGTGCGGGGATTCATCACCGCTTTGGCCCTCGCCAGTAGCCGGCAGCAGAGCCAATCTTCACGCTGAACCAGCAGTCTGAAGCAAGACGGACCCGCAGTGCATAACGATCCGCCAATAGCAACCGGCTCGATTCAAGCTCATCTAGCAGCGTTCGATTCCACCTGGCCCAAACTCCCGCCAGTCAAGAGCTCCGAGAACTCGAAGCACTCGAAAAACGCAGCAACATGCGTGGCTCGATAAACGCCAAATTGGCCACAATCATAATGGTGCCAAAGGTAACCATTCCCAGCGTTAGCGCGATGCCACCATGCACCAGCACTGCCGTCGCCAGCACGATTGGGCGAGTCAAGCGTGGCCACACCAGCGCAATGTAAAACGTTTCCCAAAAGATGGTCAAGGCGGTTAGGCTGGCAACCAAGAGTCGCCACCGGCCAATCCATGTGATGTCGAGCGATTGGTATTCATAATTGACCGCTGAATACCACAGCGCGCTACCATCAAACCACATCTCTCCACGCATTTTGCTCAATCCGCCGAACAGATAGATCACACACAGATGAAGCTGAAGCAAGCGCGTAGCGACATTGTTGGCAATCGATGGGGTCGCAGCGGGAAACAGCCAATTCACCCAATAAGAACTCAAGATGCTCCCTGTTCGGACATAGCGGTTTCGCAAGCGTGCATCCACGCTCAGCGTGCTACCACAATGCGAGAGCATTAAATACATCGATAGCATGACTACCACCTGGTCGAGTCCGAACAAGGCACCGGTCATGCGATGACAGACCATCAACGTCAACCACCAGGCTATCGGGATCGCAACGCGCGTTAACAAGCCAACCATCATCAGCAGACTGGCAATGATGGCAGCCACCTGGTGCAACCATAGAAGAGTTGGATTTTCGGTATACCACAACCAGCTCCACGTCCAATCGGTGCGGTGCAGCGAGCGAACCACGTCGACCGATATCCACGCATTGACTCCCATAAAGTCATGGATCAAGCTAGCCCAGACGATATGCACGTAGGCCAACATAGCTCCACAAGCGATGCGAATGATGGCCAAGGTCTGTGGCCCTCGCGGGGTGAACCAGAAGCTTTCCCAGCCCCCGTTCCACGCCTGCAACCAACTCCGCAACGGCCTGTCGCTACTTTCGCTCATGGCAGCTCCTCAATAGCGGAGCCCCTGATGGCGGCACTCGGTGCGGAGGAAGTCGCTTCTTCGGTCGGCGGAGCCTGGGGGACGGTTTCGAGGGCATCGGGGAGCGTCACATACAGCGTGGGCGAATCGAGCGGCAGACGCTGCCGAAAGACTTCATCGTCGCTGGGCAAGCGATGTTCCACCCGTTCGATACGCGCCGAGCTGGCACCGAACTTAGTCGCCACATGCTGGCTCATCGAATCGCGCACCCGCTCAAACACCGACCGCTCGGCTTGCCAGGCTTCCAACCGCGACGGATCTTCACCAGCCACGGCGGCATCGGCGGGGAAAACGTGAAGTTGATTCAAGAACTCTGCCAGCATGAAATGTCGGTGGTATAACAAACGGGGCCACTGCGTGCGCCTATCGGGGAACATCAACGAGACCTGGCTCGAATCGGGCATCTCTAAGAGACATTCCATCAAATGGCTCGGGCCCGGCTCAGGAGCAAAAAAGAAATAACCATGATTCAAATAAGCCAGCTCAATATACGGTGCCAACACCCATCTGGCTGGATCCGAGGCCGGTGAAGTGCCACGCGCGCTACGCGTAAAAAAGCGGAATGGTTCCGCGGTTACCGCCAGAAGATGCAACAGCACCAATCCGCTAATGACCCACTTCCAGGTCGGCGACAAGCCGCTGCGCTCAACATCTCTACTCGCCAAATCGCTTTGCCTAGAATGTCTCACGCCCGCTGCGCTCCCGTGTAAGAATCTTTTGATTGGGGTTGTGAATGAGGCCCGCGAGTCCGATGGATTCGTAGACCGCCTGAGACTCGTAACCTCGTCCACTACAACCAACCCCATAATCTAGTACGGCTGAAGCACTAGCCTTGAGTAGATTGTAGCTCAGCCAGCGCAGAAACCAATCTGCCAATGAAAAACCCCTTGCCGACAACGATCGGCAAAGGGCTTCAAATAGATATCAGTACTTCGAAACGGCACGCGTTAGCGAATCGCTAGGCAATTCGGGCTGCTGAGTTAGCGGGCCGCTAGGGTCGAAGTCGGCGAATCGAAATCGAACGAGAGTTGCAGCTTATCGCCACCGACCAAACGAATGGCTTGTCGCTTGACTTCGCCTTGATACTCGACTTCGATTTCGTAGTCATCCCAGAACTCGCCCGACTTCAAACGGCTCGTGCGGAATGTACGCGCCTCGCCGGTAGCTTTGGTAACGTTGCCAGCCAAAGTAACTTTGGCGCCTTCCGGCAAGTTGAGGGTGATGGCCGTTTCGACCCGGCTATCTTGCTCAGCGAATGCAAACTGGACCTGCTGCTCTTCCCCTGCGGAAACGACCAAAGTCTTTTCCTCCGTCATTAGCTTGCCGTCGGCATTTACCATTTCAGCTCGAACTTCAAAACGGTATTGCTTGCCAGCTTGCAAGCCGCGGCTTACGAACTTGCGAACCACACCGCTGCTAGTGGTCTCGTTGTCGTTGACATATACCTTGGCTCCGTTGGGAACCGCCACGGTCAAGTAGACTGCATCATCCTGGCTGTTGGACTCGACGCTAGATACCAGGCCTTCCGTTTCCGCACCCACATCGACGTTCGATGCACTGTAGTAGACACCGCCGTAGCCGGAACTATAGCCGGTACTGCCATAGTTGACACTCGAACTGTAGCCGGTACTGCCATAGCTGACGCCTGAACTGTAACCAACACTTCCGTAGTTGTAGCTTACCCCGCCAGAGCTGCCGTAAGAAACTCCGTAACCGCCGCTCGAACCGCCTGACGATCCACCGCCGCTCGAAGCGTAACTGGTGCTGTAGCCGCTCGAACCATAGCCGCTGCTTCCATACGAGGCACGATAAGCCCTACGTGCGTGAATGCGATTGTGCAGACGCTGAAGTAGCCCAGGCCCCCTGGCTAGGCCAGATGAACCACCACCCGAGGAAGCATACGACACGGCATAACCGCTACTGCCCCCCGAAGATCCGCCGTAGGAGCTGTACGAAGCCGCATATCCACCGCTCGACCCCCCCGAACCGAAGCCGGAGCTTCCACCACTACTGCCACCATGAAGAATACCCCACCCCGCCTGCAAATTGGCTGGGCAAGTTAACATCGCCGTACCGAGCACTAAACTCGCTACTTTCCCAAGTAAATTGAACTTCATGTGAGGTAACTCCGTGTGTTGAGCGTGACGAATACGGTCAGAAACGTAACCAGATTCAGTAATAGCATTATCTAACTGAAGGTTCCGTTCAAGTAGGCTGGGAGGTTTTTAACGAATAACTAAGATTAACAACCTCTCTCCAAGAGCCTAGCTTAGATTTCCGGTTGAGGAGGAGGTTGCGACTCGAAATTGCGTAGTGGACGAGGTTACGAGTCCGTTTGAATCGTCAACCGTTCGGGGCTCGTAACCTCGCCCTGCCCCCCCAACTTCAACGATGAATTGTGACGAAGCACTAGGGTGCCTGGACAACGGCTTCGAGCCGAATATCGTCGAACGAAGCTTCCCCCGTGGCGCCAAACAGCCCAATCGAGATAATCGCCTCGCGACATTCGTCTGGGACGCGAAAAACTTGCGACTCCGGCCGCCAATTCCGCGAACCGCGAAAAGCTCCTAGCCACTGCGTTCCCAACAGACTGCGCTGGTCGTCAAAGAATCGAATGGCTACAGCCGGCAGCTCATCGAGGTCGATTCCGGGCTTCACATTCGAGCACTTGACCGAAGCCGATAGCTTGATGCGTTTGACCTTCCGCCCATCGAGCGCGACTCCCTGCAGCAGGTTGGTTGGCCTCCCCTGCACCTCATTGCGAAAAGTCACGAAGTGCTTTCCTTCCGGTGCATCGTCGGCCTCCTCCCAAACGGCCCCACGCTCGTAGTACCAACCCGGCATGACACCTGCAGCACTCGGCTGCTCATTAAAACCGCCATTGACCAACTCCGGCTTGGTTGGATCGGCGTGAACCTTCCGCCGCTCCTCAGCCTCACCGGTCATCGGTACAAATAGAGTTGGCCTGAGCGATTCGCGCTCCAACTTGCCATCTTTTTTACGCATCAGATACAGCGTCTGCTGGTAGCGCTCGCCAACCGGGATAATCATCAAGCCACCGTCGGCCAACTGATCGATCAGCGGTTGCGGAACATTTTCGGGACTACACGTTACGATGATTCGATCGAACGGAGCATGCTCTTCCCAACCAAGAAAACCATCGCCCACTTTGGTAAATACATTCTGATAGCCCAGCGCATCCAGCACTTTGCGCGCTTGCGCCCCCAGCTCGGGAACAATTTCGATCGAGTAGACCTCCTTGACCAGCGGGCTCAAAACGGCCGCTTGAAAGCCGCTCCCTGTTCCTATCTCTAACACCTTTTGTTGCGGATCGGTCTGCAGCTCCTGCGTCATCAGTGAAACGATCAGCGGACTGCTGATCGTTTGCGAGGCTCCGATCGGTAACGCGCGATCGTAATAGGCCTCGCCGCGCACATTCAACGGTACGAATTCGTGACGTGCCGTATTGCGAATCGCCTCGATAACCCGTTCGTCGGTCACGCCCCCAGGAATCAGTACTTCGCGAATGAGTTGCTCGCGCGCCTGCCCATAGTTGATGAACGGCGGCAATCCCACTTGCCCGTTGACTTCGCTAATTGGAAAGGCTCCCCACAACAACACACACCACAACAGCGTCCCCCAAAAAATCGACGGAACCGACGAGATAACATCCGACGCTCGATGCACGTGCATGGCAAAATTCTTAGTACGGTTTTCAGGTACGGCCCATTTTTCAGGCACGGCCCAGTCGACTCTCCCACTCGACCCTGCCCTACCATTCTAACAGACCGCTTCCCATTGCACGTCCATGGCCGCTGGAGCTGACAAAGATTTCTTGCAACACTTCGTTCAAATTGAAGTATGTACGCATTCCCGCAGTACAACCACTACAGCCGTCATGACCTCACCCCCAAACATCCGACTAATCCCAACCTAACGTGTTTGACGAAGATACCACTGGCCGCGATGGAACCGGCTGGCACTAAGAGCCAAACGTCGAGCAAGGATGCTCGTCGGCTCCCGTCGCCACACTTGCACTCGTAGCGTGAATGGATGCGCCATGCCCCTCTCAAAACCACCGCGCACACCGCTAACACGATCGCTGTTGCTCTTAGCTGCTTTGGCGCCTGCGAGCCTCCATGCTCCAAACAGCTTGGCCGCTGAACGGCCGACCTTCAATAACACCGCCGATCCGCGACCTGATATTCTGCCTCACCCGTTTTATTATGCGCACGCCGAGTATCGCCGCGCTTATAATCGCCCACGCTATTGGAGCGGTTGGGTTGCGGACAAGATTGCGGTGAACAGCCAAGAAGCGATGGTATGGCGAGAGAATTTGGACGCTGGGCGCTACAACGGGAAAAACTGCCCGCCCGTGTACAAAACCTACTACTACCCCAAGCCATGGGAAGCCTTGCAGACCGGCCCACGAGCTGACTTCCCCAAGCCGATCGAGGATGCGGCCACAGGTGCCAGAGCCCCAAAGGCCGCCCATGAATCGGTCCCCGCCTCCGACATAGACATCGTTCCCCAACCGGTTGAAGCAACGCCTCCAAACGCTTCCTCACGTCGCTATAACGCAAGCGAATAGACGATCTGTGGCCATAGCCGCTGAACGACCACAAGCGTCGCAATTAAATTTGCTCGATACCATACTCGACCGCATCGACAATTTGCTCGATGTGAGCGGCTTCGACACACAGCGGCGGCATGATCACGATCACATTCCCCAACGGTCGCAACCACACTCCGCGTTCGAGCGCCCGCTGACATACCTGATGCCCTATTCGATCAGCCCATGGAAACGGGGCTTGCGAAGCCCGATCCGACACCAGCTCCACCGCCGCCATTAAGCCACGACGCCGAACATCTCCCACCACCCGAAACTTGTACAACCGCGACAAACACTCGTCCAATTGTTGCCCACGTCGCGACACATTGGCCAAGGTATTTTCCTCATCGAATATTTCGAGCGACGCCAATGCGGCCGCGCAGCCGAGCGGGTTGCCCCCAAAGGAATGACCATGAAAAAAAGAGCGAGACTGCGCGTACTCACCCAGAAAAGCATCCCACACACGGCGCGTGGTCAGGGTTGCCGCCAGTGGCAAGTATCCGCCACTGAGCCCTTTGCCCGTGCATAAAAAATCAGGCTCGACCTCTTCCCACTCACACGCCCACAATTTTCCGGTGCGTCCCATCCCTACCGCGATCTCATCCGCGATCAGCAACACATCGTATCGCGTCGCCAATTCGCGCAGCCCGCGCAGGAAACCTGCTGGGTGCATGACCATTCCCGCCGCCCCCTGCACCAGCGGCTCGACGATCAGGGCGGCCAGCCTGCCTGCAAAACGTTCGAACAATACCGCATATTGTTCGATATAGTAAGCAGCCAACTCTTCTTCAGCGACCTCTTGCGGACGACGATAGCTGTCGGGACACGGTCCACGCACTACGTCAAATAGGAGTGGGTCAAACATCGCATGAAAACGCGATACGCCCCCCACACTGACACTCCCCAACGTGTCGCCGTGGTAAGCATTGCCCACCGCCAAAAAAAGATCTCGCTCTGACTCGGGATGCGCGCACTGCCGCCAGAACTGAAAAGCCATCTTCAGGGCGACCTCCACCGCACTCGAACCATCGCTGCTGAAGAAGGCACACTCGAGACCCGCCGGTGTGCGCTCCACCAATTGCCGCACCAATTCGATGGTGGTGGTATTGCTCATCCCTAAAGAAGTCACATGAGCCACGCGTTGCAACTGCTGCATGATGGCCTCATCGATACGCGGGTGCCGATGGCCATGCACATTGCACCACAGACTGCTGACACCATCCAACAATCGTCGATTATGAGTATCGATCAACCACACCCCTTCGGCTCGATCGATCACCAGCGGCTCATATTCGGCCATCTGAGTAAAGGCATGCCAATAATGTTGGCGATCCCACTCTAGAAATTCATTTACATTTTCGCTCAACCGTCATCTGCCCCAGTTTGGCCCCATCGATCAACCAGCCTACCAGTGGACTTGCACGGGCGCACCAGCGCGAACGCCCAGCATCGCACTAGCGCTGTCACCAACCAACACGATCGTCAGCGGGCCTTGTTCGTCGACCGTGGCCACCAGCGTCATGGCCGGTTGGCTGTGATCGGTAGGGAATAAGCCGAACGTTTCATGCTCGTCCACCACGACACGCAACGAAGCGCCGCGCGGCGCACCTGTTAAGCTGGTCCCCGGTATGTCGGTGACTAAATTACCCGAGTCGTCAATCTGCACGACTTTTCCAGAGAGAGTTCCTGACACAGTTGTCGTCTCGTGAATATGGTATTCATGATTCCATGGCCTCAGCCCCGCCCTCCTGACAACCTGAGGCGACGGTGCAATCCCTGACATACGCCGCCTGACACATGCCCGAAATTGTAGCAATTCCGGCGGGACCGGTCTGCAATGGGAGGATTATTTGGAAACTATTTGTAACACTTCACCTCGAAAAGTTTTGCGAGCACTGCGCCTTTCCGAGCGGAATCTCTGCCTTAAGATGGGCGCCAAACGAGATTTTTGGGCTGAAGTTGGCACTGCCTGGTCTAAAGCCTGGCGATTGTCGCTACAACGCCTCGATCAACTGCTGGCACAGCTCACGGACCAATTTGGGATCGGCGTTGGGATTCTTCTTCTTGGCCGCCCCAATGAGCGAACCAAGCCCCTTGAGATTCCCCTCCCGAACCTGCTCAACGACTTTAGGGTTCTCATCCAGCAGTTCGCGACACAATGCCTCCAATTCGCCACGATCAACCGAGGCGATCCCCAACGCGGTCTTGGCCACTGACAGCTCGCTCACGCCCTGCGTCAACCAATACTGGAACACATCCTTCCCACGCGAATTGTCGAGCTCCCCTGTTTCAATGGCTTGTAGCAACTCGGCCAAACGCGCAGCACCAACGGGAAATGTCTCGATACTCCCACCCGTTTCATTGAGCGTTCGCAGCACATCTTGTTGAATCCACGAGCTCACGCGCTTGGCCACAGCTCCGGCAGAAACCGCAGATTGAAAGTACTCGACCACCCCCCTGCCCTGCGACACGATCACATCGGCATCGTAGGGCTTCAATCCGTGTTCTGTTTCGAGCTCTCTCCGCAGCGCGGCCGGCAGTCCTTCAAGTCGCTGCCCTCCCCCCTGGCCAAGACTCTGCAGTTGTTCCGCCGCGATGTGTAGCGGCACCAAATCAGGATCGGGAAAATAACGATAGTCGCTCGATTCCTCTTTCTCGCGCTGCGGCACCGTCACCCCCGCCGCATCGTCCCAGCCACGGGTTTGCTTGGGGGCTTGCCCCATCTCCTGCCCCGTCTTCAACCACGCGTCATACTGTCGCTGCGTTTCGTAGTTCAGCGCCCGCTCGACCGCGCGGAAGCTATTGAGATTCTTCACCTCGACGATTGGCGTCGCCAGCGTTCGCCCCTCCTTGTCGATATGTAAATTGACATTCGCGTCCGCGCGCAAGCTCCCCTCCTGCATGTTGCAGTCGGAAACGCCCAAATAGGTCAGCAACAATCGCAACTCGGTCAAAAAAGCCTTGGCCGCCGGTGCCGAACGCAAATCAGGCTCCGATACAATCTCCAGCAGCGGCGTGCCCGTACGATTTAAATCGATGCGACTGTCGGCTCTGCCCGCCGCTTCGTCATGCATGCTCTTGCCCGCATCCTCCTCCAGGTGCGCTCGTATCAAGCGCACACGCAAGCTCTCGCCGTCGCGCTCGGGGTCAGGAAAATCGAGATAACCCGGGCCGCAAATCGGCTGATCAAATTGGCTGATCTGATATCCCTTGGGAAGATCGGGGTAGAAATAATTCTTGCGATCCCACTTCGTCTCTGGAGCGATTTCGCAATGGAGCGCCAGCCCGGTGCGTATTGCCAACTCCACCGCTCGTCGATTCAACACCGGCAGCGCGCCAGGCAAACCCAAACAGACCGGACAAATTTGAGTATTGGGGGGCGCGCCAAACGTAGTCTCGCAACTGCAAAAAAGCTTCGACTCCGTGCTCAGTTGCACATGGACTTCCAAGCCAATGACGATTTTATAAGGTGCCGTGGTCATATCGCTTTTCTAACAAGTGGTCTGGCAAAATTAAAATCAGGGTAGTGGACCAGGTTACGAGTCCCCTCGTAGTGGACCAGGTTACGAGTCCCTTTAATTCGTTTATACGTCAGGGACTCGTAACCTCGTCCACTACATCCAAACTAATGTGCAGACGCTTACAGCGTATCGTTTGCCAACTTCTGTTCAAAAAATCCAGCTCGCTGCATTTGATGGGCGACTTGCAACAAGCGTGGCTCCTCCAATACCGGTGCCTGCAGTTGAACAGCCAACGGCAATCCCTTTTCATCTAGCCCAGCCGGAATTGACAGGCTCGGTACTCCCGCCAAATTAGCACCGACGGTGAACAAATCGCACAGATACATTTGCACGGGGTCACTCGACTTTTCTCCCAGCTTAAATGCGGTCGTGGGTGTCACTGGCCCCAGCAGCACGTCGACTTGTTCAAAGGCGGTTTGATAGTCGTTCGCGATCAAGCGACGCACCTGCTGACCCTTCTTGTAATACGCATCGTAGTATCCCGAGCTGAGCGCAAACGTCCCGAGCATGATGCGCCGCTTGACCTCTTCGCCAAAGCCAACACTGCGGCTGCGCGAAATCATCGCATCGAGCGGCGAAGCGGCACCGGCACCGGCACTACCCACTTGGCGAAAGCCGTAATGCACTCCATCGTAGCGCGATAGATTGCCACTAGCCTCGCTCGGTGCAACCAAGTAATACGTGGCCACCGAATACTGAGTGTGCGGCAAGTGGACCTCGACGATTTGGGCCCCCAGGCCAGCGAGCTGCTGCTGCCCGCGCTCGACCGCCAATCGAATCGCCCCATCCAATGCAGCGTGTTCGACATGCTCGCGGATCACCCCAACTTTCAACCCCTTCAATGGCCTACCGAGCTGGGCTGCATATTGCGGCACTTCGGCGGCTAGCGAAGTACTATCACGCGGATCGTGCCCAGCCAGCACCTGCAAACAGGCGGCGATGTCTTCAATCGTGTGCGCCAGCGGGCCAACTTGATCCAGGCTGCTGGCAAAAGCGACCAAGCCATAGCGGCTGATCCGACCATAAGTGGGCTTGAGTCCGCAGACACCACAAAACGCTGCCGGTTGCCTGACCGACCCTCCCGTGTCCGAACCGATCGACAACGGTGCCAATCCCGCTGCCAGCACGGCCGCCGCCCCGCCGCTCGAGCCTCCCGGTGTGCGCTCGAGATCCCATGGATTGCGACTCACACCATACACACTCGTTTCCGTGCTCCCACCCATGGCGAACTCGTCCATGTTCGTCTTGCCCAGCGGCACCATCCCCGCATCCAACAGTCGCTGTACCGCCGTGGCCGTATAGGGAGGTGCGAAGCCTTCGAGCATTCGCGAGCCACAGCTCGTCGGAACCCCCTCTTCGCACAAAATATCTTTAATCGCGATCGGCACACCAGCCAACGGAGACGTCAATTCACCAGCCGCCAACCGCCGATCCGCGTCTTCTGCCAATTGCAGCGAGCGCTCGGGGTCGACGTGTACAAACGCGTTGATCCGTGCATTGCCTCCCTCGATCCGTTGCAAAAAATGAGCGGTCACTTCGCGGCTCGAAACTTCGCCCGCCGCAATGCGTCGACCGATTTCCAAGGCAGTTAGCTGTTCGATGGACATACTGTAGTATTTTATTGGAGTCGGATAGATTGGAGAAACCTGGCGGAACTGTGTCGAGTTTCGCTAGCCACTGAAACAGCCCATTGGCGACCATCGTAATGGCTCCCCCCACAACTTGGCAACTCCTGCCACGACGGAACGCATAGCCTTTCCGACATTCCAAGAGGGTTTCAGCCATTGATCGACCGAGCGATCAGCGTTATCGCCTGGTCGCATGGTATATTGAATCATTGAGTCGATTAACGATGTTGCAACACTTTGCTGCTAGTAAGCACCCACGCATAAATATCCTGTCATATCGAGCAACCGTGGCGAACGCCCAAACGGCCAATTATGCGCAGAAACTTATGGATGGCTGCTTAGACTCGCAGTATTCGCGCTCATTCGCGTGATTCGTGGGCAATGCCATCTTTTGCGAAACCATTCTTGCCGAACCTGTCGATCCCCTAAAACGCTAATGAGGATTTGAGTCACCCATGCTAGTTCTTCAACGCACTGACACCTATTGGCTCGGCTGCTGTTTAACGAGTTGCCTGTGGCTGGCGAGCGCGAATTTAGCCGATGCGCAAGATGCTCTCGGCAATGCGACTCAACAAAACACTTCGATTCAAAACGAACCGTTGACTCCGATCGACGTGTCAGGATTCTACAGCAGCATTCACCACTGGCGCAAATTGCGAGACACTAACCGCTTCATTCAGCCCAAGCCCGAACAGGCTTCGTATCAACCTGAACAGGTGGCGGAAATCGTCGCGAACATCTTGCTCTATCAACGCTCCGATGGTGGCTGGCCAAAGGACTACGACATGCTCGCCATACTGACCGAGGATCAGCGAGCTGCTGTGGAGACTACTCGCGATGCGCGCGACAGCTCGTACGACAACAACAACTTGCATTCGCAGGTCAAATACTTGGCTCAGGCAGTCGCGCAAACGGGCAACCCTCAGTGGCGTGCGGCCTGCGAGCGCGGCTTCGATTTTATGCTCCGCTCGCAATACTCCAACGGCGGATTTCCTCAGCGGTTCCCCAATCCCAAAAGCTACCATGCACACATCACGTTCAACGATGGCGTGATGATCGGCATCCTACAAGTTCTGTCCGACGCCAGCACGCAGCAACCCTACTTCGACTGGCTCGACGAACGGAGAACGCGAAAAGCGACCGCTGCCGTCGCGCGCGGTATCGATTGCATTCTAAAATGCCAGATCGAAGTAGACGGCCATAAGACCGGTTGGTGCCAGCAACACGATGAAGTGAGCTATGCCGCTGCGCCGGCGAGAACCTTCGAATTGGCTTCTATCTGCCCCCAAGAAACAACGGCCATCGTGCAATTCTTGCAGCAACAACCCAACCGAAGCCCCGAAATGGATCAAGCCATCGCCGACGCCCGCGACTGGCTAAAAAACGCACAACTCGACGGGGTGCGGGTGGAACGCATCGCCAGCGATCGAGCTGAATTCGAACGGCACACGACCGACTTCGACGTGGTACTCGTCGAGGATTCCGCAGCCCGTCCGCTGTGGGCACGACACTACGAGATTGGAACCAATCGCCCCATTTTCGCAGGCAGGGATGGCGTCAAGAAATACGCTTTGGCCGACATCGAACGCGAGCGACGCACGGGCACTCCCTGGTATGGGCAATGGCCACTGTCTTTATTCGCTCCATGATTGGTCAATCAATTTCCGCGCTTCAGCTTCTTGAGATTCAAACACAACCACCTCCACGTTAGCGATATTGGCCAAGCCAGCGTGCGCAAGCGATTCTCCGGTAACTCGTGCCGGAATGCCGTTGTCCTCCAAAATATTGCGCAGCACGTGCGCAGTGCCCGCATCGACACAAGCAAACACACTCACCAATTTATCGTTTATCGGTTGCAAAATACGGGGCCTCGGCGTCGCAAGCGACAATTAAAGAACTATTACGGTACGGGCGAAGCCGAACCTGCCAAGATATTTTGAAAACTTCTTGTCGCACCAATGCTTTGGCGACTTCGGCTACAATTCAGTATAGCCTATTACCTTGGAAATGCTTTACGAGCTCCACGCCCATGCGTGAGACTTTGTAGACGGACCGTCGAGCTCCCTTGCTATATCGAGGTGGCGTTGACCGAGAAGTGTCGAAAACTGTAGCGACTCCTTGCGCTGCGATATTAACACCGAAATGATTGGCGAGGGCAACACGATGAGCCAACAGCAACCAGCGATCGAGACGATTTTACGAATTCCTGGCAAGTGGAGCGGCCCCGAAGAATTGATTTCACGCTTACCCGACGGCGTTCGCATCGAGGGGCGAAACTTGGTGTTGCCTGACGGCGTCGAGTTCGAATGTAGCCCTATGCCCAGAGACGATCAATTCGCAAAAGTATTTCGCGGATCGTGCCGCCGCCCCGCCACTCCGCAGGAGTTGGCAATTGTGGACGACTACAGTGTCAATGTCTGCCTCTCCGGCCCAGGCGGTTCGCTCGACGCCGCACATGCAATGATGTCGGCCGGTGGGGCCATCCTGCAGGCGGGTGGCGGCGGCGTGTTCATCGATAACAGCGGATTGTCCCATGGTGCGAGTGCCTGGCTGGAGATGTCGGAAGTTGGCGACGCTGACGCACTGAGCTATGCCTTCGTGGGAATCATTCGCGGACGCATGGAAGTCTGGACGATGGGTATGCACATACTCGGCAAGCCCGACTTGGTCATGCCACGCGCCGACGCGGATGCCGATCAAGAAGCTATTATTGAAACGCTGCGCTACGTTTGTGCGGGCGAAAAACCGATCGACGATGGCCACATACTAGCCGACGAACATGGACCTCGCTACCAAATCCGCACCGCTCCCGCCGATCAATTCAATTCCGACAGCCCCATGCACAATCCCTTCGGACGCCTAAAACTAGTCAGCTATCGCTCGATTGCCGAACAAAACTAAGCTACTCTAGTATTGCACCGCTATGCCTGAGATGCCTTGCATGCCTAGCATCGAATTTGGCCCCGCGCAAGTCGACCAGATAAAAATCAACCCCATCAATTTTCGCGCCTCGCAGATCACAGCCCACCAAACTCGCTTTTCGAATTAATTCGGGTTGCTTGTGATACAGATCCTCATGCGTGTCGGTGTAAAATCCCGTCCGCGTGCCGTGCGACGGGTAGGGACTCCCCACCAACCCGCAGCGCGTCGAACCCATTTGAAAAGCCGCGCCGCGCAGATCAGCATCCCGCAAGTCGCAATGCTCCCACTCGATTTCCGCCAGACCGGTATAACTCAAATCGGCATTCATGAACGAAGCTCCCAAGGCCTTCGAACCCGTTAGCAATGCTTCTACCACCTGCGCATCGGCAAAACAACTATTGCCCAAGTCAACGTCCTCCAGATTGACGCTCCATAGCCGCGCGCGACTGAAGTCCGTCGCTTGCAATTGAACCGTTCGCAGATCGGCTCGCATTAGATCGGCTCCCCGAAGTCGAGTCATGGCCAATTGAGTCCCATCCAATACGGCTTGTCCCAAGTGACAATCGTCAAGGGTCGCATCGGTTAAATTAGCCTCCGACAAGTCTGCTTTGTTCATGTCGGAGCCCGTAAAGTCTGCACCCGTCGCATCAACGCCATGCAAGTCGGCATGGACCATACAACACCGGCGCGCGAGCAAATGCCGAAGATTCGCTTCCGAAAAGTCGGCTCGCCGCGCACCGACACCATCCATGACCGCGTGCGTCAAGTTCGCGCGTTCGAACTTAGCTTGCAACAGTCCGGCTTGCGCCAAATTGCAACTCGATAGATCCGCATCGCTTGCATCGGTATACATCATGCGTGCAGCCACAAGATTGCTCCCCGACCACTTGGCAAACTGTAGCTGCGCTTCGGACAGACTCAAATTACAAGTCAACGGCAATTGCCAGTAGGGCCGCGCCCTGACGAGTAGCGAAGCGATCATGCCCGCTCGGCGCTCGGGAACGATGCAATCCTTGAGCCATTCGAGAGTTGGCTCGTCCTCTCGTAATCGCTCCGCCAGTGCATCAAGCTGCTCGCGTTCCCCTCGCCACATTTCCAGGAAGTCTATGTCGCGCTCCCGCAACCGCTGTGCGATACGGTCAATCACGAAGTCGTCGCGCACATCTGCCAAACTAAGCCATCGCGCTAGATCGCGTGGTAAGCCACGCTCGACTGCCACTCGCAAGCCGCCGCTCGGCCCCGGTTCGATCAGCAAATCGGCTAGCGATTCACGGGACCACGCGGGTACATACTCGACAAGCATACGCTGAAGTTGCAGTGCTACTACCTCACGCGGATCAACCAAGTTCGTATCGCCGGCCATGGCGTCTAACACGTGTCGCCAAACCGACGGCGACCCGCCAGCAAAACTCAGAACCCCTCGACCGAGCCGCTGCATGACCGACGTACATTGCTCAGGATGATTAGCGAGCAAATACTGTATGAACTCGTCCATCCCCCATGGTGCCAAGGCAAGCGCCCGCTGCGGCTTACCCCTTGGATTCGATGTCAAATACAGCGAGCGATGCGTGAACTTCCCCACCAAGAACTCTTCGTCGGCAATAGCGAGAGGCAGACAACCACTCGCGATGCCATCTGCAAAATACTCAGCCACAAAACGCAGCGCAGTTGACTTCCCGTCTCCCGACAAACCAACAATCGACGGCCGCTCCACCTGCATTAGTGCTTGGATTCGATCCACCAGCGGAATAGAACCGCCGTGATTTTCATCGACGACACGTGGAGCAATGGAAGTAAAACCAATGGTGGCCATGCGTTCAACATAGAGTTGCCATCGATCGTTGTCAAATAATTCGATAGCTCCTGGACAGCTTCCCCATAGTTTGAATGCCAATCCCCATATCCTGAATATTTTCCGAATCGACGGCCAAGTCAATTTGCCAACTCACAAAGTGTTTCCAGGCATTTTCTTTGCGAGCTTTGCGCCTTTGCGTGAGGTACGCCTTTTTGAGAGTGGACCTAGACGAAGCGTTTGAGTTAGAATTAAGATTGGTGACCAACCTGTTGCCGTAGCTTCCGCAGCAAAACTAGACTGGGAGGCCGACCTCGCAACGAACAAAGGAGAGAATTAATGAGTATCCAGTTGTCGCCAGAAGATCAATACGCTGCAGAGGCACTTGTAGCTACGGGTAGATTCCCGTCTGTTGAAGACGTTGTATCAGAAGGCATTCGCCAATTGTTTAACAGTGAGCAACTTCGTACAAAACTTCAAGTTGGGATCGACCAGGCAGATCGTGGTGAAGTCGTCGCTCACGACGCGGCATTCTCAAAGCTACGGTTGCTCGCTGCATCGCATGATAGCAAGTGACCATGCTCAAACCTTACTATACTGCCGCCGCCATCGAGGATCTTGAAGAAATCCTGACATTTATCGCTAAGGACAAGCCAGGCGCATCGCTCAATTGGGTTGAAAAAATCGAAGCGAAATGCTTACTAATTGCAGCGGCTCCTGATATTGGCGATCAAATGCCGAATCTAGGGCAGAATGTACGGGCGAGCATGCTCGGACGGTATGTGATTTTCCATCGCTACGCTGGGGGACGACTCGAAATCCTGCGCGTCATTCCTGGTGGCGCCGAAACAATCGAACTTTAACTCCGCAATCATGTACTCAAATTTGAAAGCCAATTGTGAAACCTACTCTTTAGCGAGAAACTATCCCTATGTGGTACGCTCAAGGCTTTCGGATAGCCTGGAATGTTATAAATCCAACAATAGCTAGGGACACCTTGGTTTCTCGTCGTTCGCAGAATTAGTCGCAAGGAGGCAATCGCGAATACGGCCCCATTACGCATGAAGAATATGGCCCGCGCGGCGACTGGAAGTCCGTAACCTTTGGAACAACAAGATCCATTTCAAGAACTTTTCAAAAAAAGAAGCGAAAGTAACGCGGCCGGTTACTTGGAATGTATTCGGCAGAAGCTTAACGAATTTATCATCGCGTTCAGTTCGTGAACGAAAGTAATTGCGAAAGTGCGTATTAATGCAGAAGCAGACTGCTCTGTAAAACGGCTCTGACCCCAAAGCGCACTCAAGGTTGTTTGTCTTTGTGGCGATTGAGCCACTGGTACATATTAAACCTTTTAGGAAAAGCGACTTCGTGCTCGGTCGCCCATTGCTCCCACATGGCGACCATGTCATCGCGCTGCGCACTGTGCGACGTCGCTAGATCATTCATCTCGGTGCGATCTCGATCGATGTCGTACAGCTCCCACGGTTTCTCATACTCACGAACCAACTTCCACTTGCCCCAGCGCATGGCGGCATTCCCCTCGTGTTCCCAGTAGATGGGATCGTCATGCACCGGTTGATCGGCGCCACGCAGCAAGGGTGCTAGCGAATTCCCAACACATGCTGGAATACTGGACGGATAGCTGGCTCCCGACAATTCGACGCAAGTGGCCATGAAGTCGGGTAGATACGCGAACTGCCGAGTGAATTTCCCGTTCTGCTCCTGCGGAATGCTGGCTGGCCAGTGGGCGATCAATGGCGTACAAGCCCCTCCTTCGTGCAGAAAATGTTTGTACAAGCGAAACGGAGTGTTGCAGGCATTGGCCCAGGCCAATCCCAAACGAACTCCGTCGACTCCCGCCGGTGGATGCTCGACCATTTCCGCATCGCCCACACCAAGCTGCCCACCCTCCTGACACGCGCCATTGTCCGACAAGAATAGAATTAATGTGTTGTCGAGCTTGCCGAGTTGCTCGAGGTGGCGAGTCAACTTGCCAACGTTCTGATCGATCGAATCGATGCAGCCCGCGTAGGCTGCCATGTTCGCGTCCAGATCCACACGCTGCTTGTCGGACAGCGAATCCCACTCCGGTCCGACATGCGGAGCCGGAACAATATCCTGCGTCCACAATCCGAGTTGCCGTTGCTTGGCCAGTCGCATTTGCATTAGTGCGGTCCAGCCATCGCGATACTTGCCTTGATACTTCTGGAATTCCTCCCACTTCGAATTGAGTGGCCAATGGGGCGCGTTGTACGCCAAGTAGAGAAAGAAGGGCTGGTCATCCGCCGCGACCGCCTCCGAGATGTACTCGCAGGCCTTGTCGGTGAATGCGTCGGTCGCGTAGAAGTCGTCGCCCGGATCGACCGGATCGTTCCCCTCAACTAGACTTCGGTCGCCACGCGGCTTGAAGTAGTTGAACGCGCCCGACAAACCGCCGAAATAACGATCAAAGCCGCGCTGGAGCGGCCAGTTCTCTTGCGACTGGATCCCCAAATGCCACTTGCCGGTCATCATCGTATGGTAGCCCGCCGATTTCAGAACCTCCGCTAGCGTCGTGCAGTTGTGATTGAGAAACCCTTGATAGGGACCGCTAATTCCGAGCGGCTGATTGGGCGGCTCGGTCATATGACCAATCCCTGCCTGATGCGGATGCAGTCCAGTCATCAAGCTCGCGCGAGTCGGACAACAGCGTCCCGAATTATAGAACTGCGTAAACCGCAGCCCACCCGCAGCCAAGCGATCGATGTTCGGCGTCTCAACTTCGCCGCCATAACAACCCACATCGGAAAAGCCCATATCGTCAACCAATATAATTACAATATTGGGCCGTTCGCAACGCGCGGTTTCATCCGCACGTCCAGCAGGACTCAGCGACAACGACAACCCGAGCATCAGCCCGAGTAACGCGCACGATCTGGACGAGTCGAAAGGTTTCGAAAGATCGAATGCGATCATAGATTTCATAGTTTACCTGCACGAAAAGGGTTACCTTCAATGGAGACATTATAGCCACACCTGTACTGCGTCAGCCACCGTTTACCCCCACACGTGCCGGCTATCCACCTCTTACCTCCTCATGCGACGGTCACGCGCCAGGGTGCAATCGACTCCGCTTCTGCCTGCGCCTACGTAGCCGGTACTCGCGCGCTGGTTCAACTACTTCTGCTTCGTATCAATACTCCATAGTAGACGTCACTCACGATCCACCGACTACTCCGGCTAGGCGTCAAACAATTGGCGGCGACTGGCTGAATTCGTTTAGCGCCGAGACGCAGCAGGTTGAGACGAACTGTGACTCAATCCCGATCGGAATCTGCTACAATGGCTCGCCATTGCATTGGAGCTTCCACAACTCTGACTACCTCAATTCTGCGAGCACGCCATGTCCTACCGAGCCTTTATACTTCACGTTTTTCTATTGGCACTGTTGATCAATTCAGGGTGGGCCGCTGAACCGGTGCCCAAGGTATTGATTATTGGAGTCGACGGCTGCCGGCCCGATGCACTAACTGCCGCCATGACACCGAATCTGGACGCGTTGATACAAGCGGGGACATTGTTCGAAGGGACCGATATTCGCGAGCCCGATGGCACCGACAAGGCCGACACGATTAGCGGCCCCGGTTGGTCGAATCTGCTCACTGGCGTCTGGCCAGACAAACACAACGTCCTGGATAACAATTTCACTGAGCCAAACTATGAGCGCTACCCGCACATGTTTGCACGTCTGAAAGAGGTTCGCCCCGAAACGGTGACGGCTTCCTTCTCGACCTGGCCGCCCATTGAGGGCGAAATTGTTTCGGCGGCGGACGTGTCACGCAATTTTTCCGATGAGCCAAAGGACTACGTTCGCTGGGATCGCGAGGCCGCCGAGGCATGTGCGGAGTACTTGCGGACGCAAGACCCAGATTTGGTCGTTTGCTACCAGGGTGAAGTGGACGGGACGGGACACGCACACGGCTTTCACCCTACGGTTCCGGAGTACATCACCGCAATTGAAACCGTGGACGCCAACATCGGAGAGTTAGTCAGTGCCATCAAGGCCCGCCCCAAGTTTGACCAAGAGGACTGGTTGACTATCGTCTGCACCGACCATGGAGGCAAAGGTACTGGTCATGGTGGTGGCCACGAGGTCCCCGAAATCCGCACGACCTTTTTAATTGTCAGTGGCCCTGCCGCGAAGCAGGGCACGTCGGATAAGCCGACTTGGCAAGTCGATGTGGTGCCAACTGCACTGACCCATTTGGACGCTAAGCTTTCACCCGACTGGGAGCTCGATGGTCACGCGGTCGGTTTGAAGAAGTAACTTTGTTTATCGGTCTACGCGGTTAACTCCAGGCACAGATCTGCTAAACCGCAGGCGAGGGTGGATTGAGCCAGTGCTGATTAGGATCGGCACCGCGCACGATGACTCCCTTTTGGTGCCAGCCGTACCAAGTCGTCACGTCGGCGGCAGCGAAACGAATCGTGAGGCCACTACGCCGGCGATCCGACTGATTGGCTTCCGAACCGTGCAACAGCAAATCCGAGTGCATCGAGAACTGACCTGCCTTGAGCGCCACGTCCACCTCCGCATCGCCGTAGCTCTGAGGATTCTTAACGGCCAAGTCCAGCACCGTGTCAGCATCTTGCGACTCGTCGTAGTCGATCAGGCCGTGCAAGTGCGAACGGGGAATAAATTTCATGTTGGCATTCTCGGGATCGGCATCGTCAATCGCCAACCAGACCGTCACCGTCTTGGTAGGGCTCAACGGCCAGTAGGTACTATCCTGATGCCATGGCACACGTTTGCCATCCTTAGGCATCTTGCAGAAAAAGTGTGAGCCCCAGCAAACCACGTTCGGCCCCAGTAGATCACTAACGGCTGAGACGATGGCCGGGTGCTGGACCAGTTCGTAGATACGCTTGAATCGCAAATGAGCCGTACTGATGGAATAGCTGGTCCGGCCCAATTCGATAAACGCCGCCAACACCCCATCGAAGAACGCTCGCAACTCGCGAGCCTCGCCCTCCTGCAAACCGTCGAAAGGCATCAGGTAGCCTTGACTGTTGTAGTCGTCGATCTGCTGTTTGGTGAGCACGCGAGGAGCATTGTTGGTGGCGGGGACAAAGCCCATCACTCGCGGAAGCTCGGCCAATTGACTCGGGTTAGGATTGGCAATCTCGTCGACTTTGATCATGTTTTGGACTCGAAATAGGGTAATTCGCTTGGCAAGCTGCCCAGAGTTGGGCACATCTAATCTTAGCCAAGCCGACGACAAATTGAAGCGGACAGTTACACTGGTACAGCACACGAGTTTGGACGATGATAGAGGTTTGGAGAATTAGTCTATGAATTCAATGGGATTAGTGCGAGTCACTGCGGCCAGCCACCGGACGCACGTAGCCGACCCGCATGCCAATGCGCACGAAGCCTGCAGAGCCTTGGAGAACTATCGTGACAGCCAAGTGGTCGTGTTCGGCGAATTGTCGCTGACCGGCTACACCTGCGCCGACCTCTTCTCGCAAGACCTATTGCTCCAGGGAGCCGTCGATGCCCTGCGAATCGTAGCCAAAGCAACCGACAATCAGCCGCAATTGGTCGTAGTAGGCTTGCCGCTGCGCGTGGCAGGCAAACTTTACAATGTGGCGGCAGCCATCGAATCCGGCAAGATATTGGCACTCATCCCCAAACAATATCTCCCCAACTACCAAGAGTTCTACGAAGCTCGCTGGTTCATCGCCGCCGACGGGAACGAACCTCCCATGGTCGATTTGGGAACGCTGGGCCAAGTCCCGTTTGGCGTCGATCTGCTGCTCGAGTCGAGCGACCTGACGGTCGGCATCGAGATTTGCGAAGACCTGTGGATGCCCGTGCCTCCCAGCAGCATCCAGGCTACTGCGGGTGCCAACCTGCTTCTCAATCTTTCTGCCAGCAACGAGCTTGTCGGCAAAGCCGCATGGCGCGAGACTCTAGTTCGCAGCCAATCGGGCAGGTGCCTTGCGGCCTACGCCTACGCCAGTGCCGGGCCGAGCGAATCGACCACCGACGTCGTCTTCGGTGGCCATTGCCTGATCGCCGAAAATGGTGCGTTGTTGGCCGAGTCCCAACGCGTCGGCCTGGAGGGCTGCGGCTGGATCAAACACTCGTCGGCTACCGCCGACATCGACCTGCAGCGACTCGCCCACGACCGCCAAATCACCGGAAGCTGGCAACAGTCAGCCAAACGCTCGGCGACCAACTTCCGTCGCGTCGCTCTTCAAAACATTTCATACGCCGATGGTGCGCGGCGCGACATTCCCGCAACTCCTTTCGTACCCAAGCCGGGCAGAGAACTACACGAGCGCTGCGGCGAGATCTTTGGGATTCAATGCGCTGCGTTGGCCAAACGCGTCAGCCGTCTGCCCCCACACGCCAAACTCAACATCGGCGTCTCCGGGGGACTCGACAGTACGCTAGCCCTACTGGTCGCAGTTAAGATGTGTGGCCAGCAAAGTCTTCCAGCCGATCGCATTGCCGGCATCACCATGCCCGGCTTCGGAACCACCAGTCGCACGCTCAGCGCTGCTCGCGAATTGATGCAACACCTGGGCATCATCTCCGATGAAATCGATATTCGGCAACTGTGCCTCGACATGTTTGCCGGTTTGGGGCATCAACCGTTTGGCATCGATCCAAACGGACTGACGATCGACGCGTTTACCGAAGCCATACACAACGTGGCTTCAGACAAACGACACGATTTGGTCTTCGAAAACGTGCAGGCACGCGTGCGCACGATGTTGCTCATGAGTCGCGGTTTCGTATTGGGGACCGGCGACCTATCGGAGCAAGCCCTCGGCTGGAGCACCTACAACGGGGATCACATGTCAATGTATAACGTCAATACTTCGATCCCCAAAACACTGGTCAAATTCCTGGTCCAGTACCTAGCCGAAAACGAGTTCAGTGGACCCGCACGCGAGTGTCTATTGGGAGTCGTCGCAACGCCCATCTCTCCCGAACTTCTTCCGCCGACCCAAGATGGTGGTATTGCGCAGTTGACCGAAAGCACGGTCGGAGCCTACGAGCTGCACGACTTTTTCTTGTATCACCTGCTTCGGTTCGGCATGTCCCCACGCAAGCTACTGGAACTGGCCGCACTGGCCAAGTTTTCGCGAGATTATAAACCGGATGAAATACGCAGTACGCTGCAAGTGTTCTTGACGCGATTCTTCCAAAATCAATTCAAACGTTCCTGCGTTCCCGATGGTCCGAAAGTGGGTAGCGTCAGCCTTTCTCCACGCGGCGATTGGCGTATGCCCAGCGATGCCGAGGTCTCGCTGTGGCTCAACGAACTGTCGCATGGCCGCTGATCACATATCGTACAACTCAGGATCAACCTTCGGCGCTCCGCGCATTCGCTGATTCATGCGCCGGAGCTTAGCCCCACGCGAGGCACCGGTGATTTGGTCACTCCCAAGACCACCATCACCAAAATCCGTCCCTTCTATGGCGCTATCAATCACTTCACCAAGTTCCTCGTCCACCTGGTCAGGATCTTCGCCTGCCTCCAAGCGGCGAACGGCCTCCTCCATCCCCTCACCCATGTTCATGCCAGATGTCTCCATCAACTTGCGCATCATCCGCGCCATCGCCTTGGGGTCGTCTTCGTTGACGTTCTCCATCTCGCTAGCCATCTGCATCATCGCTTGTTCCATCTGTGCCTCCTGCGCATCGCTCTCCGAATCAAGACGACTTGGTTCCTGCCGCCCGCTGGAGATGGCGAAACGCGACATCTGACGTCGTAGTGGGTGCTGCTTGGACTTGGGGCAAGCCGGTACCGCTTCCGGATCCACGCGACGCGCAAAGAAGCTATACAGCGTATGACAACTTTCACAATAGAATTCGTAGATTGGCATTGCTTGGTTCTTAGTTCTTGGTTCTTGGTTCTTGGTTCTTGGTTCCGCTCCCCCGCCAGCTTGCCTGGCCGGAAGCAAAGTTTTGTTAACAGATCCTCGTTCTCCCTCCGCTCCCCCGCCAGCTTGCCTGGCCGGAAGCAAAGTTTTGTTAATAGATCCTCGTTCTCCCTCCGCTCCCCTGCCAGCTTGCCTGGCTGGAAGCAAAGTTTTGTCAATAGACTGGCCCGTCCCGCGTTGGGCGTTTTCCCTCCGTATCGCCGTCTGCGGGCGGCGATGCGGAGGGAAAACGCGTGATCCACTAACATCATCTCCCACGAAACTGATTCACCAACGAGGCGGGCTCATAGCGATCTCCCAACTCCCCCTCTCCCAACTCCCCCTCTTCCAACTCCCCCTCTTCCTATTCTTTTAACCGCCGGATGGACATACCGCCGTTGAGATTCCGCACTTGCTCAAAACCATGACCACGCAGTAAACACGCGGCGATGTGCGCGCGTTTGCCGGAGTGACAGACCGTCACCGTAGGCAGCGACGAATCGAGCTCGCTCCAGCGCTCTGACAATTCATCGACAGGGATGTGAATCGCTCCGAGCAGAGGCAACTTTTCGAGCTCACCCGCGCTGCGTACATCGACGACCTGGAGCCCCTCGAGCTCGGCGTCGTAGCCAACCAACTCGGGGAGTCTCGCTATGTCATTCTCTGCTACGAAGGCTGCCATGTGAATAGGATCTTTGGCCGATCCAAACGGTGGCGCATAGGCTAAGTCCAGCCCTGCTAAATCGTGGACAGTTCCCGAAAAATGCAATACGGTGGCGGCCACGTCGAGTCGCTTGTCAACGCCTTCGCCACCCACGGCCTGCGCTCCGAGCAGTTGGCCATTGTCAGGTCGGTAGAGTATTTTCAGGGTTAAGTTCTTCGCCCCTGGGAAATAGCTGGCGTGATGAGGGGCTTGAACAATCGCACTACGAAAATCGATCTGCGCTTCGCGGGCCATGCGCGAGTTGAGTCCCGTCCCGCCAGCCGAAAGCCCAAACACTCGAACGACCGAAGTTCCTTGAACCGAAGCGAGCGGTTTCGATGCCCCGACAGCAGCAGAGGCTCCTGCAATTCTCCCCGAACGATTGGCGGGGCCAGCCAGCGGAACTCGCAAGGGACGATCCAACATCCCATGATGGTATTCGACGATATCTCCCGCAGCAAAAATGCCCGGGTCACTGGTCTGACAATAGGCGTTTATCTTGACTCCGCCACTAGCTCCGATTTCCAAACCAGCGGCTTGTGCTAGAGCGGTACGAGGCCTGACTCCGACCGAAACAATCACCAGATCGGTTGGGACGGTTTGATTGTCGGTCAACTTGACAGCAGTAACAACTCGATTGCGTCCCGTGAGCAAGCTCTCAACTTCTGCGCCAAGCATCACTTTGACACCCGCCTGCCGCATTTCCAGCTCGATTAACTTGGCCATCTCAGGATCGAGTGGTGTAAGGACTTGCTCCAAGCGTTCGATCAATGTGACGTCAATGCCGCGATGCTTGAGCTGTTCGACTACTTCCAAACCGACGTAACCTCCTCCGATGACAGTAGCACGCTTGCAGGGATGCTTCTTCATCGTTCCCAAGATGCGGTCCATGTCATCGAGCGTCCACAACGGAAACACATTGTCGGCCGACACATCGCAGAAAGCTGGACGAATCGGCTCTGACCCGGTAGCCAATATCAATCGGTCGTAGGGGACCTTAAATTCCTCCCCTGCGCTGGTTACGCCGCTGACGGTCTTGGCCGAACGGTTGATCGTGGTGACCTCATGACCCGTGCGCACTCGCACGCGAAAGCGATCCCAAAATAATTCAGGTGTCGCCACCAGCAGCTTGCTGCGTTCAACGATTTCCCCACCAATATGATACGGCAAGCCGCAGTTCGCGAAGGAAACCACAGGGCCCTTCTCTAAGATGGTGATCTCGGCTTGTGCATTGCAGCGTCTCGCGCGAGCGGCCGCCGAAGCGCCCCCGGCCACGCCGCCGACCACAACGATTCTCAGTTTGCTATTCTCTTCTGGTTGGCCACTCTCTGGCATATTGAACTCTCTCGTAGGTAAATGCAACCCAAATTATTCGCGGGCCCGCAGCTTAAGCAAGGGCATTTGAGTCGGGACGAATCTCCAAAACATGAATTACATTCGTTCTACGCAACCCAATTGCCGTCGAGTCCAACATCCTTGAACATCCCCGCTGGCGCTGCGGGTTACGGCAGTCGAGTCCAACGTCCTTGCTGATGCTGGGAGCTCGCAATTGCATAGCAGACGGTTTGTTATGAACGCTCGCTCGTTGTCCGTTTGTCCAACCAACGATTCAGCGTTTCGGGTAGCGAACGCAAGTGCAAATCGCGTTGCGGGAAGGCAATCTCAATTCCCGCTGCGTTGAAAGCCTGGTAGATCTGCTGGTGTAGTTCATGAATCGTAGCCAAGCGATTGTCTAGCGATTGTAGGAAAGCTCGCAAGACTAGATTGAGCGTATTGTCGCCAAAGCCTTCAAAGGTGACCGACGGAGCGGGGTCCTGCAACACGTTAGGAAACTCCTGACAAATCTGCATCATGAGCGAGCAAGCTTTACGCGTGTCGCTGCCATAGGCCACTCCCACATTGATGTAGATACGATTGGTGGAATCCGTGAGCGTCCAATTGAGCAACTTACCTGTAATCAAATCCTTATTGGGAACGATCAACTCCTGGCGATCCCAGTTGATGATGGTGGTGGCCCGCATGCGAATCTTGCTAACACTGCCGGTCGTGCCATCGATCGAGATGATATCGCCCACGCGAATGGGCTGCTCAAACAACAGGATGATCCCCGACACGAAATTGGCAAAAATTTCTTGAAGTCCAAACCCCAAGCCGACTCCAAGCGCAGCCACAAGCCACTGGATACTCTGCCACTTCAGCCCGATGATCGAGGCGACGACGATAATTCCAAGTGAAAAGATCGCATACCGGCTGAGCGTCGTGATGGCATATCGAGCCGCATTGGTTAGCGGCAAGTGTTGAAGGAAGGCGATCTCCAATAGTCCAGGTACATTGCGCCCGGATATGACAAATAGTACACCGATCGGAATGACCACCAGTACGCTAGCAAGCGTGATGCTGAAATCTTCTTTCGTGACCTCTCCCTGCAGTGGCCACAACCGAATCTCTTCCAGCATAGTCACGGCGGGAAACACATCGGACCAAATAACAAACAGCGTGACCAGACCAAACGTGACCATAAAGCTGGTCACTAATCGCTTCGTCTGTTCATTGATCGCCACCAAATCGATACGCGGCACCTCCGATGGAGCAGGGACTTCTCCACTGGGGTCGCGCTTGGCCGCATCCTCCAAACGTTGTCGCGCTTGCGCCAACATCAACCGTCGACGATTGAGCACCAACCAACGCAGCAACATGAAATAGCTAATCGCAACCAGCACGATCATCCACTGCGTGGACACCACGTGCGCGGCAAGACGCTGGGAAGTGTAGTGATAGCCAACATAGCTCACCGCCGCTAAGCCCAGCGGGAGGATACACAACACGGGATACCACAGCCAACTCAAACGATCCAACCAGCCACCGCGATGGCTCGATAGAAACCCGCTGACAATACCGCTACGCGGTGCCAACACTCGCGCGAGAAAAAGGCTCAGCAACGGCATCAAAACGATAAAGGCCACGCGACCAAGCGACGATTCCCAGCGCTGAGCGACATGATTATGAAACATTCCGATGATGCCAGCCAGCGGCACGCAAAAATTGATTAACCAACGCAGATTGGCGCGGAGCCGGAGAACAACTTTCTCATTCCACTCAAAATGCTTGATCCCCAACCCGTCAGCTCGGCACAATTGCCGGACAAATTCCAGCGGGAAAAAAACGATCGCCGCCAATCGCAAGCCTGCCGCCAGCGAGACGGAAAAGTCTGCCCCCGTTAACTGCGCGCCAACACCCGCCGCCGCACTGCCAAGCCGCAACTGAAAGAAGTACATCAGCAAGGGTAAAGGCATTGAAATCAATAACGTCAAAATCAAACTACGCACGGTAAAGTGGTAGTTCGTACAATTCTTCTTTTCTGCTTTGGCCGACAGCCCCGCCAGGCGATGCCGCAAACGGGATTGATTCCAAATCAATACCAGTAGCAACAGCAACAATAAGATCGTCCAGACCGGCTGATCGACCACGTCGCGACCAAACAAAACCCCCACAGTTAGCCAATTCTGATAGTCGACCAACCACGCAAACGCTTCCGTTCCGGCCTTCCAATCTGCGGACGAAAGCCGATCTGTGCTGCGGATCCATAACACATGCTTGTCGATAAAGTCGCGATATTCGCTGGTAGAGCGAATGGTTCGTTCACGCACGTCGGCCAGGGTATACAAGTCATCCTGGTAGGCGTTCACATCCAACTTCATCGTATTCAGCGTACTGACGCTGAACTTGAGTAGTTCGCTGGCAGCCCGGAATTCATCAGCTATTGCGATCGCCGGCCCCTCTCGCACAGGCCCAGTGAGCTCAGGCCCAGTGAGCTCAGGCCCAGCGCCGTGACTGGCCGAGTCAAGCTGTGACTCGCGAGCCTCAAGCTGCTCTTGCTTCTGCTCGATGTCTTGGCGAGCATCCTCGATGCCAAATAGCAAAGATTCGGTCAACTGCATTTCTTCTTGGTATTCGCGCAGTTTAGCCTCGAGCTGTTGTGGGTCAGGAAGCTCACTACGCTGCTTACGCAGCATTAACCCGACCCAGCTATTGAAACCTGTGATAACGTTGGAAACGCCTTCCGATCCCGCTTTGGGCTCGACGCGAGTTTCCATCTTGGTGCGGCGCTCACTCCAGCGTTCGAACTGGCGCTGCGCCTCTTCCAATTCCGTTTTGACCGACGCCTGTTCAGCGGCTAACTTCTTCCAAGCTTCGATTTGAATGAGCAATTGTTCGCCCACCGGCTTGAACTCTTCGGGCGCCGCCTCGATCAAACTACGCGCTTCGCGAGAGGTGTTCAAAATGCGATTGGTGCGAATCTTGTCAAGCTGTTCATTGATCAGCCGCAAATGCTCTTGCTTGCGTTTTTCAGTCGCTTGCACCAATTCCAACTGAAGCGGTAACAGCGAGGCCTCGGCTTCGTACAAACGCTGCTCGGCTTCATTGCTCTGTTGCTGCGCACTAAGTAGTTTTCGCGATACATCGAAACTCCAGGCGTTCGCCTCCCTCAACAGCGGATCATCACTCGCTCCAGCAGTCGGAGGCTCTTTGCCCATTTGGTCGAGCTTGCTCTTTGCATCGGAAATGAGCTGGGGCAATTCCTTACGCCGTTTGTCACGTTTGGCCATCGCCTCCGTCAGCGTCGTCCGCTCCGAACTGTGCGTGGCCAATTCGGCTTCCAAAGCCAAACGCTTTTGCTCGAGCTCTTCATAGCTCAACCAGGACGGGTCTTGCACAGCAGCCGAGTAGGCTTTATTCGTCTCCAATTCCGCTTTGCGCGCCTTGGCCGTCTCGAGCAATCCAGGAGCCGCCGCCGCCGCTTCAGAGTACTCCTTGATCCGACTTTGCGCTTTGAGTGTCGCCTCCCAATCGAGTCGCAGTTGCTCGTAGATTTTGGTCAACTGCTCCTTAACTTCCGGAGTTCGTTCTGTATCGGTCAGAAGCGCTTGCTGCCGTTGAGCCACCTGCTGCAGCCAGGCCTCGCTGGGGTCCGTTTCACGCGTTCCGTTGTCAGCCCGCGGCGTTGAACTAGAAGACGCTGAAGTCGAAGGCGCTGAAGTCGAAGAAGCCGGAGGCGTGGGCGAAACTGCCAACGGCTCCCTCTCGCTCGGCGGAGTCGTTGTCGATGGCTCCTCAGCTACCGAGGGAGCCAATGGTATCGGGCGAACTTGCGCAAAGGTCGTCGGACCAAAAATGCTAGCTAAACACAATGCCGCCGAAACCAGACACCGGCTGCGAATCGTCACTCCTCCTAAGACAAACATAGTGCGCTGTTTCAATTTTCCATTCAATTTCGTAGTGGACGAGGCAACGAGTCCGTAGTAGCTAAACATTATATGCAATCTGCCAGTTTTTGTTATCGGGCAGGTTGCGACGCTTCCCCGTAGCCACCGTCGCCTGACGGTCAACCTCCATCTGCCGACCATAGCCCATCTCAAAACATAGAATTCGGCTGCCGAAGGATTTTGGGGAAGTGGTTCTTCAAGACTCCTTGCGTCAGCTTACCCCAGCCCAACACACGATCGCGCCAAACGACCATACGCCAACCGCTCCCCGCCCCCCCCTGTTGTTCTTGACTCACACCGCTAACAACACTGCGCAGACTCTCACCCGCCACATAGCGAATCGCCTCAGCATCGACCAGTTCCACCCGCCCAGCAGGCCCCACGACACGATGCAACTGCGACGCACCGAAGCTCGGCGTCCAACGCTCGCCGCGCGATTCCACTATGCGCCGTGCTATCTCAGTCCCAGCCACCGCACTATGCGTCCACTCGATAGGCAGCGACGATTCAAAGCAATGTAGCTGATCACCAGCGAGCCTCCACACGCCCAGCTCGGCCGACAATAGCTCGCCCAATTCGGCGGGCAGTCGCTCAAGCTCTTTCCATGCAATGCGTGGTCGAGGTCGGGGTGATGCTAGCCCGCCCGCGTCAAAGTTGGCCCCTGCTTGATTTACGAGCAAAGCGGCAAAGGCTCCGCTACAGCCATGCCGATGTGGCCACACTCGATAACAACCCTCCGCCAGGGGACTCGACCAATCATCGAGTCCCGCTTGGGCAGTCAACTGCCAACCAGCATGCTCGCTTGCGAATTGCATCACCATCGCTTCGTTCTCCGCGTACGAATAGGCGCAAGTCGAATAGACCAATCGACCGCCCAATTTGACCAAGCCAGCCGCCGCGCGCAAGATGCGTTGCTGCCGTGCGCTACTATGTGCGATCTGCGCCGCACCGAACGCAGCCATCGACTGTTTCCCACGCGCGACCATCGTCTGTCCAGTACAGGGTGCATCGACCAGTACGCAATCGAAAACCGGACCGCATAACTGTGCGAGCTGTTCAACCTCCAAGTTCGTCAGCAGTTGATTGCCATAGCCGGTCCGTTCCAGCGACACACTCAGCAAGCTCAGCCGCGAGCGGATTACTTCATTGGCCACCAGCACGCCTGCGCCGCCGAGCTGTTCGAGCAACCCTGTCGACTTGCCTCCCGGTGCCGCACAGGTATCGCACACCCATTCTCCAGGCCGCGCGCTGCACAGAGCCAGCGCAAGCATCGAACCTGCATCCTGAATGTAGTAGTCGCCCGCCGCGTATTGCACAAATGCGCCGGGACGCGCCACCGTCGAGCCCGCTGCTTCGATTAAGAACCGTCCCTGCGGAAACCAGGCGACCGGTTCACTCGGAAACGGAAGCTCGTCCGTGGCCAGGCTGGGTCTCGGACGCACCGCGCGCCGCACATGCGCGAACGTCGCCCGCTGCAATTCGGCCAGCTCATCAGCCCGCACCGCCGTAGAACTTCCAGTAGATGAGCTACTCAGAACTGGTCCCAACACGGCAGGCCAGTCGATCGATTCATCCACATCGCGCCGCCGGTTCACAAAGCTCGCTATCGCATAAGAAGTCATCGGTTGCAAAACCGTATTCTACCAACAATTTGCTAGCTCGCGGGCGAGCACCACGCTGTTACGGCAGACCGAAGCCGGCGAGTCTGCAGCACATAACCACGTCCCAACGTGCTGGTCAATCGCGAATGCTCGTACTATAATAGACTACAGCGGAAATCCATAGGTGAAGGAGAGAATTTGCCTACGCACCCAAACAAGCACATTCGAGAAGCAATCGAGTATGCGAAACTGTACGGATGGCGAGTAGTTAAGGCAAGTGCGCGAGCTCACGTTTGGGTCGCATCTACTGCCCGCTTCCTAATCGAGAAGGGTGCGCGAAGGCGGTCTATTCAACACCACGTTGTCCTGAAGACCACGCGAAGGATATTCGCCGCGCCGTAAATCGGTGTCCACATGGCCAACAAGCATGCATGAGCGAGCCCCAATGAACAAATACGAATTCAGCCTGGTGCTGAAAGAACCATTGGAGTTGACCGAAGAGATCGCAAACTCACTATTTGAGTGCGGCTGTGACGACGGATCGCCTGGCACTTGCAATGGTGTTTTCTCTATCGACTTTCACCGCGAGGCACCGTCATTGGAAGCAGCAATCAACTCTGCAATTCAAAACGTACGCGACGCCGGACACGAGGTCGAGCAAGTGAATATTGAGGCAACCGCGATGCCGCAATCCGCCTGACCTTTTTCAGTCGGCGCTGTGCATGTATCGCGCAGACACCTGACGCCGACCCTCTATACTCACACATCTACTCGTCCGATCGAGGTGGGCGGTATGGATTTCCATTGTCGGTACCGTCATCAATAGTACCTGCATTTAAATGGCTGGCACAGCGAGGACAAATCGTTGTCGAGCTACCGACAACACGTGCGCATTGGGGGCAATCTTTCAGTCTAGGCTCTTCCCGAATTCGAAATGCCATCCGCAAAAATGCGACAATTCCGAAGACAAGCAACGTGTAAATCAGAGCTACAGGTGGTACGCTCAGAAACGGTGCAAACGTTCTTTCCGTGTCACTCGTGGCAAGGCCAAACTCGTCGTCTGTGACAGCATTGTAGGCCATGACATCGGACACATTGTAGATTCCCCAAGAAATGAAGAACCAGCAGCCAAGCAAAGCGAATGGGAATACTGCACATCCGCCCCATCGGAAACGCGTGAATGCAACGAACAACAACCAAGGGATGACAATCGCTACGACGAATCGCCAGTTGTACCATGCTGCATTGACCGCATCGATCCACTGCGGCCGGAGCTGGGCGATCAGTTGCTCTCTCTCGTCACCTATCATCTGAGGTTACCAAATTGCAAACGTTCACGACTTAGCTCGTTTGTTGTCCACCAAGAACACCAGCAGCGATTTCTGTAGCCGTTCACGCTTGATTGAAGAGTAGAACGATTGTCCCCAATCGTTTGGGATTTTGACTGGGTTAAGAAATCTGAAGCCCTGAACCCTTGAGACAATGGTTCTACAATGCCTCAAATCCCACGTTTACCGTGAACGGTTACCGATTTCTTTCGTGTGTTTCGTATGTTTCGTGATTAATGCAACTCCCAATCCTCCAATTTAGTGAACGATTACACCGATTGGCATGTCGCGATAAAACAAGCATCGGCGGAGCGATCCACGACTATTCCTTCCGGTTCCGCCTACCACCATTGCTCGACTTGCCAGTCCCCCCATCGGCATTGAAGGGCTGCCGGCCGTTTGGATTGTTTTCCTGTTGCTGTGCGTTCTGCTGTTCCTGCTGTTGTTGCTGCTTTAGTTTTTTGTCCTGACCAAGAATCGATTGGAGCGCCTTCCTAAAGGACTCCTGGCCAGCTAGATCGATCTTGTGGACTTCAATATTGGAGCTCGGCTTGGCCGCTTCATCCAAGTCTTGAATCGTCTTGACAATTAGCTCGAGCAATTGCTTCTCGGATGAAACGAGGACCGAGTTGGTCACCGTATCGACCCCAAACGACAACTTGCCAGAAAAGCTGAAGTCCAAGCCTCCTTCGGAAGTGACCGACGAGGAATTGACGGAACTCTCAGTTCCACCCCCTTTTTCGTCGCTATTCTTCTTTTGAAAGGCCTTGTCATTGGAGCTCAGCAGATCGCGAAATGTTTCCTTCATTGTCTCCACCAGCAATTCGGCCTTCGAATACTTGATGGGAACGATCTGTGTGTAGCGCACACGACTATCATCTACTTTGTCGGGCACGTCCCACAATTCGACCAGTCGCTCAACGGTTTCGATCGTTGCCGCGTCGGCACCAATGACCAAGATAGTCTGAGTGTCGTTATTGGGAATGAAACGCAAGGGCCGCTTGCGACCGAGTTGAGCGGGAGTCTTCTTTTTGGTCTGCCCTGTCTCCATTCCAAATATGTAGCTGTAGTAAGCTGCGCGAGGGTCCTGCTCTTTCTCCTCGTCCGCTGCCAAGTCTTTGAAGTAATCCTCCAAGTCGAAGGTGATCCAAGTTGCCGTTTGGTGCTCGACTTTGACCACGTGATAGGGCCGAGCCGGCGGTGCGATGTCAGACATCAATGTTTCTAAGGCATTGAGTGCTTCCAAATCTTCCGAGTACAAGATGAGATTGCCTTGCGGATCGAGCGCAATCCGAATCGGCGACTTGGAGCGATTCGCCTTGTCGGCGCTTTCGTCGGGATGGACATCGGCAGTTGGCGACTCGGCCGCAGTGAAGGGATTTGCTGCCCGGGTTTGCGAAAGTTTCCCCAATGGCACAAGCCCCGTAACTTTGTCGCTTGCGGGTGTCGCATCGCTCTTTGGCGGCTCTTTCGAATCTCCTTCGGGAGCCACATCTTCGGTGGCTGCCTCCCCTTGTTCGGCTGAAGCTTCTTTCTTGCCCGACGCTTCTTTCTTGTCGGAAGCCTCATTCGTGTCGAACAGTTCCTTGGCTGGCAACTCCAGCGGGACATCGGACATCAGCGCCCACTGTTTTCGAATGCGGTCTAAGTACTCATAGGTCTCCGGCAAGCGCGCCGCGTCGATCGTGCGAAAGGGACTGCGCGAGCCCCCTTCAGGTGGAAGCTCACCTAGCTTAACCAGCAGTTTGTTGATCTCCTCGCGCTCTTGCGGATTGGCCCAGATGAGTACCTGATTGTCGTTGACATTGGCTGCGATCCGAAATTTATCCGTATTCTTGTCTTCTTCCGAGTCGCGGCGGTAGTAGCTGGAATAGTACGAGTAGCGATTCTGCTGCTGTGATTCCTCCTCCTCGCCTCCCATCATCATCTTGATCGTTCCAGCCACATCTTCTGCAAACAGTCGACGCAATTGGATCACGTCGAATTCTCTGGCGCTGCCATCGAGACGCTCGACCACTTGTTCAATAAGCAAGTGGTCTGCCAGCGATGCGAAAACCAAGATTGCCTTGTTCTTGCTGTCGACTTCAATTCGCGTCTTGGGTTCCAAAGCGTCCATATTCTGCAATGACACGGCCAACCGTTCGGGATCCAACGACGACAAACGGTAGGTGCGCATGCGATTCTGCAACATATCGAGACTCATGGCGGCATCGCCAGGCACATCGATGCGACGCACAAAAGCCGCGATCAATGCCAATTTATCTGGCGGCGCATGAGCGATGATACTGTTCGCGCGCGTGTTGGCGACCAAGTAGACCTTCTCCTCGCCGGGAGGTGCTTTGCCCGCGTCCCCTTTCCCGGCACGTTGTTGCATCTGTTGCATTTGCTGCTGCATCTGTTGTTGCATCTGCTGTTGCATTTGCTGTATCTGTTGGGAACTCATATCGCCCCCAACGGACGAATCTTTCTTTAGCCCAAGGAAGACCTCCAACTGCTGCTTGGCATCCTCGGCGCGAACATGCTCGAGGGTGAATTCACGCGCCAACATGTCGATGGCCTCTTCCGACTGTTCGTCGTCGAGGATTCGCTGGATGGCCAATAGGTTTGACACCGAGTCGATGGCTTCGAGCCGATTGGTGGCGGTCAAACCAATCAATTGTCCATTGGGGCTTTTTAGCGGCTGTAATTCCTCGACGATCTGATCCACCATCAACGTGTCGAGTTTGAACGATGTGCGTACAAATCGATTTCCCATCAATGCTTGAAGGTCGGCCGAGTCGACAACGGGGACTAGAGCTAAATTAATTTTCTCGGTCTTGACCACTTGCAGCATGCCGTCTTTCTCGAGCATGGTATAGCCACGAGCCAGCAGATGCCCGTTGAAGAGATTTCGAGTTTCTTCGATTCCATACTTGCGCTGCGTGGTCAGATTGACGTAGTCACCGGGTAGCTCTTGCCAATCGAGCGACATGTGCGAGATCTCGGCTAACCACCTGAGCAGATCGGGCCAAGATTGATGCTTGAATTGAAATGAGACGAGCCCATTCTGATCGGGCTTAACCTCCAACTCCTTGGGGTCTGGCGGAGAGGGTGGCTCCTTACCACGCTTCACCGTATCGGACGATGGCTCGGCCGGCTTGCCATCCGCCCCGGCAGCTTCGCCATCGCTGCCCTTTTCTTTTTCGCCATCCTTGCCCGATTCTTCGACGAGCTCCGCACCGGGTGGCAATTTGCCACCCGGCGGGAGCGCTATCTCGACAACCGTACCGTCCGGCATCTTGACCTTCTTTTTTTCCCGTCCGGACGACGCAGGAGTTGCGGCTGGCGACGCTTCAGCGGCTTGTGCTGCCTCCACGGCATCCTGGCTGATCGCTCGATGGGACGCGAAAGCCACCCATGCAAAGCAAGCTACCAATAAGGCAATTTTCACGTTCATCTTGGCGAAACCTAGCTGCGGATGGGATTGGCTGAGGTTGAATTTCAACCACACGCTCCAAATGCGATCAACAGCTCCAGTTTACACAAGACGGGGGACAAAAGAAATCTTCTTCTCAATTCCCGACGCCCCCACTGCCCGCTTTCGGGCTGTCGGGCTGAAGCGCAAGTTTGTTCAATAGCATAGGTTCCCGCAGCGCGTGCGAGACCTCCCCATCCAACAACGAAACTCCTTCACCTGCGAGCAAGCTCGCTGGGGACTAAACGCTAGCGTTTTCAGTCGGCCGAGCGGCAGGGTTGAAGCGCCACGCTGTCACAGGCGGGTAACGAGGCTGGTAGGCTCAGGTCGGTGGGATGTACGACGGGGAGCACCATCGAACTCGAATGCTGGCCGCCGTGAGCGATATGCACGTCAAACTCGCCAGGGATCGATTCAAAGGCCCATGGCCAAGCATTGACTGCGCCGCCCGGACCAGATACCGCCAAGCGAATGCGGGAGTCCTTTCGAAATACATGCGCAAACGGGAACAACTCAATCCGCACTTTCGTCCACTCTCCAGGCACGAGGTTTTCCTGAGCCTCGGCGGTGTGCAATTGCCGTGGAAGGAGCGTCGTTGATGCTCGTTCGTCCAGCGCGCGGTGACTCGCCCGCAACCAACCACTCTGAACTAACATCTCTTGTCCATCGGGACGGACCTCAGAAAGCGTCACTTGTAAATCGACATCTTCGGCGTCAACAGCAATCCACAGATCTACCGAGCCCGTACCGGCCATGACCGTCTCTGTCGTCAAGTTAGCCGAAGTGAACGACACTTGGTTGTGAGCCGCTTCGCTCCAGCCCCCATTGATTTTGGGGATATAGGTAAATCGACTCGCTGAGCCTTGGCCGGTTGCGCCTTGACCCGTTGCGTCTGCGCGGGCAGGCGCGTCGGGCAACAAGTCGCTCCCCAGAGCCATGCGTTGTCCATCGCCTGCGGCAGTAAAATCCGGTAGTGTAAAGCGGCCGCGCACTTCACCCGCAGCGTTGGATTCCAACAGTGCCACGAAGTCATTTTGCGTTTCGTAGCTCGCGACTTTGGCTTTCGCCTCGCTGCTGTCGTCTAAATAGACATCTAAGAACTGGGTCACTTCGTCCCAAACAGCACCGGACCAGTATTGGTGAAATCCATTTACCCCAACCAATCGCACAGGCGTGTCGCTGGCGTAGCGTTCGACGAGATTCGCTGCGTGGCTACTCACTTGTGGATCTTGCCACGAAACGACTTGTAAGACTGGCACTTTGATCCTGCCCACCAATGACTCTGCGGATCGGCTCTGCCAATAGTCACCGTCGAATGGATGCTGCTCGATGGTCTCGCGCAGGTTTATATTCTGTCCCCGCAAGGCTTGATTGGCCGCGCACATGGGATCTGCTTCAACATGCGCGTTGATTTGTGGACGACTGCTCGGGAAGGCGTTTTCCATATCGCGACCAGCCGCCCAAATATGACCGAAACCGATGTTCTGAATACCGCCCGGGTAAAACACATCTCGGTAGAGGTCGCCCACGACCGACCCAGCCACAATGGCATCGAGCGAGGGAGGTTGCGTGGACGCTACGTACAACTGGGTTAGCCCCGGCCATGATTGATCCCCTAGGGCCACGTCGTCGACCCAGGCTTGCGCCGAAAAAGCCTCGACAAAATCGTAGCCGTCCAGCCAAGTGAGTGGCTCCATGAAGTCGAAGGCCCCTCCTGAGCAACTGCTGCCACGCATGTTGACGCCGGCGACTGCATAACCCAGCTCGGAGAATTGCTCGAACGGCTTGTTCTGATAGGAATTGTTGGTTTCGAGGCTCGGCTGATATCCCGAGTAAGTGACTATCAAATCATACGGGCCGGGCCCATAAACCTTCCGGTCGGGCAGAACAACCCGATAGGCAAGCAACGTTCCATCGCGGGTCTCTATAAAACCGTGAGTCGGCTCGAGCTGCTGGGCCGAGTAGAACTGCGCGTCGGGATGCTCCTGTGGGCCGAGCACTCGAACCACTTGCGGAGTGTCACCCTGACCTTCCACCACGACGCGATAGCCGCTGCCCACTGGAGCGTCACGCACGATTAATCCACCTCGATCGTCGGTGGACGCCGCTCGGTGAAAGCCACTCGGCCCATCGACGGTGACATGAGAGTTCGGCTCGGCGTGAACGATGTGAATCTGCTCGACACTGCCTCGAACCCGCAACCCAATGTGGCCCGACGCTCCGCCGTCGGTTCCCCCCGACGCACTGGAAGTACCGTCTTCAGTTTTCGCTTTAATGTGGCCCGACGCTCCGCCGTCGGTTCCCCCCGACGCGCCGGAAGCACCGTCTTCAGCCTTCGCTTTAATGTGGCCCGACGCTCCGCCGTCGGTTCCCCCCGCCTGTGATTCCTTAATCGACTCGCCCTTTTCACTCCAAAACTTGAGGAAGTCGGCTACGGTAGCACCAAACGGAGCATCGGGCGCAATGCCATGCGGCTCAGCACCTGCCTCATGTTCCTCGATCGAATAGCCGAAGTAATGGCTAATCCAGCCATCGACTCGATCCTTGCCCCCGTCGATGAAGCGATCCATGTCATCGAGCGTGCAACTCAGCGGAAAGGTCTCTTCGACCACCAGCGGCTTGCCGATGTCGTACACGGCCAGCGCGGCGATGTTTTCATCGAGCTTGTCATGGTCAGGGTAGGCATGAATGCTCACGAAGTCAAAGTGCTTGGCGATTTCAGGCGAATAGAAAAACGGCTTGGCGGTGGGCCACACCAAAGCCCAGGGAATGACACCGACGGTAATCGGCGTCTGCGCATCTTGCTCGCGAATCGCCGACGTCAACATCGCGACCCACGCTTCGGCGATTTCGCTGCCTTTTCGTTTGCCTGGTTCCTGTGAAATTCTCTGCACGAAGTAGAGATCGTCAATTTCGCCGCCGACCCATCGCGGTTCGCCTTCCTTGGGCGGCCCGCCGACGACCGGTTCGTTCATCAAGTCGTAGCAAAAGACGGCGGGGTGACCCGCACAGGTTTTAGCGATCATCTTCCACCAGCGCTCCTGGGCAGCCCACCGTTCAGACTCATCCATCGCGTCGTACCAGGCAGGGATGCCGTCCAGGCGATAGCAGCTCAGCCCAGTGATATCGAGATACAACCCGACTTGGCTGCCTAGGTCGAGCATCTTTTTCAGTCGGTCGAGTTGTGCCTGGTCGAACTCATCGGGCCCCGACATGTACGTTCCAAACTGCAAGTGAATGCGCGCCACATTGGCACCGAGCTTTCGCATGGCGCGAAAATCTCGCTCGACGCGTTCCCAGTCGCTGTCCCACGATTCCTCGATCAGCTTGCCGTACTCTCCAAGATAATTGAAGCCCCAGGGAACGAAAGCCTGGCCTGAATCTCCCAGGACAAACGAGTGACCATCATCGGAGATTCGCACCTTGAGCATCTGCGCCGGCCGATCTTGCCCAATTGCCAAACGCACTGGGCAAAGCACTTCTACAACGAACATCGAAAATAAGATCGCACCCAAGGATGCAATGCGAAGAAGTGAGTTGGATTGGTGTTTTGGTTTCATGGATTATCGCTCTTCTGTGTTGATGGGGTCGCCGTAGTGGACGAGCTTACGAGTCCCTGAGATCTAACGAATCAAACGGACTCGCGGGCCTCGTCCACTACGATTGGGATGAAGCAGCACTAGCAAGCCTTCTACTTCGGCTCGGAAAAAGTCCAATGAAGTTGAGCAGTGTCATGTGGCGGAATATTGGCCACGAGTTTTCGGTCACCGTCGACGCGAGCGATGCCATCAATAGTCAATTTGGTTCCGTCACGAGAAAGCTCAGCCGACGTTTGATCACCGCGAACTTCCACCTCAACTGCCGCTGCGAGTGAGATGTGCAATTCAATTGGATCATTTCCACCGTTGGTCACTATCCACGTCATGGCCGAGTCATCGCAGGCGAGCTCAAGACTTGCACTGCTATCGGCAAGCGAGAAACGTCGCGGACCAATCAGGTGAGAATAGGCTAGATTGCGAGCTCCGAACATGCTGGGAATCGACGTGCCACCATCCGACTCGTTGGAAAGAAACTGCTTGCCGCCAACAATGAGGCTTGCGACCGATCCACCTCGGCCTGTCTCGAGCGCGTAGGTTTGCATCTCGATTCGATAGAACGTCGGCAGCGGTTCGAAGGCATGTGACTGTGGCGGTTGATCGTCGGTTCGAAATGGTGCGGCGGGAAGCCCACAAACGCCAATCAAGTTGGCGACAGGCATAGCACCCCAGGCGTAGCGAACCGAAACCGGACTGGGAACTCCGCTGGCGGAAAGCGTTGCTTGGCGTCCTTCGATCGTTGCGTCTGCGTATCGGTACTCCCCGTCGGTGCCCGCGATGGCAAAGCCGCGCACTGCTGCGTCGGAGGTCTCAAGCGTTTGGTCAAAGGTGACAACGATTTGGTCGTTGACCGCCATTGCCGTTTCAAACTTCGGCCCCTGGGCGACGATGTCTTCGCCGTAAACTTCGCCACGCGCGAGCAATGCAAGGCGCCGCCCGATCTCATCCTTTTCACGTGGATGAAGATCAAAACCATTTGTCGTGTCGAAGGTCACCGCCAGCCATGCATTCACTGTTTGGCGACAAGCCTCGGCCTGAGCCTCTCGCAACCAACTGAAGTCGAGCCCCTTCATCCGTCCTTCGAAAGCCGGCAGCTCAACGATCAAAAACGGCAACTCGGGCTGCTGCCATACGCGCCGCCATTGAGCGATCATGTTTTGCAACAGCTTTGCATAGACGGTTGGCGAGCCGGCGTTGGACTCACCCTGATACCAGACCACTCCTTTGACCTTGTAGACCGTCAACGGTACGATCATGCGGTTGTACAGATGTGCGGCTTGGATGCCAAACAAAGATCCACTGAGTTGCGATTTGTCGATGTTCGGCAAAGTCCCCTCAGGAGTCCAGCCTTCAATGGCAGTACCGCCAAAGCTGGAGTCAACTAGGCCCAGCGGTACAGCTTGGAGTTCGGGAGCCTGTCGCAGATGATGAGCAAAAAACCAAGCGACGGCGGACAACTTGGGGAGCGACTGCGGAGTGCAGTGTTTCCACTCGGCACCTATCTCCGACTGTGGTGTTTTAGCGGTAGCCTTGGGCACCGATAGTACTCGAATGGGCATATCGGACGTGGCAGCGGCGATCGCCTCGGCACCACCATCCGCTTCCTGCAACCCCATCTGCATATTGGACTGACCCGAAAACACCCAAACGTCGCCGATCAGGATGTCTTCGAGTATCACCGAGTTGTCGGATCCATCGCTCGCGGTCATCGTCACGGGGCCTCCAGCGGGCAGCGGTGCGAATTCGACTCGCCATCCGCCATTTGCATCGACTTGCGAATTGACTTGCTGAGCTCCCAGCGTAACCTCGACTTCGCAATTGGCGGGACCGCGTCCAGTGACCACGAGCGGCGCGTCGCGTTGCAGTACCATGCTGGATGTGAAAGCCGACGCGAATCGCAGCTCATCGGCTGCCGAATCCCCCCCCAACACCACAATGCCGATAATTAGGGCGCCGATAATTGTGGAACAATAATATGTGAGGGAATGCGGTCGCATGACAGTCTCCGATAGTGAGTCACAGTTGGACGATGAGTGTAGCCGATCCGTAACCGGCTACGAACTTGGAGGTTTGCGAGTTGTATTAATAACGAGCACACGCAAGACACGAAAAAAATCTCTGCTGGTGTTTTTGGTGGTCCGTCAATGAGGTAATGAGCAATGCTAACAATACTTTTCAAAGATTAAAAAAGTTGCAGAAGCATGGGAGCTATGTTCGAGGTTTACAAAGGGCAATATCAGCGAATTGTCAACGAAAATACTTTGAGAATGAAATCGCAAGTGTACAAAGCAGCGAATGAACAACAGGGCCAGCTTTTCGTGTCGTTCGTGTTTTTCGTGGTCAACAACCGAACTAGCTCGTGAACGGTTACGACGAATCCTCCAAAGACACTTTCTGTTACGGGGGCATTGGCGTGATCCACGAGGTATTGTACTCGAATTCTTTTTGACTGAACGACGACTACGGCGCCCATTGCCCCCGCAAGCAGGCTACAATAGAACTTAGAGCGGCAGACCGAACAACTTCCCGTTGACTAGTCGAATTGGCGAATTCGGCTCCCACCCAACACTAGTGCGCGATACGGACGACCCCATGACGTTATTTCGGTACTCTCTTTGGCTGTGCATCGCTTTCTCACTTTCCGTTTCGCAATTACAGGGACTCGCTGAGGAGCCGGTGACGGACGAATCACCTGGCTCGGCGGGGGTCGCATTTTTCGAAGCCAAGGTGCGTCCCGTACTTGCCGAGCGTTGTTACGACTGCCACTCAGCCGAATCTGGGTCGGCGGAAGGCGAACTACTAGTCGACTCGCGCACGGCAATTCGCCAGGGAGGCGAGCGTGGCCCAGCGGTGGTGCCACATCACCCTGAGGCAAGTCTCCTGCTGTCAGCGGTCATGCATCAACATGACGATTTGAAAATGCCCCCCAAAGAAGCACCGCTCTCGGCAGAAATTATTGCGGATTTGCGAAAGTGGATCGAAATGGGGGCCCCCGATCCGAGAACGAGCGATTCGCCAGCTACCGAGGATGCTTGGCCGGGCGGAGATGCGGCTCGTGAACATTGGGCCTATCAAGCGCCGCAGACGGCCACACCTCCCGACGTCGACCAAACCGATTGGGGACGCGGTGAGCTAGATCAGTTCATTCTCGCCAAGCTGGAACAAAGCGGCCTGAAACCTTCCTCCGACGCCTCTCCCAACGTACTCCTGCGACGAGCGACCTTTGCGATTATCGGTTTGCCTCCTTCACCTGAGAAGCTCAGCGAGTTTTTGACAGCCTGTGAAGCGGACGGTGTCGATGCAGCACTTGAGTGCGTCGTCGATGAGCTGTTGAATTCGAAGCAATTCGGCGAACGCTGGGGACGGCACTGGTTAGACATCGCCCGCTTTGGCGAATCGAGTGGCGGAGAGTCGAATATCTCTTTTCCCTACGCCTGGCGCTATCGCGACTATGTGATCCAAAGCGTCAATGCGGATATCCCCTACGACCAATTCTTAACGGAACAGATCGCTGGTGATCTGCTGCCAGCGGAAAACAATGCAGAGCGCGCTCGATTGCTGATAGCTACTGGGTTTTTGGCTGTGGGAACAAAGAACCTTGGAGAAAACGATGACAAGAAGTTCGAGGCGGATCTGGTCGACGAACAAATCGACTCGTTGACACGCAGCCTGCTGGCGAGCTCGGTTGCCTGCGCCCGCTGCCATCACCACAAATTCGATCCGTTCACCATGGAGGATTACTATGGGATGGCTGGAATCTTCGCGAGCACGAAGACCTTCTTCGGCACATTTACCTCGCCTGCCAACAATCGTGGTGGCCATCCACTGCCAATTCCGCATGTGGCCGGTGAGACGATCTTTCACCAATCGCTGTCAGCGGAAAAGTTTGCCGAGCTCAAGCAAACAGCCGCTCAACTCCACGCGGAACATCTGGAGATAGAAGCCGCCACCCGAGCTGTTTTCGCAGGTAAGAAGCCCGAAAAGCAATTTACGCTCACTGAGGTGCTTTCCAACCTTTGGCGTCGCGGCCCCGTCGAAGGCAAGCTGGAAACGCTCGATGATCAAGGACAAGCTCTACCCTTGACGATGGGCGTCTTGGACCAGACTGAAATCCATGACGTTGCGTTGCTAGCCCGAGGCGAAATCGGGCGCCCTGGCGCCATCGTGCCTCGCGCTTTCCCGCAGGCGCTGGCTGTTAGCACCTCGCCTGTTATTCCCGAAGACCAGAGTGGCCGCCTCGAGTTGGCACACTGGTTGACCGATTCTCGCCATCCGCTGACCAGCCGAGTGTTTGTGAACCGCGCGTGGCATCACCTATTTGGAGCCGGCCTAGTCGCCACAGTCGATAACTTTGGCACCACCGGTGAAACTCCCAGCCACCCCGAGCTACTCGATACCTTGGCAATCGAATTCGTGGAGGACGGATGGTCGCTCAAACGACTCGTCCGGCGACTCGTTTTGTCCCGCACTTGGCGACAAGCATCCACTTACGATCAGGCCTCGTTCCTAAAAGACCCCGAGAATCGTCTATTGTGGCGCATGCCCAAACAACGACTCGAAGCCGAAGCGATTCGCGATGCGATGCTGGCGGTGACCGACGAACTCGACGTTTCACCTGCCAAGGGCTCGCTGGTAGCGGCGGTCATCGGCGAGCGCCCCATCTCGTTGATCGGACTGGACAAACGGCTCCCCAAAGACCTCGACGGCTCATTGCATCGTTCCGTTTATCTGCCCGTCATCCGCGACCGATTGCCAGATGTGCTCGAACTGTTTGACTTCGCCGAACCGAGCTTGGTGACCGGCAATCGCGATCAAACGAATGTTCCCGTCCAAGCGCTCTATCTGATGAATAGCCCTTTCGTGCAAGCACGCGCTGACGGACTGGCATCCAAACTGAATCAACTGGCGAATTCAAATGAAGAACGTATTGCGATTGCCTTCCAACTCTGCTTCGCTCGTCTACCGCGGCCGGAAGAAATGGAACGCTCGCTCACCTTCCTAACTCAGACACACGTTGCTCAGAAACATGTTGCCGTCGAAGGACAAGTCACCGAGAGCAACGCGTTGGCAAGTTTCTGCCAAGCGTTGCTTTCGACAGCCGAATTCCGTAATCTCGACTGATACGAAATTTTCATAACCCGCAGCGTCAGCAAGGACGTTTGAGCCTGAATCAAATGATAAAAGCGTGAATTACCTTGGTTTTTCGTAATCCACTTTGCAGTCGCGTCAAACGTCCTTGCTGACGCTGCGGGTTAGGATTTTGTTGCGGGCTGTTTTTGTTCCTATGTCGTAAACCTATACGCAATCATCGCTTGCTTTGTTTTCGCGCAAACTCATCAATAATCTGGGCTCAACGCCCAGACTTAAGAGAGAAATAACATGAACGATATGCCCACGCACTTCCCGTCACCTTCGTTGCCACGCCGTACTGCCTTGAAGTCGCTTGCATCCGGATTCGGCTACTTGGCCTTCGCCAGCCTCGCTCAGGAGGCGGCCGCGCGCGATGCTGCGCCAAAGGCCGACCCGCTCGCACGCAAAGCGACTCACTTTCCCGCCAAGGCGAAACGCGTCATCTTTCTTTGTATGAATGGTGGACCCTCGCATGTCGATCTGTTCGATTACAAGCCGTTGCTCGGGGCGCACGATGGCGGCCAAGCACCAGTCAGCGCGCTCGCCGGCAATGCAGGCTTGATGGGCTCTCCCTTTCAATTCTCACAACATGGCCAGTCGGGTCAGTGGCTATCGGAGCTCTGTCCACACGTAGCCAAACATGCCGATGATATATGCTTCATTAAAAGCATGCACACGGATCTGCCGAATCATTCGCAAGCGTTTATTCAAATGCACACGGGCAGTTTCCAATTTACGCGGCCCTCGTTGGGGGCCTGGTCGTTGTACGGATTGGGAAGTGAAAACGTAAATCTACCTGGCTTTATCACGCTCAACCCGCCGGCGGAGAACGGTGGTTCTCAAAACTTTGGTAGCGCATTTTTGCCGGCCGTTTATCAAGCAACAAAGATCGGCACAAATCAGATTCCCGGTTTCTATGCCTCTCTGATGGGCATCGACAAGGAGCCTGGCCCACCGCTGAAAAATATCGAAAACTCGAGGCTCACACCGAGAATGCAGCGTCAACAGCTCGATCTAATCCGCGACCTCAACGCGAGTAAGTTAGAGCGCGACGGGTACCATCCGGAGATTGAGGGAGCGATCGAGTCGTTCGAACTCGCTTTCCGCATGCAAGACGAAGTCCCCGAACTGCTCGACGTTTCGACCGAATCGCAAACGACACTCGATGCCTACGGCGTCGGAGCTGGCCTGGCAACAGATCTCTTCGGCAAACAGTGCCTGCTCGCTCGTCGGCTCGCCGAGGCCGGTGTGCGATTTATCGAGTTGACGGCCCCCGACAGTTGGGATCACCACTTCCTACTCCAAACCGAGTTGCCGGAGGCTTGCCTAGCCACGGACCAACCGGTAGCGGCACTGCTGGCAGATCTCAAAGAACGCGGAATGCTAGACGAAACGCTGGTGGTGTGGGCCGGAGAATTCGGTCGAACCCCCTACGCTCAAAGCGGCACGGGACGCGATCATAACAACAAGGGGTATACGCTGTGGATGGCCGGCGGAGGCATCAAAGGAGGCACTAGCCACGGAGCCACCGACGACCTGGGCTATCAAGCAGTCGAAAAACCGGTTCACATTCACGACTGGCACGCCACGATCCTGCACCTGCTGGGACTCGATCACAAACAGTTGACTTTCAACTACGCAGGCAGGGACTTCCGCCTAACCGATATTTACGGCAACGTCGTGCACGATATCATCGCCTGACCAGGGAGTGCCAATTCACACTGCCAGGCGATATCGTTTATAATTCTCTTAGAGCACCCATAGCATCGTTCCTCCACGCGATTGGCCGTTTGGGCGATAGCAGGCTGGCGACTTAGTGCGGGTGCTTACTACGACTACTCTTGCTTAACTTCTACTTCTCCATTCAAACGTTCAACGAGGTTCAATAATGCAGTTGCGCAATTTGATATTGGTAGCATTCGTACTCCTGTCATGCCACGGCTGTACCAAGCCCCAGGCACCTGTCGGCGAGGTGACAGCGCCCATCGTTCGCGGCGATTCAACCGATCTTCCGATATATATTGAAGCGTCGGGCCCGCAAATCGACATAAAAAAGTTCCCCACTGATATCCAAGTAATGTTTAAACAGGTCGAACACACGGAGGAAATCGAAGCCTACAACAAGGCCAACGGCCATTACCCAGCCGACTACGCCGAGTTCAAGTCTGGCATTATCGAGCCAAACAATATTCAATTCCCCAGCAATTTGCCTGGTGGTTTTCAGCTTCAGTACGACGAAGCCAATCATAAAGTGGTCGTTGTCAAAAAGAAAAAGTAGCTCGGTGGTCGCCACCGAGAATTAAAAAGTAGCTCGGTGGTCTCCACCGAGAATTGTTCCAAATCGCCGATTAACGTAGTAGTTCCATGAGTTATCGGTGATAGATCACGGTCGAATCACCATCCATCACGGCGGGGACCGCCGTGGCACTTTCAACAGCGATGTAAATACCTATCGAGCAGCACTTCACTTCCGACGAGTGGCCCCCACCGCCAGCAGATGCGACTCTGGTCGACCTGCTCTGCCGCCGCGCGGCGGAGGCTCCCGACCGAAAAATCTACACATTGCTTGACGACGACTTCTTTGATAGTGGTATCGTCAACGGTCCGTCGCTGAGCTACGGGCAACTGGACAAACTTGCCCGCTCGATTGCAGCGCGGCTCCAAAGTATCGGCCGCATGGGCGACCGAGTACTACTTCTGTTCGGTCCTGGTTTAGAGTTCATGCCGGCATTCTTCGGCTGCTTGTACGCAGGCATGATACCGGTACCCACCTATCCACCCGTACGTGGCTTGGAACTCGATCCACTGACATCGGTTCGCCGAATCGTCAAGGACTGCGACCCGCGTGTGTTTCTAACAGGTGGCGATATTGCCGCTGAGGTGCAACAGCTTTGCGCGGACGAACCCAATTTCGCTTCGATCCAATGGCTCAATACCAACGCGATGGATGTTCCGACAGACGAACATTGGCAGCGCCCCAAAATCGATCCACAGTCCATTGCGCTACTGCAATACACCAGCGGCTCGACCGGCTCTCCACGTGGTGTCATGGTATCCCACGACAACATAATGAAGAACGAGTATATTATTCAACTAGCGTTCAATCACATGACACACCGACGGCCTGGAGTCGGTGTGTGTTGGCTCCCTTTCCATCACGATATGGGGCTCATGGGATGCGTCTTGCAGTCCGTCTTCGTGGATGGCCCATGCTATTTCATGTCTCCCCTGCAGTTTCTACGCAAGCCGGTGCGTTGGTTGCAAGCGATTAGTCACCTGGCACCCCTGACAGCTTACGCCAGTGGAGGTCCGAATTTCGCCTTCGAATTGTGCGTGCGGAAAGTGAAAGAGGAGCATAAGGCTACGCTCGATCTGAGCAGTTGGGAAATCGCCTGTGTAGGTGCCGAGACAGTATCGCCAGGCACTCTGGAGCGGTTTACCAAAGCGTTTGCACCGTGCGGCTTCAATCCAACTGCCTTCTTTCCTTCCTATGGATTGGCTGAGGCGACGCTGCTGGTCACCGGTGGAAGGCACTTCGAGCCTCCCGTGATCCGTAACTTCGTCGAACGCCTTGGGCGCATGACGCCAACGGCAAGCGAGCGACCAGGCCGGCAATTGGTGAGCAGTGGCCGACCATGGTTGTACCAGGAAGTTGTCATTGTCGATCCCGACTCCGCTCGAGAGTGCCCACCTGGGCGCGTGGGAGAGATTTGGATAAGCGGCCCCTGCGTGGCCAAAGGATACTGGAATCGCCCCGAGGAGACGGCCCTTACCTTCAAAGCCTTCCTGGAGCCCGACCGGCGTGGACCCTTTCTCCGGACAGGTGATCTTGGCTTCTTTGACGATGGTGAACTATTCATCTCTGGCCGCCTCAAGGACTTGATCATCATCCGTGGCCGCAATTATTATCCCGATGACATCGAATGCACTGTACGGAAATTGCATGAGGCGTTTGCGGCCGGTTCCACCGTGGCGCTGGGTTGCGAGACGGATGGTGAGGAACGATTGGTGATCCTGCAAGAGATCGATCGCGGAAATCGTCGCTTGGACAAGCGTCAACTGACTATACTAATTCGTCAAACGATCGCAGAGGAACACCAGCTACATGCTCACGACATTCGGCTCCTACGCCGAGGCGCATTGCCGAAAACTACCAGCGGCAAGGTGCAGCGGTTTGCCTCTCGCGAACTTTATGCGACCGGACAATTGCTGGAATGGACCGAGCCCGAGAATGAGTGATCCGTGCTCCGGCCTCGCCATCCGCACTAGCCGAATGACACGAATCCTCGCACGGATGGCAAGGCCGGAGCACGGATGAAGGGCTAAAGGGGTCACGGGGTGGCAGGGACCGAAGTCGAGCTTACTCGCTTCCATGCTTTCATAAACTGTCAAGCGCATGGTGCAAGCGATTGCAAAATTCGTTAACGACTACAACAATTTTACCCCTATACGGATACGATGAACCAGACACCCCCGTCGTCGATTTCGGTCGACGAGATTCGACACCACTTGCTAGCGGCAATCGCGCAAGAGCTGAAGCTCAGTCCCGACACGGTGCGCGCTGACCAGCCATTGATGTCGTTCGGAATCGATTCGATGCAGTTTATTGGCATGATCGGTGAACTGGAGGAGTGGCTGGGCTGTCGCATTCTATCCAACCCGCTTGCTCGATATCCAACCGTCGACGATCTGGCGGCATGGATCGCTCGCGAGCTCGCGGCCGGACGTACCCAACTCAACCCCAATCATGACGTTTAATCCAGATTACTCATGAGTGACTAAAACGAGGTGTGTCGTACCCTCGCGTATGCGGGAGGTTCGCGAGTAATGCGAGCGGGGAGGGCTATCGTCGCCATACTTCCCCCTCCGCTCGCATTACTCGCGACTCCCCCGCAGGGGAGTACATGTATAATCTGGGTTTTACCCCAAGGCTCACACATGACACTCGCGACACCTGGAGTCGATCCTCCAGCGGCACTCGGACACGCGGCGGGTCAATCTCTGGCCACTCCTTCGGCCAGCTCACGATGGATGATGGTTGCACTGCAACTGCTCTTGGCGGTGCTGATCGTTCGCATGTTCGAAATCGAAGAGCGCCGGCAGTTGTTCACCATGTTGGCCATCGCCATCGCTGGATTTCCCATATATTTCCAATTGCCCTACCAGTGGCGATCGTGGTTCTTCGTTTTCCTGACTGGCCTGACTTCGGGACTGATTCTCGGCTGGGCGCAAACCGCCCTTGCATTCGCTGTGGGGAGTTCATTGGTAGGCCTATGCTATCTTCCGCTCGCTTACTGGTGGCGGATTGGCTTACTACTAGCAGCGGGTGTGCTGTTGGCGATACTGCGTAGCGGATCGTCCAGTCTTTTCTGGCCCGTCGTTGGGTCGATGTTCATGTTCCGCTTGATTCTATTTGTCAGCGATACTCGCAGCCAGCCAAAGATGCCGCCTCTGCAGGAGTCACTCCCCTATTTCTTCCTGATTCCCAACGTTTGCTTTGTGCTATTTCCTGTCGTCGATTTCTCCACATACCAGCAAACGCGCCAGGCAAAACTATCCACTGAAGATTGTCAACAAGGGGTCAACTGGATCGTGCTGGGGATCACGCACCTGTTGGTCTACCGTGCGATTCGCTATTGGATTCTGCCGCCCCCAGGGTCCATCGAGAACATCAATACTCTGCTGTTATTTCTAGTCACCAATTACGGACTCTACCTGCGCGTCGCTGGCCAATTCCATTTGGCCATCGGCGTCCTTCACCTCTACGGTTATCGTTTGCCACGCACGCACGATTGGTTCTTTTTCGCATCGGGCTTTACGGATATTTGGCGACGCATCAACATCTACTGGAAGGACTTCATGTCCAAGATGTTTTTCATGCCAGCATTTTTTAGATTGCGACGCTATTGCGGAGATCCTATCGCCGTTTGCCTGGCCGTCATGTGGGTCTTTTTCGGAACATGGATCGCCCACTCCTGGCAGGTATTCTGGTTGCTCGGAGAATTTCCGCTGAGCCTGATGGACGCCCAACTCTGGCTCGGTGCGGGAGTGTTTGTGGCCGCCAATGCACTGCTCGACTATCGCCATGCTCGACACCCAGATCGCGGTTCGAAGGCCTATTCCCTTAGCGCTGGAGCGTATCGAGTCCTACGAACCATGGGCACCTTTCTACTAGTCAGTTTCTTTTGGGCCAGGTGGACCAATCCAGACTTGTTAGTAAACCTACAAAAAGAAATCGGGCTTGCGTATTTTTTGGACGCGAAGCAGTGGACACTGTGCCTGGCCCTGCTGGCCGGAGTCTTTGCCGCTGGCTTGGCTCTGCACTTCTATCTATTCCAACGATCGCGAGGCCCTCAGTCAAAGACCGGGCCGGTCCTGCGCAATCGAAGCGGGTTGAACATCGCTTGGCTTGGGGCTCTCTTCTTATTCGCCCAGCCAACACTAGTACAGAACGTGCCCATCGAGTGGGCGCATTTGATGCTGGCCATGCAATCGGATCACTTCAGCCAAACGGAAGCCAGTCAAATGGTACAAGGCTACTACGAGGAGCTGAACGAAGGGAGCATTCAAGCTGGGCTATTCTCGGGACATGGAGCTGCCCTTCGCGACGACACCGAGCGGCGCCACTTCATGGACTTCACCCGTAGTCGCCGCGATATCTTACAAATCGAATTGATCCCCAATTTCAAGGCGGAATACCACGGTGCCATGATTTCAATCAACCGCTGGAACATGCGCAATCACGACATTGAGAAAACGAAGCAGCCGGGAACCCTGCGAATTGCCTTGCTCGGATCGAGTGTTGTCATGGGCTATGGCGTAGGAGATGAAGAAACGTTCGCGGTGCAATTGGAAAAGCAGCTCAATTCCGACAAATATTTCACGGACTTGAATCCTAGGTACGAAGTCCTGAACTTCGGCGTGGGCAAATATTCCCCTCTTCGTCGACGCGCGCTGCTGGAGAAGAAAGTTCTCGAGTTTGATCCGGATGTGGTTCTCTACATCGCACACCAAGACGAAATCTACAGCGCCGTCTTCGATATGGCCAAGTTCGCGGACCTTGGACTAATCGATGACGATCCTTGCTTGCTCAATATTTTGACAGAGGCTGGAGTCGATGCGACTACACCGTCTGGTGTGATTCGCAATCGCTTGCCGAATCACGCATTGGAGATCCTAAGTTGTACGTACAATCGGATTATTACGTTCTGCAATGCACATTCGCTCGTACCGATCTGGGTCGACTTGCCAATACCAGGCCAATTCGAGATTCCCGGCACACCCGAAATGGCGCGCGGCCTAGCCCAGCAAGCAGGCTTCCAAATACTCGACTTAGCGGACTGGGCCGATGATTACGAAACCGCCGAAGTAATGCTTTATGCAGACATCCATCACGCTAGCGTAAAGGGACATAAAGTGATCGCCCAGCGGCTGTTAGAAGAATTGCGACGGCACTCAAGTCTACTGAAGCAAAAGTAGTCGGCGCAGACAGTTTGCTCCTTGGAGTGCGGGGATTCATCACCGCTTTGGCCTCCCCCAAAGTCCACACCAACCGGAAACATCGAGTCGCCAGTGAGGTTGGAAGCAAGAACCACTGGCACCACGATCCGCCTTCACACGACAAGGTCACCGCGCACTACCAACTTCGTTTCCACCGCCCAGTTCCAGTGTGCTATGGCCACTCTCAAGGCCAAAGCTCCGAGAACTCGACGCACTCCAGATCGGCCACGAGCAGACTACGTTCACACGGGCGCTTCCCGCACTCGGTAGGGCCATTCCAGCATAGCCCCTAAATAGCAAACGGCACACATTGTGTGCCGTTGCCGTGCTTGCCTAAAGACATACACTTATCAGGTCATCGTGGACGGCACAAGGCTGTGCCCGCTACTCGGATCGATCAGTACTCGCCGACTACATAACCATCGGCGATGTCGTTAAGTAGATTGAAGGTGCCCCACTCGTTCTTATGATTGCCATCATGAGAAGCATCGGACCAATCGATATTTTGGCTGAGGAAATGGACGGAACCATCGCCAAACACGAAATTCGCGCCACCTGTGTGATTACTGGCAAAGCAAAAGTATGGTTGTTCAGTCGGGGTACCTGAGTAGCCAGTCTGCATCTGGTACAAGCTCGTGCCGAGCGCTCCCGATATGTTATTTGATAGGTTACCATTGCGTTGAGCAACACCGGCCCATGATGCGGCAAGATTTTGAACGGCTACGCCCGTCACCCTGTCCTTTCCATTCTGCTTGCAACGTTCACCTACAGCAATAATATTGCTCGATCCGTCGGTCAAACTGCCGAACGTTATCTTCCCTTTCGAACTCATGACCATCATTCCATTGTCGCCGTTTTGTCCGTTACAGCCGACATAGTTAGCGGTCGCGATTTGTACCGGAGTTCCCGACATATTGAGGATGGGGCGATGGCTATTCAAGTTGTCGGAACTGTCTGAAGGACATTTGAATGCAGGGATTGGAGTCTGCAGAATATTGAGCAACAACGGAGTGCTGACCATCGCCTGCAGCGAGTTGGTGCCCGAATTGAGTTGATTGAACACGTTTCCTTGCTCAATGAATGGCAAGACCGACACACCCCAGCCCAATAGCGGGATGTTATCAGTATTTCCGCCCGTCGAAGTAAGTTGTTCATACAAACCTGCGGGGAACATTCGGTGGGTGTCGTGATAGTTGTGCAGTGACAATCCGAGTTGCTTGAGGTTGTTGGTACATTGCATGCGTCGAGCAGCTTCGCGAGCTGCTTGGACGGCGGGCAATAACAGACCAACCAAGATGCCGATGATCGCAATCACCACCAGCAACTCAACTAGTGTAAATCCTTTGGGACGTGAGGAAGAAAAGGCAGTTCGCATAGTTCGATCTCCAATAACTAGAAGAGAAGAGTGTGTAGAAGCTACGCGGCAAAATCGCAAGATGTGCGCAAATTGGATTCGCGGTCGATTCCAACCAAAATAATTGCCATACGCTAAAAAGTAGGTGTTAGCGATTTTAAGCGCTCCAGGGGAAAAAACAAGCCCTTGGGCCCCTTCTGGTGTGCAAAAGCTCCCATTCTCCAGTGGGAGGTATACATTTCCTCTCTCAAGAAATATCGCTTTTTAACGAGCTGAGCCCCCTGCCAGCTTGCCTGGCAGGAAGCAAAGTTTTGTTAGTAGAACGCGTCGCCCACTTCGTGTCGTTTTCCCGCCCGACGCTCCGCCGCTGGCGGCGATCGGGCGGGAATGTTCTGCGCCTGCGAGAACGAGCTAATCGCAAAACTCGCTCACCGAGCGAGGCAAGCTCGCGGGGGCCTCTCAGAAAAGACAGAAGGCAATCCGGCAGACTGCTGATGGTTTACAATCGTGAGATCGCAGTCGGCTAGGATCGTTTCATCGAATCCAAAGTTCATTCCGTCCAAGGAGTTTCTCCATGTTGGCTTGGCTCAACCCACGATACACGTCACTTTTCTATCTGGCACCATTGTTATTGTTGTTAAACCCGATCACTTCCCGAGCAGACGATTTCGCGATTCGCGATGGAGATACGGTTGCGTTTCTCGGCGATAGCATCACAGCGGCGCGAGTTTACGGAAAGCACATCGAGAATTACACACTGCTGCGTTACCCCGACCGCAAGGTGCAATTCATCAATGTCGGAATCGGTGGCGATACGGCCGCGGGCGGATTGAAGCGACTGCAGCGGGATGTGTTCGACAACCATGTCACCCTGCTGACCGTCGCCTTCGGAATCAACGACATCGGTTGGGGGATGAAGGCCGATGACGCGCATCGGCAGTTGTTCCTCGACTCGATCCGAGGCATCGTTCGGGCCTGCAAAGCCAAGGGGGTGCGAGTCTACATTTGTTCAGCGGCGGCTACGGGCGGCAACCCCGATAGGACCGAGAACGACTTCCTACAGCAGATGTGTGATGATGCGCTGGCCATCGCCAAGGAGGAAGGCGAGCATGCGATCGACGTGCAACGCGCCATGCGCGAAATCCAACGCCGCGTCTTGAAGTCCAACGAAAAACTCCCGCCCGAAAAGCACGAAACCTTGCACGCTGCCGATACGATCCACCTCAGCGATCTCGGCCAGTTGGCGATGGCCTATGCGATCCTCAAGGGACTCGGAGCGCCCGAGGAAGTCTCCTCGGCAACCATCGACGCGGCCAACAGCCAAGTCGTCAGCTCGGCCGGTTGTACCATTTCCGATATCAAAACTGACAACGGCGCGCTAAGCTTCACGCGACTCGATGAAGGACTTCCTTTCAACAACGGCATCTTCTCCACGATGGCATATCGCTTCGTACCGATGAACGAACTGAACGCCTATCGACTGGCAGTGAAGAATCTAACCGGTGGCGAGTACACGTTGACCGCCTCGGGCAGAAAGATCGGGACGTTTCGCGCCGAACGATTGGCCGAAGGAATCAATATCGCATCGACGACCCCAGACGCATGGCAACCAGGCGGGCCCTGGGATGCACAGGCTCTATCGCTCAAATCGCTCACCGAAGCTCGCGATGCGCTCAACACGTCCGACCGATCTGCCAACTCCTATCTTCCCGACAGTCCTTTAATCGCTCCACTTAACGAACAGACTACCATTGCCAATGAGCAGCTCGTAGCCTTGCAGCGACTCGTCGCGCGTCCGCGTCCCTACCACTTTGTATTACAGCGATCCGCCGACGAAACGACAATTGCCTCTCCCAAGGAACTGCAGGTCTTCCAGCGCCAGACTCGCAACTCCGGCCGCATCCGCGTGAGCGGCTCAACGACTGCCGACGCCGATTCGGTTCTGGTTAGTTTCGCAGGTAACGCACTTGAAGGCCAAGCCCCCGATCAAGAGCAGGAAATTCCAATCGATCCCAAGACAGGTGCTTTCGACGAGGAGATCCCCTTTCCCGCTGGCGGCTGGTTTTCAATGAAGTTGAAACTCGAAAAGGCCGGCCGCGTTTTCGACGAGCTGCGGGTCGACAAGTTCGGCGTGGGTGAGGTCTTCGTCGGGGCGGGGCAATCGAACTCTACCAACTCCGGACAGTTCCAAACGAAGCAGACCAGCGGCATGGTCTCTTCGTTTGACGGCGAACACTGGCAGATCGCCGATGATCCACAGATTGGTGTGGCAGATCACTCGCAGGGTGGAAGCTATTATCCCGCCTTCGGTGATGCACTCTTCGAACACTACCAAGTGCCCATTGGAATCGCTTCCACGGGATTCGGTGGTACTAGCGTCAACGCTTGGCAACCCTCCGAGGGTCTGTTCGCCCACATGATGACTCGACTACAACAACTCGGCCCGCATGGCTTTCGGGCGATCCTCTGGCACCAAGGCGAAACCGATGTTGGCATGCCGCCCCACGAGTACTACGAGAAACTCCAGCGAGTGATCATCACCTCGCGTGAAAAGGCCGGCTGGGATATCCCCTGGTTCGTGGCGCAGGTCTCCTACCACAATCCCGAACGCCCATCGTCCGACACGACGCGCACTGCCCAAGCAAAGATCTGGGCAGACAAGATCGCGCACGCCGGACCAGACACGGATACTCTCACTGGCGACCATCGCGACCTCGACGGTCTGGGTATCCACTTCAGCCCCAAGGGACTCAAGGCTCACGGGTTGCTCTGGGCCAAAATCGTGCAACCATTCATCGACGAATCACTGAACGAGTAGTCTTCGCAGCCCGCCCGCGAGCTCGCCTCGCCAGTGTATCGGTATTGTTATTTGCCGTCCTGCCATCAACCTGCGCAGACCCCCGCGAGCTCGCCTCGCTGGTGAATCAGTTTTGCACCTAGCTCGACGCTCTCCCCCCCTCCCGTCTACTTCATCTCGCCTATCCACTTTTGAAGGAGCGCAACGGCTTCCTCATCAACCACATTGGAGCCGATGTGTGGCATGCGTCCGAGCCCGAGCAGTGTCATGCGATAGGGAATCAGCGAACGCTCGGGATGGCCGGGGGCGATGATTCGTGCGTCGTCGAGTCCATACGAGCCGCGTTCGGGCTTGACGTCGACGGTGCCGGTCTTGTCGAGAGCCAAATCGGCTTGTATTTGAAAATCGGTCACGCCCCCGCCCCACAGACGGTGGCAATGGGAACAGTTCGAGTGCAAGTAGGCACGTGCGCGATCCTCCAGCGAGGCAGACTCGTCGGTAAAATCGACCAGACTCGGGAGCTTCTCCGGTGCCATCGGAAGCGGCCCAGTGAAAACACCCCACTCTTCTAACTGCGCCAGTTGATTGCTGGGCGCGCCATGGCCATAGTCATGCAGCCGATTCATCTGCATGGTGTTGACTCCCAAGGCGTATTTAGCTGCCATCGTGTGACACAACGCGCACTCCGCGCGACTGGGAAAGTGCCAGACTTGTTCACGCACCCCGCCGGGAGCATCTGCGTCTCGGATCTCTAAAACTCTGTCGGCCCCCGCAGCCTCCAACAGCACCGCATCGGTCTGCTCCTCATTCCATACGTAGGTGTAGCCGATCCAGAACTGAGCTCCGTAATGCTCCCGATCTCCGGGCATATTTTTGTGTTGCAACAGCCGTGTCTCGAGTCGGCGTCTGGACGCAGGATTGCCTGCCTCCATTTCTAGCGAGAAAGTTTTAACGAGTACTGTCCCGTCAGGAAAACGCCAGCCGGGTGCCGGTGTGGGATAGGTAACATCGTCGAATGCAATCTGCGCATCGCCGGGCAAGGCGATGTACCGCAGCTTGGAGGCACCATCGGACCACAGCGCCGCATTGACACTGTAAGGAATTAGTCCTGGGTCGACGATATGTTCGGCTGTCGAAGTAAAAAGTCCGGTCTCGCTGAGCCGCTGAGGGAATGGCAATGCATCGTCCGGTGGTGGAGGGGCTGGAACCAATCGATTGAGCGTCCCCGAAACGTGGTCGAGCACTAGAACTTCGCCAGCGTGATTTTGGGCAAATGCTACGATCCGCAGTTGGGTATCGGCCAACTGTCGAGGCTCAGTGGCTGTGCCATCGACGAGTTGAACACTCCAGATTTTCCCCGTGTCATAGTCACCGTAGATATAGCAGCCATGTAGCTCAGCGGGCTCGGCGGCTGTCCAAATATAGCCACCCGTGATCGATCGCGACTCGCTATGTGGATGTTCAACGAGCGGTTTGAGAATTGGGGTCGGTCCAGGCTTTCGGTCGGGTTTGAACGGGTGCGTCCCCTCATTGATGCTCCAGCTATAATTGCCGCCGCGCTCGACGATCTCGATCATCTCCCATAGATCCTGCCCAACGTCCCCAGCCCACAATCGACCGTCACCGTCAAAACTGAACTTCCAAACGTTGCGATGTCCGTAGGAATAGACCTCCGGTCGCGCATCTGGCGTATTGATAAACGGATTGTCCGGCGGGATGCGATACGCTCGACCATTCTCCTCATGATCGACATCGATACGCAGGATCGAAGCCAGCAGATCATCGATGCGTTGACCAGTCAGATTCCAGTCGGCCCAGCCGCTCGCATCGCCGGTCGAGGCGTAGAGCAGTCCGTCGGGACCAAATCGCACGCAGCCGCCGTTGTGACCACCGGCAAGCCAAGTCAGCAGCACCACTTCGCTTTGCGGATCGACTCGGAAGCGATCCTCGGCGGTCGATTCGAAACGCGATAGTCGCGTCCCCTCTGGATCCCACTCTTTCATCACGGAGGTGACAAACAACCGTCCATTGTGCAGAAAGTCAGGATGAGCGGCCACGCCGTAAACCACGCGTCCCAAGTCCATTAGCAATTGCGGTTTCGCCTGTGGCGTATCTTCGAGCGTGAATATTTTTCCATAGCGTTGGGCGATGACAAATAGGTTCGTACCCTCGATTCGGGAAATCGCCAGTGGTTCATCCAAGGCGAGATTTGGAAAGGCATTTTCCAATCGATAGGGGTCGGGCGGATCGGGCGTACCGTGAATGTGCGAGCTCGTCCACAATGGTCGCTTCACCTGCGATGTCTGCGGGCTATCTGGAGAGCCATCCGCTGTTTCTTCAGCGCGGCTCATCGAGCACGCTCCAACACACCAAACGAGAGCGAACAGCGCGAGTGAACAGGCGAATTTTCGAACACACCGCGCACAAGATAGAGAGCTTATCAGCCGCCTCGTAGTTACTATTATTGAATTCATGAACAGTTTTCTGGTATGCTGCATGGTATCATCCCGCGTACGCTCGTCGAATCACATGTCTTCTGGACCCCTGTGAGCTTGTCTCACCGGTGAACGAGTTTTGAATATAGATCGAGGTCCTCGCCAATGCCCACACTTTTCTATCCGCTCGCCACCTGAGGAGGCGAACGGGTGGAAAAGTGGTAGAGCTGGGGTGTTTTCGTCGTGCTCGATTCATAAAACTTGGCTCACGCCAGACAAGCTGGCATGGGGCCGATGCAAGATCCGGATGTGTGGATCAACAAGCCGCCTGCGGGTAGCCCCTTCCGCTCACCGACCAACGCCATCGCTGCCCGTCGCAACTCCTCTTCGGGGAAGTACCTGAAGAATCCGAGCTAACTCAACCCTCTAACATATACCAAGTCAGGCACAGTTACCATGCGCTTCCTATTTACCGCGAGCGCCATCACTTTGCTGATGGCCTCCATCGTGAGCACCACAGCGTCGCAGGCCGTTGAACCGTTCAAGATCCGTGTCGTCGACGACGTCAGCGGTCGTGGCGTGCCGCTGGTCGAGCTGACAACCGTGAACAATGTTCGCTTCGTTACCGACTCGGCCGGCCTAGTCGCCTTCGACGACGCCTCTTTGATGGATCAACCAGTCTTCTTTCATGTCAAGAGCCACGGCTATGAGTATCCCGCCGACAAGTTCGGATATCATGGCCGCACGATCAAGATCGTTGCTGGTGGCCAGGCAACACTCAAGCTCAAACGGATCAACATTGCCGAACGCGTGTATCGCATGACGGGCGGTGGCATCTATCGCGATAGCGTGATGCTCGACGAACCGGTCCCCATTGAAAAACCTCTGCTCAACGCCGGGGTGCTAGGGTCAGACTCGGTGGTCAATGCGGTGTTCCAAGGACGGCTACATTGGTTCTGGGGCGATACCAACCTACCAAAGTATCCACTGGGTATCTTCGATGTTCCCGGTGCGACTTCAGCCCTCCCAAGCGACGGTGGCTTGGACCCAGCCCAGGGAGTCAATCTGGAATACTTTGTCGACGCTGAGGGCTATGCGAAGAAAACCTGCGCCATGGAAGGCAAGGGACCGACATGGATCGATGGCGTTACCGCCTTAACGGATGACGCGGGTCATGAACGCCTGTTCGCGCACTACGTCAAAGTTACCCAATCGATGGTTACGCACGCACGAGGGATTTGCGAATTCGATCCGGCGAGCCAAGCGTTCACGCAAGTCAAACTGCTGGAACTGGAAGGCCTACATCCCACAGGGCATCCCGTACGCGTGGTGGATAACGGCATCGAATATGTCTACTTCGCTCATCCATTTCCTTACACGCGCGTACGAGCTACCATCGACGCGTACCTCGACCCAGCTCAATACGAAGCCTACACCTGCCTCGAAGCCAGCGACGATCCCAAATCGCCCAACGTGATTCGCGGCGAGGATGGTCGCCCCGAGTATGCCTGGCGTCAAGGAGGCCTCCCCTTCAACCAAACCTTGTCTAAGGCACTAATTGAACAAGGAAAGCTAACCGACGATGAATCGATTTTCCTTCTGCATGACCACGACAGTGGCGATGCGTTGCGTGCCCACGGAGGCTCGTTGGCCTGGAACGAGTATCGGCAGCGTTGGGTAATGATCGCGCTCGAAACATGGGGCACGACGCTGCTCGGAGAAATATGGTATGCCGAGGCCGAAACACCTGTCGGTCCCTGGTCGGACGCCGTCAAGATCGTCACGCACGACAACTACAGTTTCTACAATCCCAAGCAGCATCCCTACTTCGATCAAGATGGCGGACGATTCATCTACTTTGAAGGAACGTACACCCATACATTCACCAACAATCCCGACCAGACACCTCGCTACGATTACAACCAAATCATGTACCGACTCGACCTAGCCGATGAACGACTCGGCTTGGATGCGCAAAAGTAAAGCGCTCGATGAAATCGTTTAACGCCGAGCCGGAGCAGGCCGCAGGTGCACGATGCGAGCTGATCAACCAGTGGATCTTTGATGAACCACCACACGTGCCAACCCACTTTTGCGGCCTGCGCAGGCGACGGCACCTGCGCCAGCCAAACGCACTGGCTAGTGCTGCGAGCCATAAATAATCCAAGTTAAACCCGCGAACGGCTCAAAGGAAAAGCTTGTGCCAAGCTCCAGCACCGACAAACGAAACCATGCCTATGCTTGGATCGCTGCGCAGCAATCGCAAATTACCGCCGACCTGATTGAACTAGCCAATCAGAACTCGGGGTCGGAGCACTTGACCGGACTGCTGCAAGTTGCCCAGTGGTTAGAAGATCGAATGAACTTGCCCCATGCAGGATTCCATCGCATCGCTCTGCCGCCACGACATACGGTCGACGATTGCGGAAATGAATTGGCGGTCGAGACGGGACCGGCCCTGCGTTGGGACTTTCAACCCGAGCGGCAGCGACGGGTCTTGCTCGCCATCCACTACGACACCGTTTTTGGAGCTGCCGATTCATTTCAATCCTGTGAACTGCTAACCGTCGATCGCTTGCAAGGCCCTGGCGTAGCGGATGCCAAAGGAGGCATCATGGTCATTCGCACCGCGCTGCAGGCACTCAACCATTTCATGCTGGCGGAAGATATCGGCTGCACCGTTCTGCTGACTCCCGACGAGGAACTGGGATCCCCCAGCTCCAAGCAGCTCTACGAACAGATTGCCCCAGACTTCGATTTTGCCCTGCTCTTCGAACCGGCTCTACCCACGGGTGAGCTGGTCGCCCAACGCAAAGGTTCGGGGAATTACACACTGGTCGTGCATGGCCGAAGCGCACATGCAGGCCGACATTTCGAGCAAGGACGCAATGCTGTGGTCGAGCTTTGCCGGATGCTTATCCGCATCGCGGAACTCAGCGGAAAGCGGCCTGGCTTGACCATCAACGTGGGGAATATCCAGGGGGGTGAAGCGGTCAACATCGTCCCAGATCTAGCCCTCGCACGGTTGAATATTCGTGTCGCAGATACATCGTCGGCGAAGTGGTTCGAACAACAATTGAAACAGTTCGTCTCCGAGCTCAATACGATGGATGGATTTCGTTGTCGCAGCCTGGGTGAACTTGCTTCGCCTCCCAAAATGGTGACCGACGAAATGCAGCAATTGATGCGAGCCGTCGAGGACGCGAGCTTGGACGCCGCTGGCCGCATCATACACTGGAAGGAAACCGGTGGCGTATGCGATGGTAACAAACTCGCCGCTGCCGGTCTGGTCAATGTCGATACCCTTGGGCCGATCGGTGATGGATTGCACAGTCGTTCCGAATGGGTCAGCCTAAGTTCCATTGTCGACAAATCGCAATTGGTCGTGAATTTACTTAGCCGTTTTTCCGCAGGCGAGCTCTCCATGCTCCAGCGTCAACGCTTTGAAACCGAGTAAGGCAATACCCACTATTCAAGAGAGAAACCAACTTGACCATCGTTCGCGCGGTACAGCTTGCCGACTTAGACCAATTATGGGAGTTGCTCGAGCATGCAACTTACGGCTTGACCACATTGCAGATCAACAAGGATCAGTTGAGCGAACGAGTTGAACATTCGCACTTTGCCTTCACTCGCAAAACGGAAAAGCCGACAGGAGAGCCCTATGTGTTTGTCATGCAGGACACCCCCAGCGGTCAGCTCGTCGGCCTCAGTTGCATCTTCAGCAAGACCGGCGGGTATGAACCGTTTTATAGTTATGCTCGCGTGACCGAATCTAGCCACTGTGAATTACTGAACAAAGTACAAGAGGTTGAGTCGCTGCATTTGCAAAAGATCCACGATGGGCCGACTGAGATAGGCAGCCTCTTCTTGCTCCCCGATTATCGCGGCCAGGGGCGCGGACGATTGCTCAGTCTCGCCAGATTCACCTTCATGTCAGCCTATCCCAAGCGATTCGCCGATCAGGTAATTGCTGAAATGCGAGGCGTGATGAACGAGGATGGACATTGCCCGTTTTGGGAAGCCATCGGCAGACACTTCTTTGACATGGATTTCCCTCAAGCCGACAATTTATCGACTCTCAACAAACGCTTCATCGAGGACTTGATGCCGCGTTATCCGATCTACACCAGCCTACTGCCCGCCTCCGCTCGCGCTAGCTTGGGCGATGTACATCCTCTGACGCGGCCCGCACTGGCGATGCTGCAAGCCGAAGGGTTTGCAAAGACCAACTTGATCGACATCTTCGACGGTGGGCCCGTGGTGCGTTGCGCAACGTCCGCAATCGACGCCGTTCGTCGCACGCAGGCTGGCAGGCTGCTGGGTATTGAATCGGAATCCAGCGGGCCAGCACAGATCGTCGCCACGCTGAAGAATGGCTTTCGCGCCACCATCGCCAACGTTCAACACGACGACGCTGGGCTAATCATTTCTCAACAAACCGCCGATCAATTGCAAATAGCCAGCGGCGACCAATTGCTAACCACTTCTCTCTACCCAACACTCGCCTAGTTCCACCAGACATCGATGCTCAAGAACAATGAGCGCACAAGCGAGTTTGGGTTGGCAGCACACTTGTCTGTTTAACCGCGCAGCGCGGCCGCGCAGGTGACCTACCAACCAGAGCGACGCTGCGGCACCAGCGCGGAAGACGAACACAAGCTCGAGCCGCCAGCCTGGTGTCAAATGAATGAACAAAGTGATTACAATAGTAGCTAGCCGACCCAAAAATCCAGGTTCCTAGCACTCGCACTCAAGCCTTTGAGAACCATCATGACCTTACCTTCCGCGACATCGATTGGACAATGCTATGTCGATGGCGAGTGGACCGATGGGCTGGGTGCCCATTGGCAGCGACGATCTCCCGCCGACGAACAGCCTGTTTGGCAAGGCCAATGGGCCACAGCAGTTCAAACCGAGCAAGCCATCGGGGCGGCCCAGCACGCCTTTGCCTCCTGGTCCGAAACCATGCTCGAAGAACGCATCTCGCTCTGCAAGGGCTTCTCGCACATTGTCTCCGAGCGTAGGGAAGAGCTGGCTACTCTGGTCGCCATCGAAACAGGTAAACCACTTTGGGAAGCGCGCACGGAAGTCAGTGCCGTTGTCGCCAAGGTAGCCAACTCGATCGATGCAATCCTCAAACGTCGCTGGACGACTACAGAACCATCGGGCGACTTTCTAGCCGTCACACGCTATCGACCGCATGGGGTCATGTTGGTGCTGGGGCCCTTTAACCTCCCGGCGCATTTGCCTGGCGCACACATCGTCCCCGCACTACTTGCCGGTAATACAGTAGTCTTTAAACCGAGCGAATTGGCGCCTGCCACGGGGCAATGGCTCGTACAAGCCTGGCGACAAGCCGGCTTGCCCGCCGGCGTACTGCAACTCGTGCATGGCGCGGCCGATGTTGCCATTGCTGCCGCGCAGCACGCTTCCACAGCCGGGGTGCTGTTTACCGGTAGCCGCCGCGTTGGCGTGAGCTTACACAACTTGCTGGCTGGTCAGCCGGAAAAAGTGCTCGCGTTGGAAATGGGGGGCAACAATCCGTTGGTCATACATGGCACGGACAACTTGCGGGCCGCAGCCATCACGACCATCTTCTCGGCGTTCATTACTTCCGGCCAACGATGCACGTGCGCCAGGCGGCTGATCGTAAGTGGAACCGCCACCTACCAACGCCTGGTCGAACAACTGCATGAATGGATTCCAAAGATAGTCGTCGGTTTACCCTTAGACGAAGCGCAGCCTTTCATGGGTCCGTTGATTCACGTGCAAGCTGCCGACAACATGCTCGAAGCCCAGCGCAAGACCGTCGCCGCTGGCGGGGAGCTACTGATCGAGATGCAACGCAGTTCGCGATCCCGTGCGCTGCTCACTCCCGGGCTGATCGCCGCCGCGCAGATGAAGTCGATTGAGGATTGTGAACACTTCGGACCGCTACTCATCGTAGAGCTCGCCGAAGACTTGGACGATGCCATTCGGCTAGCCAACAATACTCGGTTCGGCTTGTCCGCTGGCTTCATTGGCGATCGTGTCGAGGATTTCCACTATTTCTTGCATCACGTCCGCGCAGGAGTCATCAACTGGAATCGCCAAACTACGGGAGCTAGTGGTAAATTGCCGTTTGGAGGTGTGGGGCTCAGCGGCAATCATCAACCCAGCGGCTATTTCGCGGCCGACTATTGCTCCTATCCCGTCGCTTCGCTGGAAAGTCATACACTGAGCGACACGAGCGGCGAGGTTCCTGGGCTGAATTTCGATGTTCACTGAAATAAATATCGATGCACTCGTGGGGCCTACGCATCACTTCGGAGGATTGGGCGTAGGCAACGTGGCCTCGCAGCAACATGCCTATCGAACCAGCCGGCCGCGCGAAGCAGCCTTAGAGGGCTTGCGCAAAGCCGCATTGGTCGCCAGCCTGGGCGTTCCTCAATACATATTTCTGCCGCCACCTCGACCACGCTTAAAATGGCTACACGAGTTGGGTCTCGGCGTCGATTCGACAGAGCACTTATCTTCAGAGCAACTGTCCGCAGCCCTGCAGATTGCCCCTCAAGCATTCTCTGCTGCCTTCAGTTGTGCGTTCATGTGGGCTGCTAACATGGCCACCGTTTCTGCCGCCTGCGATTGCCGCGATCGTCGCTTGCACATTACCCCCGCCAATCTGATCAGTAGTTGGCATCGCGCATCGGAATCCGCCGAGCGTGCTATCGATTTGAAAAGGCTGCTAGGTTTGCAGGACAACTGCACTATCCATCCGCCGCTTTCTTCGATCGTTCCGCTCCGCGATGAAGGGGCTGCCAATCACATGCGTTTGAGCGATCCGACGGGTAAAATTGGATTCAACATTTTTGTCTATGGCGACGACTCCGAGCTCGCCTCGCACGACTGTAGATTTCTCCCCAGACAAACTCGGGCCGCTTGTGAAGCGATTGCCCGCCGTCATCAACTCGATCCAGCGCGCACCTTTTTTCTGCAACAGCACCCCGCCGGGATCTCAGCGGGGGTATTCCATAATGATGTCATCGCCACCAGCCACGCAAGCCTGCTCATCCATCATGAGTTGGCTTTCTATAACGCGGAGCAGCAGCTTCAGCGGTTGGAGGAAATTTTCCGACAAACTACTGGCGCTCCACTTCTTCGTATGGAAATCTCGAACTCCGATTTACCCATAGACGAAGCGGTGCAAAGCTATTTCTTCAATAGTCAGATTATTACGCCACACACACACACGTCGTCAAACCACACACCGCAGATGGTGCTAATTTGTCCACAACAATGCCAACGGATCGCCTCGACCGGTCGCCTGATCGAGCGCCTCGTCGCCTCGTCCGACCATCCCATTGAAGAAGTCCACTACGTCTCGCTCGAGCAGAGTATGGCGGGTGGCGGCGGCCCAGCCTGTCTGCGACTGCGAATTCCCTTGGCGCACGACGACATCGCGCAATTACCCCGACAACTCCGAATCGACCGACAACTCGAGGAACGCCTGGCTGTAGCGATCGAGCGCTGGTATCCTGAGAGCTTGGAGTTAACAGATCTATGCAGCGTAGCATTCGTGAGAGAATTGTCGCAGATCAGCGACCACTTGCAGAGAATATTCAATTGATTTTCTCGCTGGCCCCAACACATGAGCGACAATTGTACGGTGCAGGTTAATCTAAGTTCATTGGTAAGTAATGGAAAAAGAAGTTTGGCGACACGATTGTCGAAGACGAGGGTCAATGAACAGGACAGACAGGAAGATCAAGACGATCAGCCCAAGAACAACAACAAGGACAAGGACGAGTGACTGCGAGTCACCAAGGTTTCAATCAATCTGGAGAAATGTGATGGTTTCATTTGCACCTCAATCGTATCGCTACTATGCATTCGTATGCATAGCCGTGTTGAACGTCCTGCCCGCCGACAGGCTCACCGCTTCTGAGCTTCACCTTGGCGGAGCAACGACCAGCATCACGCCGGACGGGCCTGTTGCACTTTCAGGTCAGATGCACACGCGCATCGCCCGTTCGGTAGATAGTCCCGTCACCGCCACGGCACTAGCCTTGGAATCGCGCGAGGGGGACATGGTGCTGGACCAGGCTATCATGGTTTCGTGCGACTTGGTGGCGATTCGCGAAGGGATTCTGGAGATGGTACGCCAGCGAATCCAGGATCGACTACCAGGCTTCGATGTGAGCAAGTTGGTAATGAATGCCACGCACACTCATACTGCGCCGGTCATGCGAGAAGGTGTCTACGACCTGCCCGCCGAAGGCGTCATGCAGCCCAGCGAGTATGCTGAATTCCTCGCCGATCGCGTGGCGGACATCGCGGTGAGTGCGTGGCAATCGCGTCAACCCGGCAGCGTGGGCTGGGGCCTCGGTCATGCCGTGGTAGCTCACAATCGCCGCAGCACCTATAGCGACGGTACCGCTCAGATGTATGGTGCCACCAACCGCGCCGATTTCCGAGGCATCGAGGGGTACGAAGACCATGGCGTCGAAGTGCTCTGCTTTTGGGATGGCCAGGGAAAATTGATAGCCACAGCCATTAACATCGCCTGCCCGTCACAGGAAGTCGAAGGAGGTTCGGCGGTGAATGCGGACTTCTGGCACACGGTTCGCCAGTCGCTGCGCGCCAAGTACGGAGACGAACTACTCGTACTCGCCTGGACCGGTGCCGCTGGCGATCAATCGCCACATCTAATGTTTCGCAAAGACGCGGAGGAGCGAATGCGAAAGCTGCGCGGATTGACCCGCTTGGAAGAGCTATCGCGCCGCATCGTTGCGGCCTGGGAAGAAGCTTATGCCGGTGCCAGCCAAGAGCGGCACGCCGATGCAGTACTCGTTCACAAAGTGAAAACAATCGATCTGCCAGAGCGCATGGTGACTCGGGACGAGGTATTTGCACTACGTGCCAAAGTTGCCGACCTGTCGAACGATCCTACAAAGAAAACGTGGCGGTTTTGGCATCAATCGGCCATCGATCGCTTCGAGCGACAGCAGGCCGAAGAGCTAAGACCATTTCAAATGGAATTGCATGTGATTCGCTTGGGAGACATTGCCATAGCCACCAACCAATTCGAACTGTTCACCGATTTCGGAATTGAGATGAAAGCCCGCAGCCCAGCTTTGCAAACTTTTATCATCCAGTTGGCTGGCCCAGGCACCTACATCCCCAGCCAGCGCGCCGCTCGCGGCGGCGGCTACAGCGCCATCGTCGAGAGCAATCATGTCGGCCCCGAAGGTGGCCAGGCGCTGACCGATCAAACCGTTGAGGTACTGGGCTCGCTCTGGCCAACCAACTAGTTGAACTGCTTCATTTTGAAAAACACTTCATCCTGGCTCCCCTCGCCCCTGTACTCAGAGGAGAGCTGACGACTTCCTAACGAATCCTGGCTCCCCTCGCCCCTGTACTCAGGGGAGAGCTGACGACTTCCTAACGAATCCTGGCTCCCCTCGCCCCTGTACTCAGGGGAGAGCTGACGACTTCCTAACGAATCCTGGCTCCCCTCGCCCCTGTACTCAGGGGAGAGGGGTTGGGGGTGAGGGGCCATAGTATCTGCAAACTCGGAACTCCGTTTATGCCAAATCTGAAACCATCCAATCGCGATCCGGAACAAATCGCGTTTGCAAGAGAGCAGCGCCAACAAGCGAACGAATTTGCGCAGGACGTTTGGCAGATGGTTCGGAATCGAAAGATTCTGAGCGAAAAGTTTCGACGTGAGTATCCCGTCGGGCCTTACACGCTGGATTTCGTATGCTTGGAGTTGAAGCTGAATGTCGAAATTGACGGCAAGGATCATCTGAGCCTCGAGGGTAGGCAACGTGATAGTAGGCGAGATGCTTACATGCGAGAATTGGGGTTTGAAGTGTTGCGTATTCATGGGTTTCGGGTGACGCAGGATCCGATGAGTGTGAGAGATGAAATTGAGGCGACAGTGCGGGAGTTGCAACTGCGATGACGACAATTGATTAATTGTCCAACGTAATGTTCCCGCCGCTAAGGTGAAGATGTACTGAAAATAGTAGCGCGTGAATGAGTGCGACTTCGGGGTGCGGACTAACCTGGTACCATGTGATGGCAATGAGTCGAAACGCTTCTAAGTATTAATGTCTGGAGCAGAATATCTTTACTACATCCATGAAACCGCTACTCCTGGTCCGTCTTTGGCTAATGGTCTTTCTGCATTATTTTGTATGGGGTGCCTGGTATGTGACCATGGGTACCTACGCCACGACCAAGCTCGGCTTTGCCGGCGGTCAGGTGGGATTGGCCTACGGGACGCTGGCAATCGGGGCGATGCTATCTCCGCTCATCGTGGGAGTCATTGCCGACCGCTTCTTTGCCACCCAGCGCATCTTGGCCTTTCTGCATATCCTTGGCGCGGGGCTGCTCTACGCGCTTTCCACACTGCAGGAATTTGGCGTTTTCTACCTAGTGCTGTTGAGCTACACGATCACCTACATGGCCGGTCATGGCCTGACCAATACGCTGACCTTGCACCATTCCAAGAATCCGGCAAAAGAATTCCCGCTGGTGATGATCATGGCCAGCGTGGGCTGGATTGTGGCCGGGCTGGTAGTGAGTTGGTTGAAGCTGGAGGACAATCCTGGTATGTTCTATTTGGCCAGCGGGGCGGCGCTAGTCATGGGGCTCTACTCGCTGACCCTACCACATACGCCCCCCAAGGGACAAGGCTCGCCCGCCTCGTTGGGCACGCTGCTAGGCTTGGATGCCCTGAAGCTGATGCGCGATCGTTCCTTTGCCACCTTCATGGTTTGCTCCTTTCTGATCTGCGTGCCGCTGAGCTTCTACTTTAGCTGGATGAACGTCTTCATGAACGAGATGAACATCGCCAATGCGGCAGCCAAAATGACGCTAGGACAAGTTTCGGACGTGGTCTTTCTATTGCTGCTGCCGGCGTTGCTGTTGCGACTGGGGGCCAAAGGAATACTCATGCTCGGCATTGGCGCTTGGGCTCTGCGTTTCGGCCTGTTTGCCCTCTTCCATCAGAATCCGTCCGTCCTGTGGATGCTATTCACCGGCATCCTGTTGCACGGCATCTGCTACGACTTTATCTTCGTTATGGGGCGAATGTATGTGGACGAGCGTGCGGGCGAGGATATCCGCGGCGCCGCACAGGGCTTACACGCGATCGTTACCCTGGGGGCTGGCATGTTCGTCGGGACCTGGTTTGCCGGGCTTGTGGCACAGGTCTACACCGAGGGCGACCAGCACGACTGGCAACCGATTTGGCTTATTCCCGCCGCCATGGGCACGGTGTTGTTCTTCGTCTTCGCACTCTTCTTCAAAGACGACCGACACGTCCGAGGGGCCGCTGTTGAGTCGGGGACGTAGAGTCGTTGAATTCTCACTTGGGTTCTTCGAGCTGCAAATTAATAAGAGTATGCTATCGCATGCTGTTGCGAATCGCAGAGCAAGTTGCACCAGTGCCTTTTTTCTAATGAACGAATGGAGATCCGATGAAATCGTCCTACTTAATTGCAGTCCTACTATCAGCAGTTGTGATAGCCAACGCCGGCTGTGGACCAGCCGATTTCAATTTTACCAAGAAGCCTTCCTATGCCGACTTGGTCGTGACCTACAACGCGGAGGTTGAAACATTAGATAACTTGGAGGAAAAACGAAAATCCCTGATTGCCGACTACGTTGGCCAACTTCAAAGAAATGCTATGGAGGCAGCAGTCGAGTCCATCAAAACGGGTGACGCGAAGCGAGTGCCTGAGAATCCCAATCAAGCACTGGACAAAGCGGTGGCAGCGGCAGAAATGCAAGCGCAGCTACAATCCGGACTGTTGGACGGACTCGGGCTGTCGAACGAATCGGCAGAATCTACGGCCGATTACCCCGAGGAATTGAAAAGTAAGCTGGCCGAATTGGATGCGGAAATAGCTAGTCAAAAAGAGAGAGTGCAACGCGCCAAGGATGCTCGCGACGCAGCACAGCCCAAGTGATGCTGAGTCAGCAAGTTGGTGCGTTTTTGGTAGAAAGGGGCCAGCATGGCAACAACGACAAAGCCCCCACAAAAATTCAGTTCGAAAGACCATCTCTTCAATCGGGACCGAGTCCAGTATCTGGCGAATTTGTTTGTTGCGACAGACGATCGTTTTGACGCAAAACGCTTCCTACGCGACACGACATCCAAGTTTCCGAAGCTTGAATTGAAAGAGCGGATCGGGCACATCGCATCCGTTCTCGAAAACCATCTTGACCACGATTTCGGGGTAGCAGCCAAGCAAATCACCATGGCACTCCCGCCGCCGCTGGATCCGAGCAAGTCGGATGATGACTTCGGCGATTTTATTTTCGCACCGCTGGGCGAGTTCGTCGTGCGACTGGTGAGCGAAGGAACTCGTCCGCGACTGCCGTGGTCGGTGCGACTGACGACAAGCATCCACCGTCCGCTGGAACTCCTCAACGTCCTACATGCCGATCCAATGCGTTATGTCACTCGGTCTGTCGCCAACCACCTTCACGCTCTATCCCGGCAAGCACTGCATTACTTTGCAAATCAATGGACAACGCTATTCGAGTGTAGCGTTTACTTTGACTCGCTCCGTGTAAATCAGTGCCTCAACGTGACGCGAAATGGAATGCCTGAAAAGTGTGGTATCATGATCGAAGTCTCAAAAAAATCCACTCGTCTAAATTCAGCTGAAAATAATGAAAACTAACGCGTTTGAAGATTCGCAGATCAGAGAGGGAGCAGGCATGCTCTTCGGTGAAAGGCATGCTCCCGACTGGGTTTCGCACCTTTTCCTCGGCATCTTGATGGTCCTATGTTTGTCCGTGGGTCCGGTGGCCGATGCGGCCGCACCGAACATCCTACTGATCTATACTGACGATCACGCGCAGTGGGCGGTTGGCGCGTATGGCAACCAAGAGGTTCACACGCCGAACATGGACCGGCTCGCCGCAGAAGGAATGCGCTTCAACGCAGGATTCACCAAGCCCGTCTGTTCGCCATCGCGGGCCATGCTGCTGACCGGCCTTTACAGCCATCGTGTCGGGATTCTCGATTATATTCCTTACGGGAATCCAGGTTATCCAGGCACCGGCCTTCCGGCGGGGACGCCGACGATTGCGAGCGTGCTCAAGTCCGCTGGGTACGCTACCGGACTGGTCGGCAAGTGGCACCTTGGGTACGGCGAAGATTTCTATCCAGAGAAGTTCGGATTTGATTATGCCGAAGGATACCGGTATGTCGCGCCTGGGAGACCGCGAGTTCGAATGGAGGAGGTTCCCTTTCTGCTCGACGGGAAGGAGGTGGCAGGTTTTCGCAACGATCCCCAGCACACCGATATCCTCGCCGACCGCGCGATCGACTTTATCCGAAAGAACGAGGCGGGACCTTTTTTTCTTTATTTGAGTATCTACCTTCCTCATCGGCCGTGGGATGCAGTGCCAGAGGAAGACAGGGCACACTACAACGGAGTGCCACTCACGGTTCCCGAACCTCCAGCGGGGAAATCCTTTGGCTCCCAAAAAATGGTCCAGGAAACTACTCGTACCTACTATGCCAACGTCACCTGTGCTGACCGTAACATTGGGCGCGTGCTGCAATCGCTCGACGAGCTCGGCATTGACGACAATACCCTCGTCATTTTTATCGGCGACAATGGATATTGTATCGGGCAGCACGGCCTCCACGGCAAGGGCAACGCGACCTTTCTGCATTACGACGAGGACGGTAGTTTTACACGCGGGTTGGGCAGCCGACCCAACATGTTCGACGATAACGTGGTCGTTCCCTTTGTCGTTCGTTGGCCAGGTGTGGTCGAGCCGAGTAGCACGAGCGATGCGTTGGTTTCCACGATCGATATCCTGCCGACTCTCGCCGAGGTCGCGGGGGCGCGGGAGGGGGCTGAACTTAAAGTCGATGGCCATAGCTTAGTGCCCCTACTTAAACAGGAGGCTGACGCCGACTGGCGCGATGCGTACTTCGATACCTACGACATGCTTTACGGAAGAAGAGCCCACATGCGCATGATCCGGACAGACCGGTGGAAGCTGGTGTTGTATCGTGATAAGAATGAACAGCCCTTGGATGAAGGAAGCCGCCACGAGCTTTTCGATTTGAAGAACGATCCCGGGGAATTAAACAACCTCTATGGGAAGCCCACGGCTGCCGCCGCGCAGCGCGAGCTGGAATCTCGGTTGGAAAAATGGATGAGAGATGCCGAAGTGATTCCACCCCCCTGAGTCGCCGTTGCCTGCAGCGGTCCTTCCGGGCCGCCGACTGGCCTATCGATTCTTCCGAGGTGTACGAGAGGGCATGAGGGCTGGCCAAGACTTGACGTTGGTGTGGTCATTCGCTTGAATGGGAACAAGAGCCAGCTCGGCAGTCACAACAAGGGAGCAGTTTGAAGGTAGACAAAGGCGGATGCTATCCGACCGTTGCAAGTTGTGATTAATTGCTTGACTGGCACCGTGCTTCGGTCGCCCGGGCATAGGTATACTGATAAGAGTAGCGTGTGACCAATTCCTGCTCGGGGTGTGGCTCAGCCTGGTAGAGCGCTGCGTTCGGGACGCAGAGGCCGCTGGTTCAAATCCAGTCACCCCGACTGATTTTTGCAGGGTTTTTGATGTTTTCAGTGCCTCGATTGGACCTGTTTAGACCGGGTTTACTGTCAGTTTACTGCCAGCTGGACACCTGGTGAAACTGCCCTTAATCGTCCCTCATATTCGACGCTGATTACCGATTCGCTAGGCTGGTGAACACATCGGGGAATCTCGGGAGAATAGACGCTAATCCGACAAGTGCATGTTCGCAATTTCGTACGCCATACGTAGGCTTACAGTTGTCATCAAACTGTCACAATACTCGCCTACAAGCTTGCCATGCGAGCCACCACCAGCACCAGTGCGACATCCTCCAAACGGTACTTTGAGATCAGCGATTACCTGGGCCACGACCCAAATCCGCTGCTCAAAGGGCATTGGTTTGGAAAAGCTGCCCACCTGCTTGGCCTCGAAGGAGAAGTCGACAAACAGGCTTTCGACCGTCTGGTCGATAATGAACATCCGGCAACCGGCGAACGCCTCACACAGCGGATGCATGCTGGCAGGCGGGTTGGCACAGATTTCACGCTTTCAGCCCCGAAATCCGTGTCTCTTCTGTGGGCAGAATCGCGCGATGACGACATTTTGAAGGCGGTACAACAAGCTGCTTTCAAAACTGTCGACGAATTCGAAAAGGATTGTGACCGAGACTGAAAAGACTGCCAATTTCAGCGGGGGAGACACTGCCAGGCGCGTAGGGAGGAATTCCTACTTCAGTTCTTACTTTTCTTGCTACTTGACCAAAAAATGAAATCTAATTTGT
>JADYZV010000038.1 GCA_020852965.1 Pirellulaceae bacterium | reverse complement strand
GTCCACTACCCCCGAACTTTATTTTGGTTGAAGCGTGAGCCGCACTTTTCCGTCCCGAATTATTGCCCGTCATGACCGACTTAGCATCAGGAGCGAAACCATTGTCGAAAAGAGCTTGGTGGATAGCCTTGCCGATCGTCGTCGGTTTACTCCTGTTTGCCGTCGTGTCCCTTGCTATGCCCGGCGATGATCCCATTCCAATTCAGACGGCCACGGTGATAGCTAGCTACCCTCATGATGCTGGGGCTTTTACGCAGGGTTTGGTGATCGATGGGGGAGTGCTCTTCGAAGGGACCGGCCATTATGGACAATCGACCATGCGCCGTGTCGAACTGGAAACGGGCAAGGTCGAGAAGAGCATGAGCTTGGCGGGCGACTACTTCGGCGAAGGAATCACGCTGCTGGGTGAGCAGATTTTCCAGTTGACTTGGAAGGAAGGGGTCTGCTTTCTCTACGACAAGCAGACGCTGGCGCCCACGGGCACGCTGCGGTATTCAGGCGAAGGTTGGGGGTTGACCGACGATGGCCAGCATTTGTATTTGAGCAATGGTAGCAGTACCATTACCGTGCTCGACCCGAAAACCCTCAGACCGATCCGAAGGATTCGCGTCAAGCAGGGGCGACGGTTGATCGATAAGCTCAATGAGCTCGAGTTCGTCGAAGGAGAAGTCTACGCCAACATCTGGCACTCCGACCATATAGTCCGCTTCGATCCAACCAGCGGTGACGTGCTCGGCTGGATCGACTGTAGTCAAGTCTACCCGGTCGCTCGTCGCCGGGACCGAGAGCAGGTGCTCAACGGCATCGCCTACGACTCGGTCGCCAAACGTCTGTTTATTACTGGCAAAAACTGGCCGCAATTGTTCGAAATTCAGGTCCAGAAGTAGCCATAGTGGACGAGGCCCGCGAAGCCGGTTGAATCGTTAACCTGGTGGGACTCGTAACCTCAGCCACTACAACCAATTAAAATGTGGTTGAAGCACCAGTTGGTTGTGAACCCGATAGCCACCTTGCGCTGTCAGTGGTAATATCTGTCGGGCTATCTCCAGACTGCAGACAGCGATTTTTTGAAAGAGACCCGCATGGCGACGCTGGGCGTCAATATCGATCACGTAGCAACCATTCGCCAAGCGCGACGGACCCACGAGCCCGATCCAGTAACAGCCGCCTCACTGGCTATGCTGGGTGGCGCGGACGGCATTACCATTCACCTGCGCGAGGACCGGAGGCACATTGTCGACCGCGACCTGCGTATCCTACGCGAGACCGTCCCCAGCGGACTTAATCTCGAACTGGCTTGTGAAGCCGAAGTGGTGCGCATCGCCTGCGAAGCCAAGCCGGACGAAGCCACCTTGGTCCCCGAGCGGCGCGAAGAGGTCACCACCGAAGGTGGGTTGGATGTGGTTGGCGATCCGTCACGCGTGCAGCGTGCGATCGAGCAACTGCGCGAAGCGGGCATCATGGTCAGCCTATTTATCGATCCGGATGAAGAACAAGTTGAGAAGTCTGTCGAATTGGGGGCCGACGCAGTCGAACTGCATACCGGTTCCTACGCGCTAGCCAAAGGAAACGTGCGGCAACAGGAACTACAGCGACTGATGGACGCCGGAGCAAAAGCTCGACAATTGGGGCTCAAACTACACGCGGGACATGGCCTGACCTACCAGAACGTCCAAGCCGTTGCATGCATCGAAGGCATGGGCGAGCTGAATATCGGCCACAGTATAGTGGCCCGGGCCGTCTTCACTGGGCTCAAAGAAGCCGTGGCTGACATGAAGCGACTGGTCGTCGAAGCCAATTGGTCTAAACGCTAATTTGGATATCGCCACATAGCGCTGGAGTCTAGGCTTTAGCCGATTTTGCGACCTTCGACATGCCAAGGCGCCTAAAGGCTGTACTCCAACAAGAGCTAAAGAAATCACAAGCGTTCAACGTGGCGCTGTTCAACTAATTTGCTTAATTGGCTGAACTACAATATTAACTAAAAAAATCAACGAGCGAACTAACAACATGACACAACGCAAAGGTTCTGAATACGCAGGTCTCTCGGTCGCAATTATCACACCGCTTCGTGACGATGTTTTGGATGTCGGGCGGTTGCGATCGCAGGTCGAATTTCAAATCGCAGCGGGGACGTGTTGCTTGGTGCCGGTAGGCACGACGGGCGAGTCACCGACGTTGTCCCACGAAGAGCACGAGCGCGTGATTAGCGAAGTGGTGCAAATCGCGGCTGGACGCGTCAAGGTCATGGCCGGCACGGGGAGCAATTCGACAGCCGAAGCGCTGCGACTGACGCGCTGGGCAGCCAAGGAGGGGGCGGACGCTTCGCTGCAAGTCGCACCGTACTACAACAAACCAACACAAGAAGGTTTTTATCAGCATTTCAAAGCCATCGCCGAGGATGTCTCATTGCCGATCTGTGTTTACAACATTCCAGGTCGCACCGGCAAGAATATCGAACCCGAGACCATCGCTCGCTTGGCCGACATTCCCAACATCACCATGGTCAAAGAGGCGACCGGTTCGCTCGATCAATGTTCGCAGATTCTCAATTCGACCAATCTAACCGTCCTCAGCGGCGATGACAGTTTGACACTGCCGATGATGAGTGTCGGTGCCGAGGGGGTCATTTCGGTCGCAGGTAATATCGTGCCACACGATGTGGTAGCCATGGTTCGCGCAGTGGCTGATGGGGATTGGCTAGCAGCCCGTCAGTGGCACCACAAGCTTTTCGCCTTGTGCCGCGATATGCTCGGGTTGAGCACCAACCCCATACCGGTCAAAACGGCCATGCGCTTGCTAGGGCGCGACGCGGGAGAATTGCGACTGCCTATGACCGCGCTTACCGAGTCGCAAGAACAGCAACTGCGGCAAACACTTACTGCCTACGGGCTGTCGCTCCAGTAGCCTAGCCACCATCGCCAAACGATGGTTTTCTGCGGTTCAGCGACCGTAGCTACGTTAGCAGCGGAATTCTGAGATATCCACCAATGGCAACTGCGGAAAGTGTCACAATCCGCATATTCGGATCGGTTTCATCAGCAAGCTGCTCAAACCAAGCGACTAATCATTTTCGACAATTCAAGCCGCTGCGCCTCGACCTAGGTTTCGTGGGGCAACGGCACACGGCGTGCGTCTGCCACAGTGAATAACCGAACGGAACTATGCTTTACGAGGTTCACTTCGTGAGATCGCAGCTACAGGGCACAATGGTGCTAATCGAACGGCTAGCCCGACTCTATCCACACTATGGACAATCGGAACTGCTGCGCATGGGCTTGTTGATGAATTTGCACCTGGCCGATGAGTCGTCGAGCGAACTTGCTTGCGAGCGAGTCAGCGACGACGAGCTGTTCTCGCTCAGCCAAGAGATTTCCATGCGTCTCAGTGCGGCCGGGGATCAGCACGCAGCGGTGGCCGATGAGCTAGATAACCTGGCTGCGACGTCGCCCTGCGATTTCTCTCCCACGCATGTGTTCACCTTAGTCCGCGCCATTAAAATCCAAAGCCAAGTACTCAACCTCTACCTCGGCCCCGCCGAAGTCTCAAAGTAGTAGACGACTCAGCGCAAAAACACTTTGGCGATGTTGACGTAGATCACGATCCCCGTAATGTCATTCAGGCCAGCCACGAAGGGATTGCTCATCATTGCTGGGTCCCACCCAAGCCGTTGAGATACCAGCGGCAAAATCGAGCCGCTGAAGGTGCCACACAGCACGACCAAGAAAATGGTGAGCGGGACAATCAATGCGGCCAAGACGCTTGGTGCCAGCATCAGTGCGGGAGCCAGCGACAGCGTGGCCAAAAAAATTCCCAACAACGCTCCCGTCGCCACCTCTCGCGTGACAATCTGCGCCCAATTGGAAATCTTCACGTCGCCAGTAGCCATGCCTGCAATAATGAGCGTCGATGTCTGCGCACCCGAGTTGCCACCTGAGCCGATGACCAACGGGATGAACCATACTAGCCAACCGAACTGTTCGAATTCCAATTCGTAGCTGCGCAGAGCCAGCGCAGTCAGTATTCCGGCAAAGAACAGAATACCAAGCCACATGCCGCGCTTCCAAGTCAACGTGAGAATGGGAGTGCGCATATAGCTGTCTTCCAGCGGTTCTACCGCTGCAATTCGCTGAACGTCTTCGGTCGCTTCTTCCATGAAGACGTCCATCACGTCGTCATGCGTGATGATTCCCAGCATGTGTCGCTGCGCATCGACCACGGGGATCGCCAGCAAGTCGTACTTGGCCACGATCCGCGCCACTTCTTGCTGATCGTCGCTTGCGTCGACTGTCAGAATGTCGGTGTCCATCAAGTCGGCGATCGTCCGATCGGGCTTCCCGAACGAAGAAACCAGCATACGAGTACTGACCACGCCGCGCAGATGATTGGTGTCATCGACGACATAGATGTAGTAAATCGTCTCCAACCGCTCCGCTTGGCGACTGAGCGTCTCGAGCGCTTGGCGGACCGTCAGCTTCTCGTCCAGACAGGCCGCTTCCGTGGTCATGATCGACCCGGCTGTCCCCTCTTCAAATGTCTGCAGGCGACGAATGTCACGGCGGTCCGGGGCCGGGACCAGCGCCAATATCTGCTCGACCCGTTTGTCCGGCAGCTCGGAGAGCAGGTCGACCGCGTCGTCAGCGGGGATATGGGTTACCAAGTCCGCGACTTGCCGATCATCTTCCGCCTGCAACATGGCGACTTGTCGGTCGTACTCGAAGTAGCTGAAAATCTCCGCCCGTTGATGTGTGTCGGCGTGTTGCAAGACGCTCCAGGCCTCCTCGTTGGCAAGCCCCTCCATGAACTCTGCCGCCCTCGATGGGTGAAGTGCCGTGCAGAACTCGCGGAGCTCTTGCGCATTGCCCACGGCTAACATTTCGCGCAATTCGGGAAGAAACAAAGTGTTGATCATGCGGCAACGACTACAGAGATAATAGGCAGGGAGAAGATGTGAACCGAGGACAGCCAGGCTAGAGTATCTAAGTAGCAGCCTTGCTCGCGAAGGGGACTGGTAGCAAAGTGTCCCGTAGCACGTTGGTTTGCCCAACGTGACCTACTACTCGGTGGAGCCCACCGAGCTACGTCTATGGGCACACTGGGGTTGCGCTCACCAGTCAGCTAGGGACTGATCTAGTGGCAGAGGCACGCCCCCTAGTGGTATGCAATATCTATGAAAGATCAAGTTTTTTAATGTCAGTGAAGTGTCCAGTATTATTGCAAAAACATGGAAATTTCAGTCGCAACGGGAGAAAACAGTCCATTGTTTCATTCGCGTGCTTTGGCGGGCCGAAGGGACGCCCGATTGCCGCATCTCAACTTTCTCCAAGACTGCTCGTCATGCGTGTGCCGCTCGAGCGCAGCGACAGGGGGTCGCTGGCACGGTGCACTCTTATCCAAAGGAGTAGATGGAATGCGATTGATCCAGAGTTTAGTCTTGGGCCTGGTTGTGCTGGTGGGAGCGTCTGCGAGTTCTCAGGCTCAGAGCCGCTGTCCGCATTGTGGGCAGATTCACTCTGTTAGCCATAGCAGCACTAGTAACCTTCAAGCCCGAGCTCAGGCCGAAGCTCAGACGATGGCCTCGCGCAATTACAAGGGGCATGTGCAGGGGACCGTCCCGGGAGTTGGATTCTGCGGCGTGGGCTGGAGTTCATCGTCGTCCAATGCACCCACATGTACGCCGTCGGGTGGCATGACGCTCGTGGCCGACGCGGTGGCTCGCGGGGCCGATGGCTGGTATCGCGTTCGGTACTGGCGCTAAGCCACTTTGGCGAATTGGCCCCCGACCTGCTGGACGGGGGCGTTTTTCACTAGGTAGTGGACGAGGTGACGAGTCCCTGTCGCACACCGAATCCAATGGACTCGAAACCTAGTCCACTACTGGCTCTTCGCGGCTAAATCGCTCAACTCCTCCTCAATCGCACTTGGGGGAGCTGGCATAGATGGTAGAATTGGTGACTTGTCAAATCGCCATCAATTGTTCCCATGGAAATCGTCATGCTTGCCTATCGACTGCATCGCATTCGCTTGGTGGTTTCGCCAACGATATCGAGTTTAGTCCTGTGCTTATGCGCGCCCTCACTTGGGGCACAAGACAAACTGGCTCAGAATGAGCCTGCTGCGAACGCTGTCCAGACTGCGGGCGATAGCGGCGCACCAGCGGCGGAAGCGTTTCCTGATTTAACGATCCCAGCCAGCGCCGACGCTGAGCAGCTCCAGGCCCTCATAGGGCAGGCCAAGAGTTTAAAGCCTCGCAATGCACATCAATATCAAGCCATGCAGACGGCGATTCGCGATGGCTCCAAGCGACTCGTCCAGTTGCTCGGGAGGTCAAGTGATGATGCGAAGGTCGCCCAGCGCGTGCAACAAGCTGAGCTAGACACGATCTCGTCGTCGGTTGCATTGATGGCATTCGTCGGTGAGGACGCTCAACAAAAAACGCTTGAACAAGTGCACGAATTCCTTAAAGGTCGCAAAGAGTTGTCTCTGCAGGATATGCAAACTGCCGTATTGGCTGCCGCGATGCTCGAGCTGCAACCGGACAAGCAGCCTGCTCGCGACACGTACCAATTGCTCTGCGATCTGCTGGAGAACGACGAGCGGGAGGAGATGCAGAGTCTGCGTTTGAACCTAAAGGCCTCGATCGGGCGGCTCGATTTGTTGGGTGGCAAATTCGAGCTCGAAGCCACATCACTCGACGGTCGCGACATTCGCATCGACGACTATGCTGGCAAGTTCGTCATCGTTGATTTCTTTGCGTCGTGGTGCGAGCCTTGTCTGACCGAAGTGCCGCGTTTGCAGAAACAATTTGAAAAATATAAGGATAAAGGCCTGGCGGTGATTGCCATCAGCCTCGATACCGATTCCGATGCGCTAGACAAGTATTTGCAGCGCGCCGAATTGCCATGGCCGATCATTCATGACAATCACGAAGATCCGTTGCAGCGATTGCAGATGAAGTTCGGCGTTTCCCACTTGCCCACCGTGCTGCTGCTCAACAAAGAGGGGACGGTCGTATCGCTCGAAGCCCGCGGTGCCGAGCTTGACCGCTTGATGCAGATGCTATTCGAAACGCCAACTCTGGCTGACCCAGCTCCTCCTCCGCCTGGAGAACCGCCGGTCGAAACACCGCCAGAAAAGTTGGAATCGCGCGTCGAGCCTTCGAAGTCCTAGAACAAGAACATCTGTGCAGGGAGTGTTTATGAAGTTCTGCAAACGCTGGCAAACGGCTGCTTGGCTTGGGTTCGCCCTGCTTCTGCTCGGTTGTGATTCGTCGCGTCCCAAACCTGTCCCGGTGATATCGGCCAGTGACCAAACGGCGAATCCAGCTTCGACAACGCCAAGTTCCCTGGGTGGCGATGCGCTAGCCGCCGATTCGCCAAGTACCGCAGATCCTCAGTCGGTCACTCCACCGCAGAGTGACACCGCCAGCGCCGCGCCGCAGCGCGCTCCCGACGAGATCGACTTGTCGCAGCGTCCCTTCATGACATTGCAGCCCATAACCTCTTCGTCGCCCGAGGAACTGATCGCGCACTTGCGTCAGATCGATAGTGCGCTACAAGACTTGGTGTTGGCCGGTTCTCACGATTTTCTTGACGAGCAGACGTTTAAGCAAAGCGGACTGAGGCTTGGTCGCATGAAGCAAGCAGCCGGATTGCAACTTGCCCAATCGTCCGAATCGAGCGAGTCGGAAAGCAAAGCAGGAGTGATCGCGCAGCTCGTCGCCCTGTCGCACATGAGTGGCCTCGGGGACGTGCCTGCCGCGCAAGAACTCGAGCGGTTTGCTGGTGAAATGTCCATGTCAGCGGATGCCGATTTGGCGCATCAAGCCCAAGTGGTAATGATCGGCTTCGAGCTTCAGTCGTTGCAGAATGGCTTGCGGCCCACCCCCGAAACGCTGTTGTCGCAAGTCGACAAGTTGTTCGCGCGTCCCGAGGATCGCGGCTTCCCCGAGTTCATGGTGCTGCAGCAAGCCCAGCAGGTGCTCCATCAAATGGGCTTTGGCGATGCGGCCGATCAAGTCAAGAAAACGGTCATCGAAGCCTATCGCACTTCGCCTGATCCACAATTGCGAGGCGAAGCTTGGCTTATCGAAACCAGTGAGAGCCAAGCCTATCAGAATTTCTTACAAGCCTTCCGCGGACTGGGAAGTGAATCATTCGACTCCGCCGCCGCACTGGTCGCCCTACGCGGACTCTACGAAGAGTTTCCCAGCCTACAGACGCTTGAGCAAATCGCTAGCACGATCGCCAATATCGAATACAGTGGTCAGGTTGCGTTGAGCCAAGACGTTGCCAAGTTTACGCAACAGACCATGGCAGACTACTCCGGCCAAGAGGTGGCGGGAGTGAAGAACGCATTGGATGCCCATGCCGCTCGGACCGCACTGCTGGGGCACGAACTGCCGCTAGTCGGCTTGATCGGTTTCGATGGCCAACCGCTGCTGTGGGACGACTACCAAGGCAAAGTGGTGTTGGTTGATTTCTGGGCCTCGTGGTGTGTCAAATGCATGCGCGAACTTCCAGGGATTCGCCAAAGCTACACTGAATATGCAGATCGAGGCTTCGACGTGCTGAGTGTCAATATGGACGAGAATCTTGCCTCTGGCCGCACTTTCGTCGAACAACAGAATTTCCCTTGGCGCTCATTTCATAGCGACGATCCTCAAATGCTTGGATTTAAATCTCCACTCGCGCAACAACTGGGCGTCAACGCGATTCCGTTCATGTTACTGGTCGGTCGCGATGGTCGTGTCGCCGACTTGCACGTGCGTGGAGATCAACTCGAAACTGCCATTGCGAAACTACTTGAAGCCACTCCATAGAAGTTCACTTTGTAGAAAGGAATCTCACCATGAATATTCCGCGATTGTTTCTGATCGGTGGCTGTTTGCTGCTGATCAATATCGTAGCCGTTTTGAGTTCGGGATGGTGGCAGCCAGTAGGAGCCGACGAGCCACTAGGCGCAAGTGACGGTTCTCAGCATTCTAGCGAGCCGCCTACGCCGAATGTGTCCGTCGAGCCGGCGGCGACAACCGCCGGCACTCCTGTCGAAAGTGCCAATCCGCTCGACCGCATACCGGTCCCCGAATCGCTACCTGAAATTCCATCGCTGAGCGATCCCGAGGCGCTGAAGAATGATCCTGGCTTTCAAGAATTCAGCCGATTATTTTCCAAAGTTGAAGAGTCCTGGGATGTAGACTATCCAACCTCCGCCAAAGCCCAATCAATAGCACAGAGCGCCGCGTACTTCGAAGCGCTCGACGGCCGACTGGAAACCGTCGAGCAACTCTGTTCGGCTGCCAGGCACATCGCCAGCGAGGCGGCTCGGTTCTCCCGCAGCGGTCGCGTCAAGGAGAGTGAAGCGCACGTTCAAATGGCCACACAGCTCCGCGACATGGCCGCTCAACTCCTCGTCAGCGAACTCTAGCCTCTTGTAGGCTCGTAACGAGTACCGCGAGTTACGGCGCGGGGCAGCGCGCCCACTCACCACTAAAATCGATTCCCACATACGCTCACTTTGCGCACTATGTTGTCAAGGGGCATTTCATCGTTCTGCCAGCCATTGTTCTGCCGTGATGTCTCGGCTCGGGGGAGCTGACAGAATCATGGTCGGCAGAATGATAAAACGTGCTTGGATGGTGCCTTCACCTGCGCAGGCCGCGAAAGCGGGTTGGCAAGTGCCGTGGTGCGTCAGAGTCCCTCGCGTTGATCAGCTCACCTGGCGCATCTGCGGCCTGCTCCGGTTCGGCGTTAAACGATTCCACCGAAGCGAGTCGTATTACTTGATCGGTAGATTAAAATCGCCTTGGAGATCGCGCCAGATGCAATGCACGTGATTGGCTGGATTGCCTTCCGCGTCGGCTTGCACGTTGATGAACTCGATCACAAATGTTTCGCCTTGAATGCGATAATAATGCCCGACGCCAGGCTTGATCGCACCCGCCCAAGCAAATTTCACTTTGTCAAAGCCGGCTTGTTCGATCAGCGCCCAACGTTGCTTCGAGACGCCGGTCTTCATCTTGGCCGAGTAGACTTCGATTAATTTCTTTAGCGTGGCTTGCTGGTCGCTTGTGAGTTCACTGGCGGCGATGCCGGCGGCCGCTTCCGTGAGTGGCTGAGCCTCGCCGGCAGCTTGGATCTCTTCGGGGAGTTCGCCCAGCGTGGCGGTCGACAACTGGGTTGCATCGAGACTCTTAACCAAATCGAATCCCAACTGCTCTTCTTTTCCCAACGCACGAAATCCTTTGGGAAATTTTTCGCCGAAGCTTGCATTCAGTTTGGCTGGGTTGCTCCCCATGAATTGAGGCGTCGAGTCGACGATCTTATTACCTTGCAATGAAAAATTGAGTGACAAGTGGTGCCCTTCGACGCTCAGCCCCCAGGTTTGATTCTTGGCGGCGGTTCCGAACAGCGTGAAGTAGTATTTTTCAGGATTGCGCACCGCCGGGTCTTTGGGGCCTTCCAACTGAAGCAAGATTTCTTCGAGCTGCATGATGGTGGTCGCCTTGTCGTAGCCGAGTTGGCTCACGGCGGCGCGGAGCAGCTTCTTGGCTGCCTCTTGCTGTTCGGCGTTCATATCCATCAAGGGAAGTCCCTTGCGAGTCGCCTTGGGAATGAAGTGCCAGCCGACGCGCAGATCCGATTGATAGTCGAGGCTGGTCCGAGCGCGTTGGGTATCATCGAGTGTCGCTAGAAATGCCTTAGCGGCTGCCATCGGTGGATCCCCTTGTGCTTTCCCCCCCGCTTTGCGTTCGCCGCTCGCCTGTTTCTTGACCGAGCCCGCTTTCTCCTGAGCACTCAACGCGGGCAGGAAAAGCAATAGGCAAGCTAGGCTGCCCGATAACAAGATCGAATTACGCACAGGACGGATCTCCAAGGAAGGTGGGTGGCAGGGGCTGCATGGTCCTTAGTCACGTATGCGACAAGCCCATGCACCAAAATGGCGGCTGGCTACTAGAATAGCAGAACAGACGCCGAAAAACACTTATCAACCAATGATTGCAATTTTAAAAAATCCTAGCTCCCCTCGCCCCGGTACTCCGGGGAGAGGGGCTGGGGGTGAGGGGCACATGGGCAGAGGAAAAAACCAGCAATTAGCAGCGATCTCCTGGGTTATTTATTTGATTCTAGGCTCGCTCGTCGAACTGGGCATAGCTCAAGAAGCCAATCAACAACCGCCCCAGCCCGTCATCCTACAATCGAACGAACTGAACGAAAGTAGCGGTGTGGCCCAGGTTGGTGAACTGCTATGGACCCACAACGACTCGGGCGATCGGCCCCGGCTATTCGCCTTTGCCACCGATGGATCGCTGCGTGGCCAGTTCAATATCCGAGGTGCTCGAGCGCTCGACTGGGAAGATATCTGTGCATTTAGTCGCGACGGCAAACACTACTTGGCCATCGGCGATGTAGGGGACAACTCGGCGCGTCGAGCGAGCGTTACTCTGTATGTGATCGAGGCCCCGGTAGAGTTGCCTGCAAGCAACGCTGTAGAAGAATTGTCGGTGCTGGCTACCTTCGAGGTGACCTATCCGACGGGCCCAGTCAACTGCGAAGCACTGGCCTACGATCCATTGAGTAGTTCGTTTGTGCTAGCCACTAAGGAAATTCTTCAGTGTCGCTTGTTTCGAATTCCCGCCCCGCGGCTGTCTGGCGTGAAAAAGGTCCAAGCTGAATTGATCGGCGAGCTGCGGCTACCGCTCGTAACCGCCGGAGACATCTCTCCCGATGGGAAGCAAATGGTGTTGCTCACATACGGCCCCGGCTGCTTGCTCCAACGCACAGTGTCTCAGCCAAGTGAGTCTCAGGGTAGTGAGGATACAAGCAAGCTAGAAGATTGGCAGACCGAAGGGGATCAAGCCGTGTTGTTTTTCAACCTGCCCAATCGGCGGCAGGGAGAGAGTATATGTTTCAGCAGCGACGGAAAGAGATTATGGCTGACCAGCGAATTCATCCCCACGCCATTGTTCGAGGTACCCGTCCCCAGTCGTGACTAAGCCCAATGTGGCCCGACGCTCCGCGTCGGAAGAGCTTGAGTCGGCCACCTGCGAGTAGCGTGGATATAAGCGCTGGAGTGTAGGCTTTAGCCGATCCTCGCCCCACTCAAAATCGGCTAAAGCCTACACTCCAACCATTGTGGCCGTTCATGCTCACTAAGTCCACGCTATTCCGGCTCAATCCCATGACGCAGAACTGCCGCAATGGGTTGCCGATGTGCCACGCTGCGTTTATTCTGTCCTATCCAATTGTTCTCAAATACTCTAGGAGATTTTCGTGCCCAAGTTGACTGTAGAAGGCGTTGGCGAATTCGATGTGGCTACTGGCAAACGCCTCGTGCTCGCTTTGACCGAAGTTGGAATTGACCAATTGCACGCCTGTGGGGGCAACGCACGCTGCACCACTTGCCGCGTTGAATTCGTCGACGGTGAACCGAGTCGGATGACCCAAGCCGAAAAGGAATGCTTGGCCGCGCGCGAGCTGAGCGGTGTCCGGCTTAGCTGCCAAATTCCTTGCGAAGCGGACATGCATGTCCGCGTGATAAGCCGCTTGGAAGGAAGTGGTCGCAAGGACGCTGGCGGCGATGTCGACCCGGAGATCAAACCCGAACCCGTCGTATGGGTCGACGCCTAAGTGCGAGGCCCCCACGCCAGCTTGTCTGGCATGAGCCAAAGTTTTGAAGGTAGATAGCGGCGAGTGGCTCAGCCCCATGCCAGCTTGTCTGGCATGAGCTAAAGTTTTGAAGGTAGATAGCGGCGAGTGGCTCGGTCCCATGCCAGCTTGTCTGGCATGAGCTAAAGCTTTGAAGGTAGATAGCGGCGAGTGGCTCGGCCCCATGCCAGCTTGTCTGGCATGAGCTAAAGTTTTGAAGGTAGATAGCGGCGGTCAGGGATACGATTGTTCGATGAGTTCTTGCCGCCCGAATCGCTGCGGGGCCGCAGCGATTCGGGCGGCAAGAACGGGGGGGGCCGACATCGTGGCTAGCTACAAAACTGATTCACCGGCGAGTCAAGCTCGCAGGGGTCTAACTACAAAACTGATTCACCGGCGAGTCAAGCTCGCAGGGGTCTAGCTACAAAACTGATTCACCAGCGAGGCAAGCTCGCAGGGGTCTAATAATTAAATTAACTGCGAGACTGTTCGCAGGGGACAAACGATAAAAGGTCAGACTGAATGCTGAGATACTGGACGGCTGGGGAATCACACGGACGAACACTACTGGCGCTGGTCGATGGCTTCCCCGCCGGTCTGGATATCGACTACGAACAGGTCAACGTTGAATTGGCTCGGCGCCAAGGTGGCTACGGTCGCGGCGGCAGGCAAAAGCTCGAGACCGATAAACTCGAAGTACTTACCGGAATTTGGCAAGGCAAAACGCTCGGCAGCCCATTGACACTACAAGTCATCAATGCCGACTACAAGCTTGAGCGTTTAAAGGAACTCGAGCGGCCACGCCCCGGCCACGCCGATTTGGTCGGAGCGATCAAGTACTTGGGGTCGATTCGCGGTGTCCTCGAACGGGCCAGCGCGCGTGAAACCGCCGTACGCGTGGCAGCCGGTGCGCTCGCCAGACAATTGCTGCGTCGGTTCGGTATCGAGACGATTGGCTATGTCACTGAAATCGGTGGCTTGGCCATCGAAACGCCGGTAGGCAGTATCGACGAGCAACGCCGGCTTCGCGATTCGAGCAGCGTGTATACATTGGCCCCGCAGCGCGATGGCGAATTTGAAAAGCTGATTGATGAAGCGGCCGACAATGGCGATACGCTGGGCGGTGTCATGGAGGTACGCGTCGAAGGACTACCAATTGGGCTCGGTACTCACACGCAGTGGGATCGCAAGCTCGATGGCCGACTGGCCCAAGCGGTGATGGCCGTTCAAGCCATCAAGGGGGTCGAGATCGGTCTCGGGTTCGAAGCGGCTCGTCGCCCCGGTTCCCAAGTTCACGATGCGATTCACTACGATGCTTCTCAAAAACACTTGCCCAGCCTCGGTTACACGCGCCCCACCAACAACGCTGGAGGATTGGAAGGTGGCATGACCAACGGCCAGCCACTAGTCGTTCGCGCGGCCAAAAAGCCGATCAGTACGCTCAGAAAACCGCTCGATTCCATCCGCATGGATACTAAGGAACCGCAGCGCGCCAACTACGAACGCAGCGACGTCTGCGCCGTATCGGCGGCGAGCGTTATTATCGAACATGTTGTCGCCTTTGAAATAGCCGCCGCATTGATCGACAAATTCGGCGGTGACAGCGTTGTGGAAATCCAGGATCGCTATCAACTCTTCTTGAAACGCGCCGCCGAGCACTAAACAGGCTGGTCGGACTTAAGCTTATGTAGTGGACGAGGTTACGAGTCCCTGTGATTCGTTTTACGCTAGAGACGTGTAACCTCGTCCATTGCAGCCAGGCAGGGCGCTACCGTCTAGCGTCGATAACTACTCGACAATGCTAGCACTGGTTTTCTCAGTAGACATGCAGGCGCTGTGCCAGCTATTCTCCCACGCACCAGATATTCTGTGCGTGCGGTGATAACCAGGCTCTAACTCAGGCTGACTGCTAAGGATGGCAGAGAGGCAACGGCGTTCGAAATGGCAGGTTCACGAGTCGACGGCTCGTGCTCTGTGCCAGCTTACGTTCGTACTCTGCGGACTACTGCCGCTGGGGCTGTGCCTCTATTGGAGCGCACAGCAGTTTCTACCCACCTACCAACGCCATCAAGCCAAGCTGTGGGAACAATTCCTCACCAGTCAACTCGGTGTTTCTGTGAAAGTCGCCGCCTACGAGTCGCGTGCGCCGGAGCGATTTGCACTGCACGAGATCCGCCTCAACCATCCTGAAACGGGTGCAAGCATCGGTCGTGTGCGCATGGCCGAAGTGCAGCGCAGCGATGGCAAATGGGCGATTCGCTTGACACAACCCGTGCTCGAAGAGCGCGAGCTGGCCACTGCCTGGAGGATCGCTCACGATTGGTTTCTTTGCCGCCCACAAACCGGCTCGCAGGCGGCCCGCCTGGGGATGAGTGAACTGACCATTCACACGGTTCAAGGCAAACAGCGAATTCTGCGCGAGGTTACAACCACACTCTTGCCCGCCGCCGAAGCCACACTACTCAACATTCAGTTTCGTCCCAGTGTGCCCGATGCGAGCTCAGACTCTAATGGCACGGATAGAGAGTATGCTAAACCCGTGCAATGGATCGTCAAGCGACATCATCGCGCCGAGGGGCTGAAGACCGAAATGCAGCTACGGACCGGCAGCGTTGCAGTCCCCTGTGGCCTGCTTGCCGACCTAACACCTTGGGGCGGACGTCTGGGGACTAGCGCAACATTCACGGGCACACTCGATCTCGAACTACGCAGCGATTCGTGGCGTGCCATGCTCACCGACGGGCGTCTATCGAATATCGAGTTCGGCGCGTTGACCGCCGATTCGGAAGCTACCCTCAGCGGCATCGGCGAAGTGTTCTTCGAACAATTAGTCCTCAGCCAGCAGGGAATCGAACTTGCTCGAGCTAGTGGTGAAATACGCGACGGCAAGATGGCCGCTAGTCTCTTTCATGCCCTCGGAAAATACTTAGGTGTGGCGCCAGTGCAGGGGACCAATCGAGTTAGCGTGTACGGTTTTGATCAGCTCATGTTTGCCGCAGATGTTCGTCAACCGAGTTTGCATTGGAAGTGTCAGATGTTCGACGCGCACGGCCTACTGGCATCGCGTGAGCAGGGGGACATCCCCTTGCCGCTCGAAAATGTGGTAGCCGCTTTGGCAAGTTGTTCCACACCGAGCGCTTCCATCGCAGCCAATACTGGCTCGGAGAATACTGACGCAGGCAAACTCCCGACCACCTGGCTCTCCAAGCTCGCCTTGGTATGGTTGCCGCTGGGCGATCCCCAGTGGCAAGCCGAAACTGAACGAGAAGCCAGGCAGACGCCCCAAACTACATCGGGGAGGTTAGCCAGGGCACCAGCGGCGGCTCCGAGAACCACTCCTTGATGGTTACGATTCTGGAGACGAACGTTTCGAGGCGGCTCAATAGCCTGCAGCGGCACCATCCTTTCTGGCTTCGGTGGCACCCTGCAGAACGCCGCGCTCCCAGTCGATGAGGATGGCTTGATAACCTCCAAAGCTACCCCCGATTCCCACTTGATGGCCGATCGCCTGGAGGGCTTGCCGCGTTGCCTGCGGTATTCCGGATTCTGTCATTACCCGCCCTCCACCGTCGCTTTCCGCTGCTCCCGTCGGTGAAGCGCTTCCGTCGTGGCGAACGCGAGCGGCGTCTCCCGCCATCTGAATGTTCATGCCAAAATCGATCCAGTTCATCAACACTTGCACATGTCCCTGCGGTTGCATGTCGCCTCCCATCACGCCGAACACCAGCACAGGTCGTTCATGTTGGGTCACCATCGCGGGTATAATGGTATGGAAGGGGCGTTTGCCTGGAGCAAGTCGGTTGAGGTGGTGCTCGTCGAGCGAAAAGAGCGCACCGCGATTCTGCAGAACGAAACCCAGATTGCCGGCGAGGCGCTGGCTTCCAAATCCATGAAAGTTACTTTGGATCAGCGAGCAACAATTGCGATCATCGTCGACTACGCACAAGTAAACGGTGTCCCCGTGAACCAGCTTCGGATCACCGGCTGGAACTCCCACCAGCGCCCGATCGGGATCGATTAAGCTACCGCGCTGCCGAGCGTACTCCTTCGATATCAACTCGGTCAATGGCACGTCGGCCATCTTCATATCGGCATAGAACTTCGCTCGATCGGCGAAAGCCAGCTTCTTAGCCTCCACGAACAAGTGAATCCATTCCGGTGAACCCCAGCCCATACCAGCCACGTCGTAAGGCTCGATGAGATTGAGCATCTGCAGGGCGGCGATCCCCTGCCCGTTTGGGGGCAGCTCCCAGATGTCAAATCCTCGGTAGTTCGTGCTTACCGGTTCCACCCATTCGTTCTCATGAGTTGCAAGATCCGTCAGACGCAAAAGCCCACCTTCCAGTGAGCGACTGTAGCGATCGATCTCCTGGGCGATCTCCCCTTGATAAAAGGCGACAGCTCCTTGTTCGGCGAGCAGGCGGAGGGTCTGGGCTAAGCGAGGATTGCGGAAGATGTCTCCGGCCTCGGGTGCCTTTCCGTCGATCAAATAAGTGGACGCGCCTTCGACCGTTTTCGCCAGTTGCTCCTCCCCGCCTTTCCAATAGCCCGCGATCACCGGAGCGACCGGAAAGCCCTCTTCGGCCAATTGGATCGCTGGTTCGAACAACTTCGCCCACGCCAGTCTTCCATACCGCTGGTGTAGATCGTGCCAGCCCGCAACACAGCCGGGAACCGACCAAGCCAAGGGGCCGATCGTTGGGATATCCTCCAAGCCACGCTCGCGGAATGCATCGAGTGTGGCCAGTTGCGGTGCGCGTCCGCTGGCGTTGAGCCCTACGGGCTTTTCGAAGCCCGGTGACCAGCAGATGGCGAACAGATCTCCCCCCATACCGCAGCTCATCGGCTCCACCACTCCCAACACCGCGTTGGCGGCGATGGCTGCGTCCACTGCCGATCCGCCAGCTTGGAGTATCGCCACCGCCGCTTGTGTGGACCGCAGGTCACTCGTTGCTGCCATGCCATGCATCGCAAAACTGACGCTCCGCGACTGCTTCGGATATCCCGCCCGATCGTACGTGCCGATCGCTTCGACCTCATCGACATTTTCGCTTTGGCCTGTGACATTGACCGCATAGATAGCGGCCACCAACAGAGCTAATGCGAAGCGCACGAGGCTCAGATAGATTCCAATTCGCATGACAATCTCCTATGAGGAGCGGGCAGGAGGACGGGGAGCGAATAGCACAGTTTAGCACACCGCCGAGCCACTTCGCGACAGGTCCAAGTTCCAACAACTTCTGGTTGCGACTTGAAAACCAATTGAATATGGCTCGAAAGCAAACCAAAGCATAGCAGGTCGATGCCAAAGTGCTTGGCTTGGTGCTGGACATCTTCCCACCGCCGCATGCATCTTGCCGCTCACTCCAATCTGGATTGCGCGAGTGATAGTGCTCAATGGCTTGTTCGCCGTCGCGGCTGGCTACCTGTTCTGGAAACGTGGTCTCGAATGAGCAATACTCGCACACTGGATGGCTGACATTGTGCTCCACGTCACGAGCGTTCTGGAAAATGGGAGACGAGCGACTGGCCTCTTGGACGGAATCTGTGACCAATGGAAAAACTCCTGATTTCGGCGCAAATCTCAAATACTGAATGGTGAACACAAGAACCAGTTTGATGACGACCCGGAAAACGAAATCGACGAAGCGAGGCGCGGCACGTCAAAAGGCACAACTTATTTCGCTTGTCGCCAAGAAGACATACACAGACTGCATGACGCCCTGCGCGAGCTTGAAGACTCGGGGACACTTGAACGAGACTTTTGCATGGAACACTCCATGCGTCTATTCGCGTCGACCGAAAAATATAGTTCGCATGATAAAAAACGCTGATACTTCTCGCTGAATGCCACCATAGAATCACGCATTATCATTCTGAATCCCATGATTCTGTCCGCTCTCCAAATCGGCTTAAAGCAGAAAGGTGGCAGGCAGAATGATAGGGACAACCCACCACATCAAAATAAAACCGTGGGCATCGGCTTGGGCTCTGCAATGTTGTGCGGAAAGATCGGCTTAGAAATCTACCACGGCAATTGCGTTCATGGCACAGAATTGCCGCCAAGTTTGACGGTTACGACGAGTCAATTGCTAAGTGTACCCAAATCGAACGAACCCCTACTCGTGCTCAAAGAGCCGCCCGAAGTCGCACCAAGAGGTAACGAAGAGAGAGTACGCCCAATTGACTTCATCGCAATCTTGCATCCCGCCGTCGAAAAGTCGACTATCGCCGTAGCAGAACGATGACATGAACCCAAGTCACCGAGTCTAGCCAGTCTGTCAAGCTAATCCAAATGCAATGCAGGAGTCTGGAACGAGTACGATTGCGAGTACCGCGTTGCTGAGCACGAGAACCAAGAACCAAGAACCAAGAACCAAGAACCAAGAACCAAGAACCAAGAACTAAGAACTAGGAACTAGGAACTAAGAACTAAGAACTAAGAACTAAGAACTAAGAACTAAGAACTAAGAACTAAGAACTAAGAACTAGGAACTAGGAACTAAGAACTAAGAACTAAGAACTAAGAACTAAGAACTAAGAACTAAGAACTAAGAACCAAGAACCAAGAACTAAGAACCAAGAACTAAGAACTAAGAACCAAGAACGCCGCCATCTCGATGCTGTAACAACTGCGCGACGATGCTGATGGCGATTTCGGCGGGCGTGTTATTGCCTAGGTCTAAGCCCATCGGGCAATGGAACGATGCGATGACTTCCGGTGGGAGTTCCAACGCCTTCAAGTCACGGCGCAGCACACTCGCTTTTTGACGACTACCAATGACACCGACATAGGGAGCCTGCCTGGTTTTCAAAACCTCAGCCAGCACCGGAAGATCGGTTGCATGGCCTTTGCTCATCAGTGCGAAGTAGGCGTTGTCAGGCTGCGCGGCAACCAACTCGTGGGGCGTGTCGGCCAACACGGCATGCAGCTTGGGATGCTTGGGGAGTTTTTCAAGCCACTCGCTACGCGTGTCGATACACGTCACGTGGCAATGAATTGTCAACAGCAGCCGCACTACGGCTTGCGATATATGCCCTGCTCCAAAAATCACGATGGGCCAAGTTGTATGCGCGTGGACTTCGAAGAACAATTTCACTTCGCCACCGCAGGTCATGCCAATATCGGTTTGTAGATTCCACGTTACCCAATCGTTGAGCCTGCCAGCTTGCCGGAGCAATTGCTGGGCGTGGGCGATTGCTCCGGCTTCGATCTTGCCCCCCCCCACCGTGCCGCCGACGATACCATCCGCAGTGATAATCCCCTTGGCCCCGACGACTTGTGGTGCGCTGCCTCGAATGTCGATCAGCGTCACCACCACGAATGGGACTTCGCTTTCGAGCAATTGTTGGATCTGGCGACTGTGTTCGACAATATCGTAGGACATGAAGCGATTCCTGGGGGATTGGCAACCCGAGGCCATCCATGCTACGCGATCCCCTGTGCGTTTGGTAGCTGCGGTCGGCTGGGATTCCTGCACGTGAAGAAACCCCAGTTCAAAATTCGCTATACTAGTTGTCGCAGCGCGCCTCCCGCAAGCGAGAGGGTGTTATTCGTCTACTTTGAAATGGGAGCCGAGATGACCAAAATAAAAGTCAATGGAACGGTCCACGAACTCAACGATGTGTCGGAGGACACGCCGCTATTGTGGGTCCTGCGCGATCACTTGGGCTTGACCGGAACGAAATACGGTTGCGGCGTTTCCGAGTGTGGAGCGTGTACTGTCCACATAGATGGCGAAGCGGTGCAGTCATGCGTTACCGATTTGAGCGAGGTGGGTGACAGCGAAGTCACAACGATAGAAGGTCTCTCCGAGGATGGTTCGCATCCGGTGCAGAAGGCCTGGAAGGAGTTCGGCGTGCCGCAGTGTGGTTACTGCCAAGTGGGGCAGATCATGATGGCGGCGGCCATGCTCAAGAGCAACTCGGCACCTACGGACGAAGATATCGAGCGCGAGATGTGGAACATTTGTCGCTGCGGAACGTATCCACGCATTCGCGCCGCAGTCAAAGCGGCCGCCCAGGAGATCAACCAATGAGCCTACCCACCAATCCACAATCCGAGCAATCGACGACCGTCTCGCGCACGGTCACCCACGACGCGGAGCGTCGAGCCACATGGAATCCACAATCCGCGCGGTCGACGTCCGTCTCGCGCCGCGAGTTTCTCGGCAGCTTGTCGGCTGGTTCCCTGGTCCTGATGGGCAAGCTGGCTCATGGTCAAGCGGGGCTAACCGTACCTGGGGCAGTTGACGTCGATGCATTCGCCCCCGACTATTTTGTGTCGCTGGCCCCCAGCGGTGAAGTAACCATCTTGGCGCATCGCTCCGAGATGGGAACGGGCATTCGCACTAGCCTGCCACGCGTGGTGGCCGATGAGCTCGAAGCCGACTGGGCGCGCGTCGTGATTCGTCAAGCCGTAGGTGACCGACAGCTCGGCGATCAAAATACCGACGGATCGAACAGCATTCGCTTCTTCTTCGAACGCATGCGAGTCGCCGGGGCGACGGCGCGGACGATGCTCGAACGCGCGGCTGCGGAGAGATGGGGCGTCGATGCCAGCCTGTGCTTTGCCGAGCTGCATCAAGTGAAACAGCGCGGCAGCGACAAGTCGCTGAGCTTTGGCGAATTGGTCGAAGCGGCTAGCAAATTGAGCGTACCCACCGAAGCCGAGTTGAAACTCAAGCCACGGGACAAGTGGCGGTACATCGGCAAGGATGCGCCCATCACGGATCTCGACGACATCGTTACCGGCAAGGCGATTTTCGGTATCGACGCGCGCATGGACAAGCAACTCTTTGCGGTAATCGCTCGTCCGCCCGTGGTGGGTGGCCAGGTGAAGAAGTATGACGACACCGCAGCCAAAGCCATTGCTGGAGTCGTCGCCGTCGTTGAATTACCGCATTTCCATGAGGCTCCCAACTTTCAACCACTGGGTGGAATCGCCGTGTGCGCCAACAGCACCTGGGCGGCATGGCAAGGGCGCGATGCGTTGGAGATCGAGTGGGACGATGGAGCCAACGCCAGCTACGACACGGACGAGTTCGCTAAGAAGCTAGCCGCTGTCGCCAGGAAACCTGGAACCGTTCTGCGAGCCACAGGCAAAGCCACCGAAGTGATCGCCAACAGCAAAAAAGTGCATCACGCAGATTACTCGGTTCCCCACTTGGCTCACGCGCCGATGGAGACACCGTGCGCGGTGGCCGACGTCAAAACCGATGCGGCTGGCAAAGTCCTGTCGTGCCATGTGGTGGCAGCCACGCAGAATCCGCAAGCCGTACAACAAGCTGTCGGCCGAGCGATGGACTTGCAACCCGCCGACGTGCTGGTGGATGTCACTTTGTTAGGCTCGGGCTTTGGTCGCAAGAGCAAACCAGATTACTGTGTCGAAGCGGCCATGTTGTCGCGAGAACTCAAGCGCCCCGTGCATGTCACTTGGACGCGCGAAGATGACTTGCAACACGATTACTACCATGCCATCTCAGCCATTCACTGCGAAGCGGCCTTGGATGAGCAGGGGCTGCCACAAGCCTGGCTGCAGCGAGCGGCCTACCCAACGATTGGCTCTACGTTTTCCATAGGGGCCAAGCTACCCGCTACATGGGAAGCGGAGATGGGAAATACGGACCTGCCGTTTGATATTGAACATCTGAGCTTGGAAGTTGCCGAGGCGGAGTCGCATGTGCGTATCGGTTGGCTGCGCTCGGTTTGTCACATTCAACAGAACTTTGCCGTGAGTTCGTTTGCCGATGAACTGGCGCACTTGGCTGGTCGCGATCCGCTCGAATACTTGCTGGAATTGCTGGGCCCCGATACTCGACGACTGGATATGGCTGCCGCTAAGCTCGGCAATCGCGGTGCCTCAAACGAAGAGTACCCCTACGACATCGGGCGTTTGAAGAACGTGCTGCGGCGCGCGGCCGATAGGGCCGATTGGAAGCGAGCCGCCTCGCTACCTCGGGGCAAAGGCCTGGGGATCGCCTGCGCGCGTTCTTTCTTGGGCTACACCGGCCACGTCATCGAAGTGGACGTTTCACCCAAGGGGCAAGTCAGCATTGCTCGTGTGTGGATTTCACTCGACTCGGGTACCATTGTCAGTCCTGACCGCGTGATGGCACAACTGCAAGGCGCCTCGGTGATGGCGGCCACGCAAGCCCTGTATGGCAAACTCTCGTTTAAGAACGGACGCGCCCAACAGACGAACTACGATAGCTACCGCGTCGCAACGATGAAGGATGCACCGCGCGAAATCCACATCGACATCGTCGACAGCCACGCTGCCCCCTCGGGCGTGGGTGAAACCGGTATCGCCTCGTTTGCTCCCGCGCTGTGCAATGCCATCTTCGCCGCCACCGGAAAACGCATCCGCAATTTGCCTTTGGCCGATCATGATTTGTCGTGGAGTTCTTAGTTCTTAGTTCTTGGTTCTTGGTTCTTAGTTCTTGGTTCTTGGTTCTTGGTTCTTGGTTCTTGGCGGTGAATATCGGCGAGGACCACCGAGCTACTTTTTTTCTTGCCGATTTTTATATGCTCAATTTGCAAAGCACTACTAGCGAAGTCTGGTTGACTCAAGTCGACGAATCGCTGTCGGAAATTTTGGTCGATCATGCGCATTGCGAGTATAAAGCGGCGGCGACAGCGATGAGCCTAATGGGTTCGTACATCGTCAATCAAGATGTCTGTCGCGAGATGACGCAGATTGTGGAAGAAGAGCTCGAACACTTCCACTTGGTTGTTGCGCTGCTCGAGCGGCGCGGCATCCCCTTCCAGCGGCAGCCAGCGGGACACTATGGTCGCGAACTCAATGCGCTTGTGCGCCCCAATGAGCCCGAGCGCGCCGTCGATCGCTTACTGATCGCAGGGCTGATCGAAGCGCGCAGTTGCGAACGCTTCAGCCTTTTGGCCGAACATGTGCAAGACCCCGAGTTGGCCGAGTTTTATCGCTCGCTTTTCGAATCCGAAGCGCGGCATCACACCACCTACGTTCGCTTGGCCAAGCAATTTGCGGATGACGACACGGTTCGTGCGCGGTTAGCGGAACTGTCACGACACGAGGCTGCAATCATCGCCCGAGGCAATCGACTGCCTCGCATGCACAGTTGAACTTAATTAAGGATCGATAACCCGCAGCGCCAGAGCCCCACTTGTTGTGCAACGCAGCTTGCGCATCGCGGCCTGCTCCGATCCGACGTTAAACGATTTTGCTTGCTGCTGGCGAGGGGGTGGAAAAAACGGTCTGAACGGAACATCCGAATTCGAGTACACGATAGACTATTGCACAGCAGTTTCACGTCACCCTAAGAATTCCATGAACTATGCTCAACTCAGACTCAACTCCACCCTCGATGCCTGTCCCCTGCCCCGAACTGTTGAGTCCCTACGAGCAGCAAGTCGACGCACTGATTGAAGTTGGCCGCATCTTCTGGCAGCGTGGGTGGAGCGTCGGCACGAGCAGTAGCTATAGCGCGGTGGTCAATGATACCCCTCGACAATTGTTGCTTACCGCTAGCGGCAAACACAAAGGGCGATTGACGCGAGAGGACTTCGTATTGGTCGACGCGCAGGGGGAGCCGACGCAGGCAGGGCAGCCCAAGTCGCCGGCCGAAGCGCTGCTGCATTGCGTGGCTGCCGAGTGCCAAGGGGTCGGAGCGATCCTGCATACGCATAGCGTGTGGTCGACGGTACTCAGCGATCGCTTTTACCCTCAAGGGGGAATTCTGCTTGAGGGCTACGAGATGCTCAAGGAGCTAAGCGGTGTGACCACACACCAACACGCCGAGTGGCTACCGATCTTTGACAACACCCAAGACATTCCCGAATTGGCTGCGCAAGTCCGCGCAACGCTGCTGCTTGCCGAGCAAGAATCTAGTCGTGCTGCGCTGCATTGCTTCATCATTCGTCGGCACGGTATCTATACCTGGGGAAAAGACGTCGATGAAGCCTTTCGGCAGATTGAAGTGCTCGAATTCTTGCTAGAATGTCTCGGTCGTTCAGCTACCTTGGGCGCTTAGTACACCATCACTATCCGCAACCGAACCTACCTAAGCCTCATCTCATGTCCGATCAAACCTCAGTCAATCCAGTCGCGATCGCTCAAACCACCGCTGAATCCGCTCGGCCTGAGCGAGTGCATTCCATTGATGCATTGCGCGGCTTCGATATGTTTTGGATTATCGGCGGGGATGCCTTGGCGGTCGCCATCTTGACTCGGCTGGATCAGCCCTGGGCGGAGAGACTGGCTGAACAATTAGAGCACGTGGCCTGGGAGGGCTTTCGTTTTTATGATTTGATTTTTCCGTTGTTCTTGTTCATGGTCGGCTGCGTTCTCCCCTATTCGCTCAACAAATATCGCGAGCGCCCGCGGGACGTATATTTGCGTATAGCTCGGCGAGTCGCCGCGCTGGTCTTGCTGGGCCTGATCGCCAATGGATTATTGCGTTTCGATTGGGAGAATCTGCGATTGGCCGGCGTGCTGCAACGAATCGGAATCTGCTACGGTCTAGCAGCGCTGGTGTTCTTGCACACTCGCATTGTCGGACAGGTGATCGCCGTTGCAGCGCTACTGCTGGGCTACTGGGCCGTATTGGCTTGGGTACCTGTGCCGGGTGGAGTTGCCGGTGACTTCAGCGTGGAGGGCAACTTGGCTGGTTGGGTCGACCGCAACTTCCTACCTGGCAAGATCTACGAAGCCTACTATGGATTTGGCGACAACGAAGGCATTTTGTCTACCTTCCCCGCTGTCGCCACGGTGCTACTGGGTGCCTTGGCGGGACATTGGCTGCAAGGAAACCGCAGCGTTTGGCGCAAGGCGCTTGGGCTATTGCTGGCTGGCGTGCTGTGCTTGGTCGTGGGATATAGCTGGGGCGAGTGGTTCCCGATCATTAAGAATTTGTGGACCAGCTCCTTTGTGATGGTCACGGCGGGTTGGAGCCTGCTATTGCTCAGTCTGTTCTACATCATCATGGACATTGGCGGCCTACGTGGCTGGGCGACCGTGTTTACGATCATTGGCGTCAACGCCATCACCATCTACATTGCACAGCGCTTCATCGACTTCCGGTTCACTTCGAATTTCTTCCTGTCCGGCATCGCTGAGATGATAGGAACTTGGGGACCTGTCCTGTTAATTGCAGGCACTCTGGCCGCCAAGATCGTGTTTCTCGCGTTACTGTATCGCCAACGCATTTATCTGCGTGTGTAGTACTTGATCGTCGCTGATCGCTCCGCCGGTCGGTCGCTGGTAGGGTTTCTGCAAGCGATTGGACCGTCGCAAAAAAATCGACCGGTGGAGCGGTCCACGACGATCCAAATCCATGAATGGTCACTATTTAAGTGTAGCTTGAAGCGCGCGGAGGGCTTGTTCATGGACGATACCGTTACTGCCGACGCCGTCGCCACCAAAGACGCTGGGCTGTCCAGCCCAGCTTGAAAAGCGCCCGCCTGCCTCTTCAATGACGGGTTGCACTGCGGCCAAGTCCCAGGGGTTTGCGATCGGGTCGACCATCAATTCACCTCGACCTGTCGCCACCAGCAGGTAGCCGTATCCGTCCCCCCAGGAGCGCGTCACATAGGCGTTCGACTCGAGCTCGCGATAAGCTTCCATCGCGTCACGCCGCGCAAAGGTGTCGACTTGGGAAACGGTAAACAATCCATCGGACAAACTGCGGCTGGAGACGCGGCAGCGTTGCGGTTCACTGCCGCGCGCGGAATGCCAAGCACCGCAACCCCGCGCAGCAAATACTATCTCGTCCAAGGCGGGCAAGTAGATGACTCCTCCCAAGCATTCGCGAGCGCTGACGATACCTACCAATGTCGAATAGAGCGGAACGCCGCTGATAAAGCTCTTGGTGCCATCGATGGGATCGACGATCCACTGGTAGGCCGAGTCACCTGACTGTTCGCCGAACTCTTCGCCGAGAATTGCATCGTGAGGATAGCGTTGGCTGAGCTCTTCACGGATCAATTGCTCAGCTCGTTTGTCGGCAATCGTTACCGGGGAGTCGTCTCCTTTGCGTTCAACCGTGAACGAGTCGCGTTGAAAGTGTTCGAGTGTCGAGTGCCCGGCCATCACGGCCAGATGGACAGCGGCGGCTAAGCGCCCCTCAAGGGCAATTTGCAGGAGAGCGGGAAGTGCCAAAAGTTTCATTCGTAAGTTTCGTACAAAGGGCGTCGAGCTAGATTCGGATAGTCAATGTCCGAGCAATCCGAGCGAGAGCCAGATAAGCAAACAGGAACCGCAAGCGACGGTGAGCGACAATCGCAACCGCTCTGGCAATGGCACTTGCGGAAGAATATCGCGCCGCACCACAAACTGTTCATCGCTGCCCGGCTGTTCCGAAACAAACTCGGGGACGCCTGGCGGTCGAGTCAGCAGCACGAAAGCGATTACAAACCACAAGGCAGAAAAACAAGTGGCGAAAGCGACCACGCGATGTCCCAGCATGATGTCCATGCCAGCCAGCATAGCTAAGAAAAACAAGATTAACGAAAGGGCTTGGTAGTTCTTCATTGGCTATTTGCTAGTTTCCATTCGTAGAGTCCTACTTTTCCAGCAGAGACCTAGAACTTTGTCAAAATGATCAATGGGGATGAAATTATTAGCCGTTTGTAGATTTCGCCAAAGCACTAGCGACAAACGATAGGTTTGCCGAGACTCACGACGCAGAGCGTCGATCCACTTTAATTCGCTATTTCAAATCGCGTTTACCAATAACGACTTCAAATTCTAATCGCTTGGATTCCCGCAGCACAGCCAACTGGGCAGTGCTACCAACGCTTGCTTCGCCGATCAGCCCCATCAGCTCGATGCGATTCATAATCGGATGGTGCTGGAATTCGATAATAATATCATTCTCCTTTAGCCCAGCGTCTCGCGCGGGCGAGGGGAGTTGGCTGGGAAAACCCATGACGCGCACGCCGGGCAGCATTTTCCCCTCGCTATCGAAGTGCTCCTTGTCCGCCAAGTCCTCCAATGAAACGCCTAGCCAGCCGCGTGCTACTTCGCCTCGCGCGATCAGCTCACTGGCTACGTGCGAGGCAACTTTGCTGGGAATGGAAAAGCTGACGCCGTGAAAGGTCTCTCCTAAAATTGCCGCGTTGACGCCGATGACCTCACCCTTTGAATTCACGAGCGGTCCGCCACTATTGCCAGGATTTAGGGCCACATCGCTCTGCATCATGTCGCCATAGGCGGTCCCACCAGGCACGTTCTTGTCATAGCGCGTCGCTCGGAAGTCGACACGATGCTTGCCGCTGATGATGCCAAACGTAACCGTTTGCTGTAGGCCAAAGGGGCTACCCGCTGCCCACACCGGTGTACCGGCCACTACCGCGTCGCTGTCCCCCCACTCAACGGCCATCAAACCATCGGCCTTAATCTTGAGCACGGCCAGGTCGGTCAGTTCGTCGACACCGACGACTTCGGCAGGCAACCGTCTACCGTCGCAGAGCGTGACTTCGATAACTCCGCCGCCACTGACCACATGCGTGTTCGTCAGGATATGGCCGGCCGTGTCAACTACGAATCCGCTCCCCTGTCCTTCGAGTCGCATGGTTGGATGGTGAGTGCCAAAGATCGATTCATAGTGTGAAATGGTAGCTTCGTCGCGCAGGAGGTTGATATGCACGACGCTCGGGCCGACACGACGACTGACCAACTGGGAAACTTCGGCCAGCGAGTCGAGCGAAATGTGTTGCAATTGTTGGCCGCTGACTTCGTATTCGGCTCGCAATTGCCCTCGATACCAACCATAGCGAATACTCTCGACCAGAGATGGGACCAACAAGCGGGCCATCAAGAGCAGGGCCAACACCATCAATAGACTTAGCAGCGTCGACGTAGCCAGGTGTAACGGATGACCCGCGCGACTTGCCGTTGACTCTGCCGGCGACGATTCTGCGGCGGGTTGCAATGCTACAGGAGCCAGTGAAGTCGATGCCAGCAAGGGTGTTTGTGGCGGGGGTGCAACGGGTGGGACGCCTTCAGTTGATGCCGGGTCGGATGCCACTGCTTCGAAGTCGGCGTAGGTCAATTCATCGTCGCCAGGGACCGGCGCAGGTTGGGAATTGGGAAGGCTCATAGGTTCACCCTATTGCGTGGGACCGCTGGGCTCGATGTACGGATGGCGAGGCTATTTGATTATAGCCACTTGGCGTTCGTCGGGGGAGTGAAAATGTGGCCCGACGCTCCGCGTCGGCAAAATGACAACTGTGGCCCGACGCTCCACGTCGGAGAATTGATAATGTCGCCCGACGCTCCACGTCTGGATATTTTACTCAAAATGACTTACCCTTCCGACCAAGTTTCCGCTCGAGAACTCGCAGAATGCAGAATTTTGCGGTACGATCTCTATCCTCAAGTTGAAATCTCTGGCTGAAATTTTGCGACGCGTCGCGTCGAGCTACGGAATTCCCACGACGCGGAGCGTCGAGCCACGTTATCCCCACGACGCGGAGCGTCGAGCCACATTGAACTACTTTCTGAGCGGCAGTATGAGCGATACTCTAGTTAAGCGCCTGTTTGATGAACTCAATTCACTCGTCTTGATCGACCCGCATACGCATATCAACCCGCATCAGCCGGCTAGTGCTAATTTGGCTGACTTTCTGGGTTATCACTATTACACCGAACTGTCTCATTCGGCCGGCATGCCTCGAGAGCGTATCGAAGAGGCCGGTTTGAGTCCCAAGGAAAAAGTTGGACGACTGGTCGAGGGACTGGGGCACATTGACAATACGGTCCAGCTTAGTTGGCTGCTAGAGGCGGCTGGCACGCTGTTTGGCGTCGAACTCGAGAGGCTCGACCAGTCCAACTGGGAGCAGTTCTACGACACCGTCCAAGCTCGGCTTGATTCGCCCGATTGGGAAGAGCAAGTGCTGCGGCTCTCCAACTTGGAAGCGGTTTTCCTGACCAACGACTTTGATGATCCACTCAGCGGATTTGACACGACGCGTTATGTACCCTGTTTGCGCACCGACGATTTGGTATTTCATTTCGACCGAGCTAGCGTGCGCGAGCGTTTGGCCAAATGCTCTGGAATCGAAGTGCAGAACCTAGCCGACTTGTCGCTTGCGCTGCGGCAGCGATTCGAGCACTTTACGTCCCGCGGCGCGCGCGCGTGCGCGATCAGCTTGCCCCCGTCATTCGCTCCACAGCAAATCAGTCAAGCCGCCGCGCAGAGCAGCCTGGATCGCCTACTTGGCCAAGCCGAACAAGCTTCCGCTGAAGACAAATCTGTGGTTGGGAAATGGGTCTTCTGGCAATTGGCCGAGCACTGTCGCGACTTTGCTCTGCCGTTCGATTTGATGATTGGCGTCAATCGGGCCGTCTACCCCGCCGGGGTTTACCAAGGACAAGACCTCTACGATAGCCGCCTATCGCTGATTCAATTCCGCGAGCTATTCAACGCTTTTCCCCAAGTCACTTTCCCGGTCTCGGTGTTAGCGAGTGTCACCAATCAGGAATTGGTGAGCTACGCGTGGATCTTCCCCAATGTGGTTTGCCATGGGCATTGGTGGTACAGCAACACACCTAGTTTCATTCATCGCGATTTGCACGCCAGGCTGGAAGCGGTTCCGCGCAATAAGATCGTGGGCTACTACAGCGATATGTACAAGTTAGAGTTTGCACTCCCCAAATTTGCGATGTTCAAGCGCTGCTTAGCCCGCGTGCTGGCTGAGCATTTCGTAGGTGCCATGGGCTGGAGCGAGCGTCGCGCAGTTGAGCTGGGCGCGCAGGTCTTACGCGGCAATGTCGAGTCGGTGTTCTACCGAAACCAATCCTGACGCGAGCTACGCTAGCTTCCCTTGAAATCCCCGTCTTCGTCGTAGCGAATGTAGGCAAACCAGAAGAAGGTAAAGATCGAGATGGGAAACATCAGTAGAAAGACGGGATGTAGGAATGACATGCCGGCCCCAAAAGCAGCAAACAGAATCCACAACCACCAAGTTTCTTTAATCAGAGCTCTGAACCGTGCCATGCTTTATCTTCGAAGTAGCAGGCACAATCCGTGTGCCGCAGCCCTACTGAAACCGCCTAATTGAAACAAAGGATTACATAATTGGGCGGACGGCACAAGGGACCGTATGGGTTACGTTCCGGCGAGCGGAATCGAAACGCTTTCTGACTTGAATCGCCATTATTTGGCTCAAATACACGCCATTGGGGCGACTTCCCGCGTCTCAGTTTGGCGTTTTAGGGAACTTTCTACTGGTTGGCATACTCCAAGCCTGCGACACACGGTCGAGTTGGAATGATTCGGAGAGAACCAGAATTCAGCCAGCGATGGCAGATTTCAAGGGGCCCGGGCGGGCTTCGCGGGAGGGATGTAGCGGTTTTTACGCTCTCGCTCAGGTGCTGATCACCCCCTTCTGCGCAGTAATTCGTTGAAATTGAAGTCCCTCCAATTACAATCCAACAGACAGTGTACTGTTTTCCCAAAACCCCTATTCCACTTGTTTTCACCGATTCGTCGAGCTGGGTTCTTCAGATTTCGGCGGTAATGCGGCTTTTCAACACTGGGAATGGGGCAGGTACTTGCTACCCCTAGCTGCTGCTTATCCAGCACTCCGTCGAGAGGTTCTTACATGGCCATTGGTGGTTCATCAAAATCGCGTAAACTGCCTGCACACAATCGCTTGCAGAAACGACTCAGCGTCCGACGCGTCCTGTTAGAGTCGCTGGAACCTCGTCAAATGTTGGCTGTAGGGCCACAGCTCATCGGCATTCAGCCGAACAACGGCGAGCTGCTGCAGGATGGAGAAGTGCTGCATTCCTCTCCCACCGAGCTCGTCTTCCGCTTCAATGATGGAGCGGGGATCGATCCGAGTACTTTGGGCGGAATTCGGGTAATTCGCAGTGGCGATGATGGCGTCTTCGAGCGCGCGTCGGTAGCCACTGACTTCAATACCGGCGGGCAGACGTTGGTCGAATTCTACGCGCAAACGCCGGGCCAAGCCGGCAATGGGATCGAGCTGCGGTTCACATCGGTATCGCGCAACGACTCGCGCGTCCCGATCCTGCGCGTCAGTGGTCGCACGATCGGCGTCGAACTCAATTCGAATCCGAACATGAATACGCGCGTCGAGGATTTGTTGCAAGCTTTTGACCGAAACGCAGGTTCAGCGGCGACTAATTTGGTATTTGCCTTGCCTTTGCGTGGTTCGCAAACCGTTGCCATCGGTAGCAGCACCGATACAACTCGACCGCTGGTACTCAGCGGTGCCAACTCGGCTAAGGGCTCGACCAATTTTGGTTTGACCAACAATTTGGAAGTTCGCTTTATCGCTCGCGACAGTGGCAGCAATGGGCTGGGAACAACGGTCAACGTCACGCGTATTGACCGCGGCGGCCCTGGAGCGCCTACGATCACTGTCAGTGGCAAGACGATCAATGTGGTTCTCAACAGCAATCCTCTCTACGCTACCACTGCGAGAGAATTTGTGGACGCTATCAACGCCGATCCAACCGCATCGGCATTGATCGAGGCGCAATTGGCTTCCGGTTCCGGCGCCACACGTATTGGCGCCGTGGCGACAACCTATTCGCCGATCACGTTGAGCGGAGTGAGCGATATCGAAATAATCCCGGGCTATATCGGGTTGGGCGACAGTGATCGCGAAGTGATTCTACGGTTTGCCGAACCACTCCCCGATGACGGCTATCGCATTGAGATCATGGGCCAGGGGGTGCGCACGCTGAAGAATGTCAATGGCGAGCCCTTCAATGCGGGCGTGTCGAGCTCGGTGGCCTTTGATCTCCAATTGGGCGCTCAGATTCTTTCGGTCGTACCGCAACCGGTCACGAAGAATCCGACTACCGGAGCGTTGACTTTCGATCGCACGCGTGAAATCGACATCTACTTTAGCCACGATGCATTGTTGGATACCAAGCGTATCATTTCGGTCAACGGCCGAACGTTGGCTCAGCACATCGCGGCCAACAATGGCGTGCTGACACTGCAGAATACCGACACGATCGTATATGCCAGTGGCACGGCCGCTCCGGGAGTGCTCGATCCACAGTATTACCAACTGATCAACTCGAAGGGAACGCTCGACACCAGCGATGATAGCGCGCCCGTGAAGCCAATTTTAGTGCGTTACTATCCCGACTCGGACCGCGTCACTTTGCGCTATCAAAACGATCTCGACACGTATGCCTTGGCTGGTGGCGAACTGCGTCTGCGGGTGGGTACTAATGAGGCCAGTCCGCTGCCTCCCGTCGCCGTCGATGCCACCACGCTTGATCCAGCCGATACCTTCGCGGGTGCTACCAACTTGAGCACCACCTGGACGCCAGGTGGAGCCGGATCGCAGTCGGTGTTGATCAGTTCCAAAATTGAAAACACAACGGACACTCCGCTCGATTTCCCAGGTGGCAACGACGAGCCGGGGAATCGTGTCAACCGTTTTCAAGCCAACGTCGAAGCAGGTGCCGACCCTACCAACGGGATCACCTCACAGTTCTACAATTTCCAGGGTGCGATCGGTACTGGCGTCGACGGTACGCCGCTGGTGAACGCGATCACCGAGCAGCAAAAACAGCGTGTACGTGAGGTCTTTTCGTTATACGAGCGCTACTTGGGAATTCGATTCGTCGAGACGAAAACGTTGGGATTTACGGTGGCCGTCGGTGATACCCGAGCCGTATTTCCATTTCCAGATAACCAAGGCAGCGATCAATTTGGGGTTATAGAAATCAACGGACCCGGCAATCAGTATTACGAAGCGGGTGTGCTCGCCTCCAACTTACAACCTGCCACGGTGCTCGACATTCAAGACTTCAGCGATTCGAATTTGAATGGCTTTGCGGGACCTTTCCAGCGCGCCGCTATGCAAGGCATCGGGCAGCTTTTGGGATTAGGTCAAAATGATGAAGCCGCTCAACTTACGATCCAGTCGTTCGACTCGGCCTTCGTTACTCCTGGCGTGGGGACCGAATTGGTGCTTCCTGGCGACGCTGATATCGTGCATGGCCAGTACCTCTATCGCCCCGATAGCCGCGATGTGGATCTGTACCAATTCAGTTTGCCCATTGCTGGTCAGATGTCGATCGAGGCCTTTGCCGAACGAATGAGTCAAGCCAGTCTGCTCGATTCGCAGATTCGCTTGTTCCAACAAACACCCCAAGGCTGGGAAGAAGTGGCGGCCAACGATGACTATTTCAGCTCCGACTCCTACTTGCAACTCGATTTGGCGGCAGGCAATTACATTGTCGGCGTCAGCGCGAGTGGCAATGCCGCCTACAACCCAGTCATCGCCGACACGGGGATGGGCGGTCGCTCGCAGGGCAACTATCAATTGCGCATGGATTTTCGTCCACCGGCCCAGTCGGTGTTGCGTGATGCGGACTCGGCGACCGGTACAGAAATCGATGGCGACGCCGACGGTTCGCCTGGAGGGGCGTTCAATTTCTGGTTCCGACCTTCAACGGCAGCCACAACGAAGTTCGTCGACAAATCGGCGGCCAATGGAGGGAATGGCTCGGTTACGGCTCCCTACAACAACATTGGCACAGCCTTAGCCGCCGCCACCCCAGGAACGGTTGTGCGCATTGTCGGCAATGGTGGTGCAGATAGGAACTTCGCTACCACGGCTGACAATTTGGCTTACGAGATCGGCTTCAATTCATTGGGGCAGCCCCTACCCGATGGTTCGACCTTCGATGTCCCCAAGGGGGTGACGGTGATGATCGACGCGGGGGCCATACTAAAATTGCGACGCGCCCGCATTGGCGTCGGCAGCACTTCGGTCAATGTGGATCGCAGTGGCGGAACGTTGATGGTTCTGGGAACCCCCACGCTGCAGACTTCCACCGGAGCTGTGCTCAAAGATGCCAGTGGCAATCCAGTGGCGGGCAGTGTGGTGATGACCAGTTGGAGCGATACTTCCATTGGAAAGAACTCGACGACACCGGTCTCTGGACCGACCGCCGGCGATTGGGGCGGTATCGACATTCGAGCTCGTGTGGATGCAGCCAACGGGCGCAATCTTTGGGACGACCAAGGTATTTTCCTCAATTGGATTAGCAACGTCGATCTGCGTTTTGGAGGCGGCCAAGTCGTCGTGGATGGCACATCGCAATCGATCACTCCAGTGCAGATGGTCGATTCGCGTCCCACGCTGGTTGGCAGCACCATCACGCGCAGCGCCGACGCGGCGTTGAGCGCGACCCCCAACAGTTTCAAGGAATCGAACTTCCATTCGCCGCAGGAGCAAGCGGGAGCTGCTGCGCCGTTTTCTGTCGACTACGATCGTGTGGGTCCGAATTTGCGCGGAAATCGCATCTACAACAATTCGATCAACGGACTGCAAGTCCGTGTGCGCACGGCCGGTTCGACGCAACTTGAAAAGCTGACCGTGCAAGGCCGCTTCGATGACATCGATGTGGTCCATTACCTGCCGGAAAACTTGGATATCCAAGGCACCCCTGGCGGTCCGGAGTTAGTTGATACACCACCGGTAGCCTCATTGACTCAGTTGTCGCTCCGACCTGGTGGGACGCTGCCATTCGGCTTCTACACTTATCGGTTTAGCACAGTGGATAGTGCTGGAGTCGAAGGTGTAGTCTCCAATACGACTTCGTACATTTCCGTCCCGGCAACATCGAATTCGCAGACGGTGGTGTTGACAAATATACCGGCCAATGCCAACCGCATATACCGCAGCACAGAAAGTGGTTACGGACCCTATACACTGGTGGCCAACGTTGCCAACAACGTTGGATCGTTCGTCGATACAGGCGTCGATTTGGGAACACTACTACCGAGCATTACTGGCTCCGTGCGTAGCAACCTGGACGCGAGGTTGGCCATTGATGGGGGCACGATTGTCAAGAGCACTGGTTCGCGCATCGACGTCTCGTTGGGCTCTCAATTGCTCGCCGAGGGAACCGCTGAAAAGCCGGTGGTCTTCACTTCTTTGAACGACATTCGCTATGGTGCGGGTGGAACGTTCAATACGGCCAATCGCAGCACGCCGCTTGCCAGCGATGCTGGAGCGGGCAACTGGGGTGGCATCTACGTCGGTCACACCTCGTCAGCTAGTCTCGATCATGCGGTCATCGCATACGGCGGTGGTACCACGCGGATCGAAGGCGGCTTCTCCGACTTCGGCGCATTGGAAGTCCATCAAGCCGACTTGCGATTGGCCCATAGCCGCCTCGAGTCCAATGCGACGGGTTCGCGAACATCAACGGACGCGGACCGTGGCGGACGCGGCCAAAACTCGCCAGGTACGATCTTCGTTCGCGGCGCGCAGCCCATCATCGTCGACAATATCTTTTCCAACAATCTCGGACCAGCCATGAGCTTTGATGTGAGCTCGCTGAACTCCGTGTCCCTCCAAGATCATGGAAGATCGACGGGTGCAATCGATAAAGTCGACGCACGCCCAGGCAATCAAGGACCGCTGATCGCTGGCAATAGCATCCAGAACCAAGCCTCCAGCAATGCAGCGCCTGGTGCACAGCCGATCAATGGCCTAGTTGTTCGTCCCGGCAATCTGACGACCGAAGGGGTATGGGACGATACGGATGTTGTGCACGTGGTCCAAGGCAATATTGTTGTGCCTGATTTCCAACACTACGGTGGTCTGCGACTGGTCAGCTCCGCCGAGCAGAGTCTGGTCGTCAAATTCTCCGGAACCGACGCCGGCCTGACGGCTACCGGTACCGTGCTCGACAACGCCAATCGCATCGGTGGTTCGATTCAACTGGTGGGCACTCCCAATTATCCAGTGGTAATGACTTCGTTAAGTGACGATTCGGCCGGTGCAGGATTCACGTCGACGGGACAACCGCTGGTAGACACCAATAACGACGGTGCCAGTACAGGGACTGCCGGAGATTGGCGCGGATTGTTGCTCGAGACCTATAGCAACGACCGCAATGTGCTGCTCACCTCGGAGCGTGAATCGTCTCGGGCTGGCGCACCTGCGGCCAACGACACCACCGCGCAGGCGCAGTACCTGGGAACCTTGGCCCCCAATGAAAAATCGGGCGATGAAAACCAACGTCTCGGCTTTCAGCTTGGCGGGGTCATCTCGGCGCCAAGCGATGTCGACGTGTATAGCTTCAATGCTACCGCCGGCACCGAGGTTTGGTTCGATATCGATCGCACCGATAGCGCGCTCGATACGGTGATTGAGTTGGTCGACGCCAATGGCCGTACATTGGCGCTATCCGACAATTCGTATGCAGAAGAGGCCGATCCGAGCAAGTTGTACAAGGCAGCCGAGCTGGCCGCAGAATCCGTTCACTCACTGCGCAAGAGTGCCACGGCGTTCTACTATCAAAGCGCACAGGGCGAACCGAAGGATTTGTACAGTACCAATTCCAAGGATGCGGGGCTTCGAATCATTCTTCCCGGTTCGGCCGGTTCGAATAACCTTTACCACATTCGCATCCGCAGCAGCAACTTGGCTACCTCCACTGCGGATCCGGCTGCCTTGCGCGATCCCGCTCTGTTGCATGCAGGATTGACTTCGGGTCGTTATCAGTTGCAAGTACGCTTGAACGAAGTGGACGAAGTGCCCGGTTCGGGAATCAATTACGGCAATATTCGTTTTGCAGACACTGGCATCAAGTTGGTAGGTGTCCCTAACAATTCGCCGTTGCTGGGTGAAAACGGCGAGCGACCTGAAACAGGCGTCGGGGCAGTGCCGAACAACACCTTCGCCAACGCACAAGCATTGGGTAATCTATTAGCGACCAATCGCCAAGCGATCAGCGTGGCCGGTAATCTGGACAGCTTTACTGACGTCGATTGGTATTCGTTCGACTTGACGTACGAAAAGATTTCTCCGGTTCTACTTCGTCAATATTTCTCGACGATCATCGACGTCGATTATGCCGACGGCATTGGACGACCCGACGTCTCGTTGTACGTATTCGATGCGGCGGGCCATCTAGTACTCGGCGGGCTGGGAAGCGATTTGGCCGGTGATCAATCCAGCCCCAATGCGGGAAATTCGGAGTTGGATCGCGGCTCGGCCGGGATCAAAGATCCGTTCCTCGGTCCCTACGAATTTCCAACCCAAACTATAGAAGGTGCGGATACGACGACCGGGGGCATTCCAGCAGGGCGCTATTTCTTAGCGGTCACCAACAGCGACATGGTTCCTGGAATGATGGATGCCTATACCAATCGCAATTCGGCCAATGCCGCCCTGCGACTACAACCGCTCGAAGGCATTCGCTTGATCGCCGAGGATCACATTGAGATCCAAAATGCCTCGACGGCAACACCTCCGATCATTCCAATCCTGTTTCCAACAGCGGGCAAGTTTGACGGGACGACGATCTACGACACGACCAATGACTCGATCATCGACTACACGCTGGGTGACGTGGTGATGTATGTCAGTCGCGACGTGGGCCGAGAATTGACCAGTCTGTACCTCGTCAATCCGTTTACGGGCGAAATCCGCAGCCAAGTCTCCCGCGACGGTAAAGACTTGCGAGATATCGACTTCCGCCCTAATGGTACGCTGGCGGGCTTTGACCGTACCATCGAACAAATCTTCCCTGCCACCACGGACAGGGACACGTTAACCCACTACTTCACCATTGACACGGGGACCGGTGCGCTCACCGACGTCGGGCAGTTTGGTCTACAGACTTCACATCTGACATTTCCCGCCGGTGGCGGCGCTCCCACGGTAGCGGCTAGCGACGATGGTTTCAATATTGAAGCTCTAACATTCACGATTCTCGGCGGTCAAGAACGCGGGTTTGCCATCGGCAGCCGACCGTCGCCTCAGGGCTACGAACCGGCCTACTACTCCAACGCTCGTTTCATCAATGACAACAACACGGGGTTGCCGGGCACTACCCGCCCTGGTCCAAGCTACTTTAGCAATGTGATCTACGAATTCGACGAACTTACCGGCGCGGCGACCAGTGCTCCAGCAGCCGACAAAACCGACTTGGCTGTCGGCCTCGGAGCGGGAACTGCGATTCGCGATCACGGATATATCGAGACTTTTACGCTCGACGCGGCGGGCAACATCATCAGGGAAGCCAGTGAGTTGGTGGCGCGAGAAGTGACCAAGACGACCGCAACAGGCTATACGAATGTTATCGCCAACGGCGATGGGTTTGTCATTCGCGATAGCGGGAACGTACTGCGACGATTCGAATTCGATCTTGGCCCCGAAGTGCGGCTGAGCGCCAATCCCGACACCGTATTGCCAGTGACCGATGGCATGCGTTTCATCCTCGATGGGGTAACCTACGAGTTCGACACTTCGGCGGTACCCAGCGTGACCCCCGGTGCCGTGCGCGTACCGATTGTTGCCGGACCCACCGTTCGCCAGTTCGTCGACGCGATCGCAGCGGCGATGCCCGCCGGAATCACTGTCTCCTACGAGGCGGGAAGAATGAACTTCGGCGGGGCAACGACCGGCACCTTCACGCAGTTGCAGACTGCTGGCGTCCTGACTAGCCTCGGAAATCCAGGCACGCCAGGAAGTGCGCTGGTTCCGGTACTTGCTTCCGATACGGCCCAAGTGGTCGCCCAGCGGATCGTGGATGCCATCAACAGCTCGGGCTTCCCAGGTTTGGTAGCTGCGGTCAATCCTGCCGCAACCGATCGCGTGCAATTGGGGGGTGGTGCCACGCTAGAAAACTCGGGACCACTGGCCGGCTATGGTGTTGCCCCAGGAGGAATTATCACCGGAAATGCGTTCATCAATGGCCAGATGTATGCGGTTAGCGATAAGGGTGGATTATACGTTGTCAACAATCCGCTTGGCTTTGGTGGTGGAAATGTAGGCGACTATCTCGAAGGCTCATACGACCTAAAGGGAATTCAATTCTCTGGCTTGGTGGAGGGTCCAGTCCACGCGCAGAATGGCGATCTGGCACAGATTCTGTTTGGCATCGACTCGCAAGGGACCATTCACGCCTTCGACACGAGCGGAAAACTCATGCCGGTATTCAAAAACGGCGCCACCAGCGTCGCCAATACACTATTGGCTGGCGCTACAGGCTTAGCCATGTCGAATCTCGACTTCAATCTGTGGCACGTCAGCGGCAATCGCAATGAAGACGATGGACACGGCCTACCTGAAACCCCGAATAACTCACGCGCCGCCTTCTTTGGCGGACAAAGCCTGTACTTTGGCTTCCAATCGCCCGGTGCCAACGGCAGCTCTGTAGCAACCGGATTAGGAGACTTGACCGGACTCAATGCCACCGGCCTGTCGAACAGTTATAACTTCGCGGGAGGAGCTGCCGGGGCGATCGAAAGCGCTCCGATTGATCTATCAAGTATTACCGCTGGCTCGCTACCTACACTCTATTTCACCTACCGCTTCGATGGTGAGTCAACCTTGTCCGACCGTGGCCTAGGCACCACCGCCGACGATTACATGCGCGATGCGCTACGAGTCTACGGCGCAGGTGAAGACGGCAAATGGGTCTTGTTGGCGACGAACAATGACATCGCCAACCAGAATCGGAACGTCAACAATCGCAACCCGTTTGACGACGAGTTCGACTATCGCTTGACGGGCAACCGTGAAACACAACCTTTGTTCGGAAACCAAACCAACTTCCGCCAAGCTCGAGTGCCGCTCGATGCACTGGCAGGCAAGAGCAACGTGCGAATTCGAGTCGAGTTCTCGACCTATGGTGGCTTTGGCTTTGGGCTTCCCGGCGGCAAGGGCCCTGAGATTCGCACTATCAGCGGCGAGCGCTTGGTCGATGGCGAGACATTGAGTCTCAATGGAGAAACGTTCGAGATCGACATGGGGATGTCGCTGAACTTGCCGAGTGCTTCGTCCATCACCAACGGCTCGCGTGTGAGCGTGGACGGTGTGGATTTCGTGTTTACCGATTCGGCTGCCAGCGTAGTGGCGCCAGACGTAGCGGTCGTGATAACCAATGACATGACAGCCACACAAGTTGCTCAGCAACTTCGGACTGCGATGCTAGGGGCCGCCGGTCTGCCTGCCACGTTTGCGCCGGTGGCGGTTGGCAACCGCGTGCAGCTCATCGGTGCGACCACGGTTGTACTACCAGCCGGTTCTCCCTTGGTGTTGCAAGGTGCCAATGGTGCGAGCGGTATCCCCGTCTCGGTCCGCCTGGACATGACCGCTGAGGAGGTGGCCGTCGCGCTGCAAACTAGCCTTGCTAACCGTTTTGCAGAGGGAACGACTGCAGCCTATCAGGTACGCAGCAACGTGGTCGATCTAACTGGGCTGCTCAACCGCAACTTGTATGAATTGGATCCACTTAGCGGGCAACGCGTACCGTCGCTGAGCGACTTCTCCCCTGGCCCATTTGGCGGAACGACCAACTTCATCGGCGACGCCTTCGGCGCCTTTAACACGGGGACAAACGCAGACGGCACAACCAGCAACGGCAACCCGGGGGCTCTGGGGGCCCAGCAAAACGCCTTTGAAGGGGTCTATCTGGACGACTTCATCATCGGCTTAGCGGGCCGTGGTGAAATGGCGCTCAATTCGCCAATCATCGGCGCGGATGATGTATTTGTTGCCGATCCACAAGATTTGTTAGCCAATCCGTCCCAGCACGACGCCGATCAGGGAGGGGTCGAAATCCTCGTCGGTCCTTACCAATTCGAGATTCGTGGAGGGGATACATACGGCTACGCGCTATTGCCTGACGAGGTTACTCTCGAATTGGTTCGCGCCTTCGAACCCGATGCGCTGCAAGCTCCAGGACTTGCGATCCAGTTCAACTCGGCCGCATCGATCGTGGCTGGTAATACCTTCACCGTCAGCGATGGCTCGACCGTGTTGACCTTCGAGATGGACAATCTCAACGATACCAAGTCGGTACTGCCCGGCCACATCGCCGTTCCGTACAGTACGTCCATTTTTGATCCGGTCAGCGGTACGCGTCGCTCGGAAAGTGGCAAAGTCATCGCCGCTCGAGTACGCGACATTATCAACTCGAACGCCATCCAGTCGCGTTTGAAGGTTTCGGCCAACTTGCTCAACAACGATCGTATCGGTGCCACCAGCGATACCGTCATCTTAATCGGCCAAGCCTCGGTGAGCGTACCCGACTCGATCGGACAAACGATCCAATCGAGCGGTACAGGCACATCGAATCGCGCTCGTCCGCAGGGACAGATCGTCATCAACGGCACGAAGGTTTCCAACTCGGCAAAATTCGGAATTGACATCGCCGCTCCAGGTCGCGATTCAGTGACCGGTGCATCGCTGCTCGGAACACCGCGCAATACGGTTACGCTCAACGTGGACGGCCTGGCCCCTGGTGCCGTGGTGATGAATAGCGAGATCGTCCTCAATGGCAGTACCCCAGGTGACCCAAATGAATTCGGCGGAATTCGTGTCAGTGGTGAGTCCGTCACCGCAGGTGTGCCTCGCTCGGCTATACCTTTCGTACGTTTGGTTAACAACACCATTCTCGGCGGTACGGTCACTGGAACTTCGGACTCGCCCGTCTACACGGCGAGCGGTCGAGGAATTGTGGTGGAGAACAACTCCGCGGCCACGCTGCTCAATAATGTGATCGCCAATGCGACCACGGCCATTGATGTGGACGCATCGAGCACCTCGACCAATATTGGTGGCGTGGTCTATCAACGCACGGTCATCGGTGGCACTGTTTTCTATCGCAATACCAATGCGCCCGGAAACGCTACGCTTGGCCAATTCCCTCTTACGGTCCCTGACTCCACGAGTCTATTCGTCGATCCGACTACCGGCAATCTATACCCTGCTACCAATTCGCTGCTGATTGATAGCAGTATCGATTCGCTACAAGACCGCACTTCGCTGTTGGCGGTCAAACAACCGCTGGGTATCGCGGCTTCGCCAATCCTAGCCCCACAGTACGACATCAACGGCCAACTGCGTTCCGATGACCCTACGGTTGAATCACCGGGCGGTCTCGGAGAAAATGTCTTCAAAGATCGCGGTGCCTCGGACCGTGCTGACTTCGTGGGACCATCCTTGGTGCTGCTCAACCCAGTCGACAACGACTTCGCAGGACGCGATGGTAATCCAGCCTCGGGAGTCGTGGAACTGACCGGTGGCATGCTCAACTACTTCGATATTCACATCGTCGATGGAATTGAACCGAGTGACCCTGCCTTGGGGTCCGGTGTCGATCCGGCTACCGTGTCTGCATCTTCGGTCATCCTCTACGGTCCCAAAATCGTCGACGGCGTGCGGTTGCAGAACCAACCCTTGATCCAGGGAACGGACTATGTGTTTGGCTTCGATGCAACCAACGGCATTATTCGCCTGACGCCATTGGCTGGCATTTGGGAACCCGAAAGTGTTTACACGATTCGTTTCCTCAATTCGCCGGCTGCTGCGGTGACTGCGCAGCCGACATACATCGATGGTGCTCAACTATCTATCGTCGACAATACCAGTAAGCAGACTATTTTCGAGCTCGAATACGGCTATCTGTTGACAGTACCCGCGCTCCCCCCCAACCCCATCGACCCCAGCCTCCCCGCCGACCCCAGCGTACTCGACGGTAAGACCTTCGCAATCGACGATGGTGCGCGACGAGTCGTGTTTGAAATCGACTTGGATGGCAGCGTAACCAGCGGCAATCGAGCCATCGACATTACATCGGCGACAACCCCTGAGAGTGTGGCGCGATTGATTGAGACGTCGATCAAGGGAGCATTGCTAAACGTCAACGTGAAAGAAGTGGCACCTGGAACTTTGCAAATTCAAGGCTCGCGTCAGGTCTCAATCGATCCGGTCGATAGTGGTCTGATCCTGACCGGAAAGACTGGCGTACAAACCGGCTTCGGAATTCAGATTCCACTGAGCGCCGGACAGCCGATTGGGCTGGAAGACGGTCAGACGTTTACCATCAACCGCACCGGTACGCCGGTAACTTTTGAGATCGACACCAACAACTCGGTTACCAACGGAAACAAGCCCGTTCGCTTCGCAGTCGGGGCCAACCTGCAGACGGTGGCCACCGCCCTAGTGACTGCGATCAATGCCGCCTCGATAGGGCTGACCCCGATGCATGCTGGCGGCGGCTTGATCACGATTGGTGGTGATGCCAACACCGTGCTGGATATGACGCTCACCGTACTTTCGCAAAGCGGCCAAGCTGGGCAACCCGCAGCAGTTGCAATTCCCGTCACCATTACAGCCGGTCAAACAGCGGAAACGTATGCTGCTTTGATCAAGGCGGCCATTGACGCTCAGAATCTACCCGGTGTGATTGTCACGCAATTGGGATCTCAAGTCTTGATTTTAGGAGCGACTAGTGTCTCCGGCACTGGTGCTTCAGACATCGGCCCGATTCGTGACCTGGCTGGCAACCCATTGAAAGCCAACCAGCCTGACGGCACGACCACGCTGACCATTTTCCAAGGCGAAGGGCTCGACTACGGCGACGCACCGGTGCCCTATTTGACATCAAACACCGAAAATGGTCCTCGGCACAAGGTGGTCGACGGTTTGAGTTTGGGAGCCACGGTTACACCGGACGCCGACGCACGTCGCGACGACGCCGATATTGGTGACGATGGCGTAATCTTCTCGCCGATCTACGCGGCGTTCCAGACCAGCGTCACGCTGTCGGTCACCAACACCACCGGACAAGCTGCCTACGCTTCGATGTGGATCGACTTCGATGGTAACGGTATCTTCGCGGACACAGAACGCGTCGCCAGTTCCCTACCGGTGGCTGCAGGGACAACTACCGTGGCTTTCACGATTCCACGCAGCACGAGCGATGGTAGCGGTCCGGCGCGAACCAAGATCGGCGAGACCTACGCTCGCGTTCGCTTGAGTACCAGTTCGAGCGCAGTTGCGTCCGCCATTGGTTCCGCACCCGATGGCGAAGTGGAAGACTATCAGGTCAATATTTTGGCCAATCCTTTTTACAATCCCAACGGAATACTCGACAGCTTGGGCAATGGCTTGGATGTCAACGGTGACGGCTTCGTGTCGCCAATCGACGTATTGCAGGTCATCAACTATCTCAACACCCCCACTGCGCCGAAGGTTTTGAACCTGGCCGATGCTACTGGCTTGCCACCTTTCGTGGATGTCAACGGTGACGGGCTGGTTACGCCGAACGATGTTTTGACTCTTATCAACTACCTCAACTCGCGACCTCGCGCCTCGGGTGAAGGCGAAGCGGGCACATCGCCCGGGCTGGTAGCCGAAGGCGAGCTGGGTATCGGGGAACAAACCGTTCTAGCCAGCAATTGGGCTGGAGGGCTGGCAGACGTACTACGTCCACGCCTGGCTCAGCGCGGCGAAACGGGGAATTCGACGCACGATCAAGCCCTGCTGGACAGCACGGAGGACGATTCCGATATTGCCGCTTCTGTCGCTTCTGAGGCGGTCGCAATTTCGGTCGATGACTTCTGGGCCGGTTTGAACGATCATCACGACGGCGACGAGTCGATAGCGGGAGATTTGACCGATCTGCTGATCGATGATCTGTTAGGTAAGATATAATGGACTGATGGTAGTACGCAGCGTGAGCAGGGAGAGGCAGCACCGATGGTTAGAGCTAGAGGCATTTCACGCAGTCCGCTGCGAGCTCTCCGCTGTCGCTCGCTGTCCGTGGAGCCGCTTGAGACGCGTCGCTTATTGACGAGTCTTCCCTTCGGTGCCGCGACCGTTGATACCGGCGAATTCATGCTCGGTAGCGTGGTGGTCACTCCCGTGCTGCTGGAGAGCAATGGCCAGATCGACGCTAGCACTGAAAACTGGACCCCCACGCACATCCAAGAGGTGATGGCCAATATTCGCGAGGGTCTCGACTGGTGGGTCGACCTGCTGGCGACCCAAAGTGCACTGGCACCGCTGAGCTTTACCATCGATACGGCCTATGCCGACACGCCGGTAGCGAGTAGCTACGAGCCGATTAGCCGCCGCTCGAACGATTATTCGTTCTGGACCAACGAGTTCTTGAATACGATCGATTTCCAGCGCACCAGCAGTCTCGAAGCCGACATGCGGGCCTTCAACAACGCGCAGCGCGTCAAGTCGGGAACCGACTGGGCGATGACGATTTTTGTTGTCGACAGCCGAAATGATAGCGACGGCCAGTTTGCCGTAGGAGGCTCATTTAGCAAAGCCTTTTCGTTTGCAGGTGGGCTGTTCATGGTGGTCCCTTCCACACGACCCGCTTCGACCTACGCGCATGAGACCGGACATCTGTTTTGGGCTCGCGACGAGTACGCGGGAGGTGGCTCGTACTCCGATTTCCGAGGCTACTACAACACGCAAAACACGAACGCGGCCAACAATCCAACCCCAGGCTTTGTTCAGCAGCCGAGCATCATGGCGGCTAGTACTCTACTCGAAACTGCCTACTCCACGCACACATCACCCGCCAGTACCTTGGCCATGGTCGGCTGGCAGGATAGCGATGGGGATGGCGTCTTCGATGTGCTCGACGTGCCTCACCAACTTACCGGTACCGGCTATTGGGATGCGGCCAGTGGTGACTACAAGTTCGTCGGCAACGCCACCGTGCGCACGCTCCCCAATCGAAATCCGTCTGGTCAGGGAAATGACATCACCATCAATCGCATTCGCGAAATCGAGGTGCGCTTCGATGGCGGCCCTTGGCAGACCGTTGCCTTACCCAATGTTGCCCAGGCTCCGCTCGACCTGAGCATCCCCGTTCCCAGCTCGGCCACGCAGCTTGAAATCCGTGCTCGCGACTCGAAAACTTCGGTGGTAAGCAATGTTTTTGTCGGCCATTTGAGCCGCGCCGATGCGGCAACCACAGCCGGAATCAATGGGGCTGTTTGGGTCGACGCCAATCACAATGGCCTGCGCGATGTGGGCGAATTCGGGCAACCCGGTTGGACGGTCGAGCTGATCGATGGTTCGGGCGCGGCACTGTCGCTGCGCACCGTCATTGAACCCGATGACTTGCCGGGAGATATCTTGCCTCCTGGTTTCAATCCCAAGCTAGCGCTGAGTTCAGTAGGAACCGATAGCGACGGGCGCGTGGCGGCGATCACCGGTACAGGTACTAGCACTGGCACTCAGAACTTTCAAGGCTTTTCCAAGTCGAGCCAGACATTCACCTCGCTGTGGAACTCGGTAACGCGACGGCTCCAAGCTAACTTTGCCACTCCGACAGGCGTGGTGCAGATCGACGCCATCGCGCCGGTGAACAATGCGATCGGAAGATTGGAAGCCTACAACGCGGCGGGCGAATTGCTCGAACGCTACACGACCGCTCCGCTAGGTAGCGGACAGGTCGAAACGATGACGATCACGCGGCCCGCCGTCGACATCGCCTATATCATCGTCGGTGGCTATGGCAATTTCAGCATTAAACTGGACAACCTTCAATTTGGCCCCCAGTCAGTCACGACCACTGGACCGCTAGGGACCTATAGCTTCCCTGCCCTTCCCTCCGGTAACTATACCGTCCGAGCAACCGCCCTGGGCGACAATCAGCCCCTCGATCCACATCCCGCCATCCGCTCCGAGGCCGTGTTCGCCGGCGCTGCCACGCTCAATGTCGACTTTGGCTTCGCCTCCGCAACCCACCTCTGGCACAATGAACGCGATCCCGTTGACGTAAACGACGATGGCCTGATTACCCCTATCGATGCGCTGCTGATAATCAACGAGCTCAATCGCGGTGGCGCGCGCTCGCTTCTCGGGAGCAACCTTCCCTTTCCTCCGTATATCGATACCAATGCCGACGGCTTGCTGACGGCTAATGATGTGTTGCAAGTAATCAATTACATTAACGCACACAGCGCCGCAGGTCGCGGTGGTGAGGGCGAACCGAGCCAGACCCCTGTCGCATTCGCTGCCGATCCCCCGATGGCCGCTCCTATCGATACATTCCCTATCGATGGTTTACTTGCGCAATTGGATGACGACCAAGATGGTTGGGACGAATTGCTTACTTCGTACTGAGCAGATCGGTTTACGGTTACGGTGGCGGACAATCGACTCTTCAATCCGCCAACGTGCCGTCGGTGCCTCCGCACTTGCGTATTTTGCCGACTTCGAAAGCACGGAGATCTTGCGTTGAATACTATCGTGCTCGAGCACGAAACCGGGAGCCTGCCAGTATCATTGCGAGCCGGCGATGTCAGTCAGTCACCTGTGTTGGTAGCAGCCGCAACACCCCGCCCCAAAAAGGGGGGGGGGGGGGGGGGGGGGGGGGGGGCAACACTG
>JADYZV010000037.1 GCA_020852965.1 Pirellulaceae bacterium | reverse complement strand
TAACCCGGATTATTCATGAGTCTGCGAGAAAACGAAGTAAACGATGATAGCGAATAGGTTTACGTCATACGAGCAAAAAACAGTCTGCTATGCAATCGTAACCCGCAGCGTCAGCAAGGACGTTTGAGTCAGAGTCGAAAATTAAAAGCATGAATTACCTTGGTTTTTCGCAACCCACTTGCAGTTGCGTCAAACGTCCTTGCTGACGCTGCGGGTTACGAATAATCCGGGTTTAACGCCGAGCTGCAGCAGGCCGCAGGTGCGCGAGGTGAGCTAGTCAACACGCCGGCGATGATGCAACACAGGGTACGCCAACCCTCACTCGCGGCCTGCGCAGGCGATGGCTCCTTTGCCAGCCGCCCGCGTCGCCTTAAATCTGCTCCGGCTAGGCGTTAAACGACCATCGCGGGTTCCCATCGGGATCTTGAACTGCTCAATCGTCGTTTACTCGATGCGAACCGATTAATCATAATCCAATTTTCCGGTCGATGCTAAGTTCGCAACGCTTCGGCGATCGCGTTAGTCAGAGTAGCCATGTTGCTGGTCGTAATTCCAGCCACATTGATGCGTCCACTTCCAACGATGTATATTCCCTTTTGCGTGCGCAACCAATCGACTTGCATCGGCGTCAGCCCGCTGTAAGAAAACATACCGCGCTGCCCAAGCAGAAATGAAAAGTCGACAGCGCAGCCACTTTGTTTCATCGCCTCAACAAACTGCGTACGCATCGAGTGAATTCGTCCGCGCATCTGAGCCAGTTCGACCAGCCACTGTTCGCGCAATTCAGCATCACCGAGAATCTCAGCCACAATGGCCCCACCGTGCCTGGGGGGATTGGAGTAATTGCTGCGCACCGAGACCTTGATATTGCTGGCCAAGCGTTGGGCAATGGTATGATCTGGACAGACTGCCAGCAGCGCGCCCACGCGTTCGCTGTACAAACCAAAATTCTTCGAATAGGAACTGCACACGAAAAACTCTGCATGATGTTTGGATATTTCCGCAATCGCTCGGCGGTCTTCGTCCAGGCCATCGCCAAAACCGTGGTAAGCAAAATCGATCAGCGGCAACATGCCGCGTTGACCTGCCAGCTCCGCCAATTCGGACCACTGCTCAGTCGTCGGGTCAATTCCGGTCGGGTTGTGGCAGCAGGCGTGCAGTAACAATACGTCCCCCGCGCGTCCTTCGCGCTCCAACAATTCGAACATGGCGGCGAAGTCGAGCGACTTGCGATCGTCCGACAAATACGGATAGGCTTTGGTTTCGAGTCCAGCCGATTCGAAAATCGAATTGTGGTTGGGCCAAGTCGGTGTGCTGCACCACACGCGGGCATGGGGGGTCTGCTTGGCCAAGAAATCCGCCGCTACTCGCAGCGCACCGGTGCCGCCAGGGGTTTGGCAAACCGCCGCGCGCTCCGGCTCGACCCACTCGCCCAACGTCAACTCACCCGCCAGCTTGCGAAACTCCGGCAAGCCGTCGATCCCCAGATATCCCTTGCTTTTCTCGCTGGAAAGCAATCGCTCCTCGGCCTGCTTGACGCTCTTAAGGATAGGCGTCAAACCCGATTCGTCGCGATAGACGCCAATGGTCAGATTAATTTTGTCGGACCGTGGATCCTGTACAAAAGTATCCGTCAGCCCCAAGATAGGATCGGGCGGCGCAGCAGCAAGCGTCTCAAACATGGGGCAAGTTCACCATTTGGAAAAAGAAGACAGCCGGACAGGGGGAGCCGTCAACGATGGCTCCCAACAGACCTGTTAGCATCCCCGGAAAAGGGCTGCTGGTCTAGTGCCCCTACTCAGACATGTTGGACCATAGTTTGGCTCACGGAACAGCGAAGAGTGGGCGAATGTGGCGAATGCAGTTCCGACGGCGGAGCGTCGGGCCACATTGAGGCTCAATGAATTGCGAAAAGTGGTCCAAGGCGGTGCATGAAGTTCCGACGGCGGAGCGTCGGGCCACATTGAGGCTCAATGAATCACGAAGAGCAGTCCAAGGCGAAGATGATCGGCAGGAAAACAACGAAGAAAGAGAGGCTACCATCGGCAACCTCTCTCCAATCTCAATCACTAAGCACCAAGAACCAAGCACCAAGCACCAAGCACTAAGAACTAAGAACTAAGAACTAAGAACTAAGAACCAAGCACACCTAGTAACGATAGTGTTCGGGCTTGTAAGGTCCTTCGATGGGAACGCCCAGGTAATCCGCTTGCGACTTCGTCAGCACCGTCAGCTTCACACCGAGCTTGTCCAGGTGCAGTCGCGCGACCTCTTCATCCAGGTGCTTGGGCAAGACGTAAACTTTCTTTTCGTAATCGCCCGTATCGCGCTTGGCCCACAATTCCAATTGCGCCAGTACTTGATTGGTGAAGCTGGCGCTCATGACGAAGCTAGGGTGCCCCGTGGCGCAACCCAAGTTGAGCAGACGACCTTCGGCCAAGATCAAGACACTACGTCCAGTCTCCTTGAAGCGGAATTGATCGTATTGCGGCTTGATGTTGATCCGCTCGACCTTGCCCGCCTTCTCGAGCTTGTGGATACCTGCCATATCGATCTCGTGGTCGAAGTGGCCGATATTACCGACGATTGCCTTGTCTTTCATTTGGGACATGTGCTCGGCGGTGATGATGTCTTTGTTACCGGTGGTGGTAATGAAGATATCGGCAAAGCTGATAACGTCTTCGAGCCGCTTGACTTCATAACCTTCCATAGCCGCTTGCAGGGCACAGATCGGATCGATTTCTGTGACGATTACGCGACAACCTTGGCCACGCAACGATTGACAGCTTCCCTTGCCGACTTCGCCGAAACCGAAGACCACGGCCACTTTGCCACCGAGCATGACGTCGGTAGCGCGGTTCAGTCCGTCGACCAACGAGTGACGGCAACCATAGATGTTGTCGAACTTCGTCTTGGTGACCGAGTCGTTGACGTTGATGGCTGGGAACAGCAGCGTGCCGTTGCGTTCCATTTCATACAGCCGAGCCACGCCGGTGGTGGTCTCTTCGCTGACGCCGCGAATGGCCTTAGCCATCTTGGTGTACTGGCCAGGATTCTTCTTCAACTCGCTGCGCAGCAGATCGAGAATCACGCCCCATTCTTCGGGCTCGTTGTCGGCGTCGAAGGCAGGCACTTTACCAGCCGCCTCGAATTCAGCCCCCTTGTGAACCAGCATCGTCGCGTCGCCACCATCGTCGACGATCATGTCCGGTCCCGAGCCGTCGGGCCATACGATCGCTTCTTGTGTACACCACCAATACTCGGGAAGCGTTTCACCCTTCCAGGCAAAGACTGGAGTTCCTTGAGGATCGTCCAGCGTCCCGGTGCGGCCCACCACTACTGCCGCAGCCGCACTGTCTTGCGTCGAAAAAATATTGCAACTTACCCAACGCACGTCGGCACCCAAGTCGACCAAAGTTTCAATCAGCACGGCGGTCTGCACGGTCATGTGCAGCGAACCCATGATCTTAACTCCGGCCAACGGCTGCTTGGCTCCAAATCGCTCGCGTAGCACCATCAGACCCGGCATCTCTTCTTCGGCCAATAACAGCTCCTTACGCCCCAAGTCGACGAGGGCTTGAGCTTCGGCACGCTTGCCGTCGGCTAGCAAATCGAATGCGCGAACTTTGAATTTCGGACGACCGCCCGATGCCTTGGCCGCCTCTGGCTTGGGACTGGCTACAGTACTCATACGCTAAACTCCTAAAAACAGATCTTCGAAAAAGTGTAAATTCAACCCAGTGCTTCAACCATTTTTAATCTTAGGGTTTGGTGTAGTGGACGTGGTTACGAGTCCCTTTGAATCGTTAACCGTTCAGGACTCGTAACCTCGTCCACTACCCTCGATATCGCGATGGTCAACTCGACTCACGCGCAAACAGCCACCGCCAGGAACAGTGCAGGCCCCTTGGCCTGTGGATCGGGCGGCAGTTGGCAATATCGCTTCAATGACAAATTGGCTGCGCACAACCAACCCGTCAACTCTTCGCGACTGACCCCCAAGCGGACATGGCCCATCTCTTGACGATAAGCCGACCGCTCATGCGGCAACAAATCGAGCAGGACGATCGACGCATCACCTTTGAGCACGCGCGATGCTTCTTTCAATACGCACACCGGCTCGGTCAAATACGGTAGCACCAGTACCAGCCAAGCCAAATCCAACGAGTCATCTTTCCATTTCAATTCCGCCAACGACGACAGCTCGATACGTACATTCTTCAAACCGCCCAGGCGCTGCTTGGCCGCCGCTAACATGGCCGCCGAATTGTCCACTGCAAAGACTTGCCGCACATACGGTGCGACCAAGTGACTCAGCGGTGCAGATCCACAACCCAGCTCGGCGACCACCGAATCGCTCGGCAGCGAAGCGGCTAGCACGTAACTATCTAAATGTTGGCCGAACAGCTCCGTTCGCAATTTGTCCCACTGCTCGGCGGTCGAGGAGAAAAACGTTTCGCTCCGCGACCGCTGCGCCAGGACTTGTACCAACCGCTGCCGGTCGAGCCCAGTGGTGGGTGTGTCTGCCTGCTGCCGCAACCAACTCCACAACCCGGTTCGGGCTGGCTCCCATGCCTCGGCTTCAATGCGGTAAAGCTGGTTGGTCCCCTCGCGGCGATTGACAATCCAGCCATCGGCTGACAGCACTTTGAGGTGCCGACTGACGGTGCTCTGGGGCAGTTGCACGATGCCGCACAGCTCCGAAACGGACAATTCCTGCTGCTCTAACATCAGTAGCAGCCGCACTCGCGTGGCGTCCGCCAGCGTTTGCAGCCATTCTAATGGAGCCAAATTGACCATTACCTTGCTTTCCCGACAACCTCAAACCTCATCCATCCGTCTATCCGGATGGTTAATTATTCCATTCTTTGTCCGGCAAGTCAAGCCATTTTTCAGTTGAAGGTACACTTGGAGACAGACCGCAGTATGCAAGAGGATTAACCCCAATCAAGAAGTGCTTGCAAAAAGCCGCTCAAAACCTCGAATCCCGAGCTGAACCCAACTGACACCCAACCCCGGCAGCGCATCGCAGGAATCTAAAAGAAACGTATGATATCGCACATGAAAACATTGATACTCATGCGTCATGCCAAGAGCGATTGGAAGCAGCCTGGATTGTCCGATCACGATCGGCCGCTGAATGCCCGCGGTTGCACGGTCGCGCCGGTAGTGGCCAAACACTTGCATTCGGCATATCCTGTCATCGACATTGCCTTAGCCAGTTCGGCTGTGCGCGTGCAGCAAACGCTCGAGCTCATGCAGGCTGAGTGGGAAGAATCGCCCGAGGTGTTGACCTCTCGTGAGCTTTACTTAGCCACGCCGCAGCAGATCGTCGATTCGCTTCGTGCGTTGCACGATGCGTGGGATAGCGTGTTGCTGGTAGCGCACAATCCGGGCCTCGCTGGATTGGCCAGCCACTGGAGTGGTCGCGTCATTGAGATGCCTACCGCCGCCATAGCCGTCTTTCGTTTTTCGGGGGCGAGCTGGCAAGAGCTGACGCTCGGAAGTTCATTGGAATTGATCCACTATTGGAAGCCACGCGATTTGATGAAAGAAATAGATTGGGCCGATGGTGATTGAAAACTGCGAATTGAGACACTGTACGCAGAATGCCGCTCGGAGATGGCAAGATAACTTATGCCGCCTCCGACTCCTTGCACTGCAGGCGAGTAACATCCAGCAAATACAGATGTTCAGACGTCTCCCCGCCGTCGGTCGTCACGTAGATCCAATCTAGTCATTTGGAGCCCTCAATGCCTACAGCAACAAGTGTGAAGCAAACAATGTCTGACATCATTGCACAGCAACCTGATGATAGCACTTACGACGAGATTTTGCGTGAACTGGCCTTCGCGCGGATGATCGATCGTGGACTCGCCGACTCCGATGCCGGACGCGTCATCAGCAATGACGATGTTAGGCAGAGGATCGAATCGTGGCAGAAATAGTTTGGACTCAAGAGTCTGCGGCTTGGTTAGAAAAAATCCACGATCGCATAGCTGCTGATAGTCCAAACGCTGCATTGGGTGTTGCTCGCGGCATCTACTCAAAAATACAATTGCTGCAGGCCTTCCCACGATTGGGCGGTCGCTACCTACCTGTCGAGGATCGTGAAGTTCGAGAAATACTCTACGGCAACTACCGTATCGCTTACGTCGCCATCAACGAAGACCGTGTTGAAATACTCGGAATTCTTCATGGCAAGATGCGAATCGAGGATACTATTGGCTGACATATTGCCCAACATTACGGAAGTGAATATCGACGCGGAGTTGGTTGGTAGCATTGGAGTTAGCGCTCGAGAGGCTGCGTCGTTGCTCGGGCTTGACGCGGATGCAACAGCCCTTGATCGAGTTCGGGCGGTCGACGAATTTGTTTATGCATGGCAAAAGGGGGAGCGTCCGCAGACTGCCGAGGACGAAGATCTGTCGATGACGCTGGGGAGCCTGTGGGGCCAACAATTGACCAGTGAACTTGGCTGGCAATGGGCCGCAGTAACGTTCCACGACTTCGAGGACTCGAAGGCTGTCGGAGTATTTTCGCCAGATCGCGCGCTAGCCATCTATCCCTTTCATTTCATCTATGGTTGTATGGAAAATAGTGCCCCGGTCACGATTTTGCTTGCGTACAATTTGCTCGTAGATGGAAGCAAAATCCCCGCTCTCCCTAAGAACGGCTACGAGAACGTGATGGACAACGTGCATCACGTAGTTCCTCGCGATTAGGTTTTGACTCAAAATTCCAGGTAGCTACGTTCGCCAGGCCGCAGGAATCTATATCAACCACCGCAATGGTTCGAGTGTGGCCTTTGGGAGGGGAGGTGAAGTGAGGGGATCGGCTAAAGCCTAGTGCTTTGTCCATAAACCATTTTAGGGTAGTGGACGAGGTTACGAGTCCGCTTGATCCGTTATACGTTTTGGGACTCGTACCCTCGTCCACTACTTCCAACCCTAATTCTTAACTTGGACAAAGCACTAGACTCCAGCGCTTCCGGAATTTGGCGAGGGTGGCTACGGAGTTTAGAGACGATGCCTACAGCCCTATACACTAGTACCGCGGCGGATGGACTGGTAGGCTTTTCGTTTTGTCGCCGCGTGGCCCTATTGGGCCATGCCTAATGCATACCACAAACGAAGCGGACGCGCTCATTCGACTGCGAGAGGTTATCACCCATGCGTGTGGGCTTGTTCATTCCTTGTTACATCGATCAGCTCTTTCCCCAGGTGGGCATGGCGACGGTTGAAGTCCTCAGTCGCTTTCCCGAGATCGAAATCGACTATCCGACCGAGCAGACGTGTTGTGGTCAGCCGATGGCCAACACCGGCTGTTTGGATGACACTCGCCCGCTAGCAGAGCGTTTCGTAAAGATCTTTTCGGACTACGAGCATGTTGTCTGCCCGTCGGGGAGCTGCGTGTCGATGGTTCGCAACCACTACCAATCGCTGTTCCATGCCGACGAGCGGTTCGAACGGATGAAGACCCGAGTCTGGGAGCTGTGCGAGTTTCTGACCGATGTCATGCACGTCAGCTCGCTACCCCATCCCTTTCCTTACCGAGTGGGATTGCATAGCAGTTGCCATGGATTGCGCGAACTGCGTTTGGGGCCCTGCTCAGAACTGATGGTCGAGCAACCCAACAAAGTTCGACGGCTACTGGAGATGGTTCCAGAGCTAGAACTGGTCGAGCTGCAACGCGTCGACGAATGTTGCGGCTTTGGGGGAACCTTCGCAGTGGCCGAAGAGGGAGTATCGGTCATGATGGGAGCTGACCGAGTGGCAGATCACGTGCAGGCAGGTGCGCAGGTCATGACCGCCACCGATACCAGTTGCCTGATGCATATGGACGGGATCATTCGCCGCCGTAAGCAGCCGTTGGTGATCATGCACATCGCTGAAATTCTAGCGGGCAGGAGTCTGCCGAGTTCGTAGTCCGATTGGGAGTAGCTACGAAAGTAATGAAAATTTTTCTTCAGTCGGCGCTTGCAATCGCTACGAAGTAGTGGTATTTTAAAACTCACTGATGGCAGGCTAAGGTAGCCAGGACAGGCTCTAGTAAGAAAACTCGCCGCGATTGATGACTGGTAGCGGTTGTCGCAGTGGGATTGCTTAACCTATGGAGCCTTGGCAAGGTGATCGCGCTTTTTGGACCTTAGTTTTTCAGTGCTACCACGCTCCCCGCTTCCGCTAGCCGACGCACAAAGTTGATGCTGCCACCGCCTTTGATTGGTGATTCAACTTTTCGATTTGCTGAGCACTCCCCGCTCGGCGATCATTAACTTTGTGCGTCGCTCTTTCCCCTCCGCTAGGTAGACTCTGGCTCGTGCTATGTCGCAACCACCTTCGACAGTAGGTCCGCCCGCAGGCGATCGGCCTGAAGACAGTCGTCGTCACTTCATCCGTGGATCGTCGTTGCTGCTCGCCGGTGCGCTGCCTGCCGCAGGTTTGCCGGCGACCGGTCCGCCTGCCGCCACCACCACAGACTCGCTACGTCACCCGCCGACGATCGTTCCTGCGGCGGGGCGCGTGATAAAAGTCGGCTTGGTCGGCTGCGGCTCTCGAGGCATCGCGGTCGTTAATAACCTGTTGGCGGCTAGCCGGCCCCATGGTTGCGTTCAATTGACAGCCGTGGCCGACGCCTTTCCCGACTCTCTACAGCGGATATTGCGTGGACTCAAAGGAAAATATCCGCAGCAAGTTTCTGTCGACAGCGCCTCGCGGTGTCTGGGACTCGACGGCTATCGACAATTGCTCGATCGAGACGTCGACTTGGTACTGCTGGCGACTCCCCCGGCTTTTCGCCCTCAACACTTCGAAGCGGTCGTCGCGGCTGGCAAACATATCTATGCTGAAAAGCCGATTGCGATCGACGTCATGGGAGTGGAGAGGTTCCAAGCGGCCAACCAACTGGCGCTTGAGCAACGCTTGGTAGTCGGCGTCGGACTTCCGCGACGGTTCCAGCCACAATACCAAGCCACGGTGGCTCAATTGCGCTCCGGCGCAATTGGCCAGATCGTATCGGCTCAGGCCATTCAGTCGGTACGTCAGCCGCGTGCGAACCGCGGTGGTAAATCCCGGTCGGAACTGGAGGTGCAGCTTCGCAACTGGACGCAGCACGCCTGGGCCAGCGGCGGGCCGTGGGTCGAGCCGCATGTGCAGAACTTGGATGTGATCAACTGGGTCCTAGGGGATCATCCGCTCGAGGCCGAGCCACTCGAGGTCAATCCGCAGCGCGCCGGCTCTGAGCAGCACGGCGGACCATCTCCAATTGAATTCCGTTATGCGGGTGGCGTTTCGGTGCTCAGCCAATGCTTGTTGATCGATGACAACCGCCCCGCACGGCTATCGTTGACCGTTCAGGGAAGCAATGGTCACTGCGACTTGGCGGCCGGCAAAATATTTGACGCCAACGGACGGCTGGCGTGGCGCGCCACATCGGAGGGGGGCGAAGATGGGCTGGCGCAAAGTTTGCTCGCTGCGATTGATCAACGGGCGAAGTTCAATCAAGCTGATGATGCCGTCGAGGCTACACTCACGGCCATCTTGGGGCGCACCGCCAGCTCGCGTGGTCGCCGCATCGGCTGGGACGAGTTGCATTTATCGTGAGCTCATGCGAGTCCCAGTAGCGTCCGAGTGGCATTGGCTACGTCGGTTTGGCGCATCAGAGATTCGCCGACCAGCATCGCCTGAACGTTATTGGCTTCGAGTCGCAAGGCGTCGGCTCGAGTCGCGATTCCACTCTCGCCGACCAACGTGCAATGCTCTGGAATCAGCTTGCGCAGTTTGATAGTGCGCTCCAAGTCCACTTCGAAGGTAGTCAAGTCGCGGTTGTTGACTCCAACCAACTCGGTTCCTGTATTGAGCACATTGTCCAGATTGGCGGGGAGATAGAGTTCGATTAGGGCGTGCATCCCCAGCTCGCGAGTCAGTTGCTGCAAGCCCTTGAGTTCTTGTCGCGTCAGGCATTCAGCGATCAACAGGATGGCGTCGGCACCATTGGCCCGCGCTTCGAAGATCTGATACGGATGGATGATAAAATCTTTGCGAAGCAATGGGAGCGTCACGGCGGCGCGGATGGCTGCGAGGTAGTCGAGTGAACCTTGGAAGAATGGCACGTCGGTCAGCACGCTAATGCAGCTTGCACCACCCTGCTCGTAGGCTTGGGCGATGGCGATGGGATCGAAATCCTCGCGGATGATCCCTTTGGACGGGCTGGCTTTTTTGACTTCGGCGATTAGGCGAATGGGCTGAGCGGCCCGCAGCGGTTCTAAAAAATCGAGTGGAGCGGGGGCCGTGTCGGCCGCCTTCATCACGTCGCGCATTGGGCGTTGACGGATCGCCTCCTCGACTTCCTTGCGTTTGACGCTCACGATCTTGTCGAGGATGTTTTTCATGTTGGTTCTAACAGCCGTACATGGATGTCTAGCAGGAGTGGCGCTGCGGGCTGATAGCGTCAATCAAGGGGTAAAACTAATTAATGTTTGAAGTGGCGCGCACCGGTGAAGACCATCGGAATACGGTGTCGATTGCAAGCCGCGATGACCTCGTCGTCGCGTCGCGATCCGCCGGGCTGCACAATGGCGACTATGCCGGCTTGTGCTGCCGCCTCGATCGAGTCGGGAAAAGGGAAGAAGGCGTCCGAGGCCATGATACTCCCTGCGGCTCGATCGCCGGCCTTGCGAATGGCGATATCGACGCTGTCGACGCGACTCATTTGTCCAGCTCCAACTCCTACCAGAGCGGTGTCGCGTCCGAGCACGATGGCGTTGCTCTTGACGTGCCGTACCATCTCCCATGCGAAATAGATGTCATCCCACAGCGCATCGTTGACCGGCGCATCGGTCACGGTCTTCCACTGCACGTGGAAAGCAGGGAGATTATCCGCCTCCTGCACCAGCGCCCCGCCGGCTAGAAAGCGAACCGAGATCTCGGCGCTGGCCGGCTCGATCCGACCCACTTGCATCAATCGCACGTTGTCGCGCCACTTGGGTCGCGTGGTCAATATTCCCACCGCACCGGCAGCAAAATCGGGAGCAATGATGGCTTCGATAAACAACCCCGGTTCAACCAAAATCTCAGCCGTCTCGACATCGACGGTGCGATTGAACCCCAGCACGCTACCAAAGGCGCTAATGGGATCCCCTTCCAAAGCCTTGCGAGCCGCCAACGAAAGCTTGGCGGAAGTGGCTGTGCCGCACGGGTTATTGTGCTTGACGACCGCCACAGCGGGCTGTCCGAAACTGCGTGCGATCGACAGCGCACTGTCCAGGTCGAGGATATTATTGTAGGAGAGCTCTTTGCCATGAATGTGCCGCGCGCTAACCACGCTGGCGGTGGGGTTCTTGGCAATGCGATAGACGGCCGCTTTCTGATGCGGGTTTTCTCCGTATCGCAGTTGACTCTTGCGCTCCAAGCGGATGGTGATGTTCTCTGCGAACTCGTGCCCCCCCATGTCACTGCGGAAGTAGTCTGCGATCGCTTGGTCATATTGGCATGTCAGCGCGAAGGCCTCACCCGCCAGCTTGCGGCGGAGAGCGATAGTGGTACTCCCCTCCGCTTCGACCGCCGACAGGATAGAGCTGTACTGCTCAGGACGAGTCGCCACTGTTACCCACTGGTGGTTCTTGGCCGCTGCCCGTATGAGGCTCGGTCCGCCAATGTCAATCTGTTCGATCGCCTCGGCCTGCGTCACACCGGAACGCGCCACGGTAGACTCAAACGGATAGAGGTTGACCACGACCAGATCGAACCCCAAAATCCCTTCGTCCTGCATCGAATTGAGATCGTCGATATTATTGCGACGTCCCAGAATCCCACCAAAAACTTTGGGGTGAAGCGTTTTTACGCGACCATCCATCATTTCTGGGAAGCCCGTGTACTGGGCCACGTCGATGGACTCGATACCGTGATCGGACAGGTGGCGGCGGGTGCCACCCGTCGAATAGAGCTGAACCCCATTGGCGATTAGCCCAGTGGCGAAATCAGCCAAGCCGAGTTTGTCGCTACAACTTATCAATGCGCGGCGGATGCGTGAATTCTCTGGCACCGTTAGGGTTTCTCGCAGGCAAAAGAACAATGGGCTTATTCACATACTTGACACTAGCGATCATTGTCAGCTTGCGGGGCAGTCGGTCAAGTACTAACACGACGCGAGCGCAATTGAAGTTACCCCTTGAACATTTATCGCGGCAACCTCCCCAATTAGGGCTCGACGGGCGGCGACTCGTCCGATAAATTGCTGGATTCGCAAATGGGCTTGGAGCGTTTTGCCAGAAGCCCCAGGTGCCAGTTGGTTGCCTACTCCCCCCCTCGTGAGCCCTTGAGAGTCATTATGTACGCCATTATCGTCGACGGCGGTCGTCAATATAAAGTTCAACCCGGCCAGCATTTGGATATCGACTTGCGTCAAGACGTAGGGGCGGGCGACACGCTCGAATTTGCGAACGTACTAGCCATCGGCGGCGACGAAGGCTTGAAACTCGGTAGCCCAGCCATCAGCGGTGCGAAGGTTACCGCCACGGTAATTGGCACCGAAAAGGGTGACAAAGTCTACATTCAGAAATTCCGCCGCCGTAAGAACTATCAGCGCCGTACCGGCCATCGCCAGAAGTACACACGCGTCGAGATCGGTGAAATCGCCAGCTAGTGCTTCAACCAGTTTTGACTCTAGGATCGAGTTGCGTGAGCACCACAATCCGGGTTAAATCGCGCCAGCGCTTTCGTTTATCACAAGTTGCTAAGCACACGACTATCCCGTAGCGCCGGGAATTTGTCGCGCCACTGCCGCATGGTAGCCGCATCGAAGTCGCAGCGCAGGATTTGCTCGCGCCCATCCGCCTCGAACAGACAGCGCCCGAGGTGATCAAAAGCCGCACTGCGACCATCGAACTCCAACTTGGGCTCGTGGCCACAGCGATTCCCTCCGACCGTGAGTGCCAAGTTCTCGATGGCGCGGGCTTGCAACAGTCGTACCCAGTGTTCCGAACGAACGGCTGGCCAACAGGCGATGACCACAAACATTTCTGCCCCATCCCGCACAGCGGTGCGGAATAGCTCAGGAAACCTCAAGTCGTAGCAAATGAAGGGTGCAATGCGAACTCCTTGCCACTCAAACGCAACTCCCATTTCGCCTGCCGGATAGCAACGATCCTCGCCCGAAAGTGAAAATGGGTGCTGTTTGCGATACCGGGCCAGCTCGCTCCCATCCGGGCCATACACGACCGCTTCGTTACTGGCCACTTTCCGGCCACTCGTAGGATCTTCGCGGGCTGGACTGACCACGCCCCCTATCACCGCCGATTGGTACTTGACCGCCAATCCTCGCAAGAAACTCTCCCCCTGGCAGTGAGCGTCCTGCGCGGTCGCTTCGACGTTCATGCTAAAGCCCGTTTCAAACATTTCCGGCAGCACGATCAGCGTCCCAGGTGGTACATCACTGGTCGCAAGCAGCTCGACTACGCGATTGCGATTGCGAGTCTTGTCTTCCCAAGCCATATCGAGCTGTACGACCATGACGTGCATAGGCTTCGGTCCTTTGATAGTCGCTGACCGCTCCGCCGGTCAGTCGCATTGCATTGCTTTTTTTCACGATATGGCTGACCACATTTTTGTTTAGGGCAGTGGACGAGGCCCCCGAGTCCGTTTGAAACGCTAACCGCTAGGGACTCGCAGGCCTCGTTCACTACAACCAACCCCGAAATCCAAAATGGTTGAAGCACTATTCTAGCATGGGCTTGGCGGTTATCCTGTATTGTAGTCGTTTTACATGTTTGGGGAGCACGCTTTTGAACCGAAGTCGACGTTTACGCGATGCCGAGCTAGCCGACGTTCCCGCGCGGAGACCGGTGGCTAAACCGAAATTGTCGCCAACTCGGTTGCGGATCGTGGCGGGTGAGTTGGGCGGTCGAAAGATCGACTACAACGGAGATCCCGGCACGCGTCCGATGAAAGAACGAACTCGCGAAAGCGTGTTCAGTTTGCTCGGCGGCTATTTGTACAATCACTTTGCCATCGACCTGTTTGGTGGGACTGGCATTTTGGCGTTCGAGTCGATTAGTCGCGGTGCGGATCGAGCGATCATACTCGAAATGTCGCGTCCAGCCGTTGCGACGATGCTGAACAGCATGGAAACCCTTCGGCTCAGCGACCGCATCGAGGTCTTCAATGTCGATACGCTGCGTTGGCTGAGAAACATCGAGATGGCGCGACGGGATTGGCCTGACCTCCCCTGGATTGTCTTCTGTTGCCCACCGTACAAAATGTGGACCAGCGATACGCAGCGTCTGTGCCAAGGTCTGATGGAGCTGTACGCAGCCAGCCCTGCTGGCAGCCGGATTGTGTGCGAGAGCGAATGGGGCTTCGACCTGCCCGCCGCCATGCCATCGGTCGAATGGGATGTGCGCAATTACGACCCAGCCAACATCTCCATCTGCCGCAAGGATTAGCGCGATCGCATTCTTTCATTCATAGCCATTTACGACGCGGCGAATGCCGTCCACTAGCTTTACTTCATGGAAATTGATTAACAAACCCACTCTCAACTTCTAGTGCTTCGACCATTTTCAATCTTAGGGTTTGGTGTAGAGGACGAGGTTACGAGTCCCTGGTACCTACTAAGTCGAAAGGACTCGTAACCTCGTCCACTACCCCAGGTAGGAATGTTTCGGAAACACAGAGGCACGGAGGACACGGAGTTTCAGACCCATCGCCCGCGTGGATACGAGCCACGGTGTTTCTTGGCGAGTTTGTGGCCGTTTTTTGGCGTTGGCCAATTTTGGATCACCCGTTTGCCTACTACCACAATGGCCCCTTAACCATTACCCTAGAGCGACTCAAAGTGGCCTTGGCTGGGCCATTTTGAATGCGCACAATCAAGTTCGACTTCGACCTCTACCAAGAATTCCAGGAGACTACCCCCATGGCACGCCCCGTAACGCTCTTCACTGGACAATGGGCGGACCTGCCCATCGAGCAGATGGCCAAGATGACGAGCCAATTTGGCTACGATGGTATCGAGCTGGCGTGTTGGGGAGACCACTTTGAAGTCGACAAGGCGATGTCCGACGACAGCTATTGCACGAAGAAACGTGAATTGCTCGAAGCCAATGGGCTCGAGTGCCACGCCATCAGCGCCCACTTGGTGGGACAAGCCGTGTGTGACACGATTGACCAACGGCACAAACTGATCTTGCCCGATTACGTGTGGGGCGACGGCAAGCCGTCGGGGGTGAATCAGCGGGCGATCGAGGAACTCAAGCAGAGTGCCCGCGCCGCACAGCGTTTTGGTGTGGGAATCGTCAACGGCTTTACCGGTTCTAGCATTTGGCACCTGCTCTACTCGTTCCCCCCCGTTTCCGAAAAGATGATCGAGGATGGTTTTAAGTTGTTCGCCGAGCGATTCAATCCAATCATGGATGTCTTCGGCGAATGCGGTATCAAGTTTGCCCTAGAGGTGCATCCAACGGAAATTGCATTCGACATCTACACCGCCCAGCGCGCGCTCGAAGCCTTGGGAAATCGCGAGGAGTTCGGTTTTAATTTCGACCCGAGCCACTTGGTTTGGCAGGGAATTGATCCGGTCGAGTTTATTCGAGCCTTCCCCGATCGCATCTACCACGTCCATGTAAAAGACGCGATTCAAACGCTCAATGGACGCTCGGGCATTTTGGCTAGCCACCTCAACTTTGGTGATCCTCGCCGCGGTTGGGACTTCCGTAGCCCAGGGCGTGGAGGCGTCAACTTTGAAGAGATCATCCGCGCGCTGAATGTGATCGACTACCAAGGCCCGCTGAGCATCGAGTGGGAGGATAGCGGCATGAACCGGGAGTTTGGTGCAGCCGAAGCGTGTGCCTTTACTAAGAAGATGAACTTCAGCCCCAGCGATCGCGCCTTCGACGCGGCCTTCGACGAATAATGTGGCCCAACGCTCCGCCGTCGGTAGCTCTGGCTTGGCTTCGTCGTACCAGCCGTTTGGGCATTCGCCTTAACGGATGACGTAACGAGTCCCAGGTTTGTGAGACCGCAGGAATCGTAACCTGGTCCATTACCCAAAAAAGTAAATATGGACAAAACGCTATCCAATCCCATGCACAAGCTCACTATTGAATTCAACGGTCAGTCGTTCGACGTTCCCCCAGGGACTACGATCGAACAGTTGCTGGCCTTGGCAGAGATCCGCAGCCGTTTGGTGGCCGTCGAAGTCAATCGAGAGATCGTGCCACGCGCCCTGCACGCATCGCAGTGCGTGGCCGCTGGCGATACCGTCGAAGCAGTCACGCTGGTCGGCGGCGGTTAACGGCAGGTAACCTTTAGTTATAGTCGCGGACGCATCGCCGATCCGTGCCCCTACGCTCTGAATGTTCATTCACATGAATTCCCACACGTACGCACCATCGCTCAGCAACGCTCCGCTCGTCGACGATCTACCGCTATGCGTTGGTGGCCATGCGCTGTCGAGCCGTTTGATTGTGGGGACGGGCAAGTACGATACACTTGAATTGATGCGCGATTCGCTCGTCGCCTCAGGGGCCTGTTCCGTGACCGTTGCCGTTCGCCGCGAGCGAATGTACGATCGCTCGGGGCAAAACATCCTCGACTATATCGACCCTGCACAGTACTTGTTACTCCCTAATACGGCCGGCTGCTATAACGCCAACGACGCCGTGCGCGTCGCCAAACTCGGACGTGAAATCCTGTCCGCGCTCGAGAATCCCGGGGCCGACTGGGTCAAGCTGGAAGTGCTCGGCGATAGCAAGACGCTTCTCCCCGATCCGGTTGCAACCATTGAAGCCTGCAAGACGCTGGTAGCCGATGGATTCCAAGTGCTGTGTTATACCAGCGACGACCCAATCGTCGCGCGCCGCTTGAAAGAAGCCGGTGCGGCTTGCGTAATGCCTGCCGGAAGCCCCATCGGCAGTGGCCAAGGTATCCTCAACCCAAACAACCTACGCATCATCCTTGAGTATCTCAAAGAGGACGATCCAGCCTATCCCGTCATCGTCGACGCCGGTGTAGGTACGGCCAGCGATGTGGCTATCGCTTTTGAGCTTGGTGCCGATGGGGTATTGCTCAATTCGGCAATTGCCCACGCGCGCGATCCAGTGCGCATGTCGACGGCCATGAAGTACGCCGCCTTGGCCGGCCGCGAAGCCTATCTGTCAGGCCGTATCCCACGCCGACTCTACGCAACAGCCAGCAGTCCTGAAGAGGGCGTCATCACTTCGCGAACTTGGTAATCCTCACCTGTCGTCGATACCACCTGAAAAAACTCACGCTCGGGCGCAGAGCTCGCAAAAAATCCACCATAAAACGCTTTGCGAGCTCTGCGCCTTTGCGTGAGATTATTCTTTGTGTTCAATTGGAAGGTGCCCGATGAAATTGCACATACGACAATCTCGCTTAATCTCCATCGAGCGATTGAAACTATTCGTGTTGATACTACTCTCTTGGCTGACCGCTACGCCGCAGTCGATCGCCAAGGAGAATGCGGAATCGGGTAAGCCCCACTCCCAGCCCAACGTGCTATTCATCGCGATCGACGATTTGAACGATTGGGTAGGTTGCCTAGGAGGGCACCCTCAAGTGCAGACACCCAACATGGATCGCTTGGCTGCGCGAGGCACGGTGTTCACCAACGCGCACTGCCAATCGCCACTGTGCAATCCGTCGCGGACGAGTCTCTTGACCGGACTGAGGCCAACGACCACTGGCATCTATGGCTTGGCACCTTGGTTCCGTACCGTTCCAGGCTTTGAAGATGTGGTCACGCTGCCGCAGTATTTCCATCAGCAGGGTTACCGAACTCTGACGTGCGGCAAGATCTTCCACGACGCTTTTCCACCTGGGAAAGCTCGTAAGGATGGAAGCGAGTTCGATGTATGGGGCTATCATGGCGGTTGGGGAACGCACCCCGACAAGAAGATCATCAACATGCAAGGTGGACATCCATTGATGGATTGGGGAGTATACCCCGAACGCGACGACCAGCAAGAAGATTACATCGTAGCTACCTGGGCCGTCGACAAGTTGAGCGAGCTAGCCAAACAGGGTAGCGAGCAACCCTTCATGCTCAGTTGTGGTTTCCGCCGTCCGCACGTCCCCTGCTATGCTTCGCAACAGTGGTTCGATCTATATCCCGAGGAATCGCTGTTGATGCCCCCCATTCTCCATGGGGATCGCGATGATACGCCGATGTTCTCGTGGTATTTGCACTGGAAGCTCCCCGAGCCGCGACTCAGTTGGCTGGAGCAAGCCGGTGAGGATCGTTCGCTGGTGCGCGCGTACCTGGCCTGCGTAAGTTTCGCCGACGCCATGGTTGGTCGAGTCCTCGATGCGCTCGATGAAAACGGCTTGGCAGACAACACAATCGTGGTGCTCTGGTCCGACCACGGTTATCACTGCGGTGAAAAGGAGATATCTGGCAAGAACACGCTGTGGGATCGTTCGACGCGCGTGCCGCTCATCTTTGCTGGACCTGGACTCGGGGCCGGGCAGCGCTCCCCTCAGCCCGTCGAACTACTCGACATCTATCCCACGCTAGTCGACCTGTGCAAGCTGCCCAGCAATCCACAGCTCGAAGGCCATTCGCTCACACCACAATTGGCTGCACCCAATGCGCCGCGAGCGTGGCCCGCTATCACCTCACACAATCAAGGCAATCATGGTATCCGCACCGATCGCTGGCGTTACATTCGCTATGCCGACGGGAGCGAAGAACTGTACGACATGATTGGCGACCCGCACGAGTGGACCAATCTGGCCAGCGCTGCAGATATGGCCGAGGTGAAGAGGGAATTGTCCCAGTGGCTTCCCAAAATCGATCGACCGCTGGCCCCCAATAGCCACGCCCGCGTGCTGAGCTGGGATGGCACCACGGCGGTGTGGGAGGGAGAGGTTATCAACCCAGACGAATTGGAACGCTAGGCTGCGTTCTTGCACCCAGGCCAGCTTGCCTGGCATGAGCAGAAGTTTTTAGGGAAGAACCGCATTGAAAACGTTTCTCCCCTAGCTAGCTTCAACAGCGCCCCTAGCATTCCGCAGACAACTTGTCGCCTGTAGTTGGACACCACAAGTTTTTTCGGAAGAACCAATCTGACCCAAACGACCAATCGGCTGAAGAAAATCTGACAAAAATAGTCGACTTGCTGCGGTCTCAGCCATGATTATGCCGATGATCCCTGGGTGGATGGCGCGAGAGTAGCTTTAAAACGCAAGTGGGACGCGGGTCATGATGGTAAAAACCAGTCGTTTCGGACAAGTTGAGTCGAATCAACAAGAAGTGATCATTTTTCCACAAGGATTGATTGGCTTCGAGGCGAGCCGCCATTGGTTGATCGTACCCGATCCAGAAAACTCAGATGTGGCCTGGCTACAATCGATCTCGCAGCCCCAAGTCGCACTGCCTGTGATCAGCCCTCGCAAATTCGCGCCGGATTACAAAGTCAATGTACCGACGCGACAGTTAGCACCGCTGAAGCTGCGCAGTTCCGACCAAGTCTACATTCTCAATGTGGTCAGCAAGTCGGGCAAAACGCTCACGACCAATCTGCGTAGTCCAATCATCGTCAATCTGACTCAGCGCCTGGCATGTCAAGTCATCACGACCGATCCGCTGCCGCTGGCCCTACCGATCACGCTCACCGGCAAACCCGCACTCCGCATGGCTGCCTAGCCAACGTAGCTCGGTGGTCCCCCACCGTGAATCTCGGTGGGGACCACCGAGCTACTCTAAAGAGGCAGTTTTGCTAGCTTGAGGTTCGCATTCTTTTCTGGTCGAACTGCTGCTATAATTCTCGAAGTCCATTCCGAGAATTTCTGTCAAAGCTTAGCCACTATGTCTGCTGCAGCCCCCCCTAAATCGTCAGCCAAGTCGTCGGAAGAAACTCTCGACGAAGAGAATCCCACCAAGCCACAGGGGACGCGCGAGACGATCGAGTCCATTATTGTCGCCTTCATCCTGGCCTTTTTGTTCCGCGCCTTTGTGGCCGAAGCCTTCGTGATCCCGACAGGCTCCATGGCCCCCACGCTGATGGGTGCGCACAAGGATCTATTCTGTCAGCACTGTGGCGAACAGTATCAAGCCAGCGCCAGCTCCGAATTCAATTCGGGCGACCAAGCGCCGAGCCCCTATGTCACGGTGGGTAGTACATGCTCAACGTGCCGAGGTCTGAACAAATACGATTTACACAGCAATCCGAACGCTGCCACCTTCTCGGGCGACCGCATATTGGTTAGCAAGTTCGACTATGTATTGCAGCAACCCAAACGCTGGGAAGTGTTGGTCTTCAAGTATCCGCTCGAAGCTCACATGAACTACATCAAGCGGCTGATTGGCCTGCCGGGTGAATCGTTATTGATACAAGAAGGGGACATCTACACCCAGACCGCCGACGCACCGCAGTGGACCATTGCACGGAAACCGCCGCATAAGATCCGTGCGATGCAACAAATTGTCGCCGACACAAAATCTCAGCCCGCCGATATCATTGCTCAAGGCTGGCCTAGCTTGTGGCAACCATTGCCTGGCACCGACGCTCCGACCGCTTGGAAGGTCGAGCATGCTCAAGAGCAGTGGAGTGCACAGCTTACTGCGACGGCACAACCACAGTGGTTGCGCTACTATCACAAGTTTCTTGACGATTCGGCTTGGTATCAGGTCATGTCGGGCGGTCGCGTGGGTCCCGTCGATCCGTATAGTTCGACGTTAATCACTGACTACCTGGCCTACAACTCGTCTTATCAGTTGGAACGCGATCGCATCTATCTTCGAAATGGTGCACTACGCCCCGAGATTGACAGCGACAACACGGCCATGGATGTCGCACTCGCTGAAGGCCTGCAATTGGAAGGGGACCGACGGCAGGCAAACGACGGACATCATTGGGTAGGGGATTTAGCGGGTGAATTCGATATCGAGGTAACATCCGACTCAGGTACATTATTGTTGGACTTGGTCGAATTCGGCATCCACTTTCGCTGTGCGATCGATGTGGCCACGGGCCAAGCCAAGCTGTCCTTGGAAGGCGACGCGATCCCGGCCGACGTTTGGAGTGAAGGCTCCGCTCCGACCGCGCAAACCGCAGTACAGGGGGCCGGGAGCTACAGCCTCGAACTAGCAAACTTTGACGACCAGTTGGTCTTGTGGGTCAATGATCGCGTCGTCGAGTTCGATCACTCCACGCAGTTTGATTCACGTAAACTTCGCCCCCAAAATGACGATCGACGCCCCTACTGGACAGAAGCAGACCCGCTCGATGCCGCACCACTGGGCATTGGTGGACAAGACTTGCAATTGACAGTCAAGCGCGCCCGAGTGTATCGCGACATTTACTATATCGCGGTGCAGGGAGGTGGATTTGCTAGACAATATAGCGACTACGATCTCGACCGCCTGCCACCGTTGTTGGCAGCCATTCCTGATTCGAGCCTACGCGGTCAAGTACGCTCGGCTTCCGAAGCGATCTCAGCCGTTTATGCCCATCCGCGATGGTGGGACCAAACAAGCCTGTTCAGTCAACGTGGCACGCTCGGGTTTCAGCTCGAAGCCGATCAGTACTTCCCCATGGGGGACAACAGCTCACATAGCTCCGATGCCCGCGCATGGGTTGGACATAACTACGTCGAGCAAAAATACCTGCTGGGCAAGGCCCTGCTGGTGTTTTGGCCACACACCTGGAATTCGCCAATACCGTTTACCCCAAATTTTGCCCGCATGGACTTGATTCGATAGCTGGTAAGACAAACTTGTAGGACAATCGAGCGTCCCAGACCTAATAAGGTGATGGACTGTACCCTCCTAAAAAACTTCGTCATGGATGACTGAACCGATGAGCGTGCTTGAAGTAGTTGGACTCGAAAAGACTTACGGTCGTCGCAAGGTCGTTAGTGGCGTCAATATGATTGTCGACGACGGGGAGATTGTCGGATTGCTCGGTCCCAACGGGGCGGGCAAATCGACGAGCTTCAAAATGACTTGCGGTATCGTGCGTCCTGATCGCGGCAGCGTGTTCCTCAATGGCACCAACGTAACCGCCTGGCCACTTTTTCGTCGAGCCGGCGAAGGTGGCATGGGCTACTTAGCCCAAGAATCTAGCGTTTTTCGCAAGCTGTCCGTGGAACAGAATATTCTGGCAGTCTACGAGCTATTGGGGGTCGCCCCGCGCGAGCGAAAGCTGCGCACGCAGCGACTACTCGAAGACTTCGAGATCACTCACATCCGTCGCTCCAAAGCCGGTCGACTCTCCGGCGGCGAGCGAAGACGATTGGAGATTGCCCGCTGCCTGGTCTCCGATCCAAAAATCATTATGCTCGACGAGCCCTTCGCAGGCATCGATCCGGTAACCGTGCAGAACATTCAAGAGATTATCGCCAAGCTGCGTGAGCGCGGCATCGCTATCTTAATTACCGACCACGCTGCGCGTGAAATCCTGCAAACCGTCGATCGTTGCTACGTGATCAGCAAAGGTTCGGTGATGTGCGAGGGCTCGCCTGACGACGTGCGCCAGCATCCCGAGGTGCGCCGCGAATACCTTGGGGACATTGGCATCGAGGCCCCCACCCAGCGCAGCATTGCCAGTGATACAAACCGACCGGCGGTCCCTCCTGCCCCCGCGGCACGCGGACTATTCCGCCGCTCAACCAGCAGTGGGTCTGCGGGTTCTTCCAGCACCGCCACACGTCCCGTTCGCCGCCGCACCGATGTCTAGGCATCTCGATGTTGCACCGGCCCCACGCCAGCTTGTCTGACGTGAGCCAAGTTTTGTGAATAGAACACGACGAAAAGACCCCAGCGAGCTTGCCTCGCTCGGTGAATGAGTTTTGCGATTAGCTCGCTCTCGCACGCGCAAAACATTCCCGCCCGATCGCCGCCAGCGGCGGCGATCGGGCGGGAAAACGACATGAGCGTGGGCTACGCGTTCTTTGCTTCCGGCCAGACAAGCTGGTAGGGGAGTCCCCCGTAGCCGATATTCGCAAGAGTTTGGAGTTGCAAGTCGAAGCGGATTGGCCAAAAGACTTGACGACGTGGTACAACAAGCGCATACGGGAGAGTACCTTACAGCTTGATGTCGGTACTCATGAATAATCCGAGCTTAACCGTGTTAGCGCTCTGCATGCGTGAGCATCAAGTACCATCGCCATTGACAAGGAAGTGAATGATGCGCACGGCATGTCCCTGGCTTCGCCCATCGGCATCTGTGGCAATTCGCAGCTCAAGCTCATGCTGGCCAGGCTCCAAGCTAGCGGACAACATTTTAGCCCAAGGCAAATGCAGCGCGGGACTCCATTGCGTGAATAGGTCGCACGTCTCCCAGTCTTGATCGTCGATGCGAAACTCCAAATTTCCCGCATCGGGGCCTGAGGCGACGAACACGCCGATGCCGATGCCAGAGAATTTTAGTTTCATCGATGCGCCTGGCGTTTCAGCGATCAAGGCCGGCACATCGACAAATCCAGCGCGCGTACCCGCTTTGTCCGTTGGCTTCCATGAATCATCCAAAGCCCAGCCCGCACCTAAAATCGCCTGCCCGTTTGCAATCACGTCGGCTGGTCCAATAAGCCGCCCGTGAAAATAGCTGGCTGGATCGAGCGGCGGTGGGAGCGGTAGCACCGACTGCGAAAAGTCTTTTGTAGTTGCGTTCTCGGCCGCGCTCAGCAGTCGTTCAATTGCCTGAGCGTACAATGCATGACCAAAGGGAGCTGGATGTAAGTCACGAAAGTCCTTTTCCCAAGAGAACTCACCCGCAGCAATCCGCTCGGCCACTTCCTTGGCAAGATTGACCGACGGAATCTGGTAGTGCTCAGCGACCCGTTCGTGACTGACTATCACGGAGGGAGTCACGCCGGCTTCGTAATCTCGCAGCTTGCCTGGATCGGCAAAATGCAGCAATACGATATCCATGCTTGGATTTGCCAAGAGCGCTTGTCGGACGATACCCTCCGTTCCGCGAATCTGCTCGACATCCGAAAAACCATTGGTGTCATCATTCACCGCCGCTTCTTCGAACAGCAAATCGACAGGTCCATTTGCGAGCACATCGCGCTGGAAGCGAAACGCACCCGGCGTTGATCCGAGTGAAGGAATACCAGCGGCTACGAAGTCGAATTGCGTATCAGGGAAACGCCGTGTGAGGTTCTCGCAGACCCTATTGCGCCAACCATCAGACGCAGTAATTGACCCGCCGAGAAACGCGACACGCCCTGTTTTTCCCTTTTCGAATTTCGCAAGGCAATTCGACAATCCATTGCGCAATTCGAAATAGTCGTATCCAAACGGTGTCGTTGGCTGCGTGACGTGTTCCTTGAAACCGGTATGCGAGAGTACAAAGTTCACGATCCTGGTCGGGTCGCGCAGGCTGTGGGGATGGTGATTGCAATGCGGCTTGGAGATGAGCGTCATCTCTCCACCGAGCTCGCCGTAGCGTTGCTTGACCAGCAGCGAATTTTCTTCGATCGGAACCACATCATCGGCCGCACCGCACACATGCAGCAAGGGGACTTTCGCCAGCGCCAAGGGAGCTAGGTTGTCGACTGGATTTAGCGCATAGGACAATGCTTGCTCTTCGTTCAGATCATAAACTTGTTTGCATCGTTCCCAGTCGGCAATCGAGCCTTTACCTCGTCCTTTGCCACCGGGCCAACTTTTGAAATCGCAAACGGGCGCGTCGTTATAGATACAAGCGACCTTGTCTGGATTCCTTGCAGCCCAGTTTAGCGAATACAAACCGCCGCGACTAAACCCTTCGAGCACCACTTTGTCATTCAGCTTTTGCTCGCTGGTCACCAAGCTATACATGGCATCCATGACCGACATCGCTGCAGGGGCTCCATAGAGATTCTGCATGTCCACATAAGCGACATGGAACCCTTTGTCGAGCAAGGCTATATCCGCTTGCGGTTCGTGCCCGAAAAACTCGGTTCGCCAAATCCATGGGTTACCCTTCGCAGCATGCTTCGGTGCGATAAGAAATGCGTCTCGACCGTCGACCTCAAAGTGGATCTTTTCCCATCCCTGCCAAGTTTCACCAAAACTTGTGCGCGAGACTATGCAGAGGCATAGAGTCAAGCCACATAGAGCGAAGGTTCGCAATGTATCGTTGCCGAACATTCTGCCGGTTCTTATCCTATTCATTATTCGTATCGACTCAGACTACTTAATAGTTGGGAGGGGCACTGTGGAACTAAGCAGCCCCAAAAAACAGCCCTTGAGCAGGCTTGTCAGTATAGCCCACAGGACGCTGTAAATTGGAGCCTTACCCGCTCACAATTCCCGCCCCGGCCTAATTTCGGTTAAACTCCATACCGTTCAAAAGGCAGCGAGCACAATCCCTTGTGTTATCCGCTGGAGAATGAAGCACTAGGATTCTTCGGCTACGGTGGCGCAAGAGCCAGCAGACCATATACAGCTAGAGCTAGCCTCTTTTGGCCAAGTTAGGATTAAGAAATGAGCAATCGATTTGATGTCGTGTCGCTAGTTGCACTTGTTGGGCTAATCGTTTTATCTACGGCAGCGCGCGCCGGCGACCCTGAGCTGCCCAACATCGTTTTCATTATGGCGGATGATCTGGGCTATGGTGATCTTGGATGTTATGGGCAGAAGCTCGTTTCAACCCCAAACATAGATCGACTGGCGGAGGAAGGCTTGCGATTTACACAGGCCTATGCCGGGGGCCCTGTCTGTGCGGCTTCTCGCGCCGTGTTGATGACCGGTTTGCACAACGGTCATGCACCGGCACGTGACAATGTTCCTCACTATGCAACGTATCTTAAGGACCGCGACCTGACGCTCGCTGAAGTACTCCAGCAAGCGGGCTACCGTACTGGCGGCGTGGGCAAGTGGTCTTTGGGCGATGCCGGAACGGAGGGACGCGCGACCAACCAAGGATTCGACACTTGGCTGGGCTATCTCAATCAAGATCATGCGCACTACTACTTCACAAACTATTTGGATGACGACGATGGGCGGATGGAGCTCGATGGAAATTCGGAAACACGGCAATTCTACAGCCATGATCTGCTGACCGATCGCGCATTGAAGCTCATTGGAGATTGGCAGTCCGAGCAACAGCCCTTCTTCCTTTACGCAGCCTACACACTACCGCATTTCTCTGCACCGCAGGAAGACCCGGACGGTTTGTCGATACCATTCACGCAGCCCTATACCGACCGAGATTGGGACGAGCGTTCGAAGAAATACGCTGCCATGATCCATTTGCTCGATCGCGATGTGGGCCGAATCGTACAGTTGATCGATCGCAGTGGCCTTCGAGAAAACACGCTGATTGTCTTCACCAGTGACAATGGTGGCCCCGCGAGTGTGGATAAGCGTTTTCGCACCAATGGTCGCCTGCGTGGCTTCAAGCGAGATCTATCGGAAGGTGGAATCCGCGTCCCGTTCATTGCACGCTGGCCGGGGACCGTGCCAGCCGATCAAACCTGCGATGAAGTCATTGCATTCCAAGACATACTCCCCACATTTGCCGAAATGTCCGGTGCAATCCTGCCGGATCCAATTGACGGGGTCTCGGTTTTGAAGGTGCTCAAGGGCGAGAAGCTCGGCTTGTCACGCTCCCTGTATTGGGATTTCGGTCACTGCCGTGAACGGTACGACCAAGCCATACGCTGGAACGACTGGAAGGGCATCCGCCTTGGGCGCAACGGGGCAATTCAACTTTACGACATGGCAGTCGATATCGGTGAAACGCACGATCTTGCATCGCAGCATCCTGCCATCGTTGAGCAGATCTCCCACATGATGGATTCAGCTCCGATTCCGAGCGCTCGATACCCAATCGGAAAAATCTACCATGGCAAGCCTTTGTGGAAGCCGTAGTAGTGGCACCCTTTTCTTTTGGCACCACTTGCAGATTGCACCGACCTTGCTGACGCTGCGGGTTATGAATAATCCGGGTTAAACAGACTTCGAACGCAAGCTCTGCTCAATAAGCCAAATTCGGTGCTAGCCAGCGTTCGATTTCTTCGATCGACTTCCCCTTGCGTTTGGCATAGGATTCAATTTGATCTTTGGTCATCCGGTCGACGGTGAAGTAGCGTGACTCGGGATGTCCGAAATACAATCCGCTGACGCTCGCACCGGGAATCATCGCGAAGCTGCTGGTCAGCTCGATGCCAGCCGTCCGCTCGGCGTCGAGCAGATCGAACAGGGTTCGCTTCTCGGTGTGGTCGGGGCAGGCTGGGTAGCCCGCAGCGGGACGAATACCGCGATACTTCTCGTTGATAAGGTCGTCTGTGGATAGAACTTCGGCCTGTCCAAAGCCCCAGTCCGCACGAGCCTGTTTGTGTAGTTTTTCGGCCAGTGCTTCCGCCAATCGATCAGCTATGGCTTGCACCATGATCGCCTTGTAGTCGTCAAGTTCTTCCTTGTACTTCATGGCCAACTCGTGCGCACCGATACCTGCTGTGACGGCAAACCCGCCGATGTAATCGTGACGGCCACTGTCGAGCGGAGCGATGTAATCAGCCAGTGAACGATAGTCCTTCTGTCCCTGTCGCTCCCATTGTTGGCGCAGGAAATGTAGGCGTGTAAGTTCTTTCTTCCGCTGGTCATCGGCAAACAACAATACGTCGTCGCCATCGCTGGCTGCCGGCCAAAAACCGTAGACGGCGTTGGCGATCAGCAAATCGCCAGCGATGACCTCATCGAGTAGTTTATTGGCGTCGTCGAACAGCTCTTGCGCCTGCTCACCGACTACTTTGTCTTTGAGGATCTTGGGGTACTTGCCTTTCAACTCCCAGGTACTGAAGAACGGGGACCAGTCGATGTAGGGTCGAATCTCTTCGAGCGGGATGTGTTTCAGCAATCGCGTACCGGTGAACGAAGGCTTGTCAATTTGGACACTGGACCAATCGGTTGCAAAACGCTTCTCAAGTGCTTCGGCATAGGGAACCAGCTTCTGCTTGCGATCATTGAAGCTGGCGACTAGCTTCTTCTGTGTTTCTACATTTTCGGCGATGAAGCCGTCGCGATGTTCTTTGCTAAGCAAACGTTCCACGACATTCACACTGCGGCTAGCGTCGAGCACGTGCAGAACGGGCCCGTCGTAAGCCGGTGCAATTTTGACAGCCGTGTGTTTGGCGCTAGTCGTCGCCCCACCGACCAACAGCGGCAGTGTCATACCAGCCCGTTTCATTTCGCGAGCCACGTGCGCCATTTCGTCGAGCGAAGGGGTGATGAGCCCACTGAGCCCGATCATGTCGACGCCTTGCTTGACTGCCTCTTCGAGAATCTTTTCGGAGGAGACCATCACACCCAAGTCGATGACTTCGTAGTTGTTGCATTGCAACACGACGCCGACAATATTCTTGCCGATGTCATGCACGTCCCCCTTGACCGTGGCGATGAGGAACTTGCCCCGCGCGGCTTGATCCAGAGTCCCGGCGATGCGCTTCTCTTCGTCCATGTGCGGTTCGAGATAAGCGACCGCTTTCTTCATGACTCGGGCCGATTTGACGACCTGTGGCAGAAACATTTTGCCGGCGCCAAACAGGTCGCCGACCACCTTCATGCCATCCATCAGCGGGCCTTCGATCACTTGGATGCAGCGATCGAAGTGCTGTCTGGCTTCCTCGGTATCCTCGACGATGTACTTGTCGATCCCTTTGACCAGCGCGTGCTTCATCCGCTCGGCGACCGGCTCGGCACGCCAGGCTAGATCTTCGCCAGACTTTTTCTTGCCGCCACTCTTGACAGTTTCTGCGAACTCCAACATGCGTTCGGTGGCGTCGGGGCGACGATTGAGTAGTACATCCTCGACGCGTTCGAGCAGATCTTTGGGGATTTCTTCGTAGACTTCCAGTTGCCCTGCGTTGACGATGCCCATATCCAAGCCAGCCGCGACGGCGTGAAATAGGAAAGCGCTATGGATCGCCTCGCGCACGGGATCGTTACCGCGAAAGCTGAAACTGATATTGCTCACACCACCACTGGTCTTCGCCCCTGGACACTCTTTCTTAATGCGCCTCACCGCGTTGATGAAGTCGACTGCGTAGTTGTTGTGCTCCTCCATCCCGGTGGCGACAGTGAGAATGTTTGGGTCGAAGATGATATCCTCGGGCGGGAAGTCGAGCTCGCCAGTGAGCAGATCGTAGGCGCGCTTGCAGATGCGAACTTTACTGTCCTCATCGGCGGCTTGTCCCTCTTCGTCGAAGGCCATCACGACGGCTGCGGCACCGTATTGGCGCACCAGTCTCGCTCGACGCAGAAACTCAGCTTCACCATCCTTGAGCGAGATCGAGTTGACGATGGCCTTGCCTTGCACGTTACGCAGCCCCGCCTCCAGCACTTCCCACTTGCTGCTATCGATCATCAGCGGGACCGATGCGGCCACGTGATCACCGGCGATCAATCGTAGGAAACGCGTCATCGCTTCGACTCCATCGAGCATCCCTTCGTCGAAATTGACGTCGATGATCGTGGCCCCGTTCTCGACCTGCGCTCGAGCTATCTCGACGGCTTCTTCGTATTTTTCGTCGCGGATCAAGCGCGCAAACTGCTTGCTTCCCATGACATTGGTGCGTTCGCCGACCATCGTGAATGGAATTTCTGGACGCATGACCAACGGCATCTGCCCCGACAGCCGGGTGTAGACTGGGCCAGGCGAATCCTGCTTGGGCTTGAGTCCCTTGACGCGTTCGGCTATCGCGCGGATGTGGTCGGGTGTCGTTCCACAACAGCCCCCCAGAATGTTGATCCAGCCGTTATCGGCATACTCGCCCACTTTATCTGCCATCTCCTGGGGGCTGAGATCGAACTGCCCCATCTCATTGGGCAGGCCCGCGTTGGGGTGACACGAGATGGGGATCTCGGCAACTTTCGACAGCTCCTCGATATGCGCGCGCATGACATCAGGTCCGAGCGCGCAGTTCATCCCTACGGACAGCAACGGGAAGTGATTGATGGCGGTCCAAAAAGCTTCCACGCTTTGGGCACTGACGAAGGTTCTGCCGCCGTCGCCAAACGTACCGCTGGCCATCACCGGCACCTGGCGGCCACCGGCGTTAAAAAAGTCGGCAATGGCAAACAGGCAAGCTTTCAAGTTCAATGTGTCGATAGCGGTTTCCGGCAGCAGGATATCGACTCCCGCTGCTACCAGCGAATCGACTTGCGCGCGGTAGCTGTCGACCATCTGCTCGAAGGTCGCGCCACGGTGCGCAGGATCGCTTTCGGTGCTGATCGCCAACTGCTTGGTGGTTGGACCGATCGAGCCGGCCACGAAGCGTGGCCGATCCGGTGTTCGCTCAGTCCACTCGTCGGCGGCTTTTCGGGCGCAAGCCACCGCTGCGTGGTTGATCTCGTCCACCAACTCCAGCGGCAAATCAAACTCGACCATGCCGACCGGAGATGCACCGAATGAGTTGGTTTCCACAATGTCACTGCCCGCTGCGTAGTACGCGCGGTGGATATCCGTGATCTTCTCGGGATGCGTCAGGCACAGGATGTCGGAGAAGTTCTTGAGGTCTTTGTGGTGGTTGGCAAAGCGCTCGCCGCGCACATCCGCTTCGCTCAGAGCAAGGCGTTGGATCATCGTTCCCATGGCACCGTCGAGCAACAAAATACGCTCACGGACAAGGTGCTCTAGAGACGAAGTGGTTCTACTATGAAGCATTTTGGTTGTAGATCTTAATTTGAGGATCGAAAAAAGTTTGCACATTCTCGGCACAGCGACTGGCGACACCGTTGCGGACTATGCCCGTGGGAATTGGCCGCTCCAAGTGCTAGTTGCCATGAGGTCGCGGATGCGTCTCTAGTAGGCTGCTGAAAGTGCGCCGCGTATACTTACTTACCTAGAACCTCAGGCGCTAACCGTGGCTCCTAAGGACGCACTGCCCCCTCCCAAGCCCACGGTTAGCGGCTGGGTTCACTAAATCAACAGGCCGCTAGCGTTAAAACGGCTAAATGGTTGCATTGCTGTATCAGCATATAATTGGCGGTGCTTGGGGGCAGGGCAAGCTCTCTGAAAGCTCCGGGCTCACCTGTCCAGTGGCTGACACGGTAGCTGACCCGGCAAAGGGGCCGATTAGGCAAGCTTGACAGCTTAGTCTACACAACCTACAAACATGCAAATATACCGCTATTTCCGGTATGAGAAACCCACGTTTCCTTATGATCGAGGAAGGTCGCCGATGTCCGCAGCTGAATCCGAAAAGTCCAAAGTCGAGCTCATCAAGGAGGCTAGCGTCGGATTGCGAGGTTCGATCAAGGCCGAACTTGCAGATTCGACAACGGATCACGTAGCGGACGAAACCACGAAACTGCTGAAATTCCATGGTACCTACCAGCAGGATGACCGCGATCTGCGCAAATCGCGACGCAAGGAAGGGCTGGACAAAGCTTACTCGTTCATGGTTCGCAATCGTATTCCCGGTGGCAAAATCACTGCTGCACAGTTCCTAGGGGAGCTCGATATCGCCGACGAGCTAGGTAACGGCACCATCCGCATCACAACTCGCCAAAGCATCCAGTTGCATGGTGTCGTGAAAAACAACTTGTGGGGAGTGATCCACCGCATCAACGAAATTCGGCTTTCCACACAATCCGCCTGTGGTGATGTGACGCGTAACGTCTGCTGTTGCCCCGCTCCGCTTCGCCAAAATGGGCTGCGCGATCAACTGCAGCAACTGGCCGACGAGATCGCCGACCACGTTCGGCCCAAAACCAAGGCCTATCAGGAAATCTGGATCAAAGACCTCGAGACTGGCGTGAGCGAGCAAGTGGCTGGCCCCACTGAACCTGAACCCGATCCAATTTACGGAAAGGCCTACCTACCAAGAAAGTTTAAGATTGCCCTGGCGCTATGCGACGACAATTGCATCGACATCTATGACAACGACCTTGGACTGTTGGGCGTTACCGAAGGGGACAAGCTGATCGGGTTCAATATATTGCCTGGCGGCGGCATGGGGACGACCCCTAGCAAGGCGAATTGTTTTCCCGCACTGGCCAAACGACTGACGTTCGTAAAAACCGAGCACCTTCTACCGATCATCACGGCAATTATCTTGGTGCAGCGCGACCATGGCAATCGCGCCGATCGTAGCCAAGCGAGAATGAAGTACTTGATCCACAACTTGGGGCTACCCGCCTTCAAAGCCAAAGTGGAAGAATACTTGTCCGAAGCCGAGGCGATATGCGGAGTACCAGACGGAACCTTACCACGGCCGCTGCCAGAACCCCACCCAGCGGACGTCACCGGCCACGATGACCACATGGGTTGGCATGAACAGGGTGATGGCAAATTGTTTTTAGGGCTTCCGATCGAGAATGGGCGGGTCAAGGACGACGGCGACTTGCGATTAAAAACCGCCTTCCGCGTTTTGTTTAATGGCCACGTCAGCAATGCTCGCTTGACGGCGCAGCAAAACGTATTGTTGTGCGATATTGAGCCGAGCCAACGGGGGGAGATCGAAAAGATCTTAGCCGAGCATGGTGTGGTCACGGTAGAGAAAATCAGCAACGCACGACGGTTCTCGTTCGCTTGCCCAGCGTTGCCAACCTGCGGTTTGGCGGTAACAGAAAGCGAACGAGCGCTCCCCAGCGTTATTGACGATGTGGAAGCCGAACTGAGCGAATTGGGCTTAGCTGATGAACAGTTCACGATTCGCATGACCGGCTGTCCCAACGGCTGCGCTCGTCCCTACAATGCCGATGTTGGCTTGGTCGGTCGCAGTGTTGATGGCAAGACCGGCGAAGGACGCTACACCATTTTCCTTGGAGGAAGCCTCTTGGGAACGCGGATGGCCGCGATCTATAAGGATCAGGTATCTCGCAGCGCTATCGTAACCACGCTACGCCCGCTGTTCATTCACTTCAAGGAAAACCGCACCCCAGGCGAGTGTTTCGGCGACTTCTGCGATCGCATCGGCGTCGAGGCACTAGCGGAAGTCGCAGATGCCGTCACCGATACCGTTGTAGGTGAAGCGAGCTAAACCATTTGACTCACACGGTGAAATCGTTTAACGCCGAACCGGAGCGGGTCGCAAGGCACAATGTGAGCTGATCAACAGCGGGGTCTCTGACGAACCACAGCACTCGCCAACCCGCTTTCGCGACCTGCGCAGGTG
>JADYZV010000036.1 GCA_020852965.1 Pirellulaceae bacterium | reverse complement strand
GCATCGCCGGAAGGGTCAGCGGGCATCAGTTGCCTCGCAATGTATTCGCGAACGATCCCGACTATCTCGTCGGATATCTGCAGTGGCGTTAGGTTCGACACCATTCGAATCGCGTCGGCACGGCCAGTAAATTCGCCGCGTTCAAGTTCGTCAAGAACAGCCGCCGACGTCACCAATTCATCGCGATCCACAGCAGCATCAAACCACTCACGCGTCCACTGCCTACGCGCAACCATCGTCGCGTCGGTGCGGACCTCATAGTAAAAGCTGGGAATTGTCGTTTCAATGTAAATTCGGCTCATCGGACTCCATTTCGATTCGACGAACGCTTGGCGTAACGGGGCGGTGAGTAGACGCACCATTTGCAACACGCGTATTACCGCTCCGGTTCACGCCTTTGTTCTGTGGACTGTCTGTGTTTTCGGGTTGCGATGACGTGCATCACGCACGATGACAGGACACGGGAGCAGGTTACACAATCTATCGAGATTGACGTGCGACGCGATGCCAATAGTCCGTATGCGATGCTTGTTGTCGTGAGCTTTAAATCGAACCTTCATTCGCAGTTTATCCGATGTGTGTGCATAGAGCCAGATCTTGGAAACTGAGGAAGTCTCGATCACACGTTTTTGCGAATGTTCAACGATGATCTTGTCTCGGCGGATGACGATTCGCTGCGGGATGATGGTTAGCAGAGAGAGGTAGAACAACAGGTAAAGAACGACGCCGGGGAATATCAGCAGCAATTTCCAAACTTGCGGTATCACGAAGTTGGGAGTCGCAAGTCTAAGCCAAACAACAATGGTGCCGCCGATCAGGATCGAGGCAAGCACGATGCGAACCATCGCACCGCGAGAAAGAACGGAGTCAAGTTGACGCCACAACCGAGGGACGAATGACCAACGTGGAGCGAACCATTTGAGAGAGTCTTTTTTCGACGTCTGTGCCTCCTGTGGTTGGTCCACAGAACGAATTGCGATCTATCCGCCTGTAGGACGCAGGGGGATAGATCGCTTGTTGAACTTTGTCGCTGGTAGGGGCGACGGGAGTGTCTATGCAGATTCTATCCGACCGGCAGTGCCTGAGCAACTGTTTACAGTCGCGGGCGGATGTGGTTGTACCGGTTGGGGCGATGGGGCGAGTTCATTATATCGTGGCAACTGAGTTTTAGAGGTGCAGCAGTCTGGTACATGGCCGCTCCGCATTAAGGACATTGAGGATATTTTCCCTCAGTCTCGAACTCGCAGTCTAATTCGAAGAGACTGGAATCGAAGGCTAGTGCTTGGGAAGTGCTTGAGCATCGACGCCTGCGAATAGCATGGCGCAGCGCTCGACGTACTCTCCCCTACTGCGGTTGGTGCGATAGAGAAACCGTAGGCTACAAACAGCCCAGTTGAAGCTTCTCCAAGCGAGTTTTCTGGCTTCGATCAAGTGCAACCGGAATATTCGAATGCGCATTTCAAAAGCGCACGTCGTTTTAATCGGAACGATCGTCGCACCGGAGCTGAGGAGGAGGCGCAAAGAGCTTAGCTCGTGGGCAGGAGATAGCCGCGCCGAATTCGAAGCGCAGGCGTGGGAGAGAGTTGGCATGGATGCCAACTCATCGCGATAGCATGGATGCGACTGGTAGAGTTAGCTCGATAGCAAAGGTTGTTATCAGGCAGCAAGTCGGTGCGATTAAGTTCAACTATTAATTAACCCCTGACGATCCGTGGATAATCGGCGGTTTGGGGAAATTATCCGAGGATCGACCGAGGATAATGGGGACCACCCAATAATACTGCTAGCATGGTCGTGGCTAGCACCGGAATCGGAAAGTTATCCGTCTGAATCAAGCTCGACCGACTTGGTGACATAGTCGACCATCAACCGGCACTTTTCAAGTAACGCGGTTCCGAGTAGCGGGAACTGGCCCTCGTTCTCGACGACCTGAACTGGAATCAGCTCCCAAAACAATCAAGATACGCAATGAATGTTTCAAGCGTCACCGTCGTCCCGTCGGCGAGAATCGCTTCCGTCTCAACCAGGGTCGCGAGTCCTAGATCTGCGATCAACGTCGACGAGAACACAAAGTGTCCGTCGAATGCTGTATCAACCCACGCAGAAATAGTGGTTGGTTCATCCTTGAATCTGGCTCGGACATCTACCTGCAACAACGCTCGTTTATTCTCGTCTACGTTTCCAGTCACCGTGTTGCGGCTCCGATATGAACGGCTGCTTTATGTCCTACGCGGATCACAAACGATTTCTTATCTGGGTGGGCTGCTTTGGCCGCCATTGCCGCTTGGATGAACGTCGGTGCAACAAATGATTCACGCGAATCGGGCTCAATCGCGACAAAATAACCGTGTTTCTCGGCCTCCAAGCGTTCTCGCAAGTCTGCGTCGTAAACTGCCTTTGCTTGCATTGCAACTGACATTTGTCTCTCCTCAATAAAGTGGTGACTATATTCTATCTGTTGTCGGCCACGCCAGCGATACCGATAGCTATTTCCACCGGTCTTCAGGCGGGGCTAGACAATCGGCCTAACCTTCGGTCCTATCGGTGCCTCGTCCACTACGATACATAGAAGTATGTGTGGGTGAGTTTGTGTGCTAGCCATAGGCTGCCTTTCGCATTGGCTCGCAAGTATCCCAAGGCGGCGAAGGAATTCTGTTGGCAGTACTTGTTCCCGAGCACAAAGCTCTGTCGCGATTCACGCAGCGGGCGTATGCGCCGACATCATATTCACGAGTCGACGTTTCCAACACAATTTAAGAAAGCTCTAATGGCCAGTCATATCGACAAGCCGGCCACTCCCCATACGCTCAGGCACTGCTTCGCGACTCATATGCTCGAAGGTGGAGCTGATATCCGCACCGTGCAAGAGTTGTTAGGACATAAGGATGTTAAGACGACGATGATCTACACCCACGTGATGAATCGACCGGGTATCAATGTGGTTAGCCCAGTTGATAGAATGCGACGAAATCGAGAAAGTGAGTTGGTAGTTGGTTGAGGTGAGGGGTGGGCCAGGGAAAAGACTGCGTCCATGACGGGGCAGTCGTCTACGAGTAGCTTGCTATTCGTTAGCGAATCAGCGTTGATGTCAATTCCAGGGTGGCATATTGGGGGAAGGGTCAGAACCGCTCCGCATTCTGGACCGGCGGGGTGGGGTGTGCTATCGTGAGGGGATGAGCAAAATTGAATTACAGCCGGTTTCTCTTGCGCGGATGGTGCGAGCCGTGGAAAAAGTGCGTGAACGCGTGCTGCGATCCACGGCTGCCTTGGACGGTGCGAATGTGCCGTATGCCGTGATCGGTGGAAATGCAGTGGCAGCTTGGGTGTCCCGCGTCGATGAAGCGGCGGTGCGCAATACGCAAGATGTCGATATTCTGGTGCGACGCGCGGATTTCGAACGCGTCAAAGCGGCTTTGGAAGGGGCGGGGTTTGTCTATGGTTGCACCATGGACAATCAGTTTTTTTTGGATGGGCCAGATGCCAAAGTGCGCGATGCGGTGCATCTGCTCATGGCTGGTGAAAAAGTCAAAGAGCACTACGCATCGGCAACACCCGACGTGGCCGACTCGCATCGCGGAGAAGAGTTCCAAGTCATCGAGCTGCAACCGCTGGTCGAAATGAAACTCAATTCGTGGCGCGATAAAGATCGCACCCATTTGCGCGATATGATCGACATCGGCTTGATCGACTCAACGTGGCCAAGTCGATTTCAGCCGGCACTGGCCAGTCGCTTGCAAGAGTTGCTCGACAATCCAGAAGGCTAAAACTATGGGGCAATCGACGAACCCCGAATTAGAATTGGCTTTCGATTTTGTTCGCAATACCAACCGCAGCCTGTTCTTGACCGGTAAAGCTGGCAGCGGCAAGACGACGTTCTTGCACGCGATCAAGGCTGAGGGGCTCAAGCAATTGGTGGTGGTCGCACCGACGGGCGTGGCAGCCATCAACGCGGGCGGGATGACGATCCACTCTTTCTTCCAGCTACCGTTCGGCTTGCATATACCAGGAGCCAATCGGTCCCAGCAGAGCCATCCACATCGCCTCGCGCGGCAGAAAGTAAGACTCATCCGCTCCCTGGATCTACTGGTGATCGACGAAATTAGTATGGTCCGAGCCGATATGCTCGACGCGATCGATCAAGTCTTGCGGATGTTCCGCGAAACGAACGCTCCGTTTGGTGGCGTTCAACTATTGATGATCGGCGACTTGCACCAACTTCCACCAGTCGTCAAACCGGAGGATTGGGAACTGCTGCAAGAACACTACGCCACCCCCTATTTCTTTTCGAGCCAAGCCTTGCAACAGACCGAGTACGTCTCGATCGAACTCAAGCACATCTATCGGCAATCGGATCAGACCTTTATCGATCTCCTCAATCGAGTCCGCGACAACAAACTCGACGAAGATATTCTTAACCAGCTCAACAGTCGCTACGTCGCAGATTTTCGACCGCCCGCCAAGGAGCCTTACATCACGCTGACAGCGACCAACGCCGTCGCTGGGCAGATCAATGTCGACAGTCTCGCCAGGCTACGGGGAGCCTCCCGAGTTTTTAAAGCGAGCATCGAAGGCGACTTTCCGCCATCGGCTTATCCGACGGAGGAGCGGTTCGAGAGCAAGGTGGGTGCGCAGGTCATGTTTGTCAAGAACGACCTCGACACGGAAAAAAGATTCTTCAACGGCAAGCTCGGTCAGATTACTGGATTCGATAAGGACGACGACATCATCTACGTTCGCTGCCCCGGTGACAGTTCGGATATCTCCGTTGCGAGGCTCGATTGGCAGAACGTCAAATATAGCCTGGACGAGACCACCAAGGAGATTAAGGAAGAGGTACTCGGAGTCTTCACCCAGTATCCTCTCAAACTGGCATGGGCGATCACGATTCACAAAAGTCAGGGGCTGACTTTCGAGCGGGCTATCATCGACGCACAAGCGGCTTTCGCCCATGGACAAGTCTACGTGGCTCTGAGTCGCTGCAAGAGTTTCGAGGGGATCGTACTCCGCTCGCGCATTACGCCGTTGAGCGTCAAGACCGACAGCGTGGTAAAGAACTTTACCGAGGAGGCTGAAAGCAAGGCACCCGACCAGGCTGAATTGCAACTCGCGAAACGAAACTATCAGCGACGGCTGTTGGAAGAGCTCTTTTCCTTCGACTCCATTGAGCGTTGTTTCGACCAACTGCGGCGCGTCTATCGCGAACACTCAAACACGCTGACGGCGGCGGCCGCATCACAAGTTCACGCATTGTCGCAGCGCGCCGAGCCAGAGCTGTTCGTCGTCGCCAAGAAGTTCGAACCGCAACTCGCGAGCTATTGCAATCAGGAAACGGAACCGGAAGGCAATACAGAACTTCAATCGCGAATTTCGAAGGCCGGCACCTATTTCACGGACAAGATCGGTCAAGGACTATTGCCTGCGACTAAGGAGTTGCCCACCGCCACCGACAACCAAGCGGTTCGACAAATGGTTGTCTCGAAATTGGAGGCGCTGCAAAGAGAATTGTTCATTAAGAACGCTTGTTTCGTGGCCTGCGCTGCGGGCTTTTCGACGCGAACCTATACTCGCGCCAAAGTCAAAGCGGAGCTGGACTTTGAACGCACGTCGGGGGACGAGCGCGCGAATCGACAAAGCCGTATTCCGAAGGACGTGCCCCATCCCGCACTTTACAAACGACTGTCCGCGTGGCGTGAGGATTTGGCGGACGAACAAGGCATACGCCCGTGGGAGGTTGTTACCAACACAACACTGTTGGGACTGGTAACGTTTCTGCCGACGAACAATCGGAACCTGCTGGATATCAAGGGGATCGGCAAGGCGAAACTAAAGCGATTCGGCGAGGCCATTATTAAAATCATCGAGACCTACGCTCACGAGGCAAATTTGTCGGTGAACATCGGCTCAGCCCCTGACGCGCCGAAGTCGCCGGCGGCGGACACCAAATTCATTAGCCTTGAAATGTTTGAATCGGGTAAATCGATCCAGGAGATCGCTAGTCTACGCAATTTGGCTTGCGGGACCATCGAGGGACATCTGGCCTTTCATGTCGGTGAAGGTCGATTGGATATCGCGCGCGTCCTCGCGCCGCAGAAGATATCGGAGCTCATTGATTTTTTCACTCGAAACCCCACCGCCACCGTCGCGGAAGCCAAAGCTTCCTTTGGTGATAAGTTTAGTTACGGCGAGCTAAAAATGGTCGCTTGGCGCTTGAGAGCGAGTCCATCGTCATCGGCAGCGGGGCCGTAGCACATTGTCGAGAAGTTTTGAACTACGCGGCGTGTCGCAGTTCCTGAGTTATCGCGTCGACCACCACTGGTGACCCGAAATCTCCGTGCGATGTGGACTCGGGGGAGAGCCAAAGCGGGGATGAATCCCCATCCCTGTCAAGCTAATGGCTGTTGAGTCGTGTACTTTGTTGTTAGTCAGCACTAGCCCAGCATAGGCTGCACGCATCCAAACGCGTCCAAGAACTCGCCTGCCCAGAGTGATATTGATCTAGGCTTGTGTCCGATTTCTTAGACTTATGCCTGGAGTATGCGGAGAGTTTCTTCGAATTTTGCCACTCGCTAGCAGGTCAAACCAGCCAAAATGGCACTTAAATCGCCTTTCAAAAACTGCGTTAGTGAGTTGGCCACCGTAACAAACACGTGTTTGCCATATTATAATGGGAACCTTAGGAACGTTCTAAACTTCAGCCTCTCCCCGCTCCGCGAAAGGCCTTTCCGATGCCTCGCTGTAACTACGGCTTCTGCTCATTGTGGCTGGTTTTCTGTGTGCTCTGCCTGGCGGCGTCCCCTGGCAATGCTCAGTTTTCCGTAGATACCGATCCAGCTGTTCGTCAATTGCTCAACCCTCAGCAGTTTGAGCCCGGCGGGAATTTCTACCCCAACGGATTGGACGTTCGTGGAAGTGTTATCCCCAGCACTCGAAGTTTTTCCCTAAACATAGTTCCTGGACCATCGATTCCACTTTCTCCAACCGTTACCAGGCAAACCGGTAACGTGCTTGGCTCAGCAGGCTATTCGATTGATCTTAGCGCAAACCATCCTGCTAGCGTTCATGCACCGTTTGCGAACTCGGCTACTCGGAGTAGCTCGGCTAGTTTTCGCGACGACCAAAGGAGTATCACAGCCCAGTTGTCCGTTCAAGGGAGACTGGACCATCCCCTGGACGGTTACGATCCGCCGCAGCCTTCGGTAACTGAATTGCCACCTCCAAATCCGTTGGGAGCGATTGACAACTACGAGCTTAGTTTCAGTGGTCAAGTCACGGCAACCTACTTTTCATCGGGAAGCGGAGGAGGTAACACAGGAGGAAACTCAGGTCCAGGTGCTGGTGCTTTAGTATCAAGCAATCGACCAAATGGAATAAACAGTGGCGCAGGTGCGGGAATTGGTTCGGGATTTTCGGGACTTTCGAACAACGGCAATGGAGGATTGGGATCGGGTACTAACGCAAACGGTTATGGCGGCCTGCATGGCGGTGGGATCAACTCTGGCACCACAATCAATGGTGGGGCAACCAACTTCAGCGGATCCGCAGGTGGCTTTGGGGCAGCCTTGGGAGGGCAAGGCAATAACTTTGGATCTTCGGTCAGTTTTGGAGTCAATCGACCCTCAGGAAGTAGCGGTGGTTTTGGGGCGAGCGGGTCGTTGGGCTCGAATCCTACCGGAGGTTCAAGCAATACCTTTGCCAGTTTGACCGGTAATAACAGTTCATCCTCATTCACTTTTGGTTCAAGCAGCAGTTCCAGTAACTCTGGTTCGAACAGCGGGCTTGGCGGTGGAACTGGAGTTAGCGGACTCACTTCAAGTAGTTTTCATAGTGGCGCGTTTAGTAGTAGCGGGACGAACCATTTCGGATCTTCCCAGGGCAATTTTGGATTCCATGGCGGCTTCGGTGGAAACAACACGACCGGTAGTCTTGGCGGACTCACTTCGAGTAGTTTCAATAGTGGAACAACTAGTAGCAGCGGGACGAACTTTTCCGAATCTTCTCAGGGCGATATTGAAATCCCCAGTGACTTCAACGGAAACAACACGACCAGCGGACTTGCCGGAGTTCCCAATGACAAGCTACCCTACTGGTTGAAACCACCGTACGTCAGTGGTGGTTCGGGCAATTCGCCGACTTGGCAGGCGGGACCTTTCGCAGGCTATTCACTGAGTCCTGAGGATCGTCGCTGGATTGACGGACTTATTCGAACTGGCCAACTCAAGGCCTATGAGCAAGCTCTACTGGATGCCTTTGCAAAACAGGCTGCTAACGGCTACGACCCAGCCCTGGTGTTCATCAACATCCCACCAGATTTGCCACTTGAGTTCATCTTTCCGCCAGGTTCTCAACTCTTGGAGAGAGCGAAACTCAGTAAGGCGAAATGGGATCGATTGATTGAAAGCCAGCAGCGTGAGCGTGCCCGAATTGCGGCAGAAACAGCTCGACTTCGCGAATCGAATATTGTCTATCGCCGCGAAAGTGACGGTTCGATCACTCGTCTTGTTTATTACCAAGGGAGGCTCTACCGCGATGACTTCTTTGGAAAGATTGAAGACTGGAAGTTTGTTATCGCTCGGGATCGTGATCCGCGTGAGTTGAGCCTTGCAGAGCTTCGTGAAATAGACAGAAGCGAGCAGGCTCAAGCCAAATTGCGGACTGAAAAGCTACGCGACCTGAAGGCGGATCTGGAGCGGCTCTCCGAAAGGCTAGCGAATTCGAAGAACAAGGGGCTTGCCGAGGAGAGGCTCAAAGAGATTGGAGAGAAACAAGCTGAGCTTGCACAGCTTCTACAGGAGGATCTACTTCGCCAGCAAGGCAAGCTCCCTCCACAACAAGGACTGTCTGACGCGCGGTACTTGGAACTCTTGCAGGAACGTCGCCGCCGACTAGAACAGAGTAAAGCAGCGGGAGGCAAGTCGAAGCAGTTTCTCGACCGGATCAATGCAGAGCTAGCCGCGCTTGCTGTCAGCATCACGGAGATTTCGGCTAGTGAGCAACTGCGACGACTCGAGGAGGAGTATCCTCGAAAACCGAATCAGTCAGACGCAAGTTATCTCGCCGATTTAGCATCGCAGCGGGAAAAGCTAGAGAAAAGCATAGCATCGGGTGGCAAAGCTAAGCAGCTACTTGACAGACTCAAGGCAGATCTTGAAGCCCTCGATAGCCGGATTGCCGAACTTACAACATCAGAGAGTTTGAGGAAAGCGACACAAAAATTTCCGAAAGCTCCAAATGAGTCGAAGGCGGCGTATGTCGAAAAGCTCGAAAGGGAACGAACTAGGGTATTCCAGAGAATTGCTAACGGCAATCGAGATGATGATGCAAAATTGAGGAATGACTACGTAGATCTTATTAGACTACTTAACCTAGAGCTAGGACACGAAAAGCATTTAGTTTCAGATATAGAGGGTATTGGGAAACAGCGGCCTGATGACAAGTTTTCCTTCCCGAGTTTTGAAGATCTTGTTCGTAATGAGTTGCAAAGAAGCCGGTCAGACGAGGCGATTGAGGAGTTCGGCCAAAGTTTGTACGACAACCCAATACCAGACTACGAGATATTCGATGAAACGCGCAGACTAGCTGAGGTTTACTTTGAACAAACTCTCCAAAGTGAGTTGCTTTTGCGCAACGCCTTAGGTTTCACTAAAGACGAGCAGATATCAAGCGACGCAAGACAGGCGATTGCCGCAGCAGCGATCGAGTTCGATAAGTCACTACAAGCACTCTTTATCGCATTCAATGTTCATCTATTCAATGCCGTCATTGATCCAGATAAGAGTTACTCCGAGGTTCAGAGCGAGAATCCGGCGCTTTCAGCCCCGTTTTATAACGGACGTTCCATTAACCAAATTGTGGACGAGTACTGGGTCGAAGGGATCTTTGACATCCAGGGATTTCGGGACGCATATTCGGAAGGCGGGCAATTGCAGGCCGAAGAACACTTTATTCTTCGAGCAGCAATGGCAGTTGCCGGTGGTTTCGTACTTGACAAAATTGCTGGAAGGTTTGGGCCATCTAAGTCTGCACCGGAACTACCGGAACACTATCGCAATACCTTTCAAGACGGAGTATACGGCAGCCGAAATGCTACAGGGAACGAAGTCTTTTATAAGTATCATGGTGTAGACAATCAGACTGGAAAATCATACACGTTTGTCACTAAGGAAAAATACGCTTCCGAGGCAGCCCTACGAAATGAATTGGGAATTCTGACTGAGTGGGGTATCGAGATTGATCGCGTGACTACTTTCCGCCCTCCAAAGGGAACGTGGATTCGAGAAGGAGTTGCTGCGAGACAAGTTGGCAATTTTGGTGAAATTCGACGGGGAGGTGGATGGCAGGGGGTAATTGACACCAAAGATCTACCCAATACGTCAATCATAAACACGGAGAAACTGCCTAAAGCTTTTTTTGATAATGATGAATGAAGCGAAGATCGTAGAATCGGTAGAGAGTCTTTTGGAATCAGCGAAGGCTAGAGGGACTTCTCAAGGCGTCTTGGCATTTAAGTCGTTTCTTGATAGTGAACGAGATGGGGATTTTCACGACGCATTTAGGCGTCTAATTGTTCATTTAGCGGGGATCAGTGCTCATGGTTTCTTTACGGAGTCCGAACAAAAGGACGTTGATTTCTTATTCGAGTGTGCTACCTGGCTAAAAAGAATAGGTTACTTGCAGGATTGAGAAATTGCAGCCGCATCGCGGGCTCAGTTTCCGAGAAGCTCTGATGTGGTTGAGATAGATGGCATTGGCGGTGAAGTATTAGCAAGAGCCGTTGTCGCTTGGACGCACTATGGTAGGTCGGGGACATCAGCGTACAAGTGGAGACTAATAGCCGCGGCTTTTCGGTGGAAAGTGCTTAAACTGCGGGGATTCAAATCGTGTTCTTCGGTTATTGGCCGCGAAACTGATTCACATCTTCCGGCCTAGTTGGATCGGGCCTCGGCAATTCCTGAAGTAGTGAATTGGGCCGCGTGGCATCGTCACCTCGTAGGTTCGGCTGACGGCTCTCTTCCTGTGGAAGATCCATTCGTGTGCGGCTGCTCTTTTCTGCCTCTGCCGAATCCTGCGAATCTTTTTCAGCTTCGTAGGGGGCCATCTCGGCCATGTCGGAGAGACCACGGAAGCTAACTAGCAAGTCGTCAGACTGGTAGGCACGCTTCTCAATTTCGAATGGTCCACACCATAGCACGTAGCGTTCACGGTAATCCGCTTCCCAGCAGGAGGTTTGCGTCGGCAGAGCGACACGCCCCTTGCGGTCAAAAGCGGTCACGTGCAGGGCTGTCTTGGCAATCAAACGTTCCTGATTAAACAGATGCATCTCAGTGCGAGAGCGATTGGTTCCAAATGCATCCACCGTAATGTAGATGAAGATCTCGGCATCGTCTGGTGTCGTAAGCAGAACACCTTTTAGGACCAACGATTCGCGAATGACCGCGCTCAAGTAGCTGTTGTCGTCATTGAGGAAGCCCGTCGCCTGGTATTCGCCGAGGCCATTGGATCGAACGCCGCCACCAGCGCCCGCTTGATAGCCTTCTTGCTGAGACGAACTATTGCTTGGGAAAATCAACGGGCTATTCGATTCAATGGTTTGCAGCAGGTTTCCTGCAGCGTCTCGAGTAACCGTCAACGAGTTGCCACCTACTCCTGAATTGCGAGTGTTGGTCGTTGGATTCGTGACATAGTCGCCGCGAAGCGCCGCTTGCCACTCATAACGCCCCCCGACTAGGTTACCGCCACCTTGGTCGCCTACCGTGGTGATAAACATTGCGCAGCGTTTACCACGCAGCGCTGAGACATCCACGCACTGAGCGGCGGCTCGGGCGGAACCGCTAATAAGCTCCTGCTCAACGAAAAAACGCTTTCCGCCTCCATGGGAGGGTATGCCGCGCATCGTGGCACAGCCTGAAGCTAGAAAAATCAACGACAGTGACAGAAACTTGATTGCGCAATCCATTGCGGCATCCTATCTTAGTTTGGAAATTAGCCCGCTCAGTCCATTGAGCAGGTGGCTATCAGGCGAGATGCCCACTTTGCGAGCTCAGCTCGGAATCACAGAATCTCTATTTGCAGGCCTTTTCATTTTTCCCGAAAAACAAGGTACCAATCGTGGTGCATTGCTTTTGCAGTTGCAAATAGAATGGATGTGTCTTCTTGCGTTTGGCGATTGTTTGCGGACAAAAGCAGGTATGTGGGCAGACCTCTTGCCAACAATCGGGGAGCGTCGTCATACGCTCCATCTTGGCCAATTTGCTTTCTTGAGCAAACGTAAGACTAGTTGTTGCAAGCGTAATAGCAAAGATGATTGCGAGCCTGCCAAGCCGATTTCTAGGGCGCATAGCTTCGGTTCCTCCATGAACACTTCAGATTTCCGCGAGGACTACATGATTGGCCTGATCTGCCAGCAAGCGAATCCATTCGCGATAGTTTCATTGAGGCCAATCGTCACCAATTTGACACTTAATAAAGAGATTCATAGCCAAACTGAGGATGCCGCAGATGGCTCAATATCGAAATCGAATCAATCAATCCAAGCCCAGCGGTTTCCAAAAAAGAACTCAATTCGGTCTGTTTTGGTTAAAGACCTTTGTTTCGAACGATTCCGATGAGGCGGAGGGAGCTGGCAACGTCCGTGGTGTTTCAGCATGACCAAGTCTAGTGACTTAGGTGCGCATGAAAACGCAGTAAACGATGACTATGTTTCGGTCCTAGAATCAAAAACAGTCTGCCAAGCAATCGTAACCCGCGGCGTCAGCAAAGACGTTTGACCCGACGGCAAATGGGCTGCCGCACTGCGCGTTCCCGAACGGTCTTTCGCTCATGCTATGTTAGCCGTTCATTGGAGTCGAGTCTTAAGCGAGGTCTCCGTATTCGCCGTCGATGTCGCGAGAAAGCGATTCGGTTACTGGTTCGCTGACAACGACTTTACCGCCGAGTCGCGCACATGTGTTCCAGCGCAGAATGGGATCGGGGTTTTGGCCTCCGATAAGCTGCTCGGCTATCTCGAAACACTTCATCGCCTTGCCGAGCCATTCCGTAATGCTGTTGGGAGCCATGCCACTTTCGAACTGGAGACATGCCCAACGTTCGTGAATGATTCCCTCGTAATAGTACCGATCGTATTCGGAAGCCAGTCGCGGAATCAAGTCCTCCGCCTGTTGCCTGGCTTCTTGCTGACGAGTTGGGAACTGATCCGAGAGAGCCAACAGCAGCGTAATCAGAGCCCGTTGGTTGTTGGACTCAACTTCCAATACGTCCAGGCAAATACTCTCCGCTAGCAAGGGTTCGTTCAGCAAGCGGTAGTGGTGGGCCTTGTCCAGTGCCGCTGTGAGGCTACCCGCAGGAATACGTCTTAGGTTTACCATCGGAAATCACTTTTTATTAGCTGATACGGCGGAATTCGGTAAAAGCGCAATTCAACTTTTATGATTCGGTTTGGCCAGTCCGAAAAGTCGCCGGATGACCTTCTTGACCGGATCATAGAACTCATCCGCAACCCGTTCCTTAAGAGGGATAATTGCGTTGTCGGTGATGGTGATATGCTCGGGACATACTTTGGTACAACACTTGGTAATATTGCAGTAGCCGATCCCTTGCGTCTCCTTCAACTCGGGCAAGCGATCGGTTTCGTCCAATGGATGCATTTCTAAAGCGGCCACATAGACAAAAAATCTGGGACCGATGAACTCGTCATGTTTATGGTGGTCGCGTAGGACGTGGCAGACATCCTGGCACAGGTAGCACTCGATACACTTGCGAAACTCTTGAACGCGTTCCACATCCTGTTGCTGCATATTCCACGAGCCGTCCGCGTTGTCTGGTTTTCGCGGCTTGAACGGTTTAATTTTCTTTTTCGCTCGGTAGTTGTGCGAGACGTCCGTCACCAGATCTTTAATGGGTGGAAAGGCGCGCATGGGTTCAATCGTAATTGATTTACTTAGGTCCATATCATTCAATCGAGTCATACACATCAATCTCGGCATCCCATTGACTTCGGCGGAGCACGAACCGCACTTGCCAGCCTTACAATTCCAGCGGCAGGCGAGATCGTTGGCGCTTTCGGATTGAATCTGATGCACGGCATCCAGGACGACCATCCCTTCCGTGACTTGCGTTTGGTAATCCTGGAAATCGCCTGCGGTCTTGTCGCCGCGCCAAATCTTGAAATTGACCGTAGTCATTACTTGTGATCCTCGATTATTTGCCGGAGCTCACTGGGCATTTCTGGAATAGGTTCCTGGGTGACCTGCATTTCGCCGTCGGGACCTTTGCGCACAATAAAGTTGAAGGCGCTGTAGTTGTCATCCTTCTCGGGAAAATCATCGCGGGTATGGGCACCGCGACTCTCTCGGCGTCGGACTGCGGAGCGCGCTACCGCTTCCGACACGGTGAGCAAGTTCTTGAGGTCCAGTGCGGTATGCCAGCCGGGGTTGTATTGACGATTGCCAGGCGCGCTGACTGACTGGGCTTTCTCCTTGAGCAATTCGATGGCATCGATGGCTTCCAGCATCTCCGCTTCGGTACGGACGATACCGACTTTGTCCTGCATCAGCTCCTGCAGTTCGTATTGCACCTGGTAGGCACCACCGACCAGGGTAGCGCGACTGGAATCCAAAGGACTCAGGGCGTCGCTTTGAGCCTGCTTGACTTCCGCCTCCGAAACCGACACAGTTGCCCGCTGTTTGGCGAACGCGGCAGCATGTTCGCCCGCCAGCTTTCCGAAGACGATTAGATCCGACAGTGAGTTTCCGCCCAGTCGATTTGCGCCATGCAATCCAGCCGCGCATTCACCGGCCGCATACAGGCCAGGGACCGCTGTCATCTGTGTTTCTCCGTCTACGCGAATGCCCCCCATGACATAATGCGTGGTTGGTCCGACTTCCATTGGCTCTTTGGTAATATCGATCCCAGCCAACTCTTTGAATTGGTGGTACATGCTCGGGAGTTTCTTTTTGATATGCTCTTCGGCATTGGGAATCTTCTCCTTGATCCAAGCGATATCCAGGAAGGCACCGCCATGGGGCGAACCGCGTCCCTCGCGGACTTCGCGGCGAATGCAGCGTGCTACGTGATCGCGCGTCAATAACTCCGGAGGGCGACGCGCATCGATATCGGTCTTGGTAACATAGCGCCAGCCTTCCTCGGGAGTATCGGCGGTCGAGCTTTTGTAGTTATCGGGAATGTCGCGAAACATAAAACGGTCGCCGTGGCTGTTCTTGAGAATTCCCCCTTCTCCTCGTACACCCTCGGTAACCAATATGCCTCGTACGCTAGGTGGCCAAACCATTCCGGTCGGATGGAATTGAACGAACTCCATATCGATCAACTCTGCCCCGGCGTCGTAGGCGAGTGTCTGACCATCCCCCGTATATTCCCATGAATTGCTGGTCACTTTGTATGCTCGTCCAATACCCCCTGTCGCCATCACCACCGCTTTGGCCTTGAAGACCATGAACTTCCCTAGCTCGCGCGAATATCCAAAGGCACCCGCCACGCGCTCACCGTCTTTTAATAGTCGGGTAACCGTGCATTCCATATGCACGTCGATACCTTGGTGAATACCGTGATCCTGCAAGGTGCGGATCATTTCCAATCCAGTGCGATCCCCAACGTGCGCTAAACGTGGGTGGGCGTGGCCACCGAAGTTTCGCTGGTTGATCTTTCCGGCTGGGGTGCGGTCGAAGACGGCCCCCCAAGCCTCCAACTCGCGAACGCGGTCTGGGGCTTGTTGAGCATGAATCTGCGCCATCCGCCAATTATTCAAGTAGTACCCACCGCGCATGGTGTCGGCGAAATGCGTCCGCCACGAATCACGCTCGTCGACATTGGCCATGGCGGCAGCCATGCCTCCTTCGGCCATCACCGTGTGCGCCTTACCCAGCAAGGACTTGCAAACCAGACCCACGGAGACACCCGCCCCCGACGCTTCAATGGCCGCGCGCAGCCCCGCACCACCCGCACCAATAATCAATACGTCATGCTCGACTGTTTCAACGTCCGTCATCAAAGAATCCTGAAGTCATGCCAAATGCCCATCGAACAAAGACGCACATAGATATCTGAGAATGCTACCCAAAACAAACTCAACCAAGCCCAACGCATGTGCTGACCGTTTAACCGAGTGACGCAGCCATAACACTTGCTCCGGATTGGCGAGCCCGAAAGTTTGTTCCACGCACCGCCCACGAGATGCCGCAGCGAGTGGCAGCCAAACGTATACGAACTCAACAGCAATACATTCACACACAGCACGATCGTTCCTACGCCTATCCCAAAGTTGCTGAAGCTACCGTCGCCATCATTGTCGAACCAAAAACCTAAATACGCGTCGCGGGCTAGGATCATTAAAAACAGCATCGCAATGTACAAGAAATAACGATGAATGTTTTGAATCACCAGTGGGAAGTAGCGTTCCCCCAGGTATCCCTTGCGCGGCTCCCCCACCGCACATGCTGGTGGATCTGCCCAGAATGCCTTGTAATAGGCACCGCGATAGTAATAGCAAGTCAAACGAAATCCGGCTGGAAAAGGCAGTATCAACAGCGCTGGTGAAAACGGAAGCCAACTCGGCCACCAAGCAGGTTGTGCTCCAAACCAACTGTGATGCGAATCGCCCCACAGCACCGGCGAATAAAAGGGTGACAAATAGTTTTGATACTCATAGTGAGCGTTCTGAAAGGCCGCCCAGGTCGAGTAGACAATGAACGACATCAGAATCGAAAAAACCAACAGAGGCGCCGCCCACCAATTGTCCTGTCGCAGCGTCTCTCCCCAACGACGTTGCCGCAGCCCTTGTATATCCTGTGCCATCAATAAGCCTCGTAGCTCTATCTCGCCATGTTGGTTCAAGCACCAGATGTCTGGTGCTTGCATTGTGAGGAGTCTCACGCTAGGTGTCAATAATGGGGGAATGTGCTGCGTTAAACTCTGCTGTGAGTCAATCTACGAACGAATGCGGTTGCGCGGCTTGCCTTGGAATCATCCCTAACGTCGGTTGTCTCTCGGTAAAACGCAGCCATTCAGGCAGAGGTCCAACCTGTGGAGTTTGGAGCGAAGTGCAGGCTGTTCTCGCGTCCATCGGCAGTGGTGACCCGAAGTTTCCGACTGATGTGGACTTTGGGGAGGGCCAAAGCGGTGATGAATCCCCGCACTCCAAAATTTGTTAGCATCACGCTGGGGCCTACTGTTGGATCTCTTCGAGTTGCTGCTTCAGGCGATCGATGTAGATGTTGAGTATGGCCGGGCGTTGGTCGGATTCAGTATCTGCTTCGAGCACGGCGATGGCTTGTTCGAGTCGCTCTTGGGCAGAGCCGATTCGTTGGGATTCGAAATCGATGTTGGATAGGCGTTGCAAGCCGCTGGCCAACAGCAATCGATACTGGGCCATGGCGGGATAGTCGTCGACAAGCTGCTCTAGGATGCGGACGGCATCGGCGGAGCTGTCGCTATCCCCTCGAGCGAGCAAGGCTTTGGCCTTGAGCGCCAAGTAGTCGGGCATGGAAGGATACTCGCGAACGAGCGCGCCCGCGATTCGAATGGCGCGCGACAGGGCCAAGCCGTTGCGGCGACTGGCACCGACCGGCATCGATGTTACCGTGTCGGCAAACACAAATCTGAAGTAGGGTGATTCCGAATTGTCGCGCAAAAGCCGTTCGAGCAATTCGAGTGCAGCTCGATTTGCCTCGTGGGCGGTGCTGGAATCGAGTTCCAGACGCGCAATTCGGGCCTGCTCACGATAGGCATGGGTGAGTTCGATGGCGAAGTCGACGCGCTTGGGATGCGCTTCGACCAATGCACCGAGCAAGCGGATCGCCTCTTGATTGAGCGTCTTGCTGTCACGATGGACTTGTCTGGCAGTGGCTGCAAATGCGGCTCGGGCGCGTCGCAATGCTGGGTCGGGAGACTTCGTAGCATTCTGGCGCCTGGCAGGGGGCGATTCGCGATTTCCTCGCGCTTCACGCGGCAGGGGGCGTGCTTGAGGGAATCCGATTCGCGAGAACGTCGAGGTGCGTAGGTTGAGCGCGCGAGCGTATTCGAACTGGGCAGAGCTATTCTTTTGTGCGGCGGTATCTGCCAGGTAGACGTCGGCCGTTTGACGAAAGTACTGCTGTGCTTCGTCGAGGGCCCCCTGAGCGCTGACCGTTAGACCGAGCGCGTTGAGAATCTGAAGTTTTTCGACAATCGAGCCTAGCGTTCTACTCGAATCGTCGCCCATTTCACCTCCGGCGTTTTCAGCGGCCAAGCGATTGATCTGATCGAGTGCCGTGAGATAAGAGGTTTCCGCCTCTTCGACTCGCCCCAACTGATACAATATATCACCGACCCTGCGGTTGGCAGCGGCCGTCTCTTTCAACAGACTCGTAGTGTTCTCCGTACCGAAGCGATCAAAGAATCGCAGTAGTGTCCCGAGCATTTCGGCATCCGCGTCGGTCACAACGCCCGCGCCATACGCGACGTCCCCGTCATTCAATTCGACCGAGAGCCCTCCGGAGCCGGAACGGCTACCAATGTTGTGCATGATTTCTTCGAAGGCTTCAATCGCCAGAGCCAAGTTGTTCGCAGCCAGTGAGCGTTGCTGCTCGGCCACATCGAGTGCAACTCCCTTCTCTCGCAGATTTTGATCCGCCAATTGCTTAGCCGCCTGCAATTGATCGAGCGTCTGTCGCATGCGGTAGTTGCCGCCTGCAGAGACGATCGCCAACGCAGCCAACGATGCCACCACGGCAAAGCTGAGTCCGGCAACCGTTGGATTGCGCCGTGACCATCGAACGAGCCGCTCGACGCTCGACGCGCGTCGCGCCAGAATTGGTCGATCGTCCAGGAATCGTTGAAGATCCTCGGCCAAGGCATCAGCGGTCTGGTATCGAGTTTGGCTATCGGTGGCGCCCGCTTTGAGGATGATGGTCTCAAGATCGCGAGGTACGTCTGGACGCAGCGCTCGCAACCGCAACGGGGATTCGCTGAGTTTGGTTTTAATCAGCGTTGCATGGGTCGCATCCGCAAAGGCGGGTTGCAATGTCAACAGTTCGAACAGCGTGAGGCCCAAGCTGTAGATATCGCTGCGCGCGTCGGCCTGCCCGTTGAACTGCTCAGGGGCCATGTAGCGCAGTGTTCCCAGCAGCAACCCCGTTTTAGTCTGGCTGGTTTCATCCGTTAGCTTGGCGATGCCAAAGTCGGTGACCCACACGGTCGCGTCTTCGAGCATCAGGTTTCCCGGCTTAATATCGCGGTGGACGATGCCCTGTTCGTGGGCGTGCTGAAGTGCGCCAGCCACGTCGCGTCCTAGCCTAGCCACTGTCCTCATAAAATCCTTGGTGGACGAGGCTGCCAGTGCGTGCTCAATCGTGCCAGGCTTGGTCGCATTCGTCAGGGATTGCGGTCGCGACAACTGGGAAATCGCGTTGGCCAAGGTAATCCCGTCGATGAACTGCATGGCGTAGAAGTGCAGACCGTCCGCTTCGCCAATCCCGAAAACTGGGACAATGTTGGTATGGTGGAGTTTTGCAAATGTGGCGGCTTCCAATTGGAAGCGTCGCAATTGTTCTGCAGAACTGGCTACTTCTGGAGACAATAATTTCAGTGCAACACGACGACCGAGCGACTGTTGAATGGCTTCGTAGACCACGCCCATGCCTCCCCGCCCGACTTGGCGCACGATGCGAAAATCGCCGAGCTGCGTATGATCGCGTGCCAATCTCGCTGTTCGCGCTTCGAACTGCTGATCGGCCAATTGTCCGTCACTCAGACGTTCGATGGCAAGGATTGGCGTGAAAACTTTGCGAATCGTGTCGCTTTGTTCGGGTAAACGTTGCGCATATTCTTCAATCGACGGAGTCTCACCGCGTCTCAGCCGATCGGCAAACTCCTCAGCGAGGATCTCGACGGGGTGACGAGGTTCAGTTGGCATACCGACCGTGTTTCATGTAAGGTGGGGCGCTGGTTTCGAATTTGCTGTATCTATTTGCAAAACTTAGCTTCCGACGGAACAAGTCCATCGGGGAGCATCGAAACATTCACTTACTGCGGATTCATAAGCTCGGCAAGTCGCGCCATGGCGCGAATATAGCGATTGCTGGCAGCCGTTGTGCTCAATCCAAGTTCTTCTGCTGTTTCATTATTACTCAGACGTTCGAAGTGGCGAAGCGCGAGTACCTCGCGGTCTGTCTCATCCATGGCGTCGAGCGCTTGCCGCAATCGTTCCAACTCCTCTGCTTGAACGACGGCTTTGCTGGGTGACATGCGCGGGTCGAACAGTGCATGGGCAATCGACAGACTCGTCTCGTCACCTGCAGCGGGCCTGGACAGTTTGACTTCTTTTCCAACACTCCGCTTGTGCCGAAAGTGATGACGATGGGTATCGACGACGCATTGGAGTGTCAATCGCCGCATCCACACAAATGGCGAAACGTCGGGCGACTCCAGGAAGCCAGGTAGTCTCGCAGAAATCGTCAGGAATGCTTCTTGAAGCACGTCGGCGGTATCGACACGCCCGCGCAGGCCAGAATGCAATCGGAATTCGACCAGTCGCTCTAGGCGTGGCCGCAACTCCTCGAAGAGTGCTGCCAGCTCAGTTGCCCCCCCATCGACTAGGCGTTCCAGATCGTCGCGAACTGTTTCCGGCATGTCACTTTTCCGTTAAATCCAGGTTATTCATGAGTGACTAAAACGAGGAGTGTCGAACCCTCCTGCATTCGCGAGGGTCGCGACGGGCACCAACTACGTCGGTGCCCGTCGCGACTCCCCCGCAGGGGAGACCATGAATAATCCCGGTTAAACCGCGCTATCAAGGCACTCTACGGGGTACCACCCTAAGGGCATCTGTAGATTATATAACTCTCATAGTGTTAACAACTTGCGGCTCGAATTGTCTTGCCCGTTCAGGAAAAGTTTCCGAAATTCTACGATTCCACGGTGGAATTTCACCCGATGGCGTCGGAATAGCCAGTATGTGACTTTGTTTTGTTGCCGCCGTTTTGTTTTTGATACCCAGAGGCACAGAGTTCACGGAGAAGTGTCAAATCACTCAAACCACGACAGCGCGTCCCTAACTCAAATCTGAAAGTGAACCTTTGAAATGTTGCGAAACCTACCGATACTGTGCGCCCTGATAGCCTGCATTAGCTTCCAGTCGTTGGCTGGTGCGTTTCCAAAAGATGACGATCCGCCAGCCAAGAAGCGAGCAGACGTGGAAGCTCGTAAGCGAGATCGTGTTGCAGCGCCGGGCGAGCGTCCCAAGCGTGCCGAGGGGCAAAATGGAGCGGGCGACAGGCAACGCGGCAACCGCGATCCAGCCAAAATGGCCTCGATGATGCTCCAGAAGTTCGATAAAGATGGTGACGAGAAACTGAATGTGGAAGAATTATCTGCCATGATGACGTTCATGCAAGAGCGACGCGAGCAACTGGTTGGGGGGGCTGGACCGGGCAATCGCCCACGCCCAGGTGCCAACAAAAGTTCCGATGGTAAAAGAGTGGATGACAATGAAGTAGGTGGTGTCAAACCGCGTCGACCGCCCGCCGAATAACGAATCACTTCGCGGCTACCGTCGCCAGATGGTAGCATCCAATTGTCTGGCGAGCGCAGCTACCCTAACACCTGACTCTCTGCGAAATTCGAATTTATGAAACCAATTGTCGCACTCTCAAGAAGTTTTTTAATACTGTTGAACGCAACTGGCTTTGCGTTGCTCTGCACGGAAGCGAGCACCGGGCAAGACGCAGACGGTCGGCCAGCGCCAAGTGTCGAACAAGTGAAGTTCTTTGAGTCTAAAATTCGACCGGTGTTGATTCAAGAGTGTTATGGTTGTCACTCGAGCAAAACCGGAAATGCCAAAGGAGGGCTGCGCTTGGACAATGAGCAGTTGATGCACCTTGGCGGTAGCAGCGGTCCGGCGGTTGTTCCAGGCAATGTCGACGAAAGTCTTATCTACAACGCCATCAGCTATCAAGATTTCGAGATGCCTCCCAAGAAGCGGCTCTCCGATACGATTGTCGAAGACTTTCGGAAATGGATTGAGATGGGTGCGCCTGATCCTAGGAAGACCGAGATTGCGCAGTTGAGGTCGCAAATCTCTGCGGAAGATATTGCGCAGGCCAAGCGGGAGTTCTGGGCCTATCAGAAACCTGTCATGCCAGCCATTCCGACAATCGATGACGAGAGCTGGCCTCGTCGCGAGCTCGATCGCTTCGTCTTGGCCGGCTTAGAGAATGCGCAGTTAAGTCCTGTGGCGGATGCCGAGTCGTCTCAAGTGCTGCGGCGTCTGTGCTACGATCTGATCGGCTTGCCACCCAGCCGAGAGCAATTGGAGAGATTTGTTCGCGCCTGGCAGAAAGATCCCGATCATGCGGTCGCGACCATGGTGGATGAACTGCTCGAATCGCCCCAATATGGAGAGCGCTGGGGAAGGCACTGGTTGGACTTGGCGCGCTATGCGGAATCGAACGGTCGCGAAGTAAACATGACCAATCCACATGCTTGGCGTTACCGTGACTATGTCATCGATTCGTTTAACGTCGACAAGCCCTACGATCGCTTCGTGCAGGAGCAGATCGCGGGCGATCTTTTGCCAGCCAAGAATGACGCCCAGTGGGCTCAAAACTTGATCGCGACCAGCTTTCTCGCGCTGGGACCAAAATCACTTAGCGAACGCAACGGTGCGCAGTTTGCTGCCGACTTGGCGGATGAACAACTCGATACCACAACGCGTGTGATGCTCGGAACGTCGGTAGCCTGTGCGCGTTGTCACGATCACAAGTTTGAGCCGATCCCGCAAGCGGACTATTACGCGCTCGCCGGAATCTTTGCTAGTACGGAAACCTATTACGGTGTGCCAGCTTCCCAGTTCGGCAACATGGGTGGCGTTCAGAATCGCAACAAGAGTAACTTGCTCCGTCTGCCCATCGAGGATCCCAATCCATTTGACAAGACGTTTACTTCGGAGGAGTTGGAGCAGTTGACGGCGCAGATGAATCAAGCGCGGCAGGAGATAGTCGAGTCGCGCAGGGCTTCGAGTGGAGTGGGCAAGAACAGTGCAAATGCGAAGTTGCAGATTCAGAATGTCGTTCGAATTCAAGCGCGCATGGCGGCGATTTCAAGTCAGCTCGGTGGCGTCGACGCCCAAGGCAAGCCCATTAGCTATTGCATGGGAGTGCAGGACCGAGCCGAGCCGCGAGATGCGAGGATGCTGGTTCGAGGCGAAATTGATCAACCGGCACAGATGGTGCCGCGCGATTTTCCACAGGTATTGCGGGATTCACCCGTGGATATCGCACCTGGTTCGAGTGGGCGCAGGGAGCTGGCAAACTGGATAGCCAGCCAGGACAATCCCTTGACGGCCCGAGTCATGGTGAATCGCATTTGGCAACATTTGCTCGGTGCAGGCCTAGTTGCTTCGACTGAAGACTTCGGATCGACAGGCCAAGCTCCTTCACACCCTGAATTGTTAGACTACTTAGCGCTCAAGTTCGTCGACTCGGGATGGTCGATCAAGTCGATGATTCGAGAGATATGCACTTCGCGGACCTACCGTCTCAGCAGCGCCTACGATCTAGAAAAATTTGAGCAGGACCCAGAAAATAGGCTGCTGTGGCGTGGCACGACTCGACAGCTCGATGCAGAAGCCATTCGCGATAGCATCCTATTTGTTGCCGGCCGACTCGATCTACAGCGACCTCGCGCTTCTGAGGTTGCCAAGGCGGGTTACATGCAAGTTCGCGATGGTAGTTTGATCAATATCACTCAATTGACGGCGTTTTCCACTGACGACAATGGGAGACGCGATGCCATACGGGAAATAATCCAGCAAAGAGCGGCTGAAAACTCAACCACGATCGGCGATAGGCCCAATGACCGACGCAGGCGCTCGCGTGACAATCTACGTGGAATGGCCGCTGGCCTATTAAATGGAAATAGCGAATATACCGATATGGTCCACGCCACCTATCGAAGTGTCTATTTGCCTATCGTGCGCGATGAATTGCCGAGAGCGCTCGACGTCTTCGATTTCGCCGAACCGAGCATGGTGGTCGGCCAGCGTGAAACGTCCAGCACACCCAACCAAGCGCTGTTCATGCTGAACAATGAATTCGTCATCATCAACAGCGAAGCGCTCGCCAAGCGTGTGGCGGAGGCTACAAGTTCCCCGACACAACGGCTCGAGCAGTTGTTCCAACTAACGTACGGTCGTTCGCCTACCACAGCCGAACGTTCAGCGGTTCGCAAGTTTGTACTTGATTTCGACGCGCATTCAGCGGCTCGCGAGCCACCGCTGTCGACAATGATCGCTTTGTCGCAAGCGCTTATCGCTGCCGCAGAATTCCGGGTGATCGATTGAACTCTCTGTGAGCTCTGTGCCTCTGTGTTTCCATTGCCTGCCGTCAGTTTCTCTTACATTAGTTGTTACTAGCCATGCAAGAATTAACAAGCTTTTCACGCCGCCAATTGCTACGCAGCGCTACGGCCGGTTTCGGCTATCTGGCCTTCTCCGGATTGAGCAGTTTTGCTGCGGCGGCGGAAAGTGGAGCCGCGAGCAACAAACCGCTGTCGCCCAAGGCCCCGCATTTTCCCGCACGGGCAAAGCGAGTCATCTTTTTGGCGATGGCCGGTGCACCCTCACACGTAGATACCTTTGACTACAAACCTCAGCTCAATGAAGATCATGGAAAGCCAGGACGCTACGGAGGCCAGTTGTTAGGTTCGCAGCGGAAGTTTCGCCAACGCGGCCAAGCTGGACTGTGGATCTCCGATCTCTTTCCCCAAGTTGCGGAGCATGCGGATGAGCTATGCTTGATTCGCTCGATGCACTGCGATCAGCCGGTGCATCCGGCGGCACAAACGCAAATGCATACCGGTACGGCGCAATTTGTGCGCCCTTCGTTGGGAGCTTGGACTTTGTACGGCCTGGGGACCGAGAATGAAAGCGTGCCTGGCTTCATCTCGTTAGCCGCTCCCGCTGGCTCGTCGCGGAACTTTGATAGCGCATTTCTACCAGCCATCTATCGCGGTACGAGCGTGGGTCGAGCGAGTCGTGGTGGAGGTGCTGGGGCCCAGCAACGTGGAGTGAGTGCCAGCGTGGCTGATATTCGCAATCCTGGTTTGACTAGTAGCCAGCAGCGGTCGCAGCTCGATTTGATCCAGGCCTTAAATCGAGAGCAACTCTCACACAAAGATCATGCACCGGAGGTGGAAGGTGTGATTGAATCGTATGAGCTGGCATTTCGCATGCAGGACGCGATGCCAGATTTGATGGACACGAGCAACGAAACGCCCGAGACGCTCGCGCTGTATGGTGCTGACGGTGGCCCCACGTCCGCCTTTGGACAACAGTGCCTGATGGCTCGCCGATTTGTCGAAGCGGGTGTGCGCTTTGTTGAAGTTGGCAATGGTGGTTGGGATCATCACCGGAATTTGAGCGCCGATTTGCCCGTCAGTTGCGAGAAAATCGACAAGCCCATTGCCGGCCTATTGGCCGATCTCAAGCAACGTGACTTATTGAAGGATACGTTGGTTATATGGGGTGGCGAATTCGGGCGAACTCCGGCTGCACAGGGGGGCGACGGGCGCGACCATAACAACAAAGGCTACACGACTTGGATGGCCGGTGGTGGCGTCCAAGGTGGCTTGAGCTACGGGGCGACGGACGAGTATGGCTATGAAGCGGTGGAGGATGCATGCCATATTCACGATTGGCACGCTACGATTCTTCATCTATTGGGGCTCGATCATGAACGGCTCACGTATCGCTATGCGGGGCGAGATTTCCGCTTGACCAATGTGAGTGGCAATGTGCTCACTAAGATTCTGTCGTAACGGAACGAAGAAGCGCTGGCGATGGCATGGCGGCATACACCTGCTAGGCTCACCTGCGACCGCCAGCCTCACTCCATAGACGCTCGTGCACAGTCTTATGGCTAGGTCGAATCAACTCCGCTCCCGCCTGCGCGTAGCTCCTAAACGTTCTACAATGTTCATGAGATGGTTCCGAACAATTTCTAGATCGGCATAGGTACGTGACATGCAATTTGTTCAGTTGTTGATCGCCAACTCACTCTTGTGGACAATTCGACTCGTGCTGCTCGTAGCATTCGTAGCGATGGCTATTCAATGTGGTGCGGAGGAACCGCAAGGTGTTTCACTCAGCCAGCGAGTCAATCCGTTTATTGGTACGGGTGGCAATCCATACGTTTGCGGCAACAATTCACCCGCCGCAACACTCCCGTTCGGATTGGTGCGATTGTGTCCCGACACGGTCTCGAACGAGGGAGTTGCTGCGCGGAATATGTCGGGTTACTACTATCCCGACGAGCTTATTTTGGGATTCAGCCATACGCGTTTATGCGGAACGGGGGCTATCGATGGTGGCAGCTTTCGTATCTACCCAGGTCTAGTAACGGGCGAAGCGGACTCCACTGGCCGGCCTGACAATCCACCGCTCAAGTTCGACCATCAACAGGAATTGGCTTCACCCGGCTACTATGCGGTAACGTTGCCTAGCGTGTCTGTTCGAGCTGAGCTGACAGCCACGCTCCACGTCGGCTTGCACCGCTACACATTCGCAGCAGGAGCTCAGCCGCAGATTACTCTCGACGCAGCGAGTGCGCTGGGGCGAGGGAGAACTGAAGACTGTGAGCTGAGCGTTGACAATCGAAGGCGGGAGATCACCGGTTCGACGCGCATGTTTGGTTCCTTTTCGAAACGCTACGGTGGATTGCCGGTCTATTTCGTAGCCCGCTTTCGAGCTCCCTGGACCACCTGCCGACGGTGGACGGATCGTGCGGACCATTCCGATCCGCAATCGGCCAGTGGCGATGGGTCGGGAGTGGTTTGCGATTTCGAAAAGTCGGCTGCGCCCCAAGTGATCGAGTTGGCTGTGGCGCTATCGCATGTCAGTATTGCCAATGCGCGCGATAATCTGGAAGTCGAATTGGGGGAGCGGAGCTTCGACGAAGTGCGTCAGGCAGCGACTGCGGAGTGGGACGCCATGCTCTCATCCGTGCAGCTTGAGGGAGGGACGGCAGCCGAGCAAACCATGTTCTACACGGCATTGTTCCGCGCATTTTCGATGCCTACGACTTTCAGTGATGCCAACGGCGAGTATTTGGGGTTTGACAAACTGCACCATAGTGCCGATGGCTTTCAATACTATACCGACATGTCGCTGTGGGATACCTTTCGCACAGCACATCCTCTGTACACGCTACTGATACCAGAGCGGCATCGCGACATGCTGGTCTCGTTGGTCAACATGGCCGCGCAAGGAGGAGGTACGCTACCGAGATGGCCCGCGGGGTGTGGGTATACAAGCTCCATGTTTGGGGCACCTGCCGACGTTGTCATCGCCGAAGCGTGGTTGAAGGGAATTCGCGAGTTTGATGTTGAGGCGGCCTACGAGGCGATGCGGGCTGCCGCCGTGCAACCCACGCCACCCGGTGCCAATTTCTCACCGCGTGAAGATATCGATCAGTTTATTCGCTATGGCTACTGCCCCTCGGATACGATGTCGGAAGCGGTTGCTAAGACACTGGAGTACTCGACCTCCGATGCGGCCATCGGACGCTTGGCCGCCGCCTTGGGACGCGAAGCAGACGCAGAGTTGTTTGCTACACGATCGCTAAACTATCGCAATGTATGGAATTCGGAAACGCAGTACTTTCAGCCCCGCGATTCGTCAGGGCGCTTCTCGACGCCACTCAAGCCACTGCTGTTGACCTACGTGGATTTCGGCCGCAAGTACACGGATGACTATGTCGAAGGGAGCGCGCTGCAATGGCGTTGGGCCGTTCCGCACGACGCCGCTGGCTTCGTGGAGCTTTTTTCTAGCCGGGATTATTTTGTCGATGAGCTCGATGAGTTTTTCGCCAAATCGGTAGCGGAAGTTGGCGCATTGCCCAATGGCTATTACTGGCACGGCAATCAACCAGATATCCACGCGGTATACCTGTTCAATGCGGCTGGTCGGCCCGACATGACCCAGCAGTGGGTACGTTGGATTCTGAAGCACAAGTACGGCGACGGGCCCCATGGGCTCGATGGCAACGACGATGGCGGTACTCTTTCCGCGTGGTACGTCTTGAGTTCGCTGGGGCTTTATCCGCTGGCAGGCAGCGAGCGATATGAACTCGGCTGTCCCATTTGGAAGCGCGCGGTAGTAAGACTTGGCGATACGAAACTAGAGATTGTGGCGGATGAGCTACCTGTCGATCGAACGCACTTCGAGCGCGTGGAATTGAACGGGCTAGCGTTGGACCGCTGGTGGCTTACCCACAGTGAACTTCTACAAGGTGGGGTTTTGCGGTTCCGATAAGTCATGTGGGCTGTTGGCAAGCATTTTGAACGGGCTGCTAGGTTGCAGCCTAGAGACATGGACTGTGGTTTATTGTGGGATTGCCAGGGCGCTGCCGCCACCGAGGGCTTGATAGGCGTTGACGATCGCGGCCAATTGCTCCTGTTTGGTTTCGACCAGGACCATTCTGGCTTCCATCATGTCACGCTGGGACAAAAGTACATCGAGGTATTCGCCGCGTGCGCTTTGGAATAGCTTGGTGGCGGTGTCGACCGAGCCCACGAGCGCTTCCAACTGGTCCTTCTTGATCTCGATGCTCTGGCGGTAGTTTTCCACTTTAGCGATGTGGTTGACGACCTCAGTGTAGGCGTTGAGGATGGTGCGTTGGTAATTGTAAACCGCTTGCAACTGCATGGCATTGGCGGTGAGGTAGTCGGCCTTGATCGCGGCCCGATTGAACAACGGTGCGACCAGGTCACCGGCGACGTTGTAGATCAGAGATTCGGGACTGGTGAGTAGGTACTTGGTATTGAAGGCTCGGTAGCCAACGCCTGCGCTGATACCCAAGGAAGGGTAGAAGCGGGCGCGGGCCACTTTCACGTCGAGTCCGGCAGCCTGCAGCTCGCGTTCAGCCTGGCGGATATCGGGGCGATTTTGGAGTAGCTGCGCGGGGACTCCGACGCTCAGGGCGTGCAGGTTCATGTCGATGTAGTCGACATTCGGTCGTTCGACCGGTTGCGGGTAGCGACCTAGCAAGAAGTTGATCCGGTTTTCGGCCTCGACGATCTGCTGTTGGATGACCAGTTTTTCGCTCTGGTTCTTGCGAACCTCGGCTTGAAAACGCTGAACGGCCAATTCGGTACCGCGCGCTGCTTGCATCATGAGCTCGGCCGTGGTGAGGCTCGCCTGTTGGAGCTCGATGGTTTTGTCCAAGATTACCAAACGGTTATCGAGTGCCAACAGTTCGTAGTAGTTCTCAGCTACTTCGGCAATCATGCGCGTGACCATGTAGTTTCTCCCTTCCGCCGTGCCCAGATAGCGCAGCGAGGCGGCATCCCTGGCGTTCCGCAGCTTCCTCCAAATGTCGATTTCCCAGGTGAGGTTGGCAGCCGTTAGGAAATCGGGTAGGGGCTCGGGAAAGCCTTTGCCAGGTAGAACGTTCAATTGGTCTTCGACTGCACCGGCTGGCGTGAAGAGGCTGGGTTTTTCCAATCCCGCTCCAGCACCTAGCGTGACGAAAGGGAAGTAGGCCCCTCTCCGTGCCCGAACTTCATTGGCCGCAATCTGGATGTCCTCAGTCAGAATCAACAGTTCCTGATTGCCGCTGAGCGCTTGGCCGATCAGGCTCGTGAGGCACGGATCGTCGAAGAAGCTATTCCACGCTACCTGCGCCGAGTTGTCTGTGCTGATCACGCTGTTGCCTGCGCCGAAGGCCCCGTTGCCCGAGCCGATGACGTTGTCGGTGCTGGTTGGGTTGTTGCCGGCGGGGCCACTAGTTCCATCATGGGGCGTAGCGCTGGAGGAGGTAGATCCATCATGGAGTTGGTCAGCAGCGCCGCTGGCTTTGTCGGCATCATCCAAGTCGAGCGAGCTGGCGGGTTTGACGAGACCGGCAAGACTAAATGGGCTTTTTTTGTGATTTTTCGAGTCCGTTGTTTGGTCGTCGGGGACTGTTGAATTGTCACTAGGGTCAGGCGCTTTGTTGTAGTCACTTGCCGCGCCGCGACTGGGGCTGACGGCCCCATTGCCCCAAACGGCACCTAGATTATTCCAGCCGTTGCCATGATTGTAGATATTCGGCAACACCGCTCCCGGCTGCGGGCAACGGAGTTGGGGGATGCCACAGGATGGAAGAACCAACAGGAAGCTTGAAGTGAGCGCGGCAACAAAAGCACGCCTAGCTCGCTTTTTGTTCGATGATTTACCAACGAGGTTCATTCGTCTATTCCTTGACGTCCTGTGCCAGGATCTACAGCTCCTGGCTACCGACCACTTCCTTGTGGATCAAGCAGCAATCCGCCATCGATTGTTACAACTTGTTTATTCGACCGATTGGGCGAGTGGCCTTTATCGGTTGTGCCAACAAGACTCGCAGGATACGTAAAGCCCGTAGATTGCCAGGTTGGTTGGTCAGTTGCTGGTCGAAAATGGCTATGAATGCAGGGATGCGCTACTGCACTACTTCAGCAGTGCTTGGTATTCCAGACTAAGGTCCGTTTCGTGTCGCCGCGTGCAAGCTTAAGTATTGGGCCAAACTGCGGCACCCATTGGGGCGACCACCGGTGCCGCAGGGGTTGCCTTTTCGGTCTCAATCCACCGAGCGGGCGCGCTGCGCGGTTAAACAATCCATTGCGTCGGTAAGCGCACCTCGCGGGCGCCGAGCTTACTTTGTCTTGGCACGATCGCGTGGTGTTCCTACCGGGCTAAGCCGAACTCACGCTTCTGTCGAGCGCAAGCCTGAGTGGGCGAATAAGCGTTATGACTAAGCATGTGGTAGGCTTTCGTCATGAGGTGGTTGTTCGTCAGGTGGTAGGTGTTTATCGCGTTCAAAGACCTCGCTCAGTGGTCCGTGCGACTCGTCCTTAAGTAGTTTTTTGCCATCGGCCATCTTGGCGAAGATGTAATACAGACCGGGAATCAGCAAGACCCCGATCACGGTACCGACGAGCATCCCACCGACTGCGGTGGTACCAATGGTGCGGTTTCCGATCGCCCCGGGGCCGGTTGCGCGGACCAACGGTACCATACCGGCGATAAAGGCGAAGGAGGTCATCAGGATCGGGCGAAAACGCAGCTTCCCCCCTTCGATGGCTGCATCTTTAAGGCTCGCTCCTTCGAGGCGGCGCTGCACGGCGAATTCGACAATCAGAATTGCATTTTTGCCTAGCAGACCGACTAGCATAACGAGTCCAATCTGGGCGTAGACGTCGTTGGACAGTCCCATTGCCTTGAGGAACAGAAAGGATCCGAACAGACCGACCGGCAGGGAGATGATGACTGCCAGGGGGAGGAGGAAGCTCTCGTATTGCCCAACCAAAACCAGATAGACGAAGACGACGACGATCAAAAAGATATAGATCGCCAGGTTCCCCTTCTTCGCCTCGTCATAGGAGAGGCCTTGCCAATCGATACCGAAGCCACGTGGGAGCGTTTCCTCGGCGACTTCTTGGATGGCCGCGATGGCTTGACCGGTACTGTATCCGGCTGCTGGAGCGCCTTGAATGGCCGCTGTGGTATACAAGTTGTAGCGACTGATTTCGTTCATGCCTTGTTGCTTCTTGAGCGTTACAAAGGCGGAGTAGGGGACATATTCCTCTTTATCATTCTTGACGAACATGCTTTCAAAATCCTCCGGATACCGACGGAACTCAGGCAGGGCTTGGACATAGACTTTGTAGAACTGTCCGAAGCGGACGAAGCCTTGCTCCCAAGTGCTCCCCACAACGATGGAAAGATTCTTCATGGCGTCCCCGATCGAGACTCCTTTTTGCATGGCCACGTCATTGTCGATAACGACTTCATACTGGGGGTAGTCGCTTGAGAAGAAAGTAAACAGCCCCTTGAGCTCCTTGCGTTTCGCCAACGCAGCCATGAATTCTTCGGTTACTTTTCCCATTTCCTCGTAGTCGCCGCTGTTGGTCATATCATTCAGGTTGAGGGAGAAGCCACCGGCAGCACCGAAACCAGGGACTGCGGGGGGCTCGTAGAATTCGAGTTTCACGTTGGCAATGTCGCGTCCCCTTTCTTCGAGCTCCTCGATAATCTGCTTGGAGTTTTTTTTGCGCTCGGCCCAGGGTTTCAAGTTGATGAGGCAGGTCCCAGCATTGGAACCGCGGCCTTGAGTTAGGACTTCGTAACCGGCAATGGATGAGACCGAGATGACTTCATCGAACTCTTCGCAGATCGCCTGCAGTTCGTGGGACTTGGCGTTGGTATATTCGAGCGTCGAGCCGGGGGGAGTCTGGATGATCCCGTAGATCATCCCCTGATCTTCGAGTGGGATAAAGCCAGCCGGGAGCACATTGTTGACCACCACGATCCCATAGCTGAAGGCCCCGATGACGAGCATGGTAAAAATGCGTCGCGGCACTAGCACACTCAGTATCCCGGTAAAGCCACCAGTGACTTTGACAACGCCACGGTCAAACACATACAAGAACATTCCCACAGGGCTGCGTTTCTTCTTCTCCCCGCCGCTTCCCGAGAATGTAGCTCGGAATGTCAAAGCGGCCATCAATGCGACGACGCCTGCGAAGATTTGTATTCTCATCTCTGTCAGGGGGAATTGTTCAGAAACCATTTCGTGAAGGATCTCAATGTGCAGTAGATAGTAGACGCCAGCACCGACGGCGATTCCAAGCATCATGCACAGCAACCCTCTTAAAATGAAGGCGTTGCTACCCCCAGCTCTGTTCATTCCACGGTTCAGTAAGCCGACGATGCCGTGTTGTTCGTGGGCGCCGTGAGGCTTGAGAATCATGGCACATAGGACTGGAGTGAGCGTTAAGGCTACTAGACCGGAGAGTACAATCGACATGGCCATCGTCAGACCGAACTCACGGTAGAAGACTCCGACTGGGCCGGTCATGAATGTCACTGGAACGAACACTGCGGTCATCGTCATGGTGATGGCGATGATCGCCCCGCTGATCTCATGCATGACCTCTTGGGTGGCCCTATAGGGCGAGAGGTGTTTGGTGGCCATTTTTTCGTGCACCGCTTCAACCACTACAATGGCATCGTCCACTACCACACCGATCGCCAGCACCAAGGCGAAGAGCGTGATTAGGTTGATCGACAGGCCGAACATCAGCATGAAGAAAAAGGCACCAATCAGCGATACGGGAACCGCCAGGGTCGGGATCAATGTACTGCGCAAGTCGCCGAGAAAGAGATATACCACCAGAGAGACCAACACGAAGGCTTCTAGCAAGGTGTGCAGTACTTTCTCGATGGACGCATCCAAGAAGCTGGAAACGTCATAGGTAACCACGTAGTCCATGCCTGGCGGGAACGATGCCTCCTTGATCTCTTCGAGCTTCTCTTTGACTTTTTCGATAACCTCGGTCGCATTGGAGCCAGGGGTTTGCTTGAGTACGATAGCCGCTGAAGGCTTGCCATCGATGTCCGAATAGAGGTCATAAAACGAGGAGCCCAGCGAGACTTTGGCGACGTCTCTGATGTGCAGGATCTCTCCTTTGGAGTTGGCCTTCAGGATAATGTTTTCATATTGCTCCGGCTTGTCGTATCGCCCCACCCAAGTCAGCACGTACTCGAAAGTTTGCGACGTTGTGCCTGTAGCTTGACCAAGGCGTCCGGGGGAACCGATCATGCTCTGTTCCGCCAAGGCGTCCATGACATCCTCTGCAGACACGTTGTAAGCGCGCAGTCGATCTAGGTTCAACTCGATCCGCATAGCATAGGCGCGATTTCCGAGAATGGTGGGTCTGGCTACCCCTTGAATGCGTTTGATCTCGGGGAGGATGTTGACGTTGCAATAATTGTAGAGAAAGTTCTGGTCGACGTTTTCATCCGTGCTGAAGACGTTCACGTACATCAACATGCTCGTCATGTTCTGCATCACGATAATACCCTCGCGGTCAACGATCGGAGGGAGATTGTTCTTCACCGCTTGGACTCGGTTATTTACGTTCAAGACTGCCACGTTGGGGTCAGTCCCAGGCTCGAAGACGATCTGTATCGTCGCCTCTCCGGCGCTGGTGGCGTCGGAGATCATATAACGCATGTCCTGTACGCCGTTAATCGATTGCTCCAAAATAACCAGCACCGAGTCGATCAACACCTTGGCACTGGCACCAGGGAATGAAACCGAGACCACCACGCTCGGCGGCGCGACATCAGGGAACTGGGAAATCGGCAACGTCACAATGGCCAGTCCACCGAGGAACAAGATGATCAGCGAGATGACGATGGCCAAGGCTGGCCGATGCAGAATTTTTGCAAACATGTTCTAGTGACGTTCGGTTGGTTTTGGTTATGTTTGGTCGCTACCTGCGTCAGAAGGCAGGAGTCGAGTTGGTGGGTAACGAGGCGCAGAGGTTCGCCCGAGTGCTTTCACCTTCTGGCGAAGCTAGCAACAGATTTGAGAATACTATTCGGCGTGGAACTTCAAGTTCGCTAAGACCTCTTCCGGCGCATGGTAATCGTATTCCACCTTCTCTCCGTCACGAACCTGGCGGAGCCCTTCGAGAACGATCTTGTCATTTGCTTCGATCCCACTCTTGAGCAAATAGATGTCGTCCATTTCCTTCTGAATGATGATCTCGCGCTGATGTACAACATCATTCTCGTCCACAACATAAACGTAGGTCTTGGCGAGGATCTCAAACTTGGCGCGTTGGGGGATAACCAGGGCGTTCTTGACGACGTGGCTGAGTTGCACTTTTCCGGTCTGACCATTGCGCAAAAGATGATCGGGGTTTGGGAAGTCTGCGCGAAAAGCGATGTTGCCGTTCTCATTGTTGAAATCGGCCTCAATGGCACCGATGACTCCCTCCTGTGGGAATTGCTGGTGGTTGGCTAGAAAGAGTTCGACTTTCAGGTCCTCTTTGGGGCTTTCTTTATATTCGAGATAACGGGCTTCGGGGACGTTGAAGTAGACCCACATCACGCTGTTGTCCGACAATGTGGTGAGAATGTCCCCTTCGGAAATCAGACTTCCTTTTTGATGGTATTGTTTGTCGACAATGCCATCGAAGGGCGCTTTGATGTCGGTGAAGGCCATCTCGGCCTTGGCTAGGTTCACCTTGGCTTGGGCTTTGGCAAACTTGGCTTTGGCCAATGCCACCTCTGGCGGAGCTACAATCTTTTGTTGGAGCAGTTTTTCTGCATTCTGAAGCTCGATTTGTGCGAGTTGGGCCTCGGCGATGTCCGAATCCAGCCTGGCTTGGTAAAGGATGGGTTGGATCTTGAATAACAAGTCTCCCTGCTTCACTGCTTGGCCTTCCTTGACCATGATCTCTTGGAGATAGCCTCCTTCCAGGGCACAGAGTTCGATATGGTTGCAGGAATGGATTTGGGAAACATAGTGCTGGGAGCTAATCACATCCTTCAGGATTGGGCTGGTAACCACGATCTTGTGTTGCGCATGTTCCCCTTCACTGTGCTCTGCCTCGCCGTGTGCCTCGCCGTGTGCCTCCCCGTGCCGACTCACGACGTGCGGTGTCTCGCCGGTTTGGCCTTCGCTGGGCTGGACGCTTTCGAGCCACGCCTCCGTCTTTTGGCAAGCGGGCAGGGTAAGAGCAAGAGTAGCCATGATAATGATGGCGGGGATGGATAGCGTTTTCATAGTTTTGGTGCTTGGTGCTTGGTGCTTGGTGCGTAGTTCTTAGTTCTTAGTTCTTAGTTCTTAGTTCTTAGTTCTTAGTTCTTAGTTCTTAGTTCTTAGTTCTTAGTTCTTAGTTCTTAGTTCTTAGTGGTCGGGCTGAAGCCGAGTCCATTGGACAGGAATGGTACGTTGCTTGAAAAAACAGCTGATTCCACCGGCGACTCGACGGATAGAATCCCAACTTGACGGAATTCCGTTCCGTATGCCGCAGTGGCGATGTGCAGGACCTGCAAAAAATTGCGTGGTCTGCAGGAAGTTGCGTGTCTGTCTTTCCTCTTCTACTAACTACATTTCTCCCTGCGTTTCGTAAGGCGAGGTCGGGAGGTGAGAAAGGAAACCGGCCCCAATTCCTGACCGTAAAAGGGTAGTCACTGCACTTTCAGCAAATGGTGAGCCAAACGAAATTCTAGTATGCCACAGGCAGCCCCTTGCACTCGATGGCTCGCGCTAAAAAGACCGCCATTTGGCAGGGTGAGACAGAAAGTTGGGCTTCCATCGTGGATGGCATTCCTGAGTCGATTGGCCGCAGGAGGAGCCTCGCGATTTGTGCTGCGTCGGACGGGAGCCGATCGCCAATTTTCCACAGCGGACGGACAAACCGAGTCTAGTGGGAATTTTCTAGCCGGGGCTCAGCTGGATGGATAAGAGTTGGCTGAACTGATCAGGGCTTGGGCGTCTCCCGGATAGTTGGCCGCTACCGATGTGCCATTCACGAAGAGCGCTCAAATACATAGGTCGAGTGTCTGTCACTTCGGTTGGGTTGTTTGAGCGCTATAGGTGCTTTCGAAAATCTTATCGGCGTTGCTAGCTTCAAAGCCGTCTCGTCGGTCACTGCGCGTGATGTGAGCCTTTCCGGCACTCTCCGGTTTGATCTTCCGTTCAGCGAACTCGACATACGAGCCGGCGATCATTTTGCAAGTGGTACTGCCGCGCCCATCATCGAACTCGGCGGCAACCATTTCGGCAACCGTCGAGCTTTGGATCAACAATCCGTCGGAGCTGGTCTTGACTTTGCCCCCCGAGTCGTTCAGGCGGAATCCGCTGGACTCCACCAAATCGTTAAACTTTTCAATCGTGTTGTAGGGTGCGGGTAAGTTATGGACGCTTATCGTGAAGTGATTGAGGTAATAGCGATTGTAGATCACCCACGCCGCGTATTCACTTTCGTCAGCCAGTCGATCATAGTCGACGACTGTCGGCGTGCGCCACAATGGTGAATGTAAGAATTGATCGACGGCCTGGCCGTCGTCTAAGTTCAATCGGTCCACTGGATCTGAAGCAATTTCGGCCGTATAAGATTTGATAATGCTCTGGGCGGGAGGTGACAGATCTCCAACCCGCAATTCGCTAATGAAAATCCGTGGGTAATGGTCTTGGGGGGGAGAGTACCAATACGCGTCGAGTTTCTTGCCTTCAAAGTAGTAGTGCTCACGTTTGTCGTAACCACAATGCAAGAAGATTTTTTCCAGTGATTGAATACCGAGGTGAGGCACGCCCAGCGTGCGAAACGCGATATGATCGTTTTCAATATCAGCTTCCGTATGGATCAAACCGCTTTGGAGCATGGCTCGTATCACACCGCCCACAGCGGGCACCCGCGTCCGGTAGCGTCGCATCAAGCCGTCAAGTACAAAATCGAGTGGGTTGGTTGGCATAGTCAGTTCAATCTATTAACGCGGAACGCCATGGATCAACTTCTGGGTTGACCGTCTCTGACATCCGTGCCCCGGCTTTGCTAACCGCGCGAAACTCGGTGTCATCTGGTAGAAGCACGGATGGCAAGGCCGGAGCACGGATAGAGAAGTCATAGCGATTCATCGATCAGCCGATTTTACAATTGTCATTGTAAACTATCAGAGTTTTGGCGCAGGCGTGTCGACGAAGTCCTTCTATCAACAGGTGTGCCGGGTATGAAACCTGAGTCAATCGAGCCATCACCGCCTAGCTGACTCTATCGGAATTTCGAAAAGTGGGGATAATCTTCGCAACGAGTGTTCTGTTCACACCTAGATTTTGGAATTGGTCGTGGTGGACGAGGCCCGCGAGTCCCAGACGTACGGCGAATCACTCGGACTCGCGGGCCTCGTCCACTACCCTAATTTTTTGATGTGGACAGAGCACTAGGCCAATATGCCGACGATTCGCCATGCCATAGTCTTGAATCCTTTCGTCAGGAAGTGCCACTATCGGGGCATCGCCGTATTTTGTCCGTTCCAATCCGAAAACCCCTCTCTCAACGCCCAACATGTTTCGTTTGCTCGGACCCTATCGTCGTTTGCTAATTGTCTTGACTGTGCTGGCTGTGCTGTCGAACGCGCTTACCCTATTCATTCCCAAATTGGTGGCACATGGGATCGATACTTACACTCAGGGTAGTTTTGATTTACCGAGTCTCGTCTCTTGGTTTGGCGGAGTTACGCTGGGCGTTTTCTTTTTTGCATTTCTGCAAAGCGTCGTACAAACATTTGCATCGGAAAAAGTGGCTCGGGATCTGCGTTTGACGCTGGTAGATAAAATATCTCGGCAGGGGTATCGCTTCATCGAAGAGCGCGATCCGGCGAAACTGTTGACGAACGTCACCTCGGATATCGACTCGATCAAAGTGTTCGTTTCCCAAGTGATCGTGTCGTTGGTGACATCGGCCGTCATCATTGTTGGCACGGCAATCATTTTGCTGACAATCCATTGGAAGCTGGCCCTCATCGTGCTGACGATCATACCGTTGATCGGAGGCTCGTTCTTCGTGATTCTCAAAAAGCTGCGCAAGTATTTCATACAAGGTCGCGAAGTGATTGACTGGCTGAACAAGGTCATACGCGAGAACATCGTGGGCGCGGCGCTAGTCCGCGTGTTGGACTCGGGACGGTTCGAGCATGAAAAATTCGGTGATGCGAATCGTCGGGCGCGGGAGATCGGCCTAATTATTGTTCAACACTTTGCTCTGTTGGTTCCAATCATCACTTTTTTTGCGAGCATGGCGACGCTGATGGTGGTCACACTCGGTGGCTACTATGTGATTCATGGCAGCATGACACTCGGCTCCTTCACGGCGTTTCTAAGCTATGTGGTCGTACTCATTTTTCCGATTCTCATCATTGGGTTTATGGGCAGCATTATCGCCCAGGCGAGCGCCTCGTACAAACGAATCAACGAGGTACTGCAGTCGCCCGACGAAGAAGAAGAAGGGACGCTGACCACTCCTCTGCAGCGCGATGTTCAGGTCGACAAGGTCAGTGCTTTCTTCGGTGAGAAATGCGTCTTGAAAGATGTTTCGTTCACCATTGCGCTGGGGACCAAGACGGCTATTATCGGCCCGACGGCAGCAGGCAAGACGCAGCTTTTAAACATGCTGGCTGGGTTGTCGATTCCGCACAGTGGCAGCGTGAAATACGATGGCCGGCTGCTGTCCGAGTACGAACGCGACAGCTTCTTTCGCCAAGTTGGCTTGGTCTTTCAGGATAGCGTGTTATTCAATGCCACCATCCGAGAGAATATCGCTTTCAGCGCGTTGGCGACAGATGATGGCCTGCGGTTGGCAGTCGATACGGCGGAGTTGACAAGCTATATCGCCTCCCTTCCTCAAGGGCTGGACGCGCAGGTCTCCGAGCGTGGTACGACTCTTTCCGGCGGTCAAAAGCAACGTATTATGCTGGCTCGTGCGCTCGCCCTCAATCCAAGGATTCTGTTTCTCGACGACTTTACCGCGCGAGTCGATGTGTTGACGGAGTCGAAGATTTTAGCGAATATTTCGCGCAACTATCCCGAATTGACGCTAGTGTCGATTACGCAAAAAATCGCCCCCATTGTGGATTACGATCAGATAATTCTACTGATGGAAGGCGAAGTCCTTGCGCAGGGGACACACGACGAACTCATGCAGCAATCGCCTGAGTACGTGCAAATCTATAACTCTCAACGTTCGACGAGCACCCATGAAATACGAACTTAGTGCCGAAGCGAGCAAAAAGCCAAAGTCGGACTGGGGTGCTATTCGTAGCCTAAGACCATTGCTGTTCGACGAAACCGGTTCCCTTTTGCTGGCGTCGTTTGCAACTGTGTGCAATTCGCTCATCAACTTGTCAGCTCCATTGATCATTGCGCACGTCGTCGATGCGCATATCAAGGTTGGGCAGTTTGATGGGGTATGGCCCTATATATTCATCCTGCTTGCGCTCTACACCGCCGGGCTATTTACTAGCTACGGACAGACACGGTTGATGGGAGGGGTGGGGCAACGCGTAGTGTTCAATCTGCGGTTGAAAATCTTCAATAAATTGCAAGAGCTTCCGGTTGCCTTTTTTCACGCCAACAAGACGGGCGATTTGATTTCGCGCATTAATAATGACACAGATAAACTGAATCAGTTCTTTTCGCAAACGCTGGTGCAGTTTGTGGGGTCGATCGTTATCATGATTGGAGCGGCCATCTTTTTGCTGGCCATCGAGTTCAGGCTCGCGATCGTTGTCCTGTTGCCGGCACTGACGTTGCTTGTGTTTACGCGACTCGTCTCCCCTTGGGTCAAACGACGCAATGCAGTAGCGGCCGCGTCGACCGGTGGACTGTCGGCGGAAGTGTCGGAGAGCCTCAGCAACTTCAAAGCTGTCGTCGCCTTCAATCGACGCGACTACTTCCGCCAAAGATTTTCCGTTGCCAATGAAGCCAGCTATCGAAATGCGATCGTTGCCGGAATCGCAAACAATCTGTACATTCCCGTGTTCGGGCTTGCGTCGAATCTGGCTCAGTTACTCGCTTTGGTGTACGGTATTCATCTTATCTTGCAAGATGAGTTTACGATTGGAATGTTGATAGGCTGTCTCGCCTATGTAACGAATTTCTACGATCCGCTACGGCAACTCGCCAGACTATGGGCGAACTTTCAGGTTGCCATGGCAGGTTGGGACCGCGTGTCGGCCCTGCTGCAAATGGAAAATGACATGCCGTTGCCGTCGACCATGGAGAGCGGTTCGCGTGCATCCGGCGGACCATTATTAGAATTTCAAAACGTTTCATTCCAGTACTCTGAGAATCAGTGGGTTTTGAGGCAGGTGAGCTTTGAGCTAAAGAGTGGACGCGTGTATGCGTTCGTCGGTCCGACTGGAGGCGGAAAGACGACCACGGCCTCGCTGATGGCCCGCCTGTATGATTCGACCGAAGGAACCGTACTGCTCAACGGCAATGACATTCGCAGCCTAGATCCCAACGAGCGAGCGCGAAGGATCGGATTCATTCTGCAAGAGCCGATGTTGTTTTCCGGCACGATCCGCGAGAACATCCTATATGGTAACGCCACCTTAGAGAAGCTCACCACGGACGAGTTGGCAGACAAGCTCGATGAGGCTGGCCTGGCAACACTGCTTGCTAGATTCGACGGTGGACTGGATTGTCAAGTTGCCAACTCCGGCGACGCACTATCCTTGGGCCAACGGCAATTGATTGCATTCATGCGCGCGGTGCTTCGAGAGCCAGACTTGCTGATCCTCGACGAAGCCACCGCAAACATCGATACCATTACCGAGCAATTGCTGGAATCCATTTTGCGAAAACTTCCAAGTCACACGGCGCTTGTCATCATTGCACACCGCTTGAATACCATTGAAAACGCGGACGAGATCTTCTTCGTCAACGAGACCCAGATCACTCGGGCGAACGGAGCGGGCGGGCTGAACTTTGCAAATGAGTTGGAAAAGAGCGACGGCAACGCTCGCAGGTCGTGAGACAAGCAGCACTATGGTCGCTGACGGCTCCGCCGATAAATCCTCTTCGTCACTCCGCGATTCATTGCTAAACCAGCAAACGCTTGTGTACCCACTCTAAGCACCAGCTAGGGGGACCCAGGCATTTCGAGCAACCGTGGCTAAAGCTAAAGGGTGAGTTAACCAATTAAGGCGAGTTAATCAATTAAATGGAGCAACTCATTCCGGGTGCTTAGTCACTCGAATTTGGCTGGCCGCGTTTTACGAATCGTCTAAAAAGTTCGACCGTCTGAGGGCTCACGTGGTGCTCAATTCCCTCCGAGTCGATGTCTGCAGTTGCCGAGTCGAGCCCTATGGCGATCAGAAAAGATCGGACAATTTCATGTCGCTCCTGGCATGATTTGGCCAGTCGCCTCCCCGTGAGGGTGAGCTCAATGGGTTTGTAAGGTTCTGTCCGTAGAAGCCCTTGCTTTACCAACCTCGCAACGATGCGATTGGCCGTGACATGGCTGACACCAAAGTACTGAGCCAAGTCGACGAGCCGACATTGCGTGTTAGCGTCGATCAGCTCGGCAACCGCTTCAACATAATCCTCGGCAGTCTCCGTCGAATGGTCTTTGCGGGTTCTCTGATACCGAGTTGGCTTGGACGGTGGTTGGGGCATGTAGAAATCGAAGGGTTAATCGGAACGAATTTACTGGGTTATCTGACACTCCTGGGTGAAAGCCACCGTGAGATCAACAGATAACATGGCGCTGAGGGCCTAGGTGCGTTCAGCGAATCGTGTTCATTTTTTTGAAGCATCGATTATACCAACTGCTTGATGTCCAGTCTTGGCCAGTCGGGGTTGACAAAGGTGTAGCGTTGGCTACATTTGTTTGTAGCTGCGGCTACATGTTGTGCCGGCGAGGTTTCGAAAACGTATCGGGGAATTGGAATGAGCTCGGAGAGACACTCGAAAAGTGGCTTTACTTTGGTAGAGCTTTTGGTCGTGATTGCGATCATTGGAATGCTGGTATCGTTGCTGCTCCCGGCGGTCCAGGCGGCCCGCGAGGCGGCTCGGCGAATGAGCTGCCAGAACAACCTCAAGCAATTGGGCTTGGCAATTCTAAACTACGAAAGTAGCCATCGAGTTATCCCGCCTGCCTATGTCACCAATACACGCGAAGACGGCAACGTGTACGGGGTTCAGTGCGCCGATGAATACCGCAACTCACACCCGGGTTGGGCTTGGGGCGCCCTGCTACTGCCACAATTAGAGCAGTCCGCACTTCACGGCCAACTTCGATTCAACGACGCCTGTTGGTCGCCAGCCAACGCTGCGGCGGTAGCATCCAAGATTCCAGCCTTTCTTTGTCCATCGGCATCAGGGGGGAGCGATGGCTTCGCGGTGCTCCAGGCTGTCGACCATCGGCATGGGACACCCATTTTACGAGACGATGGTAGCCAGATTCATTTCTCGCACAGCCACTACGTGACCAATGCGGGCATCCATCAACCGTGGGGCAGAACGACCGCGTATTGCTACGACTACGAAGTAGGGGAACCGATTCTCGCCAACGGTAATCAGCTTGCGAGGATGGATGGTCCATTCTTTCCGAACTCCAAGATGCCGCTGCGTCGCATCTCGGATGGCCTGTCGAATACGATCTTCCTCGGTGAGCACAGTTCGATTCTCAGTAACAAAACTTGGGTCGGAGTGGTGCCCACGGCGGTTACTCCTCCGCGACTCGACTTGCGGTCTTGGCAGTCGGAGAATAATGGAGCAGGTTGTTTGGTCGGAGTTCACAGCGGACCGGACACTCACGATCACCCAGAGGTCATTATTCATGCTCCCAACAATCCGTTTGGGCATACCGATGAAATGTGGGGCGAACATGGGCCGGGCTGTTCTGTGTCGATGGGGGATGGCTCCGTGAGATTCGCGTCGGCGTTTATCGATCCCAACGCGTGGGTCGCTATGTCGACCCGTGACGGTGGAGAGGTGGTCGGAAATGTTGAGTAAATCGAACTCGGTTCAAAACAAACCAGCGAACTACGCAATAGGCATTGCCTTAGTGGCTGTAATGTTGGTGGGCTATCAGGCATGGCGTTACTTCTCGCTCCCTCCCAAGTTGCAAGCCTCGGCAGAGGCAACCAAAACGCTGGATGCGATGTTCACCGCTTTGACGGCGCGCGACAGTGCCAAGTTAGCCACCTGTATGAACCGAATCGAGTCGCATTATGCGGCAGGCAAGCTTGGCCACAAGGCAACTGCTGAGCTTCGATACTGCGCTGAACTGGCGAACGAGGGTTCCTGGGACCAGGCCGCCAAGCGTTTATATTGGGTGGTCTATGAGCAGACTTGAAGCCCGCGTCCTGGCTATACTAGTCCTTCAACCAAAATTAGATTCTGGGGTTAGTCGTAGTGGACCAGTGGCAGCACGACGATGAAGTCCAAGCTTCTCAAGCGTGGTCTCGAACCAGACAAGCGTTAAGCGTATTCTCGCTTCCTGCCGTAACATCGCGGTGTGCATTACGACCTACAACTATCTTTTTCGATTGGCATTCCACCAGGCGTTGAGGGCATCGGCGGCGAGCGATTCGAGCAGCGCGTCGTCAATCAATAGGCTGTCAACGCGCTCGAACTCGGCGCTCGCTCCGGCATCTTCCCCTTCGCCGCTTCCCGTGAGTGTGGTTGCGCCACGATTTAGCAAACCCACGCGATTCAAGTAGTTGACGACTTGCAATACATCGATAGGTGTTAGCAGGCCATCTCCGGTGACGTCCAGCACATGGCCATTAACCGTAGTTCGGCCCAATCGGCCCTGGGCAATGTTCAGTTCATTGATGATCAGCAACGCGTCGATGGGCGTTACCAGCCCATCGCGATTGACGTCGAGGGCATCGATGCTGGGTATTGCTATGGTAGTAGGCAATCGCCGCAGCCCCGGAGAGAGGCTGCCTGACATCACAGGATTGGCAGAGCCATTCGGCTGGTCGGCCTCACCCAGCACGTGTCCCAGTTCGTGCATGATTACCGTCAACGCATCGATGTGTCCGCGAGCGTTCGATGTGTTCGCCAGCAAAGCGCCACTGGCGTCAAGCGTGAATTCACTATTGTCATTTGGCGTGCCGTCGACAAACCAACCGTGTCCGGCTGCGTTAGTATCGAGCACAATGAAATTGCCTTGAGTGGCGGCGAGCTGATCGTTTGGCAAGTCGCTAAACAGAATGTCGATCGTTGCCAGGTGATCGGCCAGCAATTGGGAGACCCCAGCAGCTTGCCAGCGTGCGATGGCAGCAGCCTTCAATTCGGGGGTGGCCGCCTGTAGGGCAGGGAGGGTATCTGGCGATGTCCCAAGCCCAATGCTCTCGGCCAAGAGAGGAATGCCCGAGTGGTCAGGCATATTCTGCGCGACCAGTAGGTTGCTGACTTTGTGTGCGGGCAACATCTCGAAGGCTTGGATGTACAGTGGCTGAGCGAGCTGAGCTTCGGTCAAGTTGACGAGCACCACGGCGGAGCCACTGGAATTTCCTATACCGATAGCGGGCACGCCGGGATCGGCCATGTCGACCGTGGTCCCCCACTTGCTGTAATAGTGACTCCCCAACTGCGAGCCAACCACGAAGGCGGCAAAACCACCCGGCGTGACGCAGGAGAAGACCAGCCGATTCATCCCTGCGACCAGCGGACCTCCGGTCAAGCACGTGCCTACACCGGCAGAGAACTGATCGTCTTCAGCGAGCGCGCCGTTGCCCGGCGTCGAGTCGGGATCGAATTGATCGGAACTGGCCACTTCCGCCACATTGCTGACCGCTTGATCGGTCAGCAGTTTGGCCGTGATCGTTAGCCTCGAAGTACCGCCAACTGGCAGACCTCCGACCGTCCACATACCCGACTCAGAGTTGTAGTTGCCTGAGGCAGTCGTCGCATTGACGAATTGCAATCCAGCAGGAAGTTTATCTAAGACCGTAACTCCCGTGGCGGCATCGGGGCCGGCGTTGTTGAGGGCGATAGTAAAGATCACGTTTTGTCCAACAGCGGCGGAGCCATTGTCGACCGTGACGACCAGCGACAAGTCGGCAGTCGGCCGCCGCATCACCAGCTCACCCGTGATCGTCAGCACGTCGGTAAATCGCCGCGTGGTCGTGGTCGTGATGGTCGTGATGATATTGAGCTGGCCGGAAATGACAGTGATAGTGTTAGGGTCGTCGACATCGCCAATCCAGACCGTGCCCGGCTCTTCGCTAATGTCTACAACGGTATCCGTCATGACTGTCTGGCCATCATCTCGCCTGTTGATGTTGATCGCGATGCTTGCAGGATCGACTCCTGCGGCGATCAGTGCGAACCGAATCGCATTTTGATCGGTCAGATCGACACCATCGAGAATGCTGGGTGCGACGCCGGGAATGTTCAAATCCGCTTGCTGCGAAACGATTTCTTCTGAGTTGTTGAGAAGAATCGTTTGCTGGTTGAGTACGCCGCCACCTTCGCTTTGAATGCTCACCGCGAAATCTTCGACTTCTCCGTCGCGCGCCAGCCCGCGCGGGGCCAATTCGGCTTGTGTACTAATCCGGACGCGGACAAAAGTTTGACCGTGCGCGGCGGTGGCGGGAACGACTAGTTCCGTCAAGGATGTCGACGAGGCTCCGGGTGGGACGACAAAGTCCATGAGTATCTGTTCACCGGCATCGTCCCAGTCACCGTCTTTGTTAAAGTCGATCCAGGCACTCAGCAGCGCACCCGTCGTGCCGCCGTTGTGGGTGAACGAAACACCGCTGACGGATTGTCCAGCGATGAGTACGATGGGGGTGGTTCCGTTGGCATCTTCATCGTCGCTACCGGACATATCATCGCCGGTGGCGGTGGCATTGGGTTGCCCATCGATTTCGGAATCTGGCGCTAGGCTACCAAGCAGCGGTCCACCCGCTACGACCATATGCCGCGCGCCATCATTGGCCAACCGTGTCGGATAACTTTGCAACACACCTGCCAACATGATCCCATCGGGCGCGTCACCAAAGTCGAAGGACTGAATCGGTGAGCCATCGATGAGCGTAATGGTTGCATCCCCCGGCGCTTCCGTGTTCGGATCATCGGTCAAGAACATGTCCACGTTGCTACCGCTGATCGCACCTTGATTAGCGACTTGGGTGACTCCTGCATCAAGCGGGTCGTTGATGGTTGCCCGGAAAACGACTTGCACCGATTTGCCGGCCGGCAGCGTACCGAGGTCGACTGAAAGGCGACCGCCTTCCGGCTGCTCGCCGCCGACCAAATCATTTCCCTGACTGTCATCTGCCGCACCCTCACCAGAGCCTCCGCGGGGCAGTTGAGTCAAACCAGCAATGATATCGATCGGCCCGTTAACGAATAATCCGTTCACGTTGGTGATCGGCAGAGTCACCCCGTTGCTCAATCGGTTGTTCCGCGCTGCCACATTGCCGCCATCATCATCGATGAGCTGTTGTCCGCTATGCAGATCGCCGACAAGCTTGATGGCATTTCCAACATTTTCGTTCGAGATGACATAAACACCCGCGCGGTTGTCGCGCAGATCCAACTCCAGAATCGCGCTGCCAGTTCCCACGGTGTGTACAAAAATTGAATTGAAGTTGGAACGGACCGTGTTGTTCGCGATCGTGGCAATGGTACTGCCGGCGCCATTTCCCAAAACGTCAATGCCGGCTTGGTTCGAATCGATCTGGTTGCTCGAGATGTCTACCTTCATAGGACCGACGAGCGAGTTGTTGCCACGCAACGTCCACTGGCTGGTCGTTCCGCCAGCGATACTTGGGTTAACGACAGCTACTGTGTCGACTCCGTCACCATTCCAATCCCCGGAAATGGGAATATCATTCGGATCGCCGAACTGTAGTATGCTACTAAAGCCCGCGTTTGACGGTTGCAAGTACCATGTCCGGTTGGAGGGTCTGAAAATTCCCAGATCGGTCGCGCCATCACCATCGAAGTCACCAGGAACTGGAATGTCACCAGCAATACCGAATTGAATGATCTGGTCCGCTTGCCCAGGTCCAGAGGAGTTAAGAAGATACCAGCTTCCATCGCTCGGCCTGAACACACCCATGCTATCGATACCGTCTCCGTCCCAGTCTCCGGCGACGGGCAAGTCACCAGGCGATCCAAAGGCGAATGGAGAAATGTCCGGCAGGCCCGCTGAGTTGGTATTCCGCAAATTGAACATTTGTGTGTTGGGGTCGTAGACTCCGATGGTGTCGATCCCATCACCATCCCAGTCACCCACAATTGGAATGCCACCTGGACCAAACAGGAATGAGCCTACGTCGGGCACACCGGTATTCGGCGCGTTGCGCAGGAACCAACTGCCGGACGCCGAATCATATTGTCCAATCCCGCTGCCGGGTTGGCCATCGAAGTTGCCCGCAACGGGTGTTAGACCGCCGAAACCGAAATCGAACGATGGGGCAATCGGCACACCGTTGTCGATGACAATGCCGCGTCCGCTGGGAGCGTTGATGGTCGAGTTGGTGACTTCGACGCTGTGATTATTTCCGCCCGCGTTGGTGACGCGAATCGCGTCACCGCCAATTGGTTGGTTGGCTCCAAAAGTCAGACCGTCAACAAACAGGCTGCCGTTGGAGATGCTAATGGCATCATTGGGACTTCCATCGACAAATCCACCGCTGGCGCGTATGCCGCCTGAGGGCCCGAATAGAGGATCGTTGTCCGCAACGGTTATCTCAAAATCAACGTCTGTCAAGCTACCATAAAAAAACCATTGCGGCGTCCCGAGTCCTTGCCCTTTCAGCACGCGCGCCGCCAGTTCGCCCGTCCCGGAGGTTTGGACATCTAAATCGTCAAACAAGAAGGTTCCCGATGAATTGATAATGTCGATGCCCGTGTCGACGGGCGTTGTCTGGCCGATGTCCGTGTCACCGAAACGGAATTTGCCGCGACTGTTGCCAACAGTAATACTGGCTCCGGTGGTATTGTCGATGACCGTATTGCCTATGACCGTGAAGTCACCGGTAACGCCTTCGAAACGGATGCCATTGGTCCCGCCTCGCACGGTAATCCCGTCGAAGGTGATATTAGGTCGGCTGTTTTCGACGTTCAGTCCGGCTCCTGACGGATCGGTGATGGTCGTGTCGCTGAAGGTGAACGTACCGGAACTGCCACCCAAAATATCGATGCCTGCGTCGCCGCCATTGAGCGTCACTTCGCCATTGAAATGGTAGATTCCGTCGGCATTGTCAAACTGCAAACCGGTACCTCCGGTCGCGTCGACGCTCGAGCCAGGCCCCAGGGTAACTGTCCCGCCAGAATGGTCTTGGACGTTGACGGCCGCGCCCACAGGATCCGTGATGGTCGTGTCGGTGAAAGTAAACGTGCCGGAGCCACCAATAATGTCGATGCCTGCATCGCCACCATTGAGCGTCACTTCGCCATTGAAATCGTAAACTCCGTCGGCATTAGAAAACTGCAAGCCGGTACCGCCAGTCGCGTCAAAGGTGGAGCCTGATCCGAATGTGACGGTTCCTCCATAGTGATCGTTGATGTTCACTGCTGAACCACTGCCGGAGTGTGTGATGTCTGTATCGGGGAAAGTAAACGTGCCGCTGGAACCTCCCAAGATATCAATTCCCGCGTTGTCACCATTGAGTGTGACTTGCCCGTTGAAATCGTACGTTCCGTCCGCATTGTCGAATCGCATCCGTTGGCCGTCCACCAGCGTGAGAACGCCACCAACAGGAAGTCCGCGAAGGTTGACGGTGCCGCGACTGTGGTTGCGGATGTCGACGACCGGATTGGTTCCGGTATGGGTGATCGAGAGTTTCGGCAGCAGCAAGCTAACATCCCCGCCCATGATATTGATACCCGCGTTACCACCGTCCAGCGTGACGCTACCGTTGAAACTGTAAGTACCATTGGCATTGGTGAAGTGCAAGCCGCTACCAGTCGAAGTACTTTGACGGATCGTACTATCGGCACCAAAAGCGACCTTGCTCGTGCCACCCTCGACGTTGAATACTGCACCGGTCGGATCGGAAATGCTAACGTTGGTGAAGGTAAACGCGCCACCCGTGTTGTGAAGGTCGATGCCAATCGAACCACCGCTGAGGTTGACGTCTTGAATCTGTCCTCGCTGAGCACCATCCGCGTGGATGTTCGCTCCAGCGGCACCATCGATATTCAGTCCTCGGACCGTGTTGTTGCTGGCCAGCTTGATGCCATCGCCGGTTGTGTTCGTTAGCGTTGGGCGCGGGCCAGGCATCACTAAATCGCGGCCTCCGAGAAACAGCCCGTGCCCTTCACCGATCAGCGACTGATTGTCTTCGAGTTCGAATCCTTGGTTGTAAACGCCGGCACCACCAAACACAAAGATCGTATCACCGGGGCCATCCATGTCGTCCTGTCCATCGCTTCCGTTGACTGGGGCCAACGAGTTGAATGGATTGTTAAGCGATCCGTCTCCGTTGGTGGGCAGGCTGTTATCAACGAACCAAACCACGTCGTTAACGATCAAGTTGACGGCCCCGACATTGCTCATTCCGTCGGTGTCCGTGATGGAGTACGTAAATGTCTCCATGCCTGAAAAACCTGGCTCAGGAGTGTAGGTAAAGCTCCCGTCAGGCTGTGCGGTGAAGGTACTGGTCGTCGGATCGCTGATTCGCGTGACGCTGCCGACGTCTAGCACTAGGTCGGCGTTGGTGCCCGGTACAGAGCCGTCGATATCAAAATCGTTAGTCAGCAGTCCGCTGGAAGAGTTCACATTGAGCGGGCCACGAACGACGTAAATATCATCCAAGGCGATGGGCGAGATCTTGAGGAGTCCCGTTACCAGTTCCATATCGAGATCCAGAGTGTCTTCAAACAGCAGGTCGCGGGCGTCGACCACTCCATCGTTTGTGATCGTGACCACATACTCGAGGGTATCACCGGGATCGGCTTTGCCGTTGCCGTTTTTGTCGATCACCAAATGATCTTCCAAGCCGGCTTTGACCCAGGGCAGAGCGTTGACGATGTTGATTCGGTCAAAGTTGGTGTATTCAATTGGTTCGAAACCCATCACTTGCACGCGTTTGCCGTCGTTGATCGTCGGTAACCCCTTGGCATCGACCGTCAGTGTGTCGGACCCGAGCCCGCCATCGAAGGTAAACAGCAAAGGCACATCGCCGCCGATGGAAAACTGGTCGTTGAATGGAGTACCGATGAAGTAACTGAAGCCCGTCGCCTGGACTCTGTTGCCGTCGGCATCGACCGTTTGCATATTCGGATTGCTCGCGTCCATCGTGATCGCTAGCACTGCATCGTCAAAGCTCAGCGTGTCTTGACCGGCACCGACATAGATATTGTCGCTGCCGGGAATGCCATTGACCGTTCCGCCGAACGGTTCTGGCCCACCTGTGTCCACCAGATCGTCCCCATCCGAATCGAACAGTCGATCAAAATTGTCGCCTCCAAAAACTCGATCGTTGCCGGGGCCACCGTCCATCGTATCGCGGCCAGCTTCACCAAAGAGTGTGTCCGATCCGGGGCCGCCGAGAATCAAGTCGCCAAATCCGCTGCCCGTCACCATGTCGTCTCCGGCGTGCATGCGAACACGGATACCGGTAACATCTTCCGGAGGGAACAGAGGGACATCGACTGGGCCGCCGCCGGGTGAAAATGTGAATGTCACGATTCCGTCGACGGTGCTCGCCGTGATCGTATCGTCACCAGCGGTACCATGCGCGAAGATGGGGCCAGCTGCTGGATGATAGGCACCGAAGAAGACAGCGGTGTCTTCTATCAGCGCCGACTGCTCGTCCGAATCGACCAGATTGGCTACCGCCAATAGGAAATAGTCGACCGGTTTTTCGTCGCCCGGCTCTTCCGCACCGGCACCTGGCAGTGGAACCTCACCAGCGCCCCCTCCGATTGGAAACGTCAGGGTGTGAATCCCGACTGTCAAGTCCTCTGGCTCGTTGATCGCAAGCGTTGCCAACAGAATGTCGGCACTGGCCGGCGCAAACGTTTCGTCCAATGAGCGGACAATGTCGATCGAAAATCCATCTTCCACGGCAGCGTTAAGGATTTCGTAACGCACACTCAAACTCGTCAAACTATTGGTCGAAAACTGTTGCATCTCGATGAACGACGGCAGAGTATAGACGTAGACATCGCGAGCTCCGTTGTCGTCGATCGTGTCGGGATCTAGATTCGAATCGCTGGTGAAGGCGACGCGGCTGCCATCTCGGGAGATGGAGATTGTTTGCTGGCCTAACGCACCCAGTTCCCCTCCCGAGAAAGGGCCAGCGTCCGGACTGGGACTGGCCAGGTAAGTGGTTTTGGTTAGCAGGTCGCGAACAAAGACGTTGGTACCTGAGGTCGGTTCTCCAACGAGATCGATGGCGGTACTCGCAAAGGCAACGAACCGACCGTTTCCGCTGATCGCGTTTCGTTGCGATCCTGAACCTGCCGCAGAGGCCCCCGAATCACCCGCTGCGGTGCCGTCGAAATTGATACTGGCCAGGATCGTCTCGGTTGCACCGGGCACGTCGACCTCGTCGAACACACCGTCTTCATCGGCATCCCGGTCAAAGACGAAAATGTCTGGCGTGCCCGGAACATCGCTGGTTGTGGTCCCCTCTACTGCCGCCACCAAGTCGGTGGCCAGAGAGGAGTAGGAGACGAAGCGACCATCGTCGCTGATCGATAGAGAATATTGCCGAATGGTCGGACTACCACTGGAGGCTGACGCGGCATTCCCGCTCACACTCGTGGACAACGGATCGGCGCTGCGGCTGACCAAGGTGAGCAACTCAGTTTCGCGATCAAACACAAAGACGTCGTTGGCGCTATTCTCGTCTCCTTCCACCAGGTTTGCGGAAGGACTGACAAATGCCACGTGCCGTCCGTCGCGACTAATCACCGATTCCCGCGAATCCAGAACGCCCCCTATCCCGACAGTGTTTTCGCTAATACGCTCGGTCTTGCTGCTGCGGACAAATATCTGTCGACTAAGCGGCTCATCCTCGGTATCGGCAATGTCACTGAAACGACTTTGAAAGACAATCACACTACCATCTCGGCTAACCGCGAACATTTCCGCTTCGCCTTCACCGTAGAAGCCAACTCCAGTGTCCCTACCCTCCAGATTCAGCGTTACTACTTCGCGTTTGGTGACGTTGGTAGTGATCACCGCGAAGATATCTTCGCCGCCTACATTCACATCGGCACCGCTTGTCGGATCGATCAGATTGCTTGCCTTACTTCCGAAGACCACGGTAGACCCATCTCCGCTAATCACCGGTCGAAGTGCGGAGTCCACGGGGAAATCGCCACCCGACTGGAAGTTTCCGAATTCCGGCGTGCCATCCTCAGCGAACCCGCGACCGAGCAGGAAAGTTCTGGAAGCCAGCTCGCCTGGCTCATCGAAGACTCCATTACCATCCACATCGCGATCGCGCAAATAGACATCAGGGAAACCGTTATCGACCACCTCCCCACGAATCAGATTCGTCGCCGAACTGACAAAGGTAATGAAGCGACCGTCATCGCTGATGTCAGCGCTGTACGAGTCGGCGTCGGCGCTAACGCCGTCCGGTGTGACACTGATTAAAGTCGTCACGCCGCTAGCGAGGTCTCGGACAAAGATATCACGTAGAGCGTTGCCGTCGTTGTCGCGCAGATCTTCCGCGTCGCTTTCGAAAACCAGGTACTTGCCGTTTGCGCTGAGGTCCGGATGCGTTCCTGCCTCCGAGGGATCGAGCACGCTCGGTACGGGAAGATCGTCACCCGCCACCAAGCCCGTCATATCAACGCTGGCGAGATCCACCGCCAACAAGAGGCGTTGTTCCAGTGTCTCAAACGCGAGTGATGCAAGGCGAGCGCGTTTCCTTGCTGATGAGAGATACTTGGTCCGCCTCGTTGCTTTCCCTGGTTGTCTAACAATTTCCATCTCGAAACCCCTATGGATTAAATGGTCGAGCGATCGAGCGCTGCTCCAGGCGACGGCATGCAAAAACTAAGATGCGGTCAAAACTCATGGCCGCTTAGAAGAAGTCGATCCTTGACCGCTAGAACGCGACCATAGGCGGAACGCATCGTGAGTGGATATGTCTCACAGCGTAGCAGTATCTCGTCCGCAATCAAGTTTTTTCTGCTATAGGCAAGTCTGCAGAGGGGTGCGTCGCACTGGTCCAACACTCCTCCGTCGACTTCGACGGTCTGCCGAAATAGCGCGTTGCTCGCTCGCAGCCCACAAATGCGATAACAGCGCGGTGGTTTCGGCGTTCAAGTCAACTATACTTTCGATTGGCATTCCACCATGCGTTGAGGGCATCAGAGGCGAGCGATTCGAGCAGCGTGTCGTCAATCCACTGGCTTTCCATCTGTTCGATCTCCGCACTCGCTACGGCGTATTCTCCTTCGCCACTCCCAACAGGGGCGATTACGCTACGACGGGAAGAACTCGCGCGGTTCAAGTGGTTGACGACCTGCAATACATCGATAGGCGTTAGCAGGTCATCTCCGGTGACGTCCAGCACATTGCCATTAACTGTAGTTCGGCCCAATCGTCCCTGGGCAAGGTTCAGCTCATTGACGATCAGGAGCGCGTCCATGGGCGTTACCAGTCCATCGCGGTTGACGTCGAGGGCATTTATGCTGGGTGTCGCGACGACAGTTGGCAATCGCCGCAGCCCAGTTGAAAGGGTGCTTGACATCATGGGATTGGCAGAGCCACTCGGCAGGTCGGCCTCACCCAGCACGTGTCCCAGTTCGTGCATGATTGCCGTCAACGCATCGATGTGTCCACGTGCGCTGGAGGTGTTCGCCAGCAAAGCACCATTCGAGTCACGCGTGAATTCAACGTTGTCGTGCGGAGTGCCGTCGACGAACCAACCATGTCCGGCTGCGTTGGTATCGAGCACAATGAAGTTGCCTTGAGTGGCGGCGAGCTGATCGTTGGGCAAGTCGCTAAACAGAACGTCGATCGTCGCCAAGTGATCGGCCAGCAACTGGGAGACCCCGGCAGCTTGCCAACGCGCGATGGCAGCAGCCTTCAATGCGGGGGCGGCGGCTTGCAGGGCAGGGAGCGAATCGTCTGAATTCCCCAGGCCCATGGTATCGGCTGAGAGAGGAATGCCTGAGTGTTGTGGCGTATTCTGCGCGACCATCAAGTTGCTAACCGTGTGCGCGGGCAACATCTCGAAGGCTTGTACATAGAGCGGCTGTGCGAGCTGTGCGGGGGTCAAGTTGATGAGTACTACCGCGACACCATTGATACCCGCCGCGCCGATAGCAGGCACACTGGGATCGGCCATGTCGACCGTGGTCCCCCACTTGCTGAAGGTGTAGCTCCCTGGCTGCGTGCCGACTACGAAGGCGGCAAAACCACCTGGCGTAACGCAGGAGAAGACCAGCCGATTCATTCCGGCGACCAGCGGTCCGCCTGTCAAACAAGTCCCGACACTTGCTGAGAACTGATCGTCTTCACCGACCACACCATTGTTGGGTGTCGAGTCGGGATCGAATTGATCCGAGGAGGCGATCTCCGCCAGGTTGTTGATCGTTTGATCGGTCAGTAGCTTGGCGACGATGGTCAACGACGAAGTGCCACCAACAGGTAGACCGCCGACCGTCCACACGCCCGACTCGGAGCTGTAACTGCCTGAGGCCGTGTTGGCTTGGACGAACTGCAAACCGACCGGCAGTTTGTCCAGCACGGTAACCCCGGTAGCCGCATCGGGGCCCGCGTTATTCAGGACGATAGTAAAGGTCACGTTTTGTCCCACTTCGGCAGAGCCATTGTCGACTGTGACGACCAGCGACAAATCTGCGGTGGGTTGCTGCATCACCAACTCACCTGTGATCGTCAGCACGTCGGTGAACATTTTCGTAGTGGTGGTAGTGATCGTGGTCGTGACCGTCACCGTGCCCGTGATGACTGCGATGTTGTCAGGGTCATCTATGTCACCCGTCCACAGAGCGTCGGGTGATTCTGTGACAGTGTTCTTTGACAGTGTCGTGATCGCCTGTCCGTCGTCTCGACGCGCGACAACGATACGGATCGACTCGGAGTTCGCGCCTGCGGCCACAAGTGCAGCGCGGACGGCGGCAGGGTCGTTGAGATCAACTCCATGGAGCACGCCCGCAGGCATGCCCGGAATGTTTAGGTTTGCCTCGCGCGAGACGATCTGCTTGTCTTCGGTCAAATTAACCGTCTTGCGAATCAACACTCCGTCGGCCACACCTTCCACTTTCACAGCCAGTGTCGCGTGAGCGCTGGTACCACGTGCGTTCATCGCCGTGATACTTACTTCGATGTTACCGACGAATCCCGCTGGGGGCTTCAACGTCAAACTCACTGGAGGCTTGTCCGTAAAGGTCCACTCGGATCCATCTGCGTTGGAAGTTCCGGCTGAAAGGACCGAACCGGCGGGTAAGTTCGAGATAAGGATCGAAGCGACCGTTTCACCGTCGAGCTCGGCCACGTCAACAGACAGTGGTAGTGCTGTATTTTTGGGCCCCATGATTGGGGCGATCGGCGTGCTGATACGGAGCACTGGCTGCGTGGCTTCTGCTTCTGCGTTTCCTCTGTTGGGTTGATTTGAGAATTCGGCAACGATGGTCGTTGCCACCATACTGGAATCGCTGCGTCCTTTCGCATTGCTGGAGGTTCCTTCGGACGCATTTGCCGTCGCCGTTGCCTGGTTGAGTGCGAACGACGAAGCATTCGAGGATTCTTCCGCAGAGGAACTCGCCGAACTCTGTTGGTCGGCGTTCGAAGTCGCAGTAGAGCTTACATCGGCGAAAGCCAGTACATCCGATCCATTAGCGGCTGACGATGCTGTTGCAGAAAAATTCTTCCCTACCGCGTTCGAGATGCTACCAACGAGTGCATCGGCAGTGCTAACCGAATCATGGGACGCAAATGCTGTCGCGGACGAGGTGGTCTCTGCGGAGGACACACTCACCGAATTCTGGGAAGACGTGGAAGTCGCATTAGATATCGCCTTGGCAGTAGCGGTGGCACTCGATTCGTTTTCTGCGGAGGCTTCTGCTGCGGAACCTTCCTCCGCCAAAGCGAGTGCATCGGAATTGTTCACCGCACGGGAGCTCGCGGCCGAGTTGTCGTCGGCTGCTGAGGTAGCCCCGCTCCCGCTTTGGCTTTCGGCCGAGGCGACCGAATGGTTGTCCGCAACCGCAGTGGAATCCGATTGGTCGTCGGCAATTGCTACGGCGATCGACTCATTCGCTGCTGCGGCGGATGCCAGGGATGCATTGGTAGCGGCCGCTTGCGCCACGGTGAGCATCGTTCCGGCCACTTTCGAGGTATCGAATCCACCGACGAAGAAGTTCGCGTGATCGAGTGCATCGGAGACATCGTTCGTTCCGCTGGCTACGACAAAAAAGATTGATTCGCCTGCAGCCGCGTCGGCAATCGCCTTGACCTGGCTCTCTGGGCTGGTTGCACCCAGGAAATGAAAAGCGACATCCTTGAACTTGGCTGCAGCGTTAGCGACCTTGAAAGTCAATACGCCGCTATCCTGCAACGCCCCATCGCTGACCGTAAAGTTGATAATGACATCGTGCGCGAAGCCCGCAGCGAGACCCGCATAGGCGGAGGCATTCGCATCGATGGTGAAGGCACCGGCCGGACCTGCGCCTGGAGTGTAGCTGAAGCCGAGCTCAGCCAGCGAAGCCACTGGCGTTCCATTGATGGTCGCGCTTCCAAAGCTGACGGACATCGCGTTCAACAGACTGTCGGCATCGGTGCCGAATTCCGCAATCATGTCGGTCGCGTCGATGTGGAGCACTGAGCCGAGGGGAATAGCGGGGAGTGGGAAATCGGTAGCGACAGGTGCGATGCCGGCTGCGGTGCCGGTGTCGATCGGGGTAGTCGTCGGATCGCTCGCACCAGCTTGTGAAGGATCGTCGGTGAGCAAGTTGCTAAAGTTATCGCCGCTGAATGTTCCTTGATTCGAGATTTGTGTGACATTAGCTGACAATGGATCTCTGACGCGCACCGAGTAGGCAATGCTGACAACGCTGCCTGCGGGAATGGTTCCCAGTCCGATGTTCAAAGAATTTCCGCCGTTGCTGCCGGTAAAAACCGTCCCTTGGCTGGTCGAGACGGAACCAGGCACGATTGTGGTGTTGGCGTCAATGGTCTGGGTATAAAGCACGCCATCGGCATCGGCCTCACTTCCCACACTCAGTGTGGTCGTGTATTTCAGCGTATCACCGGGATTGGCTTTGCCATCGTTGTTGACGTCGATGGAGAGCGTATCGGTCATGGACGCGGTGACCATCGCTGGATCAACACCGAGGCGAAATAGTTCGACCTTGTTATCAAACGAGTACTTGCTGTAACTTCCTGCCGAGAACAGGAGTTTTCCACCGATTTGTGCAAAGCCAGTTGGAGTGGAGCCTTCGGGGCCAGGAACAATATCTACGACGAGTACCGTACCGGCCTCGGTGCCATCGGTTTTCCAAAGTTCGCGCCCATGCACGCCATCGTGGGCATCAAAGTACAGCTCGCCCTCAAATACACTGTTTGAATTAAAACCGTAGAGGGAGCGAAGCGAACTTTGATTTCCGGGGTAGATGTCTTTCAGTATCTTCGTCCCTTCGGGGGTGCCATCCGTTTTCCAAAGTTCCAACCCGGTGCCGGTTTGTCCGGCGAGAAAAATCAGCACACCGCCAATTTCGATACCGACCCCTGGGAACGAATTGCCTTCACCCGGTTCGATATCCTTTACCAATGTCGTTCCTGCTTCGGTGCCGTCGGATTTCCAAAGTTCATAGCCGTGAATTCCATCGTTTGCCATGAAGAACATTTGGCCTCCCACGATTACCGGAGCGAAAGTTCCTAGAAAACTTCCTCGGGAACCAGGGTTGATGTCTTTCACCAGCACGGTCCCAGCCGATGTCCCATCGGACTTATACAGTTCGTCTCCCTGCGGCCCGTCGGCGGTCAGATACAGACTATCGCCGAAGACGGTGAACCCGCTAGGATCGGAGCTGCCACTGCCAAAGTTTTTGACCAACACGGTTCCCGCAGTAGTTCCATCGGTCTTCCATAGTTCGCGTCCATTGTTTCCGTCGTTGCCTTGGAAATAGAGTTCTCCTTTGAATACCGCAAATTCGATCGAAGTCAGCCCGTCGCCTGTGCCTGGCCGAATGTCCTTGATCATTTTTGTGCCGGCTTCCGAACCGTCACTGACCCAAAGCTCTCGGCCATGAATGTCATCACGGGCTCCAAAGTATAGTTTGTTATCGAAGACAAAAGAGCCAGTGGGCGTACTGCTCGCTGAGCCGGGATTGATATCTCGAACGAGTACCGTCCCAGCCTGGGTGCCATCGGTTTTCCAAAGTTCGCGCCCATGCGTTGGATCTTCGGCGGAAAAGAACAAGGTATCAGCGATCAACCCCATCCCGCCCGGAGAGGAATCGCCGTCTGGATAGATATCTTTCAGCAGCGATGTTCCCATTCGGGTGCCGTCGGTCAAAATGAGCTCTCTACCGTGTATTCCATCGTCCGCGGTGATAATCAAGCTGTTGCCTAGTTTGATACCACCGCCAGGGTTGGATGGCTGCGTCGATACGGTGTCGATCTCCTTGATCATCGTTGTTCCCGCTTCGGTGCCATCGGTCTTCCAAAGTTCGCCGCCGGTTCCGTTGTCGGCGGGAAAGATGAATTGACCGCCCAAGACAGCTCCCTCGTCATAAAGATCGTTGCTGAGTTGGCCCGGGTTGATATCCTTGACAATTCTTGTGCCCGCTTGGGTGCCATCGCTGCGCCAAAGTTCACCGCCGTGAATACCATCATTGAGGACGACGAAAGCCACGCCGCCAAAATCGTGAATGGACAGAATGGCCGCCCCCATCGGCTCGCCTCGGAAGTCCAATCCGCGATCGATCTCCGTCACGCGCAAGGTGCCCGCTTCCGTACCGTCACTTGTCCATAGCTGTTCGCCAAACTGATCGTCGTGCGCGCTGAAGAAAACTCGATTGCCTACAAGCGTGATGTTCTCGATAAACTCTGGTAGATCGCTAATTCTGCTTACTGGATCGGTCGAAGATCCATCACTTTGATACAGTCCATCGTAGCCGAAAAAGTAGAGCGCCCCTGCAAGATCGACGATGGCACGTGGCCTCAAAAGCGTTTCGCCACCGAACCGCTGCGTTCCCGCCTCGGTTCCATCGGTTCGATACATTTTGCCACCGGTGGCTTTCGTATACCCAGTAAAAAACGCCTGTGAGCCGAAGGCTACTAGGTCGCCACGAAAGCCGTCTTCGACCCGACTCGGATCCGTTTCGATCGGAAGCAAACCGATCACCATGGAAGTTCCTTCTTCGGTTCCATCGCTGCGCCATAGTTCGCGTCCCCGCACACCATCGCTGGCACCGAACAATACCCCATCGCCAAAACTGACGATGGAGCCACCATCCGAGTCGAATTTTTGGCTGCCGCTGGGGTGGATGTCTTTCACCAGCACGGTGCCTGCTTCCGTTCCATCACTCGTCCAAAGTTCGTTTCCATGAACTCCGTCGTTAGCCAAGAAGTACAGTCTCCCGTTACTTGCGGTGAGAGCTTGGATCGACGATGACTCTCGACCAGGATAGATGTCCTTTACCAATACAGTTCCCGCTTCAGTGCCATCGCTCTTCCACAATTCTTGACCATGGGTGAGCTCATCAGCAACGAAAAATAAAGTTCCGCTAACATCGACGCTTTGTGAGAAACCGGACTGGCTAAGAGAACCCGACGGACCCGGTTGAATGTCTTTCACCAGCACTGTGCCCGCTTCGGTTCCATCGGTCCTCCAAAGTTCACGTCCATGAGTTCCGTCACCCGCCGAGAAGAACCCCTGGTCACCGACCACCACCACCGCCGAAGGATCGGAACCCGCCGGCGTTTGGTTGAGGTCGATCAACGTGACACCCGTTAGCAAGGCGCGCATCTCCAATTGCTCGATCAACCGCAGTCTCGCGAGATGGCGAAGACGCTGTCGTTTGTTTGGGCGTAGGAATAGACGATGTAACGCGCGAAGACTTAGGGAAACTGGCTTGCTCATCACGGTGGCCTTGCAGTCGTTTATTTCAATTGAAAGTAGGCTAGTGGTCTCGGCTGTGGGCAATAGAGGCGATTCCTGAATGCCGTTCCAAAATAGTTCGAATCCAGTGCCAAGCTAGGGGCAAAAGGGGGGCGGCGTCATTTTTTCACCCCACCCCCCCGATGGTTTCGTGAATGGTCAATTTGCTGGTAGGTCAATGCGATCGATTCGCCTGGTAACTACTAAGTCGAAAGGACTCGTAACCTCGTCCACTACCCTAAAATGAGCTGTGACAGAGCACTAGACTTTCCGCGATGTATGACTTTGCGGATTAGGAAGACGATTTCTGGGGGGAGGGTAAATGCGGGCGGCGAAAGTACTTCTAATAGTGATTGTGCTGCTCCGAACAGGCCGATTCTTCCGCATAGAAGGATTGTTGCGGTTGGAAGGTGGGACGCGACAACCCATTAGTATCGCCTGCCTCGGTGGACATTTGTTAACACGGAAGTGCGGTCATGCGCAAATCATTGGCGAGTTGGAATTGGACGGTGGCGGTCTTGTTCGCGGGTATAGGACTGTTCGGCCAGTCCGCCAGTGCTCAGGCACCGGTCTATCGCGCATCCGACTTTGTAAAATCAGTGTCGGTTGGTCAATCCGTAGCCTATCAAGGTGAAGTTGCAACGTATCCCGACGCGAACACGCGCGTGCTCGATCAAGCACCGGTTAGCAGCGGGAACGGCTCGCCAATGAGCGGTACGCTCCAAGGTCGTGGTGCTGCTGGTAGCGGCGCGGCCGGTCGTGGTTCCGGTGGTTGTGCTTGTGGCGATAGCCAGTGGTCAGCCGCTGCCAATGCCCTGTTTCTTTTTCGCAATGACCCAGCGTCGTCGGTACTAGCATTCAACACGAACAATCCCAATGAGCGTTTGGATGCCAGCGATTTTAATTTTGGAATGCACACGGGCTACGAACTGGCCCTGCAACGCCGTGTGGGTAGCAACGGTTCGGTCGAGCTAAGCTACTTTGGGCTCGATCATTGGCGGTCTACTTTCGATGGACAAACCACCCCGAACGAATTGCTGCAATTCAATGCGGCCGTGCCCGTGTATGCTGCTTCAGGTACTGGCGTTACGGCTGACTACGGATCGAAGCTCCACAGTGCCGAGTTCAACGTGGGGCGCTACTACGGGGAATTCATTCGGCTGCTGACCGGCTTTCGCTACCTGGAGTTGGACGAGCGTGGTAGCGCCAGCTTGCTGAATGCGCAGGTCCCTTTCAGCTACGTCGATACCACTCGCAATCGCCTGTACGGCGGGCAATTGGGAGCGCAGGGTTGGCTGATCTGCCGCGATCGTTTCTCAGTGGATGTGGTAGGCAAGGCTGGTATCTATAGCAATGCGGCGGCGCAAGACTCGAGCGTGACTACTGGGGCTGCTACTTTGAATGCAAGTGGACGTGGCAACCGCACCGCGTTTGTCGGCGAGATTGGTACCAACGGGGCCTGGTGCCTGACCGATCATTTGTCGCTACGCGGCGGCTATCGTTTGCTATGGATCGACGGAGTCGCGCTAGCCAGCGACCAGCTTGCCTCGACCGACTTTTTCACAGGCACTGGTTTCAATGGTTCCGGCAATGCATTTTACCACGGTGCGACCGCTGGTTTCGAATTCGCATACTAATACATCCGAGTGTTTTGGGGATTGTTCGAAGTTACGAGTCCCATGCATCTGCCAAGCCAAAATGACGCTTAACCTCGACCGCGCAAAACGCAGACCAACGGCAAAGCGGCCAAATATGCGCATAAACCTATGCGTGAGTGCTTATCAGGGGTGTCGAATGGATTAGTGTGCGATTAGTGAAGATTAGTGTTCCCTTGAGCATCGCGTTTCTGGGAACACTAATCTTCACTAATCGAACACTAATCGCCAGAACGTCAGGTCACTCGATGCGAATTTGTTGGCGACTCGCTTTTTTTGCGACTGCGGAACCATGCCCCATCATTCTGCCGACGACGATCCTACTTAATCACGATGCCGATTCAGGGCAGAATGATGGAGTCAAGAAAATCTGACACAGTGGGATCGCCGGCAGTAGTTGGACTACCGCTGTTCTCATTGAATTCGTAGTGTTTTGGGGGGATTTGCGGTTTTTTGAGAAAAACTTGTCACACTTCTGGGTTTGGCCTGTACGGAAAGTGGCTGATTTAGCCGCAGTAACCACCTCCGAACACAGGAACCCAGAACATGTCCGCATTCAAGTCTTGCCTGCTCGCTCTGACCCTTGGCTTTATTGTTAGCCAAACCGCGATGGCACAAGTTGACTACATTGGCTACGTCGAACAGCTCGCCGCCGAGGCAGGCCAACGAGCCCAATACCACGAGCAAGAAGCGATTCGACTTTACCGCCAGCAATCGGGTGATTGGTCGACTCCCGACCAGCAAGTGATTGCCTACCTGGTGGCCGAATCACGCCGGCAGAATCCTGGCTGGTACGCCAATCTGCGTCAGCAGGAAGCCAACTTCCAGCAACAACAAAGCCAGTATGTGGCCGACCGCAATCAACAAATGGATAGTAGTTTCAACGCCTACATGCAGCGTTCGCAATCGGAGTACCAAGCCCATCAGGACTATGTACGCGGCAGTATTTGGGAGCGTGGCTTGTATGCTGGTGACAACGGCTACGTCTACGAGCTACCCTACTACCAACCCTATCAGTCGTACGAAGCCAACGATGGCAGCCAGTTCATGCAAGACGGCTATGGTGATTACTATCAGTACGACAACTATGGCTGGGGTACGCAGATGGAAGCCTACGGCTACTAAGGGCCGGATGGTGAGCTATCGGGCCTAGTGGTCTATTACAGCTAATAATTAAAGTTGAAGGTAGTGGACGAAGTTACGAGTCCCATGCATCTGCCAAGCCAAACGGACTCGCGGGCCTCGTCCACTATTCTAAAATTGTTTCATGACAGAGCATTAGGACCTTTCGACAAAAGCGTTCGACAGCGACAGCTTGGTGAAAAACCTCGGGACTTTTCCCTGGTCGGCGTAGATGTACAGTGCCGCGAGCAGAACGGATTCGAGGGTCGACGCTACCAGTTTGATCCCCACAACCAACACCACGCTGATTCCCACTCCGATTCCCAACGCAAATGCGGACTGCATGGCGTAGCCGACAGCTGCTGGAATGCATGCGACAAGACAGCACAGTCCGGAAATTGCGCCGATGCCCACGTTGGCTCCAAGGGCTTCGCCCCAGGTTCTGCTAATGATCTCCGCAGAACGTTTGAAGGCTGCGATCGGCCCAAGCCGTTCCACCACCAGGACAGGAACCACCAGATAGCTACCGATGGTCCATGCCACGCCCAATACTGCGATCGCAATTCTTCCTGAATTATTCGAACGCGATTCAATCGCTCTGAGAATTACTCCGATGGCGGCGCTGAAGGCCGACCAAGCCAAAATGACGCTTAACCTCGACCGCGCAAAACGCAGACCAACGGCAACGGTCGGGTCGCCACCGTTCAGACGCACCAACGCGCAAGCCACCAACGCAACATTGAAGAAAGTCATGACGAAGTACTGCGACAAATAGAACCCAAACAGAATGAGGTAGAATAGCGGGTCGCGAGTATTATTCCAATACTTTTGCGCCGCAGCAGCGTCATCTTCATGGATGCAGTCCACGTACATCTGAACGTAGTCCGTGTCCCACAAAGGCAACACAAAACTGGCCGTCACAGCCCACAGAGATAGAGAGCTGAACAGCGGAAACAACACGAGCTCTTTGTCATGCTTCAGAACTTCCCAGCATTGCCCAGCAATACTGAGCCCGTTTCGGATACGCTCAAACATGGTAGCCCATTTCTTTAGCAACTCGTTTACAATACCGGAGACGTATTGTCGTCTACGGTAACTCCGCGAGTCAGAAAACTTTATCCTCATCGGCGAGTCGATTCTAAGAGTTCCATGGTGCATTGTCAACGAAAATATGCCGGATGGTGAGGACCTCGATATAGTTTCAAAACTCGTTCACCTGTGAGACAAGCTCACAGGGGTCCAAAAAAGATGTATGGTACAACGAGCGCATACGGGAGGGTACGACACACCTCGTTTTAGTCACTCATGAACAATCCGGGTTAAACTGCAGAGAACGCAGCATGTTATCAAAAACTTTCACCGAGGTTGAAAACGGTCGACGCAAGCGGATCCATGCCTCGTCGACTGCCCTCTCACTGTGGCTGTGCTTGCTGGCGTTTCAAGCCGTCCGATTTGCATGGCTACTGATCCTGCTCAGGACGGATGGGATCGTCGATTACATTATGTATACTGTCGGCTTCTCGCTTGTTCTTGACGCGATGATCTTCCGCTGGGTCGTTGCCAAGCACGGCTTTGTTGCCACGGGCGACTCGCCCTTTGCAATGGCTCCCAACCTGACTTCCACGGCGAGCTGGAATCCGCTGCGGTGGAATATGCACGCCATGGCCAGTGCAGTGGCTTATTTGCTTGTCGGCATACCTGCCATGTGGTACCTAATGTTCTTGCAGCCGGGTAGGCTGCTCATGGACGGGCCCTACATTGGACCGATGGCACTGAGCGAGCTTCGTCTCCCCACCGACGCTGGTGCCATCGAGTTCAAGGATGGACATGCGCATCACGGGTTGGGAGGTGGAGTGGAGTACACGGTCGCGAGAACGGATCCCAAGATCTTTTACGCAGACCCGTTCGGCGATGATTCATGGGATCCAAGTCAGCCAGTCCAAGTATGGGTAGTCCATGAAGAAGGGGAGGAGATCACTGCCGCGCATCGCTATGCTTACCTCATCACGAAGCAGAATGTTCATCGCGTGGCCTATCAACTAGCGGTCAAGAACTCACACGAGCGTTTCCAAACGCGATCCGCAGATCATGCGATTATGGTTCATCTGGACACGCGACCGCCCGCTTGGCCCAATGGCCCGAGCTACCTGCAAGTCCTGGGAGCACTATATCTCGCCTCGGCACTCTACGTGGCTTGTTATGTTCGTCGGCTAGCGCTGTTCGAGGCTCATTAGAATGCTGCTGGGCAGTTGGGGATCTTTCGTAGGTCGAGTTGCGTGGCAGTACCGTTCCAAATGACGTTGACGAAGCCTCTGGGACACTTGAGCGATTCATCTTCATCTAACTCGATTACGGATTTGGGTTGATGGAATCGCCATTCGCATGTTTGGACATCCAAACACACCAACCCATCGATTCGCGGATAGAAGCGATCGTGGATATAAAACCACACACCGGGCTCGAATCGCCCAAGCGTGGTGACACCGTCACCGATTAGCCGACGATGGGTTCGCTTTCTTGTTAACGATTCGTAAATCGAGACGCGATAGACGGATTTGTTGGTGTAGCCGGCCGCAAAGATAGCGATTTCGACACAGGTCTCCATGGCGATGCCGTCTTCCCTTGTCCACGGTAGCCGCATGGCCTGCTTAGAAATAGGTGCCCAGTAGGGATGCCAACGCGCTGAGAAATAAGCGAAAGCAAGTCCCATCACTACCGGTGTGAATACAACTACATAAGGATTAACTCCGAATTTGATCGAAGTCCATAGAAAACACCACAACCCGATCACACCGACGACGATGATTATCAGTGTGCGAAGTAGATGCTTTAAGATTGCCATAGCCAATAGCTGCCTGTAACACGTTGGTAAGTTTGACGTTCGAATTACTTGCGTAGATCGGCCCAGCCGGCGGGTAGCACATCGCGAATTTGTTCGAGTAGGCCCAGTGAGCTGAGTTCCTCTTCGATCCGCTGGGGGGTTGGCGCGTCGAGCATGTCGGCAACTTCCTCCACCAGAAACTCGGCGAAGCGAACCCGCGCGCGGCGCAACTGCTGTCTGGCCTGATCGGCGCGGATTGGCTTTCGGAGTAATTCCCCGAGTCGCTGCGCCAACTCTTCGGAACTGTCGTCTGGAAAGTCAGTTCTCAGTTTCAAAACGGTGTGTGCATTGCTGCCGGAGTGCGTCTCTTGGTATTCTTCCAGACGCCTCCAGGCGAGCGACAGCACGTTCTTCTGCCAGCCTTCGTCCCAAACGACATCGTGTTCCTGTGCGCTTGCCTGTTCAACCTGAGTGACGTCAAACTCTACCGACTTGCGGACTTTTTGCTTGGCCCACATGTTTCTAGTCATATTGCGTACGGCCGTCTTTAGTAAATCGCGGAAACGCCCTTTCTGTGGATCCGCTCCCGCGAAATCTCCTTGCAGCAAACGCACAATCACATCTTGAGTAATATCATCCGCCTGGTCTTCATTGCGCGTAATTGCCCGAACGTAGCTACGAATCGCTGGCGAGTAGCGCATGACCAGATATTGTCTGGCCGCAGGGCCATCGCCGGTAGACTGGCCATGCGCGCGTTGAACCATGCTCCACCGAGTCGGCTGGGCATCGAACCGCGACACAAATACCTCGGAATCGGGAATCGACATAAATGGTTCCTATCGATTTGTGGTAAACCCCCAGTGGCCTTGTGCCACTGGGGTTAAAGTTTTGCTAGTAGACCGTTACCGACCAGTACTCTCCGGTTAAGTCGGATTATTCGTGTACCCTCCCGCGCGGGCTCGTTGTACCACACATCTCGATTTTGCAACGGCCCCATGCCAGCTTGTCTGGTGTGAGCCAAGTTTTATGATTAGAACACGACGAAAACACCCCAGCCTTACCACCTTTCCACCCGCCCGCCACCTGAGGTGGCGGGCGGGTGGAAAGGTGGGGGCACTGGTGAGGACCTCGATCTATATTCAAAACTCGTTCACCTGTGAGACAAGCTCACAGGGGTCCAAAAAAAGTTATGTGGTACAACGCTGCCGTGCGGGAGGGTACCTTACAGCCTGATGTAGGAGTGCGTGAATATTTCGGGTTTATGGGGAGGATGTCTATAAGCGTAACATCAAATCGCAACAGCGAGCTAATGAGTCATCTATCGACTGAGGTCACGGCTCGCCTCTTGGTTTCTCAGCTTGACACTATCCAGTTCATCTTCCAAGCGATGCTTCAATTCAATCGTCAACCAATATGGCGAACCGAGTTCGGTGGTGGTCGCTTGGTCAAGCTCTTCGTAGATTGCGAGACTCTCTTCCAGAAGTGATAACGATTGCTGCAATGCAGAAAAGCGTTGCGAGAGGATTGAGCGTTTATTGACTTGCGCTATCAGCAACTCAGCCTGTTGCTTTAACAAATCGGCCAGAAGCAGGCGATCGGCGGGCTGTGAGCCGTCGCCCGTTAATCTGCGCGCTTGCTCAATTGCTTTGCGCATGAATTCGCTTGCCAAATCCTCTTGACTGCTGTCACGGTGCGCATGGGAAGCCAAAACATAGCCTCGCCGCAGCTCGCGCGAATAGAGTGGTGGGTCGGATTGATATAGTGCCTCGGCTTTATTCAAGAAAGCCTCAGCAGCGGCAACTTCTCCAGCGATGTCCTGTCGTGCTTTCGCCAAATGACATAGGCGATCGAGTAGGCTCAACAAATTCAGTTGAAAGCGATCGCTTTCGGGAAGCGCTTGAAGCAATTGCTGCTGCTGCACGATGGCCTGTTGCAATGCGGCCGTCGCTTCAGGGTAGCGCTCTTTGTCCGCCAACGATTGGCTTAACTTCGTGGCGGCGGTGGTCAACGTCAAGCGCAAGCGTTCGTCCTGTTGCGAAGCCGCATCGAGCAATGCGACCGCCTCTTGATAGAAAGCGATTGGGTTTTGTTGTGGAGTGAGCTCTTCCGCATCGCTCCTGGTTTGACGAGTATGCCAATCCCCCAACTCGAGCGCCAGTGCGGCTCGCACTTCACCGTAGCGCGGGTCGTGCTGATTGTGTTCCAGCGCCTGGCACTCCAAGTACAGTTGGTAAAAGGCATCGATATTCTCTTGAGGAGTGTGCTTAGCTGAGCTGAGGATCGTCCGCACCGATTGCGCATCGATCAAGGCCAGCTTAGCAGCACTGTCGACGGTCGCCTGGCCTGACGTCGCCTCGGTCAATAGGGCAATCGCCTGGTCGATCGACTTTTGAGCCTGCGGGGTGTGTTCGAGCAACGCTTGCACTCGGCTCATTTTCACCAGCAGCATCGCCGTGTCGATTTGCGTGGTCGAGTGGGCTGGCTGGTCATTGGCTGTATACAGCGATACTGCGTGCTGGTAGCTTTCCAGGGCCTGCTCCAAGTGCTCGGGGGTAGCGAAGGCGGGATCCGACGCGACGTCCGCGATATACACGTAGGCTTGGGCGATGTAGTCAGCCAACTGGCGGTCCGCAGCCACATCGAGCTCGAGTTGCTGCAGGTGTTCGAGTGTCTTATTTACTAGCGCAGACTGAAGCTCGCCAGCACCGCGCAGTTTTGAGATCGCAGGGATGTGCTGATTGACAAGCCAGCTTCCCCAGTCTTGGCTTTGGGAGAAGAGCCGCGCGGATCGATTCAATTCCCGTTGGAGGCGACTGACATGAAAAGTGGTTCCCAAAATAGCTGCGACGATGGAAACGAAGCCCGTGGCGATCAGCGCGGAGATAGCGGGGTGGCGACGAGTCCATTTGAGTGCGCGTTCTCGAAGTGTGGCTGGCCGCGCCAGAATGGGACGTCCGGTCAACAAACGATCGAGATCTTCGGCCAGGGCGGCAGCGGTGGAATAACGCTTCTTGGGCTGCTTGGCGAGACATTTCAAGCAAATCGTTTCCAGATCGCGTGGCACGCGGGCTTGTAGCGAGCGGGGAGCCACAGGATCGGCAGTGAGCACTTGCAGCATAGTCTGCATGGCGTCCGAGCCGTAGTGCGGAGGTCTTCCGACGAGCAGTTCGTAGAGTATCGCACCGATCCCGTACACGTCGCACTCTGGTCCGAAGTGTTTCACCACACCGCCAGCTTGCTCTGGAGACATGTAGCAAGGGGTGCCGAGGATTTCGCCCGTTCGCGTGTTGATCGCTTCGGTTTCGCCCAGCCGCTTGGCCAGGCCAAAGTCCATGACTTTGATCGTACCCGCTGGAGTCAACATCACGTTGGCGGGCTTGAGGTCGCGATGCAAGATATTGGCCTGGTGACAAGCGTGAATCGCTTCCGCGATCGACTGGGCCGTCTTGGCCGCGCTTAGCGGACTGGGCGGTTTGTCGCGGATTAGCTGAGTCAGTGTCTGACCTTCGATGTACTCCATCACGAGGTAGGGTGTGGAATTGGTCTCGGCAGCTTCAAATATCTGGCAGATGCCTGAGTGCGTGACTGCGGCCACGGCCCGCGATTCAGCTTGGAATCGGCCAATGGCTCGCGAAGAAACTGCAATGCTCGACGCAATCACCTTAATCGCCACGCGGCGGCGCAAGGCGAGGTGTTCGGCGAGGTAAACCTCCCCCATGCCACCACGCCCCAAGAGCGACAGCAGCCGGTAACCAGGGATCTCCGGCAACGGAGTCTGCCCGATCACCGATTCTACTGAGCGCTCGCCTTCGACTATGGTACTGAATGCGTCGATATTAGATGCATCACCAGAATTCGCCATAGTGAATAACTTCGATTCGGGACGAGAGCCTCGATTGAGAGTACGCTGTTTCGTCCCTCTGCCTTGTCAAACTACCTTGCCGATGCGGCTAGGATCTGCTCAATCTTCTTTTTCAGGGCGACCCGATTCTCGTGCATGTAAGCACAGGTGATCCAGATTTGGCTGGGCTCCAACGTATCGGATGGCATGGTGGACTCCACGTACACGGTATCGAACGATTCGGGCATGGTGAAAGCGCCCACTCCGCATTTATCGGTCTCGACTGTCACAAGCTTGATGACTGCCGGCGGAAACGACTTCTCGGTTTCCGCAACGACGGAAAAGGCGAGTAGGCCAAACACAGGTTCGCCGTTATAGGTGCCGAGTTTTCGAAGGACCAAGACGATTTTTGATATTTCCCCGTCTTGTTCCCATACGATCGTATAGCTGGTCGTACCGTTTTCATTCTTCACCGTTTTGTAGAACATATCGTCCGTCTTATCGAGCACGGCGACCAAACGGCTATGGGCGGCATCGACGGCTTTCTGCTCATCTGCATCCTGGCCAAAGCCAGGGGTGGTTGCAAACAAGGTCAGGCAAGCGGCCAGTGCGGCGGCTCGGATCAAATTGCTTGGGAAGTTCATCTTGGTATCTCACTTTCTATTTCATTGGAAAAAGCGGGTTAGTCTAATTGGCACTCAATCTGCCAGAGGAACGACGGACACTACGAGTTCGCTAACGGCTCCATCTTTAAAGCGGGCCGCTAATCCTAGATCACGATAGAGCTGATGTATTTCGTCTAGTTCAAACAACGACGTTAACTCGACATCCCAGTCGCTGCCGAGAAGTTCTTCAAGAGCACCGCGACTCATGCCCAGACCGACTTCGGCTGTCTCGCCACCCAGACCTGGTCTGCGAAGCGTAATTTTGGGAGCCGCGCTCGATTCGAGGACCACCGCCAGTACTTCACGGCTAGCCAAGATGGACAGTCCCAGTTTGTTGTACTTGTAGAACTTCAGATTCGTGCCTTCGATCACGGGCACCTCCACATCGGCCGGCCCGATGGCTTCCAAGACCTCGCTCAGCTTTTGACTGAGGCCAATGATGGTACCATCTTCGAGTGTCACCCCCGTGAGTGTTCGCCAATCGGCGATTCCCGGTTGGCGGAAATCCTGCTCTGCTTTGGGGGTAGCGCCGGTGGCCTGTGCCAGCTTGACGTACTCTTGGTAAGCAATCGGCCACCAAGAGCTCGCCGCTGTCATTCCATCGAGATACTTCTCATAGAGTGCCAGCGCGGAGGTCTCTTCGGTTTTATCGCCTGAAACGGAAAGCGCACGAGCCTGATTGAACTGCAGGGCTGCCTCCATGGCTGCGACTGCGGAAGCGTTGTTGCGCCCCGTTCTGGCTTTGGCGATCAAGGTTAGGGTCGAAGCGATCAAATCGCTGTCGAAACCTCGCGCGGCTCCTGAATTGATCAGGATCGAGGCGTGAACCAATGGATCGAGTTGCTTCGCTTTCTCGGGGTCCTTCAAGCTGGTAAACACCTCGTCGAACCAACGCTCGGCCTGTCCAACATCTTTGCCGTTGGGATGCACCAGGTATGCGACGGCCAGGTTTGCCTTCACCATCAGCAGTTCGTCTGACAATTGCAGTCGCTCCTGCAACCGCAAGGCTTCGCGAAAGGCACCTACTGCTTCAAACCATAGTTCTGGGTCACCGCCCCCTCGTTTTACGTCAGGCTCAAGGGAATCGGGACGACGATAGAACCCGCCCACGACCAGATGACCAACATCCAGCGTCCGTAGGTCCTCAGCATCCAGTGCATCACAGTACTGCATCAAGTAGGCGTAACCCATGTTGGCCCAGGCTTCGTAGCACTCGGGGAATTCAGTCGTGACGTTGTGAAAGCAAAGCTGAGCCAAGTTGTAGTGTTGATTCTCAAGAAACATCACTCCGGTCTGAAAGGATCCCAGCGACTGCCAGAGGGCCTCCTGGTTTTCTCCACGCAGCAAAAAGGCGGCGCGCTCCTCCCAGGGTGGATGGACAACGGCCAAACCCTCGAAGCGACAGTAGGGTGGCGTCAACTCTCTCCAGGCCTGCAGATCCTTGAGGAGGCCTTGGCGAGAATAGCCGGCTTTGAGTGCCAACTGCATACCGAATAAATCGGCTTCCAATTCGTGCTCTCGACCGCAAGCCATGCGAATCGTGGTTAGTTTGTCGCCGAATTTTTCCGCGAGATCAATTCTCGTATGGCTATGCCTGAAGTGCAGATGCCCGAGTTCGTGCCCAATGGTGTAAGCCAATACGTCGGGCTCGAATTTGGCGATATCTTCGATGGTGGTCACGGTGATTTCCACCATCGGAATCTCAACTCCATTCTCCTCGCGAAAGCTGGCGAACGCGTTCGCAAAGCCTGGGTCAACCACAGTAACCTCCGGCGGCCAGGCCTCCCATCCCTCAGGTTTTTCCATAACCGCCAACAGTCTGTCAGCGACCTCCTGTACCACTTCGCGGTGGCGATCGGTCACCTCTGCCATGCACGGTCCGCCCGTAAACACACTGGATAGCATGACGATACCCAGCGAAACGCAAGTTATTAACGCACGCATATTGTTAGCTCCCATCACTGCTCGAGTACTAGTTGGTGATGGATTCTATGGAGAACGGCTCGCGGCTGATCGAGTTTGCCGTGCTGGTTTTGGCAGCAGGCTGTGTGCGCGCCAGCGCTGGGATTTCTTTAGCCAGGGAACCGTGCGCGGCAATTTTACTGGTCTGTTCCGGAAATGAGATTTCCTTGGTTCGAGCAGTTGCAACACTAGCCACAGTCGTGCTGGCACTTTTCGTGGTAAGCGCCGATCGCTCGACCGCGCCAGCCATTTCACCCACTACGATCTTGCCTGCCGAACCAGAGGGGTGCGAGATAGCGGCCATCGCTGTGGTGAACGCTTGCCCTTTCGTTTCAAGCTGCCCAAGGTGTGACACCTTGGAGCTTTGCAGGTCGGACGCATCCGGAATGAGCCGCTCGACATGTGGGGGAGGAGTCAACTGCTGGGCGGACGCTTCGGAAGGAACCCCGGCAGCCAATCCCAACAGCGCATGTGCAGCCGCAACTGTTTTAATTCTTTTCATCACAATAGATCCTGTGAAAGGGTTTGAGTTGACTCTACGGCAGCCCGAACGATTGAGGCTGATTCTAGTAGGTCGCAACTCGGAATGCAAACTCTGCCATTGATGAGAATTGCTGCCCTAGGGGACATCGCCAGCCGCCCGAGGGATTGTCCCGATTCTAACGGCTGAACCCGTTCCAACCCGACGTGGTGCTCGAGCAATTCTCTCTGACAGCTCACCTACAGATGATTTTCATGCTTGTGACATTGCAGTGTGGTAAAAATTCTCAAAAGTTTCCTTTTGGACACTTAGACCTCTACTTAGGGCTCGGGACTCCTCCAGAAATGACGAAGCTGGCCCAGAAGAATGGATGAGCGGCGTCGAACTCCTGGCGGCGCAGGGCGATCTGCTGGCGTTGGGCCGAGTTGATGGCGGAGACTCGATTGTTGGTCGTCGCGAACGTCTGGTAGAAGCCGCGCATCAAGTCGCGCGTTTCCGCGTCGGGTACTTCAAACAGGCTGGTGATCACCGAATGGGCCCCGGCGCTAGTGAATGCGCGGCGGATGCCTTGCAATCCCTGGCCGCTGGAAACATCTCCCAGTCCGCTTTCGCAAGCGCTCAGCACCACCAGTTCGGTATTCTGAAAATCCATGCTGGCGATCTCGAGCGCCGTTACCCAGCCATCTTCCATGGTGGTCTCTGCAGCCTTCGATTCCGTTACTCGATTGGCACCAGCCAGTACGATTCCAGAACGCATCAAGGGATTGCTGTCCGTCCGCAATCTGGCTAATCCTGAGGTGAAACTTATGGCGCGAGAATCGGAATCTGCAGGTCGGAGCTCGTCCTCCAGAGGGACATAAAACCCGTGGGTGGCCAAGTGTACGATTCTTGGCGATTGGGCTCCCTGCAAAACCTCCTCGATCGCTTGATTGTCCAGGTATTTCTTCACCGGACCAAATTCAGAGCCAGTGAGAATCTCCGCGATCTCGTTGGCCTCACCTTCCGCTCCGGGCAGCCTTCGCCAGCGTAGAGAGCGTAGCTCGATCTGGGCGGCGCTTCGCGTCACCAGCAGTGAGCGCGTGTCGGTTTGCTGGTCGATCTCTTTAGCTGCTTCACGGCGGCTTTCAACTCCCGCGTCAAAGTTCGGATCGGCCAAGATCAATGTCCCCCTGCCGACACTGGCGGCCGGTCGCAGCAGATCTCGTGACGAAGATACGTAGCTGATATCGAGCTTTTCGACCAAGTACTGGCCGTCGTCACCTACCAGGGCCGAAAAGGGAACCGAGGATAGGTTGGCATCGGGCCCCACGATTAAAGCCTGGCTGTTTGACAATGGCGTGACAAATGGCCCGAGTAGGGTGGTATACAGTCGGCTTGCGAGCTGCTTGTACTTGTCTTCTAAGGCGGCTTCCGTGGAGATGCTCAGCGCGCGCGTCAGCCCGCGAGTCTCGTTACGCATCTCGTCGATGAGCCCATCGATCTCGTCCGCATCGCCCAGATCGGCCATCTGGATAGGGGCTGCTGCATTGGATTGCACCAAAAATGCGACGTAGCGTGGTGGTTGCTTCTCGGCCAACGAATTGACAAAACCATCCAGCCGCACGTACTCCAGGAAGAGAGTTCCCGCGGGGAGCGATTTCTGCACTGCGGTGAGATCTTCATCGGTTTGCATCAAGTTGACTTCGCTCTCACCCTCGGCACTACGGAGCGCTAGCGATAGTGCGCTATTGGTGGTGGCAATCTCTCGCGCAAGGCTGGCCTGCTTCTGTCGGATCTCTTGGAGAGTCAGCTTCTGCGTTGGCGACAGTGCCAGGTCGGCCAATTCTTGATTGAGCAGACGCGCGCGCCCAGCCAGCCGCACGACGTTGGAATCGTACAGCCGCGAGCGCTGCAGCTTGCGCAGGCGGCAGCTCAAGTCGAGGGCCAAACCCTTGCGTTGGTGCGTCCAGTAGAACCCTTGGGCGACCGCTTCGGAATCGCGGTCCGAATTGAGTAATCCACGTAGCAGTAGGCTGAGACGATTTTCGTCTGCGGTCAACATCGAACTCAGCGACTTGTCGGAAAGCAAGTAGCCGAGGTCTCCCAATAGCTTTTGTTCGATGTGTAGGCTTTCGAGTACCAGCGCTGTGGCGCGCTGCGCATCGCCAGCGCGCTGCGCAGCAATCGATTGCTGGAAGAGCGTTTCGCACAGCGTTTGCGACTGGTCGCCGAAGATACGACGCTGAGTCTCGGCAGCACTGGCTAGACTCTCGGCTGCGGCGGCTAATTTCCCTAGCTTGCGCTGGGTTGAGCCGAGGCGACTGTTGATGGCTGCGCGCATGATGTCATCGCCCATACCGTCCAATTCGACAACCGAGTCGGACGCTCGCCCGAACACCCCTTCAGCCTCTGCAAACTTGGACTGTTGCACGAGCACATCGCCATAGTCGACCAGCAATTCTACGTAGTCGACCAGCTCTGTTTGTTGAGACTCCGCATAGGCCTCCAGGACTTGCTCGATCGGCTCAGTCGAAAAATCCGCCTTTTTCAGGCTCCAAGTATTGGCAATTGCTGCCCGCGCTGCACTGCGTAACAGCCGCCTATCAAAGGGTTCCAGGATATCCACCAGGATGGCGTGCGCGCGGGTCATGTAGTCGGCAGCTAGATCGAGTTCGTTCATCCCGGAGTAGACCTCTCCCAGTACGCCCAAGGCGCTGGCATAGAGCACACTGTTTTTACCCCATAGCCCGCCAAAAGAAGCTTCCGCAGTTCGGGCAAGTGGCAGGGCGGCAGCATAGTCTCGGACATCGACCAGCAGTCTGGCCAGCTCCAGCGTGGCTTCGAGCGTGTCCTCGCTCTGCTCCCCTTGAACATCCTTCAGGGTGTGGATCCCCAGATCCAACATCCGTTTACATTGTTCATAGGCACCGATCTGCCGTCCCATGCGGGCACATTTCACCAAGGCGCGCGCCGTTTGAGGATGCGTTTCACCCAGCAGTTGCAGGTAGGTTTGTACTGCGTATGCTTGAGACGTTAAGGCGATTTGGTACTGTTGCTGATGTTCGAAATAGGCTGCCGCTTGTTGGCGATAATTGGCCGCGATCAGGCTGTGCTCCCCGAGTATCTCGACACAGCTTTCGTAGCAAGCTGTCAAATGCGGGAGATCTGTAGGCTTGAGCGAGCGATAGTCGGTCAGCGCATGGTCAGCCAAGTACTTGGTGCGTTCCTGTAGCTCTCGGATTTGTGCCTGCTGTTCTGGTGAGGATTGAGCGATCCGTTTCACCTCAGCCAATTGCTGTCGCTCGAGTATGTAGATCCATCCCCAACTCTCCGAGTAGTATTCGTGGACCAAGGGGACCGTAAAGCTTCTGACTTCTGCAGATTTATCCCAAGCTCCAATGTCTTCGGATATAGCGATTAGTTGATCGAGCAGGCGAAAGAGATTCGATGCGTCCGCCGCCGAAAGAGCGGATAAATCGGATTGCGAACTCAGCTTCTCAAAGGCCTGGTCGAGAAATTTCCTGGCCGCGTCGGTTTGCTTAAGTTGGGAGTGGAGCTCGGCATTCTCGAGTAGCATTTCCGCAAACACTTGTGGGTCATTCGAGAAGTGCATTTCCACCGCAGCGCTGGCTTTGCCCAAAGTCTGCTTGGCCAAATCGGCTTTTTCAAGTTTCAACAATACTTTGGTCAGATAGTAACAGCCACTGCGAAAGGCATCTTCATCACTGAGCGAGGCCACAGGAAATCGGTCGACCAATTCACTCAGCAGCACTTCTGCTTCGGCGTACTGCTGCGTGTAATAATAGCTTCTGGCCGCGTTGTAGAGCAACCAATCGCTAGGGCGAGAGTCGGCTGCGTTCGACCCGGGGGCCGATTGGCGAGCGAGGTCAAGTGCTTCGCGATAGTAGACTAGCGCGCCGTCGTAGTCTTCGAAGTCGGAATAAATGTTGGCCAGATCGTTCAGTGCATTGACCAGTTGGTAGGTTGGCACTTGTTCATTTTCGCGAATCAGCGCTACGGCTTTAGACGTTTGAATTCTGGCTTCATAAGGATTTGCTATTTCATAATAGAATCGCCCGAGCTTTAACGCCGCCATGCAGTGGCGAAAGCAACCCGCCGAGGGTCCGGCCTCCCAAAGTTCGATGGAGTCTTCGAGGATCTCTATGCAGCTTTCATCTTCCTGGGTTGCTAGCAGCGTTCCTAACAACGTACGTGCCGCCAGATACTCTTCTGAAGTCCGAGTGTATACTTCTTGATAGCTTTCCATCGACTGCCTGGCCAAGTCGATCGCCATGGGGTCGCTTTCACTTAGGAACTCAGCCGCATGGAAGCACAGCTCCGCGTGATCGGGATGATTCGCCCCAAAGCACTGTTGGTGGCGCGCGATAAATTCGATAAGGCCCGTAGTAAATCGCTGCCAGCCACTCGGTGAATACCTGCCATGACTCATTTGCAATATGAATAATTCTCGCTCGATGGTCAGCGTCATTGCTGCATCCGCTCCCAGTAAGTCCTGGGCAGTGGCGAGACGCTGCTGAGTTAAATCGATGGCTTCGGGGAAGTTGGCCTGGGCTACTTGCTCCGCGATAGTGCTCTCTAACGCAACTAACTTTTCGAAGCTGGACAGTTCCGCGGTCGTCCACTCGCGCGCTAATTGCACTAGGCTCAGTTTGAATCCTAGATCTTTGGATCGATAGTGACTTTCCCCCCAAGTCTGGATGGCCACTTGTTGCGATTCACCGAAGGCTGCTTCGGCTGTATCCCAGTGCTGTGACTTGAGCTCTCGTACACCAGCATCCTCCAACGCGAGGCAAAGGGAGTACCCGATGACTGTTTCCTGTTCGTCTTGGATGGCCAATTCCTCAGTCCAAACGGAGAAAGCCTTGCGCAGGATGGGAATGGACTGATCAAGGTCCCCTTGGCCGTAGAGGGTCGTTGCGTACTGGCTCAGAGCTCTGGCGTAGTTGAGATCGCTGGTGGCATTGGCCCGCTCGTATTGTTCTACGGCCGCTGAACCATAACGGAGTGCGGCAGCGTGATCGCCAGTAAAACTAGCGTGGTTCGCCAGTAGCCATAGGAGCTTGCCAAAATTGGGATGGTCAGGGTGTTCGACTTGCTCGAGTATGCTGTAGAGCTTCTCCAGTTGGGGGCCTACGTTCTCCAGGTTCCCTTGCGACATGTGTATCGTCTCGATGGATGAGATAACGTCAATCCAAGCGGGATGGCGTTCGCTGACATGTTTGGCAATTAGCGCAGCCAATTTTTCGGCAGCAATCAGCGCATCGCCCAACTGCAGCGATTCGTAGTGCTGGTTGACTTCGCGGCTGAGGTCAAACAGCGCTTGTCGATCCGTCATTGGAATTGCAACCCATAGCTTGAACACCGCCTGTTTGCGATCGGCTTCGACCGCCTGCCAACTCGTGGGTGGGCAATTCGCTCGGAGTATTTGGCTGGCGCGACGGATACTTGTTTCGGCTTGCTGCACGTCTCCCGCTTCGAGATATAGATTCGACAACGTTTCGTAGCGCTGAGCCAATCGCTGGCTGTCGTCCCCGAAAAGGCTCGACTCAAGGTCGATTAATTGTTGCAAGCGCTCGATGGCTGGAGTTAACTCGCCGTCGAGCCAATGCTGCTGCGATTGCGACTGTAGTTCCGCTCGCTGTTGCGCCGGCGACACAGAGAGCGTGGTGTGCACTGTTGCCTGTGGCACCGTCGAACTCGGCGGCTCCTGCGAAGTTGCCGGACGGTGGGCTGATAGTAGACAGCTCAATACAAGAAGCGTTCTGATCGGTTTGGCGGCTATCTCGATTTTCAGAGTCATCGAGCGGTCAATCCTTATCAGGGGCGTCGAATGGATTAGTGTGCGATTAGTGTTCCCTAGTCTGCTGCTCAGCAATGTGGAGGGATGTGGAGATCGTCGATGATAAAACGCTTCCACTCCAAATCGCCCTTCCTGCCGAAGTTACCTGGCATGTCAATTGCCCCTGGCTAACGGCAAAGCGGCCAAATATGCGCATAGACTTATGCGTGGGTGCTTACATGGAAACGACGAACAAATCCTACGCTCGTATTTTACGCTCGTATGTCTGCGCCTTCATTCACTGTACGCTGCAAAATCCATATAGCCAATTCAATAATAGACGAGATGTTCGCAGCCAGCAATGAATGCACTTTCTTTGGGAATCTCGTGGGAACGGCGTCACAAGCCCAGCGGTGGAGGGTAAGTGGAGTGTCTTTACGCCACAGATCCACTTAAGCAGAGGAATATGAGATGACCGCTACTCTTGTTAATCGCTGGTTTACTGGCCGCTTTTTCAAGGCCGTACTACTGTTGGTAGTCGTTGAAAGCAGCGTTTCCGCTCCCCTGGGCGGCCGCCTCCTAGCAGCAGATTCAGCCGATCTAGCTGCCGAATACGAAGAGTGGGGGCTTGAGCCCCCCGCCAGCTCAAACGAATCGCAGGTCAAATCGCAGTCGTCAACACCGCAGCCACCAGTTTCGCCGGCGAAGGAGACTCGCACTGTAGAGGGCCCGGCAGTTCCCGCCGAGCTGGAAGCTCGGTTCGGTCAAGCTGGAGTGCTGGTCGTGGCGGTCATGGAGGATGGCAAAGAGTTCCACACAGTCGGTTGGATCGTCGATAATGAACGGGGGATCGTCATGACCAGCCACCCTCTGGTTGCCGTTGCGACCAAAGTGTTCGTCGCCTATCCACAACTTCCCGGAGCGGAAAAAGGCTCCCTGACGGGCGCTCCCGCTGTACTCATGCAAACCAAGAACGATTCCGACATTATCTATCTGCTGGTGCAATCGCAGATACCTGCCGCGTTGCCCACGCTGACTGTGGCTGGTCCGAGAGCACAACCAACTGACGCTGGTCAGACCATTTCCTCAGGCGATCGACGCGAGCGGGGCGGAAGTAGTCAGGGCACGGATGCTTCTCACCGCAATCCACTCGTCGGCCAATGGTATCTGCAAGACGATGTGGGGGACTATGGTGTCACCATGCTGGCCGCGTTTGACGAGCAGGGGGGATTTCGCATGGACACGATCGCTCTCGACCTTTGGGGCAGCGAAGATCGCGAAGCCGTGGTCGGAACCTACTTGGTTCGTGGAAACACGTTGTTCTTGCAGACCAACGAGGGGCCTCTACAAGCGCAGTTCAAGTTCGAAGACGGCTACCTCGTCGTCGCGATGCCGGATGGCGTTGTGACATTCACCTTCGAACGTGTAGAAAAATCGTAGCGATTAGTAAGAAAAGTTGGTTTGAGTTCGAGCGTAGGGGTTGTTTTTCAAGAATTGCAGTTTGACGTAAACTCGAACTTTGAAAAACTGTGTAACCTGTTCGGGATTTGCCGAATGCATCTCTTAAGACTAAGATGCAACGTCAGCGGCTTCGCTGTCGAAACCATTCTATTGAACCACAGCATTTCCAAGTACCACGCCTGAGTCATCCCATGTCACTATCCGTAATCAATTGTCCGCATTGTCAAGCTCAGAATATCAGCACGGCCCAGTTCTGCGGGAATTGCGGCAAGCCAACAACTGTAGATAGCCCGGTCGCCGCGCCAGCGACGGTTGGTTCGAGCGCAGCCAGCGCGCATCAGCCAGTTCAGGCCATTCCCGCTTCCAAAGACCAGTGGCATGAGAAGGCTGGTCTGATCTGTGGGGTCCTCTCCATGTTCATGTGTGGAGTGTTTGCTTCGATTCCGGGCATTTACTTCAGTTGGTCGTCGTTGACGCAGGCTAAGGCTCAAGGACGTAGCACGACGCTCTCGAACGTAGGTCTGCTGCTCAATGGTTTAGGCATCCTCGCGACCATCGTTGGCATTGGATTGTTCATTCTCATGGTCGTCATGGCGAGTATGTCGCAGACCGGTAGCGAGTTTGATTATGTGCAACCGATGCCCCCCGGATATTAATTCTATTCCACCGATTGCCGTTTTTCGTTTGGCACTCGCATGAGACCAACTCCCATGTACACTCCGCAACATTGTTCGGCCTGCGGCGCGGCCTTCGAGGCTCGTGCCGTCGAGTGTGCAAACTGTCGTACGCTAAAGCCGTTGGGGATTGGACATGGTGTAGCCCCAGAGATTTTTCAATGGGCCCAGGATGGTCAAGCCATGGCCAAATTGCGCTCGATCAAGCCGCTCGTTGCTTTCGCGCAAAGCGTCTCCCAACGAGCTGGTAGGCCCTGGATCGAAGCGAATTTCAATGGAATCCGGCTTAGCGCTCGTCAGATGCCGCAAGTGCATAGTGCAGCCGTACAAGCCGCGCAAATGTTAGGGCTTTCCAGGATGCCGATGATCTACGTGTCTGGCGCTCGACCATGGGATGCCTTGACGTTTGGAACCGATCGCGATGCCTTCATCGTGATGGGGTCGGCCCTAGTCTCTTGCTTCCAACGCAGCGAATTGATGTTCTTGTTCGCGCGCGAGATGGGACATATTTTGGCTGGGCATGCGCTGTGGAAAACCGTGATTCAGTTTCTCGTGGGTGAACAGTCTGCTGGTAGTGGGATGATGCGCAATGGAGTGGCCGGGCTACTCGACCCCAGTCGGCTGATTGAGAGTGCAATCGAACTGCCTCTGATCGCCTGGGCGCGGCAAGCTGAGGTTACCGCAGATCGCGCAGGCTTGCTCGTTTCCAGCGGGCTTGTTGAAGCCCGCAAAGTTTTGATGATATGGTCGCTCAAATCACCCATTTTGTATCGCCAGATCAATATTGACGCGTGGCTTCAACAGCAGGAGAGCGATTCGCTGGATGCCAACATTCGCTTAGCGGAATCGGTCACTTCGGCCACCACCTACTTGACTCGTCGCCTCAAACTGATGCAAGAATATGATGCTTCATTATTGGTGCGACAGTTTCGACAACAAGTGATGTCGACGATCCGACTCAACACGCCGCCACGCGTCGGTTCATCTCCAGTCCCAGCAGCGCCCACATCGACCCAGCAGGGGCCTGTGGCAACTGCAGATCGTAGGCCTAGCCCTCAGTCTCCCAGTGCGAAAAAGAAACCACATTCCTTTGCATGCCCAAGCTGTCGCCGACCCTTCTGGCTCCCTCAGTCAGCCCTCGCTCCTAGTTCGGTTAGTAAATTGTCCGACGGAATTATTGTGCGATGTCCGCACGAAGATTGCCGGAAGGCTACTCGTCTGCGAGCGAAAGCAACGATGCAACCAACTGACCAAATTAAAACAGACTTAACTGTGGAGTAAAGCAATACTATGGCAACTTTCGAGTGGAATGCAGACGAATTTGAGTTCGAAGCGGTCGACGAAATGGAATTGCTTGACTCGCAATTGGAGGTGCTCGATGGTTTGGCGAACGCCCCCATCGATGCGACCCATGATGCGCTTGAAGATTCGCTCACCGAAACGGAGATTGTTGAAGCGGAACTACGGACTGACGCCTTAGAGTCGCAGGCAACTGCGGATGCTGCGGTTTCGGTCGGCGACTACGAAGCGGCTGCCTATCATCAGGGGCTGGCTGAAGCGGCTGCCGACACGCTGGGGGACGCTTCGCTTCTAGATGGTCCAACTGCGCTTGAATTGCAAGTTGCCGATGAGCATCAGGATCGCGCCATGGAACTCGAGACTCAGCAAGCCGAGGCGGCTCAGAATGGAGACTACGCGGCCGCTCGCGATTTGGCTGCTGAAGCGGCCTACGAGCATAAAACATCAGATCAATTGGCAGGTGGAGCTGACCATTCCGGGCAAGCGGAATTAGAGGTAGCCAACATGGAATGGGCAGATTGGCACCAGCAGATTTCTAATGATATGCTCACGAACGCGGTAGATTATGCGAGCGAGGGCGATTTAGGCCGCGCTGAAAACTATCTCGATGGTGCTGTAAATCACGGGGCCGTAGCCGAACACTACGGAGATCTGGGTGAACACGGCGGACCGCTGGCCGCGACCGATCCCGCCGCACCAATCGAATCTCATCACTACGATACTTACACACCCGAGCCTACAGCAACCTCGACGACGGACTACTCTGCCACCACGACAACCAGCGAACCCGCTGCAAGCGATACCAGCGCAGTGGATGATGCTACCACCTAAACCTCCTGCCACATCCACTAGACTTTGCGATCTGAATCAATCGATGCTAATGCTTCAACCACATTTAACTTTCGGGCTGGGAGAGTAGAGCGATTGTCCCAATCGCTTGAGAAGCGATCGGGACAATCGTTCTACTCTGAGCGCTGCCAACTAATTGTCGAAATGCCGTGTGCTGATTTTTTTCTCTTGACGGATATGCCTGTAGATGAAAATTGATTCGATCGACTTCTTTTATTTGACAATGCCGCAAGTTCTGGATATTGGTGACGGTAGTCAGGATGCGTTGCTAGTTCGCGTCAGCGCCGGGGAGCATGTGGGCTGGGGCGAGTGCGAAGCGGCACCGCTGGTTTCGATCGCCAGTCTCGTTTGTCCCATGTCACATAGCGCTTGCAAACCTGTTCAAGCATCGGTGCTTGGGCAATCGATCGATGGCGTCGATGACATTCGCCGGATTGGAAATCTAGTTCGAGCCAATAGTCTCGACCTATTGCAGGCCGATCATACTCTGTCGGGCATCGACATCGCTCTGTGGGACTTGCTCGGGCGACGGCTCGACGAGCCGGTTTGGAAGTTGCTCGGCTATGCGCAGTCCTATCCCAAGATGCCCTACGCTTCCGTCCTGTTTGGCAATACCGCGCAGGAGACATTAGCAAAGGCCAAGCGAATTCGTGCGTTGGGGTTTCGAGCTGCAAAGTTTGGCTGGGGACCCTTTGGAACGCTCGATGTAGCCGACGATGAAAGCCAACTGCAGGCTGCCAGAGAGGGCATTGGAGAAGAAGGGGTTCTATTGGTTGACGTTGGGACCATTTGGAACGATGATCTGGCAAGAGCACGGACTCGACTACCCGCACTCAAGCGCGCACGGGCGCAGTGGCTAGAGGAGCCTTTTGTTTCTGGAGCACTCTCCGAATACCATGCACTGTCGCAGGAAAGCCAACCCGTTGGTCTGGCCGGTGGGGAGGGTTGTCACAATTTCCACATGGCCAAGAACATGATAGATTTGGCCGGTCTGCAATATGTTCAAATCGACGCCGGTCGTATCGGCGGTATTACCGTTGCTAAAGATGTGGCGGACTATGCGGCCACGAGGTCGGTAACGTATGTCAACCACACGTTCACTTCCAACCTGGCGTTATCGGCCTCATTGCAACCGTTTGCGGGACTCGATACGCATGTGATTTGCGAGTATCCGACGGAGCTACAAGTTCTAGCCAGGGAGATGACCCTAAATCATATCACCCCCGACGCCGAGGGCTTCCTAAGTGCGCCCGACGCGCCTGGACTCGGGATCGAACCCAATTTAGTTGGTATTCAATCCTATTTGGTCGACACAGAAATTCGCGTTGGAGGCAAATTGCTCTATCGCACTCCGCCTCTTTCTTAATGTGCAGTTAAACTCCAAACAGGAATTATTGGATATCGAAAACTCTTTTTGTAACGGACGAAGCAGTGGCAACAGCTAGCATCGACTCGAAGCTTGGTTTCAAAATCGCTCTGGTGCAGATGCTTGTCACCGGAGGCGCGAAGCAGGAGAATCTACGGCGCGCGGAATTGGCGATTGCCGAGGCGGCCGGGCAGGGTGCTCAGCTTGTCTTGCTTCCAGAAACGCTCGACCTGGGGTGGACGCATCCGTCGGCCAAGGAACAGGCTGAGGCAATTCCTGGAGGAGAGCCGTATGAGCGACTGAGCGCGGCAGCCAAACAGCATGGCGTTTTCGTCTGCGCGGGGCTTACCGAACGCGAGCGAATGCAGGTCTTCAACTCGGCCGTGTTGATCGACGACTCGGGTCAGCTATTGCTCAAACATCACAAGCTGAACGAATTGGAGATCGGCCACGAGTTCTACGCGCAGGGCGACCGCCTGAGTGTAGTGCAGACGCGACTGGGGGCTATAGGAGTGATGATATGCGCCGATGGCTTCGCCTGCGATCAGGTATTGAGTCGTTCCTTGTGCTATATGGGGGCCGATATCATACTTTCGCCAAGCGCTTGGGCGCGGCCTGCGACGCATGACAATATCGCAGATCCCTACGGATCCGTTTGGCGAAATGCCTACCTTCCAGTCGCTCGCGATTATTCAGTGTGGTTCGCGTCGGCCAGTTGCGTTGGGCCCATGACAGCAGGACCCTGGCGCGGGAGGAATTGTATCGGCTGTTCGATGGTGGTGGACGCGGAGGGACGCGAAGTGCTGCAAGGACCCTATGGGGCCGACGCCGAGACTATACTATACGCTGACATACGACTGGCACCGCGTCCTGCTCGGGGAACTGAGTGGCAGATGCGATTCCAAGCCGGTGTGTGAGAGTTGCACTTGTACATATCCCGTTTAAGTTTCTAGCTAATTTCACTGAGAGAATGTTATCGATGTCCGTATCACGCCAAACCAATCGTCGCAGTTTTCTTCAGGGTTCCGCTGCGGTGGGAACTGCAGCCATGCTAACCCCATCGCTACGACGCGCAGTCGCCCAGTCGTCCAGCGAACGCCCTGTGTTTGCTTCCATCGGGCTGCGAAACCAGGGCACGTATATTACCGGCAAGTCGATCAAGTTTGCTGATTTCGCTGCCTTGGCAGACGTCGATGCCCATGTACTCGGGGCCAACGTGGAAAAAGTGCAGCAGGCACAAGGAAAGAAGCCAGACGCTTACAAGGACTACCGCAAGATCCTCGACCGAAAGGATATCGATGCGGTGATGATCGCCACACCGGATCACTGGCACACCAAGATCGCCGTCGAAGCCATGCTGGCGGGCAAAGATGTCTACTGTGAAAAACCGCTGACATTGACCATCGACGAAGGTAAGCTGATCGAGAAGATAGTTGAGAAGACTGGGCGCGTCTTTCAAGTCGGAACGATGCAACGCACGGAATCGGAGCAGCGCTTCTTACAGGCCGTTGCGATGGTCCAGCAGGGGCGTATCGGCACGGTTCAAAAAGTGACTTGTGGCATCAATGGTATGGAAGCTTCGCCGGCTATTCCCGCAGTTGCCCCGCCCGAATACATTGACTGGGATTTCTGGCTTGGGCCTGCACCCAAAGTCGACTATCGAGCGCTGCCCGAAATGCGCGAAGGCTATGGTGGTGGCGTGCCGCTGTACAGCAATTGCCACTACTCGTTCCGCAACTGGCATGAGTATTCTGGTGGCAAGTTGACCGACTGGGGTGCACACCATGTCGACATTGCCTGTTGGGCACTGGGAGCTACCGATACTGGCCCCAGCAGAGTGACACCGGTCGAGTTCGAATTGCCGGTTGCGTACAAGGACGGATTCCCTCAGGTGATCGATCAATACAACGCGGCTACCAGCTTCAAGATCAAAGTGGACATGCCGAACGATGTGGAAATGATTATCACCAGTGAAGGGGATAACGGCATTTTGTTTGAAGGGACGAAGGGTAAGTTCTTCGTTAATCGCGGCAAGATTACCGGCAAGCCAGTCGAGGACTTGGCGCATGATCCGCTACCTGATGACGCCATCGAAAAGGTCTATGGTGGACCTGTCAGCGAGAATCATACGGCCAACTTTATCGAAGCCATGAGGTCGCGTAAGCAACCGATCTCTGACGTGTGGTCGCATAATCGCATGCTCGAAATCTGCCACCTCTCTAACATCGCCATGCGTCTCGATCGAGCGCTGCAGTGGGATGCTGACAAGCGCGAAATCACCGGTGACGATCAGGCCAACGCCTTCCTCTCCCGCGAATACCGTAAGGGTTACGAAATCAACATGGTGTGAATCTACCGTAGTTGGTTGGGTGCAACCTGATTGGCCGCCGTGTCGGGGCGCTGGGCAAGTTGCCAATAGACCAGCTCTCCGCTGCGGCGCGAGACCAATGATTGTCGCTGCGGCGCGAGAAGTCGCGCGCGGACCACCCCAAATAGGTCTCGCAGCATGGGTTCGCTGTCACCATAGTAGCTATGGCCCAGCAAGCTCAAGTCGATACCACTGACGTCGATCGTTTCGATCCCGGGGACAATAACGATGTTGGCACCGCTCTCGCCGGCACGTGGATAGCCGTGAACTTGTTTCGATGCGATCAGGGCTCGGTCGTCGGACGAAGCGTACAGAGTGACTTGTTTGGCGACATTTAATAGGGCGGGTGCAAAGTCGCGACGAAAGCGATCGGCATCAACGTCGGGCGCTGCCAATACGATGCGATCGAAGGGTGCGGGCGCGTCCGCAACGAGCCCCATGTTGATTTGTTGTATGGCCGCCGTCATCACACGGTTGCCCATGCTGTGAGCTACAACGTTGACCGATTTGGCACCGCTGCTGTTAGCCAGTTCTAGCAAGAATTGTTTGAGATGCGGGATGGTCCATTCGGAGTTGTTTTCGTCGATCGAGTAGCCCAGCAGCGAACCCTGGCTTGGCCAACTGTAGCAGATCGGTACCCCTTCGAAAGGCAGGTCGACGGCAATCTGCGCCGTCCGCTGTACTGCGGCCTCGAATCCAACATTGAAACCGTGGATAAACACCAACAGATCGCGTTCGCGTGATTGATCGAGTGTCTGCGAGAGCTTTTGGCTAAACTCGGAGTTCGACAGCTCGACCGCGCTGGTGAGCACGATGTGTTCGCTTTGATCCTCGCGAAACTCGAACCTAAGCAGGCTAGGCCGTTCGACAAGTCCAGTGTGGTGAGAGTCGGGAACCGTAACGTCGCAAATTCCACGCACCAGCTCGCCACGATCGCCCGTGTAAATAACCCCTTGCTTTTCGATTTCTGGCTTGCCGAAAATAACCATGGCGATTGCCAGGCAACCGATACTTCCGCCAGCTAAAGTGCATAGGGCGCCGATGCGGACGCGTTTGAGTAGCAAACTCACTAGCGCCATAAAGATCAGTGTGGCGGAGATTGCGCTGAGGGTGACGAAGTTTTGGTTTTGCGCATAGCGATGAAAGTCACTCAACGACAGTTGATCGCGTTTTCGATCGGTAGCGTAGAATACTCGGACGGTCGAATAGCCTGCTTGGCTATTGCGCTGTGTCCCTGCGGGTAGGTGCGTTAGATGGGCGCCGGGTAAGTCGGGTTCGAGACTAGGCGTCGGAGCTGCCCGCAAGCGGTTCGGAGGCGCTACCATCATCGCCTCCGTTTGCATGGGCTCCACTTTTGCCGGCGCAGCGAAACTCTCGATTCTCGAGGATGCCGAAAAACTGGCGGTGGGTTGGGAGAGTATATAACTTTCCTCAGCTTTATCAGAGCTTCCAGCCTGACTCGGCTCGCTTGCCGTTGGTGGTTCGTCGACCGTTTTGCTGGCGCGAGCCGACTCGTGCTGCGGAGGCGCGCAACCCACTAAGACGAGCACAAACGCCCAAGTGACCGTTGATAGCAATTGAAATCGAAAAGTGCTGGCCATACGCTACGTCTCAACCGAATTGGGTGAAGTTGGATGTGCTGTCGAGTGGGCAGCACACCCGCGTATAGCAATTTTCTTGTCGAGGGTCGATGCCAATTCGATCCCTTGCTTTCCCTCGATCAAGACCAGCCACTCACCTCCACCACGACGCGCCTTGAAGGTAGAAGATAGCCGGTAGAAAATCTTCTACCGGCTATCTTCTACCTGTAAAAAGCGACCACCGAGCCACTTTATACTACGCAAAGAACACCTTTTCAGCGGTGCGGCGCAGCAGCCACTGTCGGTCACTGTCCGATAGGAAATCGATGCGGTCTCGGATGAGGGCGAGTGACGATTCGTACGTTCCTCCATCCTGCACTTGATAGGGACAGTCGCTCCCCCACATCAATCGTTCGGGGCCATAGCTGTCGAGCACGCGACGCATCATTGGAATGAGGTCGTCGTAGGGAGCCGTCTTCTTTCCGAGTGCATAAAACGCAGAAGTCTTGACGTGCGTGTTGGGAAAACGGGCCAAGCGGCAAAGTCGGTCGAGGGGATCTTTCTCTATGGTGCCGCTGACACCAATGCGGGCAAAGTGATCGACCACGACGGTCGTGTCGGGGAACTTTTTACAAAGTGCTTCGACATAGGGAATGTCGGTCGGATTGATCAGCGGGCAGATAGCCAATCCCTCCTCGGTGGCTTGGCGCCACAAGCGGTGCATGCCAGGATCGGCGACCCAGTCGTCGGCATCTCCCATCGAGTGTATGCGGAAGCCGCGTATGCCGCTGGCCGCTAGTTCGACAATGCGTTCGCCGAGTTGTGGGCTGCGGTGATCGATCAGTCCGACGCCGGAAAAAGTGCCTGGATGCTTGCGCATGACCTGCAGCATATAGCGGTGGTCATACTGGTAGAAGCTCATCTGTACCAACACGATACGGTCCACACCCAGCGGATTGCAATGGCCGAGCAATTCTGCGTCGGTGAAGCTGGGGGGCTGCATGTCATCGACTTTGAAATTGGGGCCGAGCGGATATTGTTTGATATCAGGTGTCCAGACGTGGACGTGCGCATCGATCGATCCAGGAGAATCCACTGCGGGCTGCTGCTTGTCTTGCGCGGTAGCGCGAGTCTTGGTGAGCAAGGCAGAGGCGAGCGGCAATGCGCTCGCACCAGCCAGGCACTGGTTGATAAAGCTACGGCGCGACGGATGGGGAGGTAGCTTGGGTATCATGGGGAGCTTCCTGTAGATGGTGGGTGGCCTTAGCAAAACGCTAGTGGGTTCTGGTTCGAGTTCTTTGCCACGGCGGTTAGGCAATCGAGCTGTGCGGCGAAATGCACGTCGGTTTCAAAACCCGATTCTAGCAGATTGCGCCCCCCCATTGAGTGCGAGAGCTCCTTTTCCAGATGCGCCAATCGCTGCGGTGCTCCCCCGCTCGATGGCTCCGTTTCGTGTGGTATGGCATTGGGGTTTGCCGAATGACGACCTTCGATGACTTGCCAAGCGGCGTGGGCCAGTCGTGCCGTATCGTGACCGTATTGGAAGTTCTCGCCGCGGCAGAGTTCGTCGATAATGGCTCCGGCAGTGAGGACGTCTTCCCAAGTCAATTGCCCATCCGTTCCAGAGCAGACCAACAGCACGTCGCCGGCAGTAGATTCGCTCACGTGCTGGCAGACCGCATGACGATTGACCAGCGCGCCCAGCAGCACGCTGGGTATGTGCCGCACTGCCTCGACGGCCAAGGTGCCATTGGTGGTTGTGAACACCAAATCTCGCCCCTCAACTAGATTTCGCGTCAGCTCCAGAGGGCTGTTGCCCAAATCGAAACCTTCGATAGGGTGACAATGCCTTTCGCCGCACAGTAGCGGCCGCGTCGGAAGTTCGGCTGCCAATCGAATTGCCTGTTCGACCGTGGAGCTGACATGCACCGAGCGGGCACCCAACTCTATCGCTTGGCTGGCCGTGGTGGTGAATCTTAACGTGTCGATGACGATGGCCGTAGTTGGTTGGTGGGTGGGATCGCCCAACAGCGAGAGCTCGGCGGCCTGGCTTGGAAGCAGGGCAACCAACAATCGGCGAATAACTGGTAGAGTCAAAATGTTTCAAAAAACCGTGAGGTGGAAGGCCAAGTCAAAAGTCGAACGAAATCAGGCTCGGGCTGGGCGCAGGGATGGAGCAAAAATGTTAGAATCGTCCCCCACCTTACACCCGCTAGGGACCTCGTCAAGGCACAAGCGCCCAAGCACCCGTTTCTCCACATGATTGGCCGTTTTGAGGCTGGCCACGGTTGACCAATAGGGCTGGCACCTTGGACAGGTTGCTCAATGGATTAGCGCCACTTCGAGAGCTTGGATTTTCCGCAAGTTTGTTGAGGTATAGCCTTTAGACGACTTGGCATGTCGAATGCGGCAAAGGCGGCTAAAGCCTGGACTCCAGCACAAAGGCGGCTAAAGCCTGGACTCCAGCACAAAGCGGCGTTTCCTACTTACGCGTTGAGTTTTTTTACGAACCAATATCGATTGCACTGTGCCGATGACCCACCGCGATGCTAGTTTCGATGACGCACTAAGCAAGTTCGGATTGCAGTCATTTCGCCCAGGGCAGCGCGAAGTGATCGAGTCGATCGTGGCAGGAAACGACTGCATGTGCGTGATGCCGACCGGAGGTGGCAAGAGTCTATGCTACCAATTGCCGAGTCTAATTCGTCCGGGGCTGACGATCGTAGTATCGCCGCTGATTGCTCTCATGAAGGACCAAGTCGATGGCTTGGGGCGACGAGGCATACCTGCGGCGTTGATCAACAGCACCCTGTCGCAATCAGAGCAGCAACAGCGATTGCAGGATGTGGCTGCGGGCAAGTATCAATTGGTCTACGTGGCACCCGAGCGGCTGAGGAACAATCGCTTTCTGGAAGCGATTCGCGCAACGCCAATTCAACTATTGGCGATCGACGAGGCGCATTGTATTAGTCAATGGGGGCATGATTTTCGCCCGGACTACGCGCGCATCGGTCGCTTTCGGGAGTGGCTCGGTGGAGTGCAGACGGTCGCACTGACGGCTACAGCTACGCCGCGTGTTCGCGAGGATATTGTGCAAGTGCTGGGGCTGAGGAAGCCCAAGCAGTTCATGAGTGGATTTGCTCGACCCAATCTGCATTTTGGAGTGGTCGCGCGCCCCAATGATCGCGAGAAGGATGAAGAGCTCGAGAAATTCCTCGCCGGCATGCACGGCTCGGGGATCATCTATGCGGCCACTCGGAAACGCTGCGAAGCATTGGTGGAGTGGATCGGTAAAAAGCTCAAGGTATCCGTGGGTGCCTACCATGCGGGTTTGATGCCCGATCAGCGCCGAGTGATTCAAGAGCGCTTCATGAAGAACGAGCTGCGAATCATCGTGGCCACCAATGCTTTCGGGATGGGGATCGACAAACCCGATTTGCGCTTCGTGATCCACTACAACATGCCAGGCTCGTTGGAAGCCTACTATCAAGAGGCGGGACGCGCTGGACGCGACGGCAAGCAGTCGGTGTGCGTCATGCTCTACTCCTACCAAGATCGGCATATCCAAGAGTTCTTTATCGATAACAACTATCCGCCTCGCGAGTTGATCGCCAAGACGTATGACTTCTTGGCTGCTCGCGAAGAGGATCCGATCGAGCTGACGTTGGAAGAGATCCGCGATGCACTTGGTGAGAATGTCTCTCCAGAAGCGATCGGCAGTAGCCTGCAAGTGCTCGGGCGAACCGGTGTCATCGAACGCTTGGAGATGGGTGGTGGTCTGGCGATGCTGCGTATCGATAGTCAACTTCCTACACTAGTCGATCTGCTTCCGCGAGAAGCTCGCGTGCAGCGCAAGGTATTGCGAGTGATCGAGCGCGCGATCGGTGATCGACGTGGTGAACAGGTCTTCGTCCATCCACGTTGGCTATTGCAAGCGACCGAGATGGAGCGCGAAAATCTGAGTCGTGCGCTGCGCGAACTGTGCAAGTTGGATGGATTTGACTATGTGCCACCCTTTCGCGGTCGAGCCGTCCACTTCCTGCGCCGCGATGTGCCTTTCAGCTCGCTGGAGATCGATTTTGAAGCGCTCGATAAACTCAAAAAATCCGAGTACGACCGTCTCAATCAAGTCGTCAACTACGCACAGTCTCCGCTGTGTCGCCAAGCGACGATACTGAATTACTTCGGCGATCCATCGGCAGAGAACTGTGGGCAATGCGATCGTTGCGGACGTAGTCCGGGTTGGCCTCAGTTGAGATTGCCTCAAGTGAAAAACTTGGCGGCAATCGATGACGCCCCTGCCGTCGATTCGTCCGGCCGTCCAGCCACCGATACGAACAGACCGGCCGTGTTTCAGCGGACAGGAGAAGCAGGGCAGGGGGGAGCGAGGCAGTCGGCGAACTCCAAACGAGGCGGGCTCAGCGATGAACAGAAACTGTCAGTGCTCGAGGACATCGTGCGATCGATCGAGCGGATTCACGGTCGCATCGGAAAAATCCTGCTAGCGCAGTATCTGTGCGGTTCGCAGAACTCGAAATTGCAAAAACTGAATCTGCATCGCCTGAGCGGTTTTGGCATGTTGGTCGGCTTTCGCCAGTCCGACGGTGTCGAGTTGATCGACTTGTTGTTGGCCACAGGTATATTGCGTCAACAAGAGGTCAATCGCAATCGTCCGACGGTCTCGGTGGCACCTCAGCTTGCCGATCCGCAGCTACGGACGGAGTTGCTCGCTGGTATTGTGTTTCCGGCCAAGCTAGAGACCAAGTTGGTGGCCATGTTGCGCAAGACGAATCGTGTGTCGCAGCCTCCCGCTGCCGAACCTTCTTCATCAGAAAAACCAACAGTATCCGGCCTGCAAACTTCTGGCCCGCCTGCGTCTGCACTGCCGACGCCTTCTCAGCCGCAGCCCGCGCAAACCGGTCCGCCTGCCGCTCCGCCGAGTCTTGGTTCGCAGTCTCGACCGACGAGAACGGGTATGTTCGATTTCGCTGAGTTCGACTCAGAGCACGGGACGATTGCGCGCCGTCACTCCGGTTCGCCCGAAGAGAGGTCGGTTGGTGGTGGGGCATCAGACAAGCCTCCCCTCGACGCGCCAGTTGGGGGGGCGCATGGCAGTTCGACTGGAAGCCCGACTGAGGAGGCGAAGCCTGACTGGCAATGGACGTTGACGCTCTTCAAGGCTGGGCACTCATGGGCCGAGGTAATCGCCTTGCGACGCATGTCGGATAGTGAATTGGCAGAGAGCTTGGCAGCCGCCTTGGCTGGGGGAGGCCGCGTCGACCGCAGTTGGCTGGCAGGTTCAAGTGACAGCCCGCGCACCGCTGGGCAACAGCGAGTGGTCCACGAGATCCGCCGTAAGTCGGCTGCATGGACCAATTAATTAGCAGGCTTGGCCGCGGTCATCCGTGCTCTTCGGCCTTGCCATCCGTGCGGAAATTCGTGCCATACGCTAGCGCGGATGGCAGAGAAGAAGTACGAATAGCAAGGCACTCTGTTGCACTTCACGATTAAATACGGTGGCGCACGGGTGTAAAACTATTTCATTTTACGAACGATCGGCATTCTCTGGGGTGCACACTGAATGGAATTGTGCGATAGAATAGCAATCTTGCGCAAGTTTGGCACACGCTATGCCGCTGTAGGTAATTGACCGTAGATAATTTGACAGATGCTGAAGACCCAAAGGAAATTGAATGGACAGTAAGCAGCGGGAGCCTGCTGGCAAACCGAGAGAAAATACGCCCCCACGACGCAACCAGTTCTGGCCCGTTCTGTTGATCGTTCTCCTGGGTTTCTTGATGCTCCGCTCGATTTGGCCCGCGCTGAGTATCGAGGAGGTGCCGTACAGCCTCTTTTTGAAGCAGCTCGACAGCGAAAATGTGCAGTCGTTGGAAATCAACGGCACCACGGCGTTGGGAACGTTTAAAGTTCCCCCAGATCGCCCAGCTAGCTACGATGCCAAGGGTGAATTGGTTAGGCCAGAGGCCGGCAAGGAGCCGGGCAAGCTGGAGAAGAAGTTCATGGTTCAGCTTTCGGAGGGCTCGATCGAGCGCATCGAAGCATCGGTCAAAGAGCAAAATGAGCAAAATGAGCGGAATGCAGCCAGCAACAAAGAGCCGCTGAGTCTGAGCTATAGCAATTCCAACCCGTTCGAATATCTAATGCTTTTCTTCCTGATCGGGTTGCCAATCGTGTTGATGATTGCGGTCTGGATGATGTTCCGCCGCACTCGCGATCAATTGATGGGGGGGAGTGGATTCCTGTCGAGCTTCTCGCGCTCTACGGCCAAGCGCTTTGAGCCGAACGAGAAGCAAACGACATTTGCCGATGTGGCAGGTCTGGATGGAGTCAAAGCCGATTTGCAAGAGATCGTCGACTTTCTCAAAGCGCCAGAAAAATTCCAACGCTTGGGTGGCCGCATTCCCAAGGGAGTGTTGCTCAACGGTCCTCCCGGAACAGGCAAAACATTGCTGGCTCGTGCGGTCGCCGGCGAGGCGGACGTCCCGTTCTACTCCGTCAACGGTAGCGAATTCATTCAGATGTTCGTGGGGGTTGGGGCCAGTCGCGTGCGCGATCTGTTTCAAACGGCCAAAGAGAATGCTCCGGCGATCATTTTCGTCGATGAAATCGATGCGGTCGGACGTCAACGAGGTGCGGGGCTCGGCGGCGGACACGACGAGCGCGAGCAGACGCTCAACCAGATATTGAGCGAGATGGATGGGTTTTCGGGCGTCGAGTCGGTCATTGTGGTGGCTGCCACCAACCGTCCCGATGTGCTCGATCCGGCTCTGTTGCGCCCAGGCCGTTTTGATCGCCACATCACCGTCGGGCGACCAACCAATAAAGGGCGTCTGGAGATATTCAAAGTCCACACGCGCGATGTTCCGTTGGATAACGACGTCGACTTGGCCCGCTTGGCCGCTGTGACGATCGGGCTAACCGGTGCCGATATCCGCAATATGGTTAACGAAGCGGCACTGTGGGCTGCGCGCAACGATAAGACTCGCGTTGGCATGTCCGATTTCGATTATGCGCGCGACAAGGTGCTCATGGGAGCCAAACGCGAAGAGATTCTTCAGCAAGACGAAAAAGAGAAAACCGCATACCATGAAGCCGGGCATACCCTGGCCGCTTGGTTCCTCAAAGGCGCTCAACGCGTGCACAAAGTGACCATCATCCCGCGCGGACGTTCGCTCGGCAGCACGCAAATCGTACCTTCCGAAGATCGCATGAGTGCCAGCGAAAACGAGTTGCTCGATCAACTGGTCGTCCTGCTCGCGGGTCGCGCTGCCGAACGCTTGATCTATGATGAGATTACCGTTGGGGCCGAGAACGATCTCGAACGCGCCACCGGGTTGGCTCGGCGAATGGTGACCCACTGGGGGATGAGCCCCAAGCTCGGACCGGTTAGCTACAAGAGTTCTGAAGACGATCCGTTTCTCGGTCGCGAGATGCACCAACAACGCCAGTTCAGCGAGCACACGCAGGAGGTGATCGATGGTGAGGTGGCGCGCATCCTCAACGAAGCTGGCAACCGCGCCATGCAACTGCTCACCGAGCGGCGAGAAGAACTAGAATCGGTTACGCAACAATTGCTCGAACGCGAAGAGTTGGGTGAAGTCGAAATCGAAGAAATCGTCGGTCCCAGCGTGCATGGGCCGGTCGAGCGCTTTGGCGACGACGCCAAAATAGTGATTGCCCCCGAAGCCGCAGGAGTTGGCTTGGGGAATGACGTCACCTCTGACGATAGCCCGCATGAATCGAGCTAATTGGTAATAGCCCAGGTTGACGGCGTACGAGACTCTCAAATCCGTCGGCTACCCCCCCACTGCCACTGGATGAGGCGATGGCTCGCGTTAAGGAGCGGGTCCGTGCAAGTAAAAATTCGGATGGAAGTAGAGCGTGACTTAGACGAGGGTTGCAGTATGTCGAGAGACGACTCACTGACCTATAGCAGGACGCACCAAGCAATGCCGTTCAGCTTGCAAGTCGATTCAACTCACAAACTTCGTTACTGCCGCAGTTACCATGTCTAAGAAGCGCCCAGCCAAGATTCGTACGGAGTTCAAAAAGAATTATCAGCAGCGAGTTCGTACGTCGGACTTGACGCGCCAGTTTCACCAAGATCCGCACGACGACGAAGCACAAGTGTCGCGTGAGCGTGTCAGTGGCAAAGGGGATATGTCGCGACATCGAACGATAGTCGGCCAAACCCTGGACGATACTAGCGATGGATTCGCAGTCGAAATGGAGTCGGCCGATCCAAGTGTGCTGCAAGGCCGCGTATTGCGCGTACATGGCCTCGAGTGCGTGGTCCTGACGGCGGAAGGACGCGAGTACCGATGCGCGGTGCGGCAGGTTCTCAAAAGCCTTTCGACCGATCAGCGGCACGTAGTTGCCGCCGGTGATATCGTAGTCTTCCGCCCAGAGGGGACCAAGCAAGGGATCATCTTTTCCGTCAAGCCGCGACGGGGCGTGCTTAGCCGCACCAGTAAAGGCCGCCGCCACATTTTGGTGACCAACGTCGACTTGGTCATCATCGTGGCCAGCACGGCTGACCCTGACTTGAAGCCGCACTTGATCGATCGCTTTCTTGTTACCGCAGAACAGGCCCAGCTCGACGCGCTCATCGTCCTCAACAAAGCCGACTTGATCGACCCTGTCGAACTACAACCGCTGCTGGGAGTCTACGCGCAGTTGGGCTATCGTACTCTGCTCACCAGCGCCGAACGCGGCTGGGGAATCGATCACTTGCGCGACATGGTCACAGGTCGCCAAAGCGTAGTGGCTGGGCAGAGCGGCGTGGGCAAGAGCTCACTTCTCAACGCGGTGCAGGATGGTTTGGGATTGCGCGTGCAACCGGTCAGTACCGAAAACCACAAAGGCAAGCACACCACCACCACGGCCGAGCTGTTACCACTTTCTGGTGGCGGGTATTTGGTCGATACACCAGGCATTCGGCAACTCGAATTGTGGGACGTAGCCGCCGAAGAGGTCGCTGGATTGTTCCGCGACGTTCGCCCCTACGTCAGCGGTTGTCGCTTTCCCGATTGCACTCACATTCACGAAGTCGGCTGCGCGGTGCAAGATGCGGTGGCCGACGGTCACATCGACCCGCGCCGCTACAACAGCTACGTGCATCTGATCGAAGACCCAACGGCGGCAGGGTAAAACTGCCGTTGCGAGTGTTCCACCCCCTGAGAAGCTTGACAATCGCTTCGCAGGTAAATCCGTTTCGTAGCCAGCAGTCGCCATCTCTCAATTGGTCTTTCTTTCTCGGTCGATGGCGGGCCAAAAACTGGGGCTACTTCAGCCATCCGCCACGCGTTCATTTTGGCGTATTGCCGTACAGTGTGCTCGCTGGGAGGTCGCGTTTCCCCCTCGATCGGTGTTGCCCGAACCGGGTTTTAGCAAATTGCCGCAAGTTGGCACAATGCTTGCGTTTGTATTGACTCAGCGTAGTTTACGAGAAATCCACTTCGGTTTTGCGTATTTGGGAAGGCGTTGCGATGAACGGTACCAATGATGACTTCTATTTGCTCGATGGTGCGGAAAGTCGACCAATAGACAAAGCGAGTTTCCTAATTGGACGAGCTGAGTTCTGCGATGTTTGTCCGAAGGATCGCGGGGTGAGCCGCAATCACGCCGAATTGATCTACCACAACGGCATATTGAAGGTGTTCGACTTGGAAAGCACCAATGGGACGTTCGTCAATGGTAAGCGAGTGAAGGAGAGTGAACTTCATGTAGGGGACATGCTAGAGATTTCGGGCACAACCTATTTTATCGATTCACACCCACGCGGTTTGTGGGAACGTTTCATACTGGCCGCCAAAGCGATGGTGAGACGAGACAGTAATCAACCCTCGGCAGCACCTGGGACGTTTGCATCACTCGGCGCTTCCGTGTAACAAAGTAGCAGGTACACTCCGTGTGCATTTACCATCCGTGCGCCGGCTTTGCCATCCGTGCGAGACAATTCTCTTGTTTGCACGGATGGCAAGGCCGAGGCACAGATGAATGTTCTTTGAACAGGATATTTTCGCAGATCGCGAAAAGTTTTTAACTCAGGATCTCACTAATTGCGTCACCCTCGACGATCTTCACTGGGCGGCGATCTTCAGAAAGATTTTCTTGGCTGGGATCGACGCCGACAGCGCGACAAAGGGTGGCAAGGAATTCAGGGGCGGTGACGGGACGATCGGTGACTTCCATGCCATCGTCGCTAGTTTTGCCAACGGTCGAACCGCCGACGATCCCGGCACCCGCCAGCACGCAACTCCAAGCATTGGGGAAGTGATCGCGACCGCCCATCTCATTGATCTGCGGTGTCCGTCCAAACTCGCCCATCCACACGATTGTGGTTTGTTCGAGTAGGCCCGAGCTCTTCAAATCCAAGAGCAGTTGACTCCAGGCGCGGTCGAGTTGCGAACTGAGTCGCTTAACTGTATTGAAGTTATCCGCGTGACTATCCCAAGAGAGTCCTGCTGGGCCATCGCTGAGTGAAACTTCGACGACAGGCACGCCGCGCTCGACCAATCGCCTGGCCATCAAGCAGCCTTGACCAAAGGGATCGTTGCCATAGCGGCTGCGCACCGCGTCGGGCTCTTGGCTGAGATCGAAAGCGGCAACCAATTCGCTTTCTGCCAACTGCATTGCGCGACGATAGACGGTTTCATGCGTGGCTGCAGCCCCACCGCGACTGGCCGCGCCGTAGCTGCTCTGCAACACATTCCAAAATTGCTGTCGGCGCGCGATACGCTCAGCATCCAAGTCGTCCGGCGGCAGTAGATTGTCGACTCGTAGGTCTGCCGGCTTGTCTCGACCGGTCGTGCTGACGGAGGCGGCAGTGGTCGGGTCGAAGTTGGCCGTGTTGCCTACCGTGAGCGGCTCGCGGCCTGCCCCCAAGAAGCCGGCGCTGAAGGCGGGAGGGTTGATAAACGAATTGGGGAGAATGCTAACGTAACCGGGGATCGAAGCATTACTCACTGAGAGCTCTTTGGCCAGCGCAGCCGGGACAGCGGGGTAGCGCAGTGGGTTGCCTGGACGCTGTCCGGTGCGCACTAGGTAGGTACCGCGGCTGTGATCCCCTTCTTTAGTTTGCATACCGCGCACGATAGCCAGGTGCTCAGCTAGCTTGGCCAGCTCCGGGAGGTGCTCGCTAAAACGCATGCCAGGCACGCTGGTTTGCAGCTCTTGGAAAGGGCCGCCATTGGAATGCCCCGGCTTGAGATCGAAGGTGTCCATTTGCGACGGACCACCGGGCATCCACAATACGATCAGCCTGCGCTCGCTATGACGCGCCTTCATCTCGGCGGCTAAACGGCTGGGCCATGACAGCAGCGGTCCTGCGGCAGCCCCCATAGCCAACATCGCTTGTAGCGTTTGACGGCGGTTGCATTGCATGGGTTGGCTCCTCGAATCGGAGTGGCGATTTCTAATAATGTAACTCTCGTCGTGACTGTGCGCTAGTTAGTTCGCCGGCGACCACGAAAAACACGAAGGACACGAAAAGCGGGCTCTGTTCTCGTATGATTGTTTACTATATCCCGCGATTTTATCCTCAGAATATTTTGTTTCGAGATTCGTTGTATTGCTCTTTGGAAAACTCGGACATTGCTCCTGTAATAACACGGTCATCTTTAAGTCTACACCTTTTCCAGTTTGAAAACGCGCAATCTTCGAGCGGGGTTTCGGCAATTCGCCGGAATCGCCACAATGGGAGCCCACCAGCATGCCGCAGGTTAGCTCGTCTCTTTGGTTTTAGGAAGCACGATGACAGGTCAAGACCCCATTTCGCCTAGCCCGCCGACGCTGTTTGCCGATCGATCCTTCTGGGGCATGACCTGCACGCAGTTCCTGGGAGCCTTCAACGACAATCTGTACAAGCAACTGATGCTACTGCTCGCAATCTCGATCCCCATGGCTGCGCTCGCGGGAGACGCCGTAACGGAGGTGGCGGCAGGTATCGTCGAAGCGGATGAAGGGAGCGATGTCCAGGGCTGGGCGACGCTCGTTTTCTCCCTGCCGTTTGTTCTGTTCAGTGGTTACGCAGGATATCTCTCCGACCGCTTTAGCAAGACACCGATCATCGTGCTCTGCAAAGTGGCTGAGATTGGTGTGATGTTGTTGGGACTGCTTGCCTTCTATTACTACGATGTCTTAGGGATGGCGGGAACGTGGGTGGTGCTATTTTTGATGGGGACGCAGAGTGCCTTCTTTGGTCCGGGGAAGTACGGGATTTTACCTGAGCTGTTTACGCATCGTGAACTGCCTCGCGCCAACGGCATCATTTTGATGACCACCTTTCTAGCCATCATATTTGGTACCGTTCTCGCTGGCGGACTCAAAGAATTGCTCACCAGCGATGGCTCCAATCAGAATCTGTGGCTGGCCCTGTTGGTTTGTGTGGGGATCGCCATTTTGGGAACGTTGACGTCGCTAATGGTTCGCAAGGTTCCACCAGCTCAGCCTGGAATCAAGTTGACCGCTGATTGCATGGCAGTCAGCAATGATGTTTCCTCGATGCTCAAAGCTGATCGAGTATTGCTGAGCGCTTTGTTGGTCTCGAGTGTGTTTTGGCTGGTCTCCGGACTTGCCGTCCCCACCGTCAATCGCCTTGGGCTCGGTCTGCTACAAGTTGGAGATACGGCTACGAGCATGTTGACCGCGTCGATCGGTTTAGGGATTATGGGCGGCGCCCTGTTTGCCAGCTTCCTATGTCGCAAGGGGTACGGCGACCTGTCCGTATCGCTAGGCTTGTGGGGCATTCTCGGATCGCTAGTCATGCTGGGTTTGTGGTCAGGCGGTGGTCAGCATTTAATCGGTTTCTACGGCAGTATTGTTGCCTTGATTTCGATGGGAGTATTTGCGGCCATCTTTGCGATCCCCATTCAAGTCTTTCTGCAAGAGCGCCCCCCCTCGAACTTGAAGGGGCGCATGATCGCGACCATGAATCAAGCCAACTTTGTCGGCATCTTGATATCCGGTCCTCTCTATCAAGTGTTCGAGTGGATCTCGCGGTTGGCCGGCTGGCCCATTTGCAGTGTCTTCTTGATGATGGGCCTACTGGTACTACCTCTAGCCGTGTTCTATCGCTTGAAGACGAATACAACATGATTTATTGTTCCCGACCCCGTTGTGGGCTTGCCCCACCGGTGAAGAAGTTTTAGGAGATAGAGCTCGAACCATCTGCATTTCGCATCTCATATTTGCATTGTTCCCGACCCCGTTGTGGGCTTGCCCCACCGGTGAAGAAGTTTTAGGAGATAGAGCTCGCGGCTGAGCGCGAAACGACGTCGGAGGGGTGATTGCGGGCAGCGCGTTTCTATCCTAAAAACTTTCGCTCCAGCCCGACAAGCGGGCGATGGGGGCGGGGTGCTAGCTGAAAAACTTTCGCTCCAGCCCGACAAGCGGGCGATGGGGGCGGGAGCAGCTATAATCTAAGCTAGGAGATTTATGATGCCGATGTTAGATCACTTTCGACCGCCGACGTTGAACAAGGGTTCCTGGGAGGGTTTTCATGGAATGTGGCCTGCGCTGATCGTCATAGATTTGTGCAAGTTATTGCCTGAGCGATACGTAGCAGAGCCGCGAGTACATCTGGGCAAGAATTTTGAAATCGATGTCTGCACGTTTGATGTTCAAGGAAGAACTGAGGGCGGAGCGGATTCGTCGGGACCGAGCTCGGCAACTGCGACTTGGGCTCCGCCCGAACCGACGCTTACACTCGAGCTTGACCCGACTGAGCACTACGAATATGAAGTACTGATCTTTGACCAAGCACGAGGCCGTGAGCTTGTCGCAGCAATCGAATTGGTCAGTCCAGCGAACAAGGATCGCCCTGAGACTCGTCAGGCATTTGTGTCCAAATGCGCGGCATTGTTGCAGAAGAAGATCTGCGTTTCGATTGTCGATCTGGTGACGGTTAAGCATTACAATTTGTACTGTGAGGTGCTGGACGTCTTCGGTCAAGCAGACCCCGCATTCGCTGTCAAACCGCCGTCGACTTACGCGGTCACCTGTCGCAGTCACAGTCTGGCCACGCGGTCGAGATTCGAAACTTGGGCCTATCCCATGCTCGTCGGCCAGCGATTGCCTATCCTACCGATCTGGCTAGACAACGACCAAGCAATTTCACTTGATCTCGAAGTCTCGTATCAACAGACATGCAGCACGCTGCGGCTGATTTGATGCACGGGCGCTGCTGATATGCGCGCCCTTTCGCTGTGTTAGCCTCCGGACCCGCCGCTCGGGCTCGTCCCACCGGTGAAGAAGTCTGGTTGCTAGCGTGGGTGATCGCGCGCGTAAATCGATATCGGAAGGGCGATGGGGCAGCGCGGTTTTCTATCTGTAAAACTTTCGCTCCAGCCCGCAAGCGGGCGATGGGGGCGGGAAGGCGTAATGCCTTGCCAAACTACTTCCAACGGGTTTGCGCTTCGGGTAGTGGGTAGTCCGTGACAGTCAGGCCGCGACGTTTGGTTTGTAGCTCCCACAATCGCTGATAGCCCCGCGTGATCAATTCGGCTTGCCGCTGTGCGAAGCTCGCATCGAGCTGTCGCCGATCGAAGGGACCTTCGACCTGAACGGGTGGTTGGAAACGCTCGTCTTCGATGAACTGCGCTAGGCTGGGTAGACAACGCAAATGACACTCGCGGCGCGTGTGTAGCGTCTCGGGATCGATCCAGCCAATGACGTATTGCAAATAGAGCGCGCTATTGGTCAGTCCTTCGACCTCTTCGCCGCATACTTCACACAGGTAGCCTTCGTCGCACTTGGCCATGACAACTACGACAATCCCAACACATCGAACATGTTGTAAAGTCCAGGCGGTTTACCGAGCAGAAACTTGGCCGCGGCCAAGGCACCCGAGGCGTAGCAGTCGCGGTTCGAGGCGGCTACGCGCAGTTCGATGACCTCGCCGAGCATTCCGAACACGATGGTGTGTTCGCCAGGGTTGTCGCCGGTGCGCACCGCGTGGTAGCCAATTTCATTTCGTGTTCGCTGGCCGCACTGTCCTTCGCGCCCATGCACGTGCTCGGTCAATGCCATTTCTTCTGCGATGATTTCACCGAACTTCAATGCCGTGCCGCTGGGGGAATCCTCTTTGAAACGATGATGGCGTTCAATGATCTCGACATCGACGCCTTGAGGCACATGTCGCAGCGCTTGGGCGGCTTGTTGGGCTAGTTTCATGGCCAAGTTGACGGCGAGTGACATGCTGGGGGCCCAGCACAGCGGTATGTCCTTGGATGCGTCTTTGATTTCGGCCGTTTGTGCCTCGCTCAAACCCGTGGTGGCGACGACCAACGGAATTCTCTGCTCGTGGCACTGGCGCACGGCCGCCGAGCAGGCGGCGGGAATGGAGAAGTCGATGGCCACATCACATTTCTGGGGCCAGGCCGAACCCAGCAGCACTCCCAGTGGGGCCACACCTGCCGAAACTCCAGCGTCTTGACCAATAGCTGGATGGCTAAAATTGTCGATGGCCGCGACGATTTTGAAAGCTTGGTCTTGGCTTCCCAGGGCGATCAGTCGCTTACCCATGCGGCCAGCGGCACCGTGGATGGCAAGTGTATGGGGCATGTTGGTGGCGTCTCGGTAACGAGGTGCGTGTGTGGTACGAGTTTCTTAGGACAGCGAATGTAACATAACGGATGCGAGCAGAATTCAATAGTGCTGGGTCGGTGTCAGAGGAATTGCATGAACCACGAAGCACACGAAGGACACTTTTCGCTGAACGCCACCACCGAAACACGTTTTATCATTCTGACTCCCATGACTCTGCCTATTCCCCCAAATCCACTTCAAGGCAGAATAATGGCCGGCCGGATAATAGAGATTCCCCACTACAACTATCCACTGTGATTTTGTTATCGAGATGCCGCGTGGATTTTATAGCATGGTGGCGTTCAGCGAGGAGTGTCGACAAAAAAGCCAGTTTTTCGTGTTCTTCGTGTATTTCGTGGTCAATGAACGAACTAACTCGTTCGCGGTTACATTTACTTGATCCCGGCTCCTAAAGGGCGGCCGGAGATGGCCCCGCGCAAGTCGATGAGGCTCGATGGCTGTCGAGCGACCTTGTCGGTGAACACGCGCGCGTCGTCGACGATCGGTTCGAGCTTACGAGTCAGCGTTTCGATATTCGCCAAAGTATTCATGACTTGGTAGTAGAGTTGTGGGTCATCCATCAACTTAGCGACCGTACCTTGACCACTATTGAAGCGGTCTGCCACCGAGCGTAAATCGGTAAGGAGCAAGTTCAGATTGTCGAGAGTGCGCACGGCATCGCCGACCAGTTTTTCCCCGTTTCGACCAAGCGGTTCGGTGAGCTGATTGACGTGCTCGACTGTCTTGGTCACTCCTCGGACTGTCTCTTCGGCAGCGCGGCCTACGTCTTCAAAGGCGGCCAACGTGTCGCCTGTTTGCTTCATGACAGACTCAGCTTCATTGACGATGTCCGGTAGCCGAACGGCCAATGTGTCTAGCGACGACTTGAGATTCGGATCGTTGAACAGGCCCTCGATCGCGTCCAGCGTGTCATTAAAATTGTCGATGGTGAGGTCCATCTTTCGGGCGACATCTTGCATTGCACCGTCGCCGCTACCCAATAGTTTTCGTACATCTAAGGCGAGCGCTGTGACTTGATTGCCGGCCGTTTCGATAGCAGACAGTGTGGTGCCAAAGCCCTCTTGCATGTTCAGCAGTGCGTCGAGTGGATCTGGGGCTACGCGCCCACCACGGAAGAAGTCACCGTCTTGAATGGGGGTCGCGGCGAGGAGCATTTCGCTTTCGTCGAGTATTCCGTCACGAGGCGATCCACCGGTGCCGTCGAAGCGCGTCATGAGACTCTCCTGGGTCGGCGGCACAAACTCGACGACCGCATCGCCAGTGATCAACGATCCTTTGCCTATCTGCGGCAATTCCTGCGCGCGAACCTTGTACTTTCCATCAAGCTCCAGAGTCAGGTCGACACCTTCTTCGTCCAGTAGCTGAACCGACTTGACGCGACCGATTTGTACACCGTTCTTGCGGACCGGCGTGTCCGAAGCGACTCCCGGAGCAGCCTGGAAACGGATAGTCACCGTGTAGCGCTCGACGAAGAAATTTGGGGCGGCACCAAAGAATAGAATGAGTATGACCGCGATCACCAGCGAGGCGACCACGAGCACTCCCACTCCAAAGCGATATCCCTGTTCGTCCATTTCCGCTTCCTTGTACCTGCCGAGAACGGCTACTCAAAGTTTTCCAACGCCGAGCTCCGTAGTTCCATCAGTCGCTCTCCCGCTTCACCGTTGACGAACTGACGGACACGTCTGTCGCTAGCCTGTTCGAGTTCCTGGGGAGTTCCATCGAATATGATTTGATCCTCTCCCTTTTCCAACCGTGAAAATGGATACAACATGATGACACGATCGGCTACTTTGTAAGCCGTTTTCATGTCGTGAGTAATGATCAGACTTGTCACGTCTGGTTTGGCGCTGGTGCGCAACATCAGTTCGTTGATCACGTCGCTCATGATGGGGTCGAGGCCCGTGGTTGGTTCGTCGTACAGCATCAACTCGGGTTCGAGCACCAAAGCGCGCGCCAGCCCGACGCGTTTTCGCATCCCGCCGGACAACTGTGCTGGGCGTTTGGCAGCAACGCTATCGGGCAAGCCAACTTCGGCCAGTCGGTCGAACACGATGCGGTTGACGTCGCGACCTTGGGCCAAGTCATGTTGCTGCAGCGGAAAGGCTATGTTTTGGCCGATGGTCATGCTGTCGAATAACGCTGCGTTCTGAAACACAAAACCGAACTTGCAGCGTAGGTTGGTCAAGTCGTGATCGTTGAGTGTGTGAATGTCGTCGCCATCGTAAACTACCTGTCCCGACCTGGGACGCGTCAGTCCTACGACCGTTTTTAGCAACATCGTTTTGCCGCAGCCGCTCTCGCCAATCACTACCAAGGTCTGGCCGCGCGGAATGCTCAAGGTGATCTTGTTGAGGATCGTTTGTCGGGAAAACTGCAGTGTCATGCTGCGCAGTTCCACCAGCGGCTGCGACGGATCGCCCGCTCGATCGGTTTGTGTGTTCGAACTTGGATAGGTGGTAGTCATGATGAGCGGTCTGGGGGCTGGCCCCGATAGTGAGTCGGTGCAGGAATCGTGGCCAGCGCCAAAACGGCAATTCCTATGGTTGATGGTGACAACACATGATCTAAAACATCTTCTTGCCGGCGAAACCCAAGGAGGTGTACACCGCATTGAGTAAAATGTTAAGCATCAAATCGACCACAAGAATCAATACGAAACTGATGACGAAGGCGGCTGTAGCGGCACGACCGACTCCTTCCGCTCCCGCTTGGCAATGAAAGCCACGATAGCAACTGACAATCGCAATCGTGCCACCAAAAAAGAAACTCTTGAAGATGCCCATGAAGAAGTCCCAGCCACCCACGAATTGGCGGCTGTTGTTCAAGTACTGATAGTGGTCGATGCCGAGCATCACCACACTATAGAAATAGCCCCCCACGATGCCCATGAAGTCCGCCATGATCGTCAAGGCGGGGATCAACATAATGCAGGCCAAAAACCGAGGGACGACCAAGTAGCGAATGGGATTGGCTCCCATGCTGATCAGCGCGTCAATCTGTTCGGTGACACGCATCGTACCAATCACGGCGGCCATCGAACTGCCGACTCGGCCCGCCAGCATCGTGGCCGCCAGCACCGGTCCAAGCTCTCGCACGAGTGACATGTTGATGACGGCCCCGAGCTGATTTTCCAAGCCGATATCGCGAAACTGATCATAGCTCTGATTGGCCAGCACCATCCCAATGAAGGTGCCAGTCAATGCGACCACTGGGAGACTGAGCACGCCCACTTGATAGAAGTTGGGGAGTATCGTCCCGCGACTGGGCCACGAGGTGAATAGCCACAGGAACACACGGTAGGTAAAAATGGCCATGTCCCCAACCGTGGTCATGGCGTCCACGACCAATCCACCCCAATCGCTGACCCAGCGGACGAGCGAGTCGCGCAGCCCAGGCAGCTCGGTGGTTGGTATTTTATTCGGCCGCGATGACGGAACCGAGGACAATGGTGGAACTCCCGTTTATAGTAATGTGGCCCGACGCTCCGCGTCGGCAGACTTATCTAGCAATGTGGCCCGACGCTCCGCGTCGGTAGTATTTATGATGTGTTATTAATTGCATTAGTTATCTAACCGCGCAAAACGCAGTTCCGACACCATGTTAAGATTTATCGACTGCGCAAACCTTGCGGCTTGATCGAAAGTCCCATTTTTACTTTGCTGTCTATTCTATTAGCCTCAATACCTTACTCTTTTTGCTTGCCCAATGCCGTCACCCAAAATTCGCTTTGACATCATCACTCTGTTTCCCCCCATCTTTCCTGGTTATCTAGGGGAGAGCCTGCTAGCCAAGGCGATCGAGCGTGGGCAAGTCGAAGTGCATATCCACAATCTTCGCGATTGGTCGACCGACAAGCATCACAAGGTCGACGCGCCCCCCTACGGCGGCGGCCCTGGAATGTTGATCCAGGTTCAGCCAGTGGTCGACTGCGTCGAACAGGTGCGCAAGCTCGCTCCGGAGCCAGGCCAATTGCTGCTAATGAGTCCCCAGGGGGAGACACTCAAACAATCGTTGGTCGGCGAGTTGGCTGAGTCGAGTCGGTTGATTCTATTGTGTGGTCGTTATGAAGGATTTGATCAGCGAGTCATCGAGATTCTGCAACCTCGCGAGATTAGTTTGGGCGATTTCGTGCTCAACGGAGGCGAAGTGGCAGCCATGGCGATTATCGATGCGGCCATTCGTCTCGTCCCTAGCGTATTGGGCGATGAGCGCAGCGCGGTCGAGGATTCGTTCTCGGACGAGGCACTGCTCGAATTTCCGCAGTACACCCGCCCCCGCGAATTCCGTGGGCACAGCGTCCCCGAGATTCTACTGGGGGGCAATCACCAACAGATAGCCGCCTGGCGGGCTGCCCAACGCGTCGAGCGCACGCACGACCGGCGTCGCGACTTGCTGTGAGGTTCGACTACACCCTGTTGCTTGTTTTCGGATTGACGCCTGTTTAGTCCGTGGAACCGCGCAGCGCGCCAGCGCACAGTGTTCGGCTATTGCTGGAATGTGGCCCCACGCTCCGCCGTCGGATTCCGCATGCAGCGCGCCAGCGCAATGTGTTGGGCTTACCCGGAAGTGGAACTTAATGATTCTATCTACTAGCTCCAAAACGGCTGATCCGAAAAGCTAGTTGTACCAAAGCACTAAGCTGCCATCATGCCAATCTGATCTTGCGTTGACAGGCATATCCCGCGACACTCCCGACCGGTCGCAGGACGCGGCTGAGACACTTTTCGCTCGAATATTGATCGGCTTTTGGGAAGGAATCCAATGGCAAGCTGGATACTGTCGGCGATGTTGTGCGCCGTCGTGGGTGGAAGCTCCGACTGCACCGTCGTTTATTTTACTGCGAATTGGTGCGAGCCCTGCAAACAAATTGAACCCGCGTTGCATCAACTGCGACAAGAGGGGTGGACGATCCAAACCGTCGACGTAGACCGTCAACGAGAATTAGTCCAACAATTTCGCATCGAAAACCTGCCGACTTTGGCCATTTTATGCCGCGATCAGGAAGTTGATCGCATGGTGGGCGCGGCATCGTATGAACGCATTTTAGAACGAGTCGAGCGCGCTGCGGCGCGCAATCAAAGTGGAGCAGCTCACGGCCAGCTTGCATCCAGCCAGGTCGAGTATGGTCCACCTCGCGGTGGCTCGCACAATCATGGAGTTGGTGAGTCGTGCAATCATGCAGGTGGGACAGCTCATGTGCACGCAGCGCCGCCAGCAGCCCCTCAAGCGATCGTGCGTGGGCAGTCGCCCGAACTTAGCGGTTTTCCACTGCTGGCTTCCAATAGTAGCGCCGGTAGTCGAGCGCCCGAGGCGTTTGAACAGCAGGCAGCAATAGCGGAGTGGAGCACAGGGCAGACGAATGGCTTACAGACGAATATAGCACAGACGAATTCAGCAGCTCCTCCGACGGCGGAGCGTCGGGCCACATTGGAGCGTCGGGCCACATTGGAGCGTGGGGCGACATTGGAGCGCCAAACGCTGAGCGTGGAGCAAGCGATCTCGCGTGCGGCGGCGGCGACGGTGCGCATTCGCGTCGACGAAGCCAATACGACCGCTTATGGCACGGGCACTATTGTCGACGTGCGTGGGCAGGAAGCACTCGTGCTTACCTGCGGGCACTTGTTCCGCGAAATGAAGCCACATTCGCAACTGACTATCGACCTATTTCCAGGGACTGCCCAAGAGGTCAATTTGCCTAGCGAACTGATCGACTTCAAAGCGGAAGGGGAGGATATCGGACTCATTAGCTTCCGCATCCCACTACAAATTGAACCAGTTCCCATTTTGGGGCGCGGGCAGAATATCGGCGTAGGGCAACCCGCATTCAGTTTTGGATGCGACCATGGTGCCAACCCAACACGTCGCGATACGCAGATCAAAAGTGTCAATCGTTACTTGGGTGCAGACAATATCGAGATCGTCGGCGCCCCATCGATGGGCCGTAGCGGTGGGGGGCTGTTCGACATGCAAGGTCGATTGATCGGCGTCTGCAACGCAGCCAATGCGGAAGATGACGAAGGGATTTACGCGTCGGCCGAAGTCGTCTACACGCAAATCGAACGCTTGGGGCTCTCGGAATTGTTCGACGAAGGGGAACCTGTCGCCGAGCCTGCCGCAGCAGGACAGCTCGCTAGCACTTCGCTCACATCCCCATCGCAAGGTTGGCAGCAACAGGGTTCGCAACAATCGAGTACGCAACAACTCGGTCGAGAACTAGTCGTGCCAGCCGCTGCTGTCGGAGGACAGCCAACCAGTGGTAACCTGCAATGGCCCGACCAATCGGCCTCGATTCCCAACTTATCCGTCACTGGTGGACAAAATTCTGCATCGCAGCAATCTCTCGCAATCCAATCTCAAGTAGGCGCTGTGGGGGAAGCGCCGATGGCTGCTAGCAATACACGACAAGTCATCTGTATCGTCCGCGACTCTGCAGGCCACGATAAAGTGGTCACGATCAACGCACCTCCTGAACAATTACTGCAAATGATCCAGCAGCAGAGCCAACAGCAGATTAAGTGAAACGCGAGTGTTTTGACGATCTGCATCTAGCAACAAAACTTAGCCTCCGATGGAGCAAGTCCATCGGGGAGCATCACGCAAACGAAGCAGGTCCATTGGGGAGCATTATGCAAACGAAGCAGGTCCATCGGGGAGCATTATGCAAACGGATCAGGTCCATTGGGGAGCATCACGCAAACGGAGCAAGTCCTTCGGGGAGCGTGACTCCGTGCGAACTTACGGGACGCGCATGTCGAGTAGGGTCGTCCCGGGTTCGAGCTGCACACTCACGGCAGACAAGGCCGCCGGAAGCAATATCGACTGGCCAGTGGCCAATTGTTCTGAGTGTGAACTAGCGTCGCCCCAACTCAGTGTGGCTTGACCGACTGGGACCGTCACTAGGTGACAACGTCCATCGCCGCCGAGCTGTAACGTCACAGCATCCTCTTGCGCGGCCCGCAAGCGATCGAGTAAGAATTTATCGCACTCGACCAGTCTCTCTCGAACTACTTGACCGCTGGGGAGTTGCTCAATGGGCTGAGCTACCTGCAAGCGCCTGGGGCCACTTGCAAAATCGATCACTTCTAAGGACTGCTCGACATGTAGTGCACGAGGCTGGCCGTCGGCGTCGAGCCGATTCCAATCGAACAAACGAAACGTGGTATTGGAGGCTTGCTGGATCTCGGCGACCAGCAGTCCGGCACCGAGCGCGTGTACGGTTCCGGCTGGTATGAACACGCAATCGCCCGCTTGAGGGTGGATACGATGCAAGCACTGCTCGACTTCGCCCGCTGCAAGAGCAGCTTGCAGGTCTTCTCGCGTGACTCCCAACTTCAGGCCGGCGTAGAGCACCGACTCGGGTTCGGCGGCAATGATGTACCACGCCTCCGTCTTACCGAGATCGGGCGGTAGCATCTGCTGTCCATAGTGATCGTCTGGGTGGACCTGGACGCTCAGCACGCGTTGGCAATCGAGGTATTTGAGCAATAGCGGCAGCGTCCGAGGGTTGGTTTCACGGTTGTCAGATCCCCCGCTGGACTCTTTTTCTTGTGGTTGATCTCCCAGCAACCACTTGGGATCGGCTTCACAAACCTGGTGCAGCGTGTTGTCGGCCAATGGCCCGTTGAGGATTGCGCTCGAGTGCTCGGGGTGGTCGACAATCTCCCAGCTTTCGGCCCACACACCATTGGCCGGCAGAGTCTTTCCCAATACTGTTTGCAGCTTGCGGCCGCCCCATAGATAATCACGAAAAAGCGGGACGAGCCGCAGAGGGTAGGGAGGTATCACGTCGGATTTCCTGGATTGGATGAAAGGGAAAGAGAGGGGAGAAAGCGGGCCATGCCGACCTGCCTATAATGGGGAACACTGATTAGACTATAGCAGCCCTTTCATTTTGAAAAAGTAGCAGGCGCAATCCCTTGTGCCGTCCGCCGGAGCGTGAGATTCTTGCTTTGGGTGGGCTACGGCACGCGGGCCTGCGCCTGCTACACTGAATAACTTCGACCCTTGTTAGAAACGCCTTGGCATGCTCAAGAAGCAACCTGCGGACGACTTATTTGAAAAAAGCTCGATGTCCTTTGGCGAGCACTTGGAAGAGCTCCGTAAGGCACTCGTCAAGGCATTTATTTGGGTAGGGGTGGGGACCTGCGTCGGTTTGTATTTCGCGGAGGATATCGTCAGATACATCCAGAGTCCGCTGGAACTGGCCATTACCGACTTCTATGTCGCGCAGGCCAAAGCAGAATTCCGTGAGGCAAATGGCCAAGAACCCTCCGATGCGTTAGCAAGGTGGATCTACTTCAATAAGATTATGCCCGAACGGGTATTTATCGACCCTCACTCGTTGCAGGAGGTCCCAAGCCAAGCAGTTCCTCCCCTGGAGTCGGCTGCGGCGGAGGCATCTACAACTAAGGCCGTAGCATCCGACTCCGCAGCCGATGAAGAAGCGGTAGGCGGCGAAAGTGCCCCGTTGCCGGACGAAGCTGATTTCACAGAACTCGATCGGCCCAACCCCTGGCAGGGAATCGACTTGGCCAAGCTCCAGCGTTTGCAGCCATTCTTGCTCTTCAGGCCCATCCCCAGCAAGTTGGTGGCCTTGACCATTACTGAAGGCTTTATGGTTTGGCTCAAAGCGGGCTTGGTAGCCGGAGTGGTCATTGCCAGTCCAGGTATTTTTTGGCACATCTGGCAGTTCCTGGCCGCCGGTCTGTATCCGCACGAACGACGTTACGTGTTTTGGTATTTGCCCTTGAGCCTGTTGCTGTTTTTATCCGGAGTCGCCTTGGCGTTCTTCGCTATCTTTCGATTGGTGTTGGGTTTTTTGATGACCTACACAGCGGGCTTGAATGTCGAGTTCACACCGCGTCTGAATGAGTTCATGTCTTTCGCGTTGATGTTGCCTCTTGGATTTGGGGTCGCCTTTCAGTTGCCGATTCTCATGTTGGGCTTGCATCGCTTTGGCATCATATCGGTCGATAGCTTCACTGCTCAGTGGCGTATCGCCGTGCTGGTGATCGCCTTCCTGTCGATGTTGCTCACTCCAGCCGACATCTACAGCATGCTTGGTTTGTTTATTCCGTTGGTCGGCTTGTACTTCCTCGGAATCATATTGTGCAAGTACATGCCCCAAGGCGCCGGCGTCGGTGCCCCCGCTCATGACCCGAAAGGTTAACCACGTCATAGTCGCTGACCGCTCCGCCGGTCACTCGCTTACAATACTTGGTAGCTACCGTTGCCAAAGGCTAGTATTCTAAGGCCAGGCGGTCACAGCTACTGTTGCGTTTTTAAAAATGTTTTGACCATGGTGCGACTTAGATCCAATCGCTGGTATGCGGCCGATGGTCAGCACAATCGCCGCAAGCGTGTGTCGCAGCAAACCTCAGGAACACGGCGCGTACTATCGTTGTGTCTGCTTCTAGCTCTGGTAATTGTGCTGATGCAGCAAGCGTCCGATCCACGGAACGTGCAACAAGCTTTTCAAACACTCGGCGTACCTCTTGATCCACCCTCGGGTTTTCAGCTTGCAGATTCGAACGCATCGACCCAAGCCAACGCGTCCCCCACTGGCTCGAGCAAATGGAGCGCTACCTGTGCGGATGTCATTCCGCGCATTCTAGATAGCTTGACGACAGAACAACAGAACGTCTTGGCAACATTTTGGTTTGCGCGAACCGAGTCGGACACAGTCGGCGATTCGTTGGACAAACTCGAAGAGTCCAGCACGAACACGAACCAAGTAAATCTTCCGAGCGAGTCGGTCGAATGGGGTGCGGACGTGATCGGGAAATTGATCGAACAAACCGCGCAGTCGCCCATGGCGGCCGACGAAAAAACGCAGTGGCTGGCGGAGTTGGAACAATTCTCCAGCCAGTGGCAAGCAATCTGCACGACTCCTGCGACCGAAGCAATATCCATGTCGGTGAGCCAAGAGCTGCGGCAAGCGTTGACCGCTGCGCTCGACAAACGTTTGGTCGCTTCGCTACGTGATGCGTCACCGTGGACGCAGTCCGAATCGCTTGCGTTTTGGCGATTGCTACAGCGTACTACGGCGACTGCCAGCCATTCTATAAAATCCGAGAACTTCGTAGCCGCACCACGAATCAGCACGCGGCAGCTCGACGCCGAAGCAGGCTCACTGCGAGGTCAGCCGGTCCGATTTCGTGGCCAAGTGCATCGCGCCCAGCGAGTCGAACGGGAGTTTGCACCACTGCACATGAGTGGTGGCTATTGGGTTCTGTGGCTACGCGGCGAAGACGAAGCAATACAGCCTGTAGCAATCTACACAACCGATCCAATAGCTGCTGAGCTTGCAGTGCAAATCGATCAGAGTGATAGCGATTATCCTCCGCTCGAAGTACATGCCATATTTGCCAAGCGTTTGGCATATGCCTCGGAGGATGGACTACAAGTTGGCCCGGCGTTGATGGCAAACAGGCTCATTCCACTCCGCAGCCCGGCCCCACCGCTGCCAGTCGTCACTCCACAGCCACTCCGAAATCAATTCACTTTTGCTGTCGTGGCCGCTTGTCTGTTGGCCGCCGCCCTATTGCTACCGATCGTGTGGGGAAGTCGGCGCCGAGTAAAACGACATCATCGGACGGAAATAGGGTTGCTACTATTTGTCACGGCCGTGTGCTGGCAAGCGAATCACTCGACTCATGGCCGGTTCGCTTGGGCCGCGCCACCCATGGCGTCTGCTGGCTCCGCAGTTGTTGGTGAAGCCGAGGCACCGCCGTGGGCCCAGTCAAACACCAATCCGTTGACCGAGTTCCTCACTCGTGGTGGACAGATACCGCTGACCGCTGCGGATGCGAATGAATTGCGAGTCGCTTTACACGATCATTCTGCTGCTTTTCCCAATGCTCTATTAAAAGTATTTAACTCCGTCGGTCGAGTTGGCTGGATTCATTCGCTGGATGCCAGCCAACAGCCCTCGACGAAAGTCATCGAGCTGGGTGAGGGGCTGCAGTTGCAGCGGCGACTGGTCGTTGGCTGGGTGCGTGCGGCCATTCCGGTGCGTCTAAGCGAATCGCAACGCGATTGGTTTCAAGTCGACGATCGTGCGCGGTTGTACCAAGTCGAATTGCAAGTGCAGGCGACCGAATCGGCTGAAGATACGTCGGAAGACTCCGCCAGAGCCGCGCAAGCTGAGCTATTGACCATCTATTGCGAACGCGTACCGCAAGTTTGGCTTTCGTCGGCACGGCTGCGACAACCGGCGCAGTTTGCAGCCCTAGCGTTGGTAGATCAAGCAGCCGCTGGAACGCCTACTCTGTGTGGACTGGCCGAAGCCCCGCAATGGTTGCTACCAAACAATTTGTCGAATAAACAACTCGTGGCCAGGCTCGCTCCGCCTTTGGCTCCTTACGTGCTCGAGCTTGGTCAGCTCGGGTGGGACTTGACTCACTTAGACACGATCGCTCAGCACAATCAGAAGCCACTGTCGCGCGACGAAGCGGCTGGATTCTATTCGCTTTTGCGTCTGGCCAATGCGGAATTGGAAAGTGGCAAGCTGGCGGGGCAGGTCGGTGTGGGAAATGCAGATTCGGCGGGGGACCGCCGAGCTACGTTGGCCAGCCAGCCGCTGGCACTGCTTGCCGATGCCAAGTCGAGTGTGGGGAGGCCGCTCGAGTGGTCTGTGCGTGTTGTCACGGGCACGCTGGTGCCAGTCGCCGATGCGGCGGATCAACGGCAGCTTGGCGGAAAGGCATACATTCAATTCGATGGATTCGTAGATATTGGCAACGATCGCATTCGCTTTCAACCCGTGGGGGGGCCCGAGCCGGCTCCCAAGCTTGACTTTTCGGGCGAGTTTCCGGTAACGATTGTCGCCGGCTTAAGCGAACAACTATTGAACAGTCCGTTGGTACCCGCCAAGCAACTTGCGGCTGGTCAGCAGAGTTGGGCGGTGGGCCAATACGCTAGGTTGCGGGGGCGCTTCTATCGCTTGTGGTCCTATCAATCGGAGCTGGTACAATCGAGCACTCCGCAAGGCAGGCAGGTCGCTCCCTTGGTGGTAGCCAGCAGTTTGCTCCCCACCGCACCGCCAGAGCGCGACCAATCGTCCTACGTGGGTTGGTTTGGCTGGGCTTTATGTGGAGCCATGCTGGTGATCCTAGGGGCAATCCTGTGGTTGGCATCTCGGCCAAGGCGACAAAAATAGCTTGCTCCCGGCTTGACTCAGCGGCGCGGAACCTCATACTCGCATGCTTCCAAACTAAACCATTCTTGGGGAGAATTCGATCAATGCGTCGCGCTAAAATTACGATCGTAGGTGCCGGAAATGTTGGCGCAACTTGTGCACATTGGTGCGCCGCAGCCGAGTTGGGCGACATCGTCCTGCTCGATATTCCTCAAGCAGAAGATATGCCCAAGGGGAAGGCACTCGATTTGATGCAAGCCTCGCCAATCATGGGCTTTGACAGCCACATTGTCGGCACCACCAGCTACGACGATGCACGCGAAAGCGACGTGATCGTAGTTACCGCAGGCATCGCCCGTAAGCCGGGCATGAGCCGCGATGATCTGCTCGGAACCAATGCAAAAATTGTCGGCTCCGTCGCCGAGCACATTAAGCAAAGTTCTCCCAACGCCATCGTCATTGTCGTCAGCAATCCACTCGACGCCATGGTCCAGCGCGCGTTGCAAGTCACTGGCTTTCCTCCATGCCGAGTCATTGGGCAAGCCGGTGTGCTCGATACGGCTCGCTATCGTACTTTCCTAGCGATGGAGCTAGGTGTAAGTGTCGAAGATATTTCAGCCCTGCTGATGGGCGGCCACGGCGACACCATGGTGCCCATGCCTAGTTGCACTTCCGTAGGTGGGATTCCCGTATTGCAGTTGATCGATGCCAAACGCTTGGAAGAAATCGTCGATCGCACGCGGAAAGGTGGAGCGGAAATCGTCAGCCTACTCAAGACCGGTAGCGCCTACTATGCTCCGGCTGCTGCGGTTACCCAAATGGTCGAAGCCATCGTCCGCGACAAAAAGCGTTTGATTCCGTGTGCGGCCTACTGCGACAAGGAGTACGGTGTTGGCGGCTACTACGTCGGCGTGCCCGTCATTCTCGGCAGTGGTGGAGTTGAAAAGATCGTAGAATTAAAGCTGACCGAAAGCGAACAAGCCGGCTTTCAACACAGCGTCAACGCTGTCAAAGAGTTGGTAGCAGCCATGGAAAAATTGGTCTAGTTCTCGAATGCTAGCACGCCTAACCAATCGTCAACTCCGGCAAGATGAGCTGTCCCATTTCGAGATCATTTCGAGAAGTTCAGACGCTGACGTTGACTTGTAGGGCCAGGGCGAATAAAAACCATGTCAGAGAGTTGAGGTAGAGCGATTCAAATCGCGGAAGTTTTCGGTGAATCACGCATCTCATCTTAAAAGCTTCTCCTTCATTCCACCATTAAAGATTGGCGACCCATGCGAAACCGTCTCCCAAGCTCTGCGGAGCTGATTGGTCGACTCGAACAAATGCATGAAACTAGCCCTTTATCCATGGCGTCGGAACAAGCTTATTTGGAACAGCAGGTGTGCCTGTTTGGACCAGAGCGTTACGAACCGCGTTACAATTACCCGCTGATCGTATGGCTGCACAGTTGCCACAGTTCCGAAAATGAACTCAAGCAGGTGATGCCTGAGTTGAGTTTGCAGAACTACGTAGCTTGCGCACCGCGTGGGACCATCGCTTGCGATCCAGAGGGTTGCCAATTTCGTTGGGGGCGTTCAACCGCTTCCACCGCGATTGCCGAAGAGCTGGTATTCGATTCAATCGAGTTGGCTTGCTCTCAGTTCTCGATCGCACGCAATAAAATTTTCTTGGCTGGTTTTGGCAGCGGTGGCAGCATGGCTTGGCGCATTGCCTTGCGGTATCCGCAACGTTTCGCGGGTGTGGTTTCCATCTGTGGACAATTCCCGACCCAACAGCAGGCTTTAGCGAATTTGAGCGAAGCTCGGCAGTTGCCGTCGTTGTGGATGTACGGAGACGAATCACCCAACTGCGGGGTGCCCCACGTCTGCGAAGCCCTGCCTGTCATGCACAGCGCAGCGCTCCAAGTTGCCATCCGTCAATACCCGTGTGGCAACGATCTATTGAGCAACATGCTGTTCGATACCAACGGTTGGTTGATGGAACGCGTCACCAACCAGCCCGCAAACTTCGAAACGTCGTTCGAAGAGAGTTTTTCGAAAAACTAAATAATTGTGCGCGCGAATCGCCAAAACGTATCCTAAGCGACGCGCCCAGTAGCAGCGGTTGTCATCTCTTCCTCAATCCATGCTGCCGAACTGATCGGTAATTTCGATGCAAGCCTTGCATCCCTCTCGACTTGTTCTGGTGCGATTCAACAAGTCCCTAAAAGTGCTTGCATCCCTCTTGCGCGGTGGCACATTTACGTAGGATACCGCGCAATTTTTCAAAGTAGCAGGCAGACTCCGCGTGCCCTAGCCGATTGAAATCTAATGCACTGACAAACTCAACAATAGGCATAGGATGTCCAAGAAGCGATTATTGCTAGCGGGTGGGGGGAGCCTAATTGCGCTGCTCGGCTTTGGTGCGCTCTTCGCATACATCGTCGGTGGGGGCGGTCTGGATGCGAACGAAAAACTCAAGTTTGCCATGACACTGCTCGACAAAGGGCGTTGGGACTTGGCCGGCCATATCGCCCGCGAGTTGGAAGCGGATGTCGACAAGGAGAAAAACTCCAGTTGGCACTACGTCCAAGGTGTTTCGAAGCTGCAGTCGGTCGAGAATAACGTCGACACTGCGGAAAACCGCCGCGTGCTACTCGAAGCTTCCCAGCACTTGATCCAAGCGGAAGAGATTGGCTTTCCTGCCGGCTATCTCGGGCAAGGGAAGTACTATCTGGGCTGGTGCGAATTCAATACTTATCATTGGGATGAAGCGGTCAAGCAACTGCAAGACGTCGATCGACTGTGGCCTGAAAAGCGGAGCGATGCTCTGCGGATGCAGGTCGAAGCCCAATTGCGCAAATCGCCTCCCGATTCAAGTGCCGCTGAGGCGATCCTCGGTAGTTGGCAAGCGATCGCGGGGATGTCCCAAGCTGAGCAAGACCGTATCAAGCTGGCTCAAGCCAACCTAGCGTTTTTGCGCAACCAGCCGCAGCGGTGCGAGGAGTTGTTGCAACAGGTTCCCCGCGATACACCATCCGGATTTCAAGCTGCATTGTGGCGTGCGCGTTGGCGTTTGGCTCAAGCCGCTCCAGCCAATCGCCAAACGCCTGCGGAGCGAGTGCAACTGCTGGAAGAGGCCAAAGAGATTACACGAACTCTCAAGATAGCCCCAGACACGCCCATCGACTTGCGTCGGCAGGCCACCTACCTATCGGGCAAAGTACTCCGTGCGCAAGGTGCCTATAAAGAAGCATTGAGTACTTTCAGCGCCGCACGGCAAAGTAGCCCGCATTCCGCCGAAGCTATTGTTTCTGGTCTCGAAGAAGCGGAAATGTTAGTCGAGAAAGGTGAATTATCCGAAGCCAACGCCTCACTTCATTATTTGCTCCGCAATCTCGAAGATATCTCGGTATTCAATGAGTCGTGGATTTCACTGGCCGAATTCCGTAGTCGGCTGCTGGACATCGGTCGACGTATTCGCGAGGCGGGAGAGTTTGAACGTGCGCTCGATTTTGCCGAGCTAATCGGGCTGGCATTCCCGCTTTCGGATTCCGTGCGACTTAAGGCAGAGGCCTACGAGCAGTGGGCGGAAGTGATCGCAAACAGTTCACCCGGAAATCGTGCCCAGTGGCAACAAGCCTATCGAGATCAGGTTCGCGGCAAGCACCAAGCGGCCGCTGAGCAATATCAGAGGTTGGCCCAGTTGGAACTGCGCTCGACCGAGTATCCTGACATTTTATGGCGTTCCATTACGAACTATCAACAGTCTGGAGACCTAGACCGCGCCAACGCGCTATTGATTGACTACTTGCGCTATGAAGATCGAACCAAACGACCACGCGGATTCTTGGCGATGGGGCGCAATTTTGTGAATGCTGGCGAGTGGCAAAAAGCGATTGAACCGCTCGAGCGGTGTCGCATCGAACACCCCACGCACCCGATTAGCTTCGAAGCGAGGCTGTTAGCTGCCAAAGCTCTGTACGAACTCGATCGACTCGACGACGCAGCGGAACTTCTCGAAGATAATTTGTCGGGCAGCGCCACCTCGCTGCGCCCCACTAGTGACATCTGGCGTGACTCACTGTTTCAGCTTGCACACACTCGCTTTCGGCAAGGTGAAGAACTATTGCTCGAAATGCAGCTCAACCCGAACACGGCCCCCGCCGACGACCAGCAGGAAAGATTGCAGGCCAGCCACGATCGATTCTTGGATGTCGTCAATCGGCTTGGAGGTTTCGTTACTCGCTATCCACAAGATCCACGCCACTTTGACGCAATGTATTTGGTTGCCAAATCTCACCGCTTGGCAGCCGAAACTCCACAGCGGCTCATGGCTTCCAATGCACTAATGATAGAAACCGCGCGAAGAAAACTGCTGCAACAACGACGTCAACTGCTCGAGCAAGCATTGAGCGAATTCCGCAACTTGCACCAGACCATCACACGCGAGCAAGAATCGTTGACGCTTCCCGAGGAGACAACGGCACTGCTTCGCAATTGTTACTTTGGCGAAGCCGATGCACTCTATGAGCTCAACCGCTGGGAGGAAGCCATCAATGCCTATCAAAACGTGGCCAGTCGTTTTCTCAACAAACCCGAATCATTGGAAGCCTTGCTACAGATGTCCCAGTGTTATCACAAGCTCGGACAGGACGCGGTCGCTCAACGCGTACTGGCGCAAGCCGAACAAGTGTTAACGCGCATACCTGCCGAGTACGATCCGCAGTTTGGCCATCTCACTCGCGCCTCTCGCACCGGCTGGTCCGATTTGCTCGGTTCGCTGCGCAAGTGGGATTAACTTGACACCGCCGCCTCCGCCTTGTTTTCTTGCCACGTCCTCTTGCCATTGTGGTATCTTTGAAAACCACATGAAGTTTTCAATTCGCGATCTGACTATCGCAACCACTTTCATTGCACTAATAACTTGTGGCGAGCATTATAACTATTGACAAACCAATCGACTGGGAGCAGAGCGAACGATGCGATGGCCAGCAGTGGCACCCACAATTGTCTGTGAATCAACCATACAAAGCTATGGTCTCGGCTGATTTTTAGAAGTAAACACCCACGCATAAGTTACTTGGATATCAATGAACCCTGACCAACGGCAAAGCGGCCAAATATGCGCATAAACTCATGCGTGGGTGCTTATCAGGGGCGTCGAATGGATTAGTGTTCGATTAGTGAAGATTAGTGTTCCCTAGACTGCTGCTCAGCGATATGAGGGATGTGCAGATCGTCGCTGGTAAAACGCTTCCACTCCCAATCGCACTTCCTGCCGAAGGCCTAGCTCAATCTCCAGTGCCAATTGGTAGACATCTTCTGCCATGCCGTAGCCGAGTTCGTTGTAGACCTCGAAAGCGGCCCTCATCAGATCGTAACCTTCTTTTTTGAACATTGCATCGCCTTTTTAATTGCTTGAGCATCGAGTTTCTGGGAACACTAATCTTCGCTAATCGAACACTAATCGCCAGAACTGTAGACAGCAAACAAGGCAATCAGGCTCAGCAAGCTATTGCGATAGCCTGCGTACAGCGCGGCAGGCATTTGTTGTTCTTGAGTTGATTGAGGCGGTCGCGTTTCCTTCATCAAGCGGCAGCCAGTCGGGTAAAGTCGACCCAGAATCAACCAGCCGCTGATGATCCAAAACACAAACTCAAAGGGGCTGAACGAAACCAACAGATCTCGCGCCGCTTGCCAAGTAATCTTCAGATATTCAGCCAGGTTGGTAGAAAGATTTGGGTTGGCCTGACAACTTAGAGCTGAGTTGGGTCGACACCCAATTCTCGGAGCTTGGCCGCCAAGCGATCTGCGCGGACACTCTCCTGCTCGGCACGGACACTTGCTTGATTAGCACGCGCGCTCTCCTGGTCGGCGCGCTCGCGTAGTTGCTCGGCCAATTGCCGCGACTCCTCCGACTCGGTCACCACTTCGGAATAGGTCATGAAGGGCAAGCCATCGGGTTGAAATACCTTCACCAACTCGCCCTCGCTGACTTGGAAGCGAATGCCTAGCAGCGGGCTGGTCCAGCCGTCGATCGACTCGACCGCTTCGAGCACGCCGGAGCGACGAGTCCAGCCGTCGACGGTATGCTCGTCGGGGTCGATGAGATAGTACTCTTCGACTCCATACTTGTTGTAGAACTCATACTTGCGGGTCATCTCACCGGCTCGATTGCCCGGCGAGAGGACTTCGAAGACCACTTGTGGAGCGATGTTGCCTTCGACCCATTGCATGTACGAGCTGCGATAGCCTTTGGGGCGTCCTAAAGCAACCATAGCGTCTGGTGCCGTTCGCAGTTTGTTGTTCCCTTGCTCTGGATACCACAGCAAATCTCCGGCAACGAAAACATTCGGGTCGTCTCGAAAGACCCGATCCAAACTCCCCTTGAGCGCCACAATCCATTCGAACTGAAGAGTGTTTTCTGACATGGGCTGCCCATCGTTACTTGGATAGTCAATTTCGGTTGAAGAAACTGCCAAACTCATCCGTTAACCTTTTTTCGCATGGGTAATACGCAACACACCATGTCTTATAATACCACATCACGCGCCTAAGCAACAAGCAAAATAGATAGGGCACTATTCAATGGTCGGCAGTTTTGGTGTCGTGATCGGGCGTACTTTGCGGTTTTCCATTTCGATTGAAACGAATGCCCTTTTCAATGAAAATCGTTCTAAGTGGTAGAATGCCGAACAGCATGATCAAGCCATTTTCAACCGAGAACGCGGCTTCGGAAATCGATTATAATGCACTAGAGTGAAGGCGGAGCTGTTGTGAAGGCGGATACATGACACAACTTAGACGCATATTGCTGACGGCTTGTCTATGGTTCACTTGTTCGCAGGAATACTCGTTAGCCGCCGAGCCGACGGTAGATTTCGAAGCCGACATTGCGCCAGTTCTGGTTAGACGTTGCGTGGAGTGCCATCAAGCGAACAATGTTTCTGGTGGTTTGCTACTGACGTCTCATGCCGCCTTGCTCGCCGGAGGCGACTCGGGAGCCGTTGTCGATATCGCATCGCCGAGCGAGAGCTACCTGCTCGAGCGAGTGACAAGTGGCGAAATGCCACCGCCAGAAAAAGGGCATTTACGACAACTACCTCCAGTGGAAATCGAGTTGCTCGAACGCTGGTTGGAGGCTGGTATTCAGTGGCCCGAAGATCGCGAGCTGGATTGGCTGGAACGGACCACGGACCTGCGCGCTGGCCGCGATTGGTGGTCCTTGCAACCCATCTCAGAGCCTGAGCTACCCAGGCTCGTCAAACTGCCTCAGCCGGAGAATCCGATCGATGCTTTCATACTCGCTCGGCTGGAGCAGCACGACTTAGTACCAGCACGACAGGCAGACCGATCCGTGCTGCTGCGTCGCTTGACCTTCGATCTTGTCGGACTGCCTCCTACGCCAACTCAAATCGCCGACTTCGTGCAAGACCGCTCGCCAGACGCGTGGGAAAAGGTGATTGATCAACTGCTTGCATCGCCGCAGTATGGCGTGCGCTGGGCGCGGTTTTGGCTCGACCTGGCACGCTATGCGGATACTAGTGGCTATGAGCGAGATCAAGAAAAACCGTATGCGTGGAAGTATCGCGATTGGGTGATCAAGGCCTTCAATGACGACATGCCCTACCAACAATTCGTGATCGAACAACTCGCAGGTGACGAGATCGAAAACCCCAATGAACAATCGGTAATCGCAACCGGCTTTCTGCGGCTCGGAACCTGGAATGACGAGCCGAACGATCAAGAGGACTATCAGTACGAGCGTTTGGAAGATTTGGTTCATACCACGACCACCGCCTTTCTCGGATTGACGGTCAAGTGCGCGCGATGCCATACCCACAAATTCGATCCAATCGAGCACGAGGATTACTATCGCGTGGCGTCCGCCTTTTGGCCGGGCCCAATTCACGCTCGCGATCGAGCGTGGTTGGGTGGGCCATCGCCCCAAGAAATAGGGATGGAGAACGTATTGGCTTGGACGGATATCACAACCGCTCCGAGCGATCTGCATTTGCTCAAGAATGGCGATCGCGCACAACCTCAGCAAACGGTCGAGCCCGCGTCGCTTTCTTGTGTGCCAGCCATGTATCGAGCGTTCGATCCGCCGTCGGCCGGGGCGAAGACATCGGGGCGCCGACTGCAGTTGGCCAAGTGGATAGCAGACATTAAGAACCCGCTGACGTGGCGCGTCGCGGTCAATCGGGTATGGCAACACCACTTTGGCGAAGCGATCGTGCGCACACCCGACAACTTCGGCTTTCTGGCCGATCCACCAACGCATCCCGAATTGCTCGATTGGCTGGCGGCGGATTTCGTTTCCCACGGTAGCTTCAAACGGTTGCATAAATTGATTCTCATGTCGCAGACTTGGCAGCAGTCTTCGCTGCACCCCGCACAAGATACGTACGCGCTGATCGACTCAGCGAATCGATTGTGGTGGCGCGCCGAGCGACGTCGACTGGATGCCGAAGCCCTGCGAGATTCGATGTTAGCGGTTACGGGTGAACTCGACCTGTTCCTGGGTGGTGAGTGCTTTCGACCGACGTTGGCACCTGAAGCGCTGGAGGGTTTATCGATGAAGTCGGCCGCCTATGAAGCCAGCCCCATCGATGAGCAGAATCGGCGCAGCATTTACGGCTATCTTCAACGTAGCCTACTGCCGCCATTGTTAACAGCCTTCGACCTGTGCGATGCTACCGGACCGACTGGACAACGCGCCGTCACGCTTGTTCCCACGCAATCTTTAACGCTGCTCAACAATCAGTTTGTCCATGATCGAAGTCAAAAGTTGTCGGAGACGATATTGGCCGAGGCGATCGAGCCGGTCGAGCAAGTTCAGCGTGCATGGTTGGCCACTATCAGGCGAGAGCCCAGCCCTAGTGAGCTCGACGCATCCATACAACACCTAACTGTCCAGCGTGCCGCATTTACGGCACAAGCCGACGCCAAGCAATTGTCTCAGGATTTGATTCCCGAACATTTAGCACTCGCATCGCTGTGCCATGTGCTACTCAATTGCAACGAATTCATCTACGTCGATTAACTAAACATTTGTAGCCGGTCACCACCGCAGAACCAATCAACAGAAACTATACCGCTCGCCAATTCTCAGGGAAATATGCCTCACGCAAAGGCGCGGAGCTCGCAAGGAATCCGCCGGAAAACACATTGCGCCTCGGCGCCTTTGCGTGGGATTATGCTTTGGGAAATCTCCAAATGGTGATGATTGACGAGCAAAACGCGGTGGAGTTCTGCGCGAAGAGTCGATTTTTTGCGTGAGTTGCAGGGGGATTTACATGAGACAACCAAATCGCTTATTCCCGTGCGGATTGACGCGACGCGAGCTGGTGTGGCAAATGGGTGGTGGCTTTGCTGGACTGGCCCTAGCCGACCTGTTAGCCCGCGATGGGTTCTACGCAGGCCAACTACGGGCTGAGGAGAAAGCGACGCAACCGCTCGCGGCCAAACCGCCGCAGAGCGCGGCTCGCGCGAAATCGTGCATTTTCTTGATGATGAACGGCGCGCCATCGCAAGTGGATACGTTTGACCCGAAACCCGAATTGGAAAAGTACGCAGGAAAGCAATTGCCTGCCGACAAGAAGTTCATCAATTCCGGTGGTCGCCAGATGGGCTTTTTGACACCCGCCTTCCGCAAGTTTCGGCCCGGCGGTGAAAGCGGCTTAATGGTTTCGGACTACCTACCCAGGATCCGTGAGCATGCCGACAAGCTGTGCGTGTTGAACTCGTGCTATACAGATAGCCACGCACACGGTTCGGCCCTGGTGGCTATGAACACAGGCAAGCCGTTGATCGGGCGACCGTCGCTGGGAAGTTGGGCCGTCTACGGTTTGGGGACGCAAAATGAAAGCCTGCCGGGCTACGTCGTGATTCTTGATAAACGCGGTGGGCCCATCAGCGGCCAGCCCAATTGGTCGAGTGGCTTTATGCCTGCCACCTATGCGGGCACTTTGTTTCGCCCTACTGGGGACCCAATCTTGGACTTGCAGGGACCTGCCTATCTATCGCGCACTGAGCAACGCGCTCAACTCGATCTACTCGCAAAACTCAATGCCGAGCACTTGGAGCAGCGCCCAGGTGGTCATGAACTTGCCGCGCGCATTGAGAGTTACGAATTGGCCTACCGCATGCAGGCGGCGACTCCCGATGCCGTCGACTTGTCGCAGGAGTCGACCGAGACGTTGACAATGTATGGAGTCGGCAGCAGTCCTACCGATGAGTACGGTCGGAATTGTCTCATCGCTCGGCGGCTGGTCGAACGGGGTGTGCGATTTATTCAACTCTACTCGGGTGGCGGGCACTTGGAAGAGACTTGGGACGCTCACGAAAGTATTGAAAAAAATCACGGACGCCATGGCTTGGAAATCGATCAGCCCGTCGCGGCTCTGTTAACCGATCTAGCGCAGCGTGGCTTGCTCGATGAAACCCTGGTGGTCTGGGGGGGCGAATTTGGTCGCATGCCCTTTAGCGAAGGGCAAGGCGCACCGGGTCGCAATCACAATCCCTACGGCTTCAGCATGTGGCTGGCCGGTGGCGGGGTGAAGGGGGGGATGACCTACGGTGCGACCGATGAATTTGGTTTCGAAGCTGTCTCCGACAAAGTGCATGTGAGCGATTTGCACGCTACGATCCTACACATCATGGGGCTGGATCACGAAACGCTGTCCTATTTTCACCAAGGGCGCGACGAGACGCTAACCGACGTGCGTGGCCGCATCGTCAGCAACATCCTGGCCTAACGAAAGTTGCGATCGCGTACAGCATCAGCGGCTGATCAAGTCAACACGAGAAATGAATGGGGCTTTCTTGGTGCCGCGACGCTCGATCAATCCAAGACTTACCAGTTGATCCAACAGGCGGGTGCCAATACCTTCATTTCGATGCGTGCCGCTCCACTCCTGCTATGAACCGCGGCGAAAAGCCGATCGTGGCACAACTTTGGCTTTCGCGTCTCAGCCTGCAATGGCTATTGAATTGATGAAAGCCCGCTTCAGCCCATTGGATCTTCTCTTTTGCAGTATCGCTGTCTATGAAGGCTACAAGCTTTCATTCCGACAGATTGACGATAGCGGGGTTGGATGCCATGTTAGGATAGTGTGAGTTAGTACCAGCATTTTGATCGACCGCGTGAGAAACTCTCAACGAATCGTTCAATCGCCTAATCTCGTTCCGGCTTGGCCGCTATTAGCGCGTTGGCCAACGCTAAATTGACAAGTGAGAGATAGCCGAGATACGCAGCACTAAGCACGCCGAACACGATTCCAATCCAAATGCTTGGCGTAATCAGGGGAGGTATCCAGGCGAGGATGACAAACGGGAGCGTTAATAAAACGCACGTCAGATATAGTCTAAGGACGTCCGTAAGATTGTCGCTACAAAATGCAAAGCCAGCACCAAGGCCTGCGCGAATTCCTCGCCCGACGGCTACAGAAACGGAGATCAATACATTGAGCAGGGTACCGGCACCGGCAAAAATCAAAACGGTGACGATACTGCTGATGATATTTGCCGGGTGCCGAGCCAAGCTCCTAGCTGTTTCGGCGTCCCAAGGCTGACCGGGACGAATTGCGCTAGCGGAGACGATCTGGTTAACGAGGGCGTTGGGAATGCTCAGTACAACAGCGACGACCACGAACATCAACAAAAACGCAAACATCCCGCCGTAATACTGCCTGCCGTAAGCTCCAAAACTGCTGACATTCACTCCCAGCAACTGGGCTCGCAATTGTCCTGCTGAGCCACCCCAGATCCAAGGGATTGCTAAGAGCAGAGTCAGCAGCCAGATACAAGAAAAGCAGCCGAGCCCCATCAGCACCCATAGAGCCGGTGGCGCTCCATTGCTGGTGTCGATGTTGTCGCGTTGCAGTTGCTCCATCAAGCCACTGTTGAGCACGATGGAAGCCATGATTGTGTTTTGGATCTGGATGGGAACTAGGACGATGAACATCCAGATGCCCCCAGCTGGCCTCGCGTGCGCCGCAGCGAAACCACGTTGGATCACCTCGCCAAAATCACTCGCTGGATTCACACGGGTTGGCGGTTGCCAGCCTGGCGGCTGGAATGGATTGGGACTATCCGACATGATGCGACCCCCTATCGCCGGCGAACCTGCTCGGAAATAACTTCTGGGTTAACTCGATGACCAGCGGTTCCAAGTCATTTTCCTTGGCCGCTTGTGGGTTACCTTTCGATTCATTGAAAACTTGGTATCCCGCGTTGCAGAGGCACTTCGAGAATTCAGTCATGCACAGTCAATGGTAGCATCTCCTCAGTACCCAGAGCGGACTAGTGCTCGCTCATCATCGACTTTTTCCAACTTCAGTTAAGCTTGGGAGCTTGGGCGATTCACAATTTTTGCTATCGCGGTAACGTGAAGTTGTTGCTACAAGCGGAATGAGCGACGATGCGTGGTTCCCAACTCGACGGCTTTCGGAGAAGTCCTATGTCCTCCCATACCAGCCCCTGGCGAGGAAATTCAGTAGAGTTCCAATATACGGACTTACTGCTCGACTGCATGCAAGAACGCTGTGACCTGCTGGAAGCACTCAAGACTTTGGCCGAATCGCAAGCCAATGCGGCAGGCCACACAGAAATCGATCTTACGCTCGGCCTATTGGGGCGCAAGCAAGCTCTGCTGGAAGAACTGGCGGACGTACAACTCAAACTCAAGCCGTACTTTAACGACGATCCTGAGCGGCGGGTCTGGAAGTCTGCCGAGCATCGGCAACGCTGCCGCAGGCTGGCAGATAAGTGCCAACGTCTGCTACAGGAAACCATGCAACTCGAACAGGATGCACTGCAAGAGATGACGTTGCGACGCGATGCTGTGGCAGCTCAATTGCAGGATGGCAAGGATTCCATTCTGGCGCATACCGCATATATGGCTGACAGCTTTCTCGGACAAAGCGCGTTAGATATCGGCGACCTGTAAACCCAACCACTCGTGGAAATCTAAGTAGCGGAGTTACCCATGGTACAATTCACACATTCCCTCGCTCACCGTCAGCGTGAGTTGGCGGCTCATCGAACGTTGCGCCAAGTCATTGGAGCGACCATCGAATTCCATCAGGACGATTTGCGAGAGCTGAATGTCAGTGTCGAGCTGGAGGTAGAAAGGCAAGTGGCCGAGTTGGACTGCCAGCTCCATGTGGAGACGTGTCTGTTGGAATTGGTGCGATCAGCTATCGCGCACTGTACCACTGGGAGCCAACTGACCGTCTCGGCCTGCCGTACTGCGCGTGGGGTCGAGATTGAAATTGCAGATGAAGACTCGCTAACCGACGACGCTCCGACCAGCGCTTTCTCACGCGGCCATGCTTGGTCGTCGAACTTGAACCGCAGCGAACCACAGCGATGGGGCAGCGCGACGGTCCTGGACGTGTATCACACGCGTTGTCCGCAAGGTGGTCAAGCTTGGACATTGGTGATGAATTCGCGTTTGGCTCGTGCCAAAGTGGCTTAGGAGGTTGGCGATGTGGAATAGTTGGATCAACAGCTCAGCGCTGCCCGCTTTGGAACAGACTGCCGTATTCACACAGAATCGCCAAGCGTTGCTGGCTGGGAATATTGCCAATATGGATGTGCCGGGCTATAAGACTCGCGATATTTCGACCAGCGATTTTCAACAACGACTTCACGAAGCGATTACTGCTGACACGACGCTGAGTGCCGGTCGCTCCGCTGGTGAACCACCCAGCTCTGTGCCTGCCATGCAGCGCGTGCGCGACGTAAGTAAACAAGTCCTGTTGCATGACGGCAGCGACGTCAGTTTGGAAGAACAAGTTACCGAGATAGCAAAGAACGAATCACTGCATAATATTTCTATAGCGTTGATGCGATCGCAATTCCGCAACCTCGAAGTAGCGATTCGCGAGTCGGTCAATGTGTGATGCACTACTGACGTGGGAGCGTCGGGTCACATCGAATAGAAATAGATTTGCGCGGGTGGGATGATGGGTGAGGTAATTCCGACGCGGAGCGTCGGGCCACATTGGTTCATTCATTGAGGTACGTTGATTTGACCTTGCCTTTCCTGTGAGCCATTGCCTAGCATGTCCACGCGGTGGGCTTGCGCTAGTTGGGTAGAATTTCCGACTTAGTCTGAATTTACTACCGTAAACGTCCGAAACAAAAAATACAGGCTAAGCCTCGCATGGATGGCGAGAGCGTGACGAGTAACGTCGAAGGATCGATGGACATGAAGAATAGACTGCAATCTCGGTTCGGCTGGAGTTTCCTAGCGATGGTGGCTCTGACAGCGACAGCCAGTGGCTGCAAGAGCACCGGGTTTTCGATGCCTGGCAAGAACATGTTCAGTTGGAATCGAGCACCCGATGCGGAGACGTTAGCGGGCAAGGACAAAGGTCCGAACCTGCCCGAGAGCCCAGCGGTCAAGTACGATCCGTCCGCCATTGCATCCTTGGGAAGCAAACCGACAAGTGCGCCGGCGGGTAGTTCCTACGGGACTGGTTCCACGCAGCCTGGACTTGCCGCTGCGGCCAACGGTTACCAAACAGGCCCCTATTCAACAGCGCCTCAAACCATGCCACCTGCCACATCTGTCGCTTCGACGGCTACCAGCGGTGCGCTACCGAGTCCTTATGGCGGAAGCTACAATGGTTCGTCGGCCAGCCTAAACACACCATCGACCGGCTCGCCAACGGGTGATGTGCCGCTACCCAACAGCGTCACCGCCGCGCTGAGTAAAGGTCCCGGTACACTAGGGGGTTATGCTCCTTCCGCGACGGTTGGCAGCAGCCTGCCGGCATTCCCCAACGCAGCCTCGGCTCCAGCATTGCCAAGTGCGACAACCATGCCAGTTGGCTATGCCAATAATGCAAAAACACCAGCAGCCACTTCCGCCTATCAATTGCCGACCAGCCCAGGTGCCGCGCAGCCTCCAGCTTTTCCCGCCAGCACTAGCCATGCGACCACTCCGGTCACGACGGTTGGCAGCACAGCGGGGCTACCCTCGATGCCGGCTGCGAGTTTACCGCCGGCCACAAGCGGAAGCCAACTCACTTCACCAGCGGTTCCAGCGGGAGGAGCCAGTGCGACGTCGAGCGCCTATCAGGGATCGACGACGCTCACCCCATATAGCCCCGGTTCGACGGGTCGATCAACCGCCTACGATTTCAGCGGTGGCAATACAGGCACGTCGGCAACGGGCACATCGGCAACGGGCACAGGCGGCACGTTGCCGCTGTTGCGATAGGGCTCAACTACTGCCAAACGATGTCGCGTGCATCGAAGACAGGGCCTTCGACGCAAGTGCGTTTGTAGTCCCAATCATTAGGGCTGCCGACTTTGGCGACGCAGGTAAAGCAAATGCCGATGCCGCAGGCCATCGGAGTCTCTAATGAGACGTGACAGTCGACATGGCGAGCGGCAGTCAACTGACAGACGGCTTCCATCATCGGCTCTGGACCGCAGCAGACAACCGTCGCCGCAGGCGATGCATCGAGGACTTCCGCGAGCAGTTCGGTCACGCGGCGCGGTGGGCCGATCGAACCATCTTCCGTAGCGATGTGCACTTCTACTCCGACCTCCTTAAACGCGTCGACGCCGGCTAAGTACTCGGCAGATCGAACTCCATACACAAGGCTCACTCGCCCCGCCCCGCCTGACGGACGCGGTGTGGGGTGGCCAAAACGCTGACGCCCCAGCCCTTCCTTAGCTAAGGCGAGAAAGGGGGTCTGTCCGATCCCTCCCGCCACCATGACCAGATGCTCGGCGGACGGCGGAGCGAAGCCATTGCCCAACGGTCCCCAGATTGCCAGGGGGGCCCCAGCCGGCAATTTCACCAAGCTCGACGTCAGTTTGCCTTTTACGACGTACACAACATCGATCCAATCCCCCGAGCTATCACTGCCAACGTCGTAGAGTGCCAGTGCGCGGCCAATGAGCGGATCGTTGCCGGCTGGATTTCGGAGCATGAAAAACTGACCTGGCACCACGCATTGGGACATTGCCGGAGCGCGAAAACGCAGACGCATGGTATTGCGCGCAACGGAAACATTTTCCACGATCTCAGTTTGCACAGAGCAAGCCTGGTCGGCAAAGCGGGTCATGGGTGGTTCCCAGAGGAATGTAGGTTCGTCTCATTACTTGGTAGTCGCATCGCCAGATGGTAGACGGTAGACTTCTACGGTCTGGTCAGCGCAGCTGCGCCTAAGCAGGCTAACGTTTGCCGCGCGAGTTGCTTGAGCCTTTTTTTCCGCGTGGCGCCGACTTGGCGGAAGTGCTACTGGGGCGGCCACCGGTGCGCCCACGTGAGCTCGCAACTTTGCTGGTGTTCTTGCTGGCGCTCTTGCCCGTTCCTCGGCTGGTGCTCCTCGGCGGGTCCTTTTCAGTCCGGCGACTGGATGACTTGCCGCGCGGTGCACTCGCGTCGCCGGCTGGGCTGGACCCATAGGGTTTCGAGCGCATGGTCTTGGTCCTCTGACCACCTCGATTACCGGCGGGGCGCCCAGATGTTTTTTCTGCTTGGTCAGCCGAGCGAGCTTCTCTGCGCGCGGCTCCCGCCGAGCGGATGGGTGGTTCGCGACGCGGGCCACGCTCGCGGGCTGCGCGCCGTGGACTCGAAGTGGGCGCGTCATCCTCAAAAGCCAACACGCTTCCTCGACCACCGGTACCACTCAAATCCCCCACGAAATCGTTGTCCGGATTGCCAGTCTCGTCCTTGCCGGAATCGTTCAGCGCCCGTGACAGCAAATCATCATCCTCTTCGTCATCGTTCTTCTTCCAGCGACTGGGGAGTTTCCTCTTGTTCGCCAGTGACTTGACGCTGGCTGGCTTGCCTGACGAACTGGCCGCTTGGCGCTTGGCGCGGTTGGCCGGATCGGAGGCAGCGTACAGTGCCTTTACTTCGGCGGCTGTCAAGGTGCGCGAAGCGCCCACGGGCATTTGGCCAAGCCGCAATGTACCGATGGCGATGCGGCGCAGCAGGACGACTTTGTGACCCGCCCGCGCAAGAATACGACGAATCTCACGATTCTTTCCCTCCGACAAAACGATCTCGAGCTCGGTACAACCTTTGCGCACGCGTTTGAGCGTGGCACCGTCAATGCGCGCCATGCCTTCCGCCAGGTAGACGCCCTTGCGAAGTTTGTTCAGTTCGTCTTCGGTCATCTGCCCAGCTACCACTACGAAGTATGTCTTCTGAATGTGAAAGCGTGGATGCGCCAGACGCTGCGCCAGGTCGCCATCGTTGGTTAGCAGCATCAAACCTTCGCTGCTTTGATCGAGCCGTCCGACCGAAAACACGCGATCGCGATCGGGGACCAGGTCGATCACGCGCATGCGCCCACTGGGATCGTAGTTGGTTGAAAGCACGCCCGGTGGTTTATTGAGTGCGTAGTAGACGGGGCGCGATCGCTTCAATAGTTGACCATCGACCTTGATTTTAACTTGGTCCGGTTCGACCTTGCAGCTTAAATCGGTGACGATGTCTCCATCGATTTGGACGCGGCCCTGCTCGATCAGTTCTTCAACCTTGCGTCGACTCCCCAAGCCAGCGGCGGCAAGCACCTTGTTCAGACGCTGGGCATCGGGAGAAGTCGAACTGTGGGGCGAGACTTTTTTATTCGGCGAACGTTTCTTGGCCATTATTCTTGGGGCTTTGCCTTCGTCCAGTCTTTGCGTTGTCGGCTGCTGGGAATGTTGAGTTTCTTGCGGTACTTGGTGATCGTGCGTCGGGCTACCGTCAGCCCCAGCTTGGAGAGTTCCTTCACCAAATCGTCATCACTGTGCGGCTTCTGCTTGTCTTCGGTTTCGATCAAATCGATGAGCTTCAGACGCACCGTTTCCCAAGCGATGTCTTCGCCATCTTCGCTGCGAGTACCGTGAACAAAAAACCGCTTCAATGGAAAAATTCCACGTGGCGTTTGAATCCACTTGTCGTCTACGGCACGACTGATGGTCGTCACATGCACACCTACGACGTCGGCAATCTGCTGCATCTTGAGCGGCTCGATAAATTCGGGGCCATCGTCGAGGAACTTCTTTTGATAGTCGACAATCGACTGAGCCACTTTATGAACCGTGTTGCGGCGTTGTTGAATGGCTTCGATCAACCAATTGGCCGATTCAATTTTGCGCCGAATGAAGTCGCGTTCTTCACTGCTCGCGTTCTTGTCGGCCAAACGCTGGCGGTAGTATTCACTAATCCTCAACGGTGGCAAGCGATCGTCTTCCAGACGAGCGATGTAGCGCCCAGTCGCGTCTTGCTCGACCACCACATCGGGAGTCACGATCGGGACATGTGTTTCCAAGAAGGCCGCACCGGGTTTGGGATTGAGGTGATGGAAGTCCAATTTGGCCGCCTGGATTTCCTCGATCGACAGCCCTGTTCTCTTCTCGATTAAGGGCAGTCGGTTTTCGGCCAGATCCTCGAGGTGATGCTCGATGAGTACCTTCAAGGCTTCGTAGTGTTCCAAGTCGGGATCCAACTGGTTCATCAAACACTCGCTCAAATCGCGCGCGGCGATGCCCGGTGGATCGAGCGATTGGACGACGCGTAGCGCTTCTTCGGCTCGCGCGATTTGTTCATCGGTGCATTCGGCGGGCAGGAGATCGCGCAGACTGGCTTTAAAGTAGCCACCGTTGCGCGCGTCGAGCGTCGAAATGATCCGCTCGGCAAGCTGCTCGACTTCCGTATCGATTTCCATCTCTGCCAGTTGGTGCATCAGGTAATCGTTGAGCGACTCGGGACGCTCCATGGCATTGGCCATCAAATCGTGTTGACGATCTTGGGCCTCTTGAGTGCGATTGGCCGACGTGCGGAAGTCATCAAAATTCTGAGAGCTGTCGCTGTCCATATTGGCCAGCCGCTCGAAATCCTCGGTGTTGGACTTGTCGTCCTCCTGAACCACGAGTTCCTTTTCGTCCTCGGCAGGCTCGTTTGGATCCTCCTTTTCTTCGACGTCGTCCGGTGCCAACTCCTCCTCGGTCACTTCCAGCATCGGATTTTCGTTCAGCTCTTGCTCGACGCGCTCCTGCAATGCCAAAACGGGAAGCTGCAAGATCTCCATCGACTGGATCATCTTCGGTGCCAGCTTCTGGGTTTGAAGCTGGCGAGTTTCCATACCAAATGAAAGTCGCATCGAAATTACCTGCCAGAAACGAGGAACAACATCCAGGCGAGCCTAAAGCGCCATAACAAATTTTATCATCAAAAGTCCAGGCATGGAGGTCAATTTGCCATAAAAAGGAACAGAAGTTGCCCTTGACTAGCTTGCAGAGCTTGCTACGCAACTTTTTGAAGTTGCTCGGCGGTCCTTCGCCGAAGTGCATCTGCCACCAAGCACATCGCAATGGACGAGGCTACGAGTCCGTTTGTGTCAGGGACTCGTAACCTCGTCCACTACCAAGCCCCAAGAACCAAGCCCCAAGAACCAAGAACCAAGCCCCAAGCCCCAAGAACCAAGAACCAAGAACCAAG
>JADYZV010000035.1 GCA_020852965.1 Pirellulaceae bacterium | reverse complement strand
GCTGTTCGGTCACATGATTGATGGTAATCAAAATGGACGTACTGGAATCCGAGAACAGCTTGGCCTGTTAACAAAACTGCTTAAGCCACAGAAGTTCACGATGATATCAGATCGTGGAACATTCTCGGTAGCGCATCTGCTTCGGCTCAAGAAAGCGAAGAGCTTTGCGATCTGTAGCGTACCTTGGGGAGATGTCAAAGAACTCTTTCGTCAACAGCAGTCTAACCTCAAATGGTCTGAAGCTTCTTATCTTTCGATCGAACAAAATCGAAGACGTGATCGCAACAGCCTAAAGCCACGCGAGCACTACGAACTGGCTGAAGTGCCGCACGAGATGACTGAGGATGCTACTGGTGAGTCAATTGCCTGCCGAGTGATCTTCGTATTCAGTACAGCCGATCAGAAGGTCGTTGACAAACAGCGTAAGAAGAAGATCGCGCATATACAAAAAGAACTGGCGCAACTTCAACGGAGTGTTGCCGCTGGGCGTTACAACACAAAGATTGCCGCGATCGATAAACGAGTGACGCGTGCATTTGGCGACGGACGCATGGAGCGATTCTTTACTTATGATGTTGTTGAATTGACGGCCAGCCAACTCGCTCAACAACCCAAACCTCAGCGCGGCTGCAAGCAGCCGACGCATCAGTTTGATTGGATCTTCGATGAAGCAAAACTGAAAGACGCTCAAGCCGAAGATGGATACTCTGCCATCGTGACAACGGTGCCTACTCGCAAGAAGAATTGTGACGAACTCTTCAGCATGTTCCGTGAGCAGAATCTAGTTGAGCATGCGAACAGTCAACTCAAAGGCCCTCTGGCAGTGCGTCCTATCTTCTTACATTCACCACACCGAGTTGAAGCATTGCTCTTCCTATTGATGATCGGGCTGATGGTTTACTTCTCGATCCAGCGCACCTACCGCGCGAACACAGAAGAAGAAGCTCCGATCAAAGAACATCGCATGACGGGCGCCAAGATTCTAACCTCGTTCTCCAACTACACCCTCATCGTTGAGCGTCAAAAAATTGGACGTGTCATCACACCGGCACGCCTATCAGGCCGACAACGCGCGATATTGAATCGACTCCAGTTCCCCAGCCCAGCCCAAACGCTTAGCCGAAGACTGAACCCAGTGCCTGAACCGTAACCTATCGCAAAAAATTTTCTGGCCCGAAATGATCGCCGAATTTGACTCTATACTAGGGTGCGGAATATAAGGTTAAACAAGCTGGTGGCATAGTCAGGATGCATCTTTCCTAAAATGGTTCTGCGGACAACCAACACAGCCTCCCCAATCTTGCAGGCTTCAGCAAACCTTTCATCTTGGACTAGCCTCGCGAACTCACTATTGGCTTCCGTCGCTTTCGTGAGGGCAAATTGCTCCTCAACACTGAACGCAGGTTGCTGGTTTGTCGCGAGACTGGTGCATTCGAGCAAAGATCGCTCGTGAGCCAATGCGTGAATACCAACCGCCGTAACCTGAGGTTTTCCGTTCTCCACAAATGCCAGAAATTGTCCCTCGCGGTTTGCAGACACTTTCACTAGTCCATTGCGATACTCGATCTGCAAGACATCATCGTTCACATGTAAAACGACTTCTCGAACCAGGAAATCTACCGGCTTGCCGTTCTGTTGAATAAAATTCACGATCGCCACAGTAAGCCTGTCGGGCGTTTCGATAAACCGCCTTAAAGACACGTAACATGGAAGTGCACGGTCAAAGACAAACCAAACTCTAAGTTCTGCTGTCTGTCCCGGCTTGATCGTGGATAGTTTGAGGTCCATCTTTACCCATGATCCGCAATTGATTTTGCGAGTGATCGCGGCACCTGCAGACAGTGTAAATTTGCCCTGTTCCCAAGATACGTCGCCTTCGATTTGATACATCTTGCGAGTGTCTTTTGAAAAATCATCGCGCCAGACTTCGTGCAGTTGCAAGTCCGGCAGCTCGTCAGTGCCCGGCTTCTCGGCGGTGCTCGCCTCTTGGGTTTTGGGCTTAGCGAACTGCGCAAGTGTCGAGGTAGTCATCAAGACGCAAATCATGATCGCAACCTGTAACCACACGATGGGGAAAGAACTGGGCGTCATCGTAATTTTCCTCACGTTTGAAACTGACAAGTTCATTGACTGCGATAGCCAAACCATGCGCGCATCGATGGCACTGCGGCTAAACCATAAATGGCAAATGCATCGTCGAAACGACAATAACTAAGAAATGATCTGTCGATTGCGTTCAAGATAAGGCAAGTCCCAGGCAGGATGCCTAGGCTACTCTTACAGTATAGAGCACGACATGACGGATTTCTTGTGGTTTGAATAGACCATGCAACGTTGCCTTGGCATCTGCCTGGGGATATCACATGTACAATCGCCGGGCCGTCGGTTTTCCACATGCAGCGCTACGCAATATGGTGCGTCCCTCAACGCTGTTTTCCACTGGTCCAACATTTGGCTTGAGCGATTCGTAACGGTCGTTTCGTTAGCCATTCTACCTTGAGTGAAGTTGAGCGTGCTGGCGAACAAATTCGTGCGCATTGGGTTCGAAGCCAAAACGAATGTTTCTGATTTCTATTTCAAAACGCCCTTCGTTGTGTTCGGCTGCTTCACGCAGCCGATGAATAATGTCTTGTGGTGAACGAACAGTTGAACCGTCTATTCTTGTAACAATATCACCCACTTCGAGCCTCAGTTCCATGGCTAGCTCGCCTTGTACTGACTCGACGCGAACACCTGTTGGAGTCGGAATCCCAGTGATGCCAAGACGAGTGTCAAATTCTTTTCTTGGCAGCGGTAGTTGGGGATTGGTCGCGTTCTGGGGTGGAATCGGAGGGGCCAATAGTGGGCCTGGCGCTGCCGGTGGCGGAATCGCCCCAAATTGCGAGGTCGCTGGCGGCGGCAAGGGCGGAAGTGCATTCAAGGTTGTAGACGCTGGCGGAGGCAATGGGGCAAGCTTGGTTGGTATTAGGCCGTCTTGGACTAGTGGCTTGGCCGTAATCTTCAATGGCACGACGACTTGTACAACGACATTACCGCCAGCAAGACTGTGGTTGAAATCGCGATCAAAATCGAACGTGAGCGCTACGTTTTGTCCGCGTATCTTTGATTGAACCGAGTTGAGCAGTTTTCGATACTTCAGTTCAATTCCAAGGACACTCGCAATTGGAGCACCGATTGCAATAGTCTCAATGTGGCTGCCACGATGTTCAGACACATAGAACTTCGCACGCTGTGTTGCAAGTTCAAACGCAGGAGAATTCCCCACGACCCGATAGGTTCCTAAAGTGAACTGCATAAAGTCGACGAACTTGAAGTTCCTCTGCGACAATCTTTTGACGGCTTCACCCCTAGAATCGGCATCGACAAATTCACTGAATCGCTCTGAGGTAATATACCCGCCAGTCTTTTGAAGATTCGCGTATGTGATCGCCGTGTCAGCCAACTGAAGATAGTAAAACCCGTCAGGTACCTCGATGACCTGTCCCGGCGATACTCTTTGCCACCCAGTGAATGACCAACCAGCCGACTCGACGTACGACAAGGAAGACACTTTGCCATTTGGACTGTTAGAACGTGCTTGTTTGTATTCGGCACGCGCAACGAAAGCGTCGTGACTATCGCAGTTCACAAAGCGTACCTGGGCTTGAGTCGTAGTGCATACAGAGCCTAACCATATCAGTGACACGGCTTGCAGAGCTTTAAGACGCATGGAATATCTCCCACTTTTCAAAATGAAGCAGACCATTGAGCGATTGAATTCCCCTGAGCAGGCTGCCTTAGCGGAACACCGTTGGCAGCCTTCAGTTAACACATGGAGAAGCTGCGGCTTGTGCGCACGAAAAATGCGAGATTTCTTAGAAATTCACAAACCACTTGACTTGATACTGCCCTTTCGGCAGCACGGACACGTCAGCCTGGATGCTGCCAATGATTCGGTGGCACGCTAGACTGGCAGCAATCGGAGAGAAAGTTTTAAAAACTCGTTGCCTCACTTGTCGTCTTCCTTCCCGCCTTTCCATTTATTGGTCATGGACGCTCAATGGTGAGCATCCGAACCTCCCCCCTGCGAAAGGACAATGATGATGAAGACCCTATTCCTGAAGTCGGCTCTGGCAGTAGCCGCCATCTCGCTCACCTCAGTGTGCCAAGCTCAAGTGAACTACCCGCAACCTGCCTTCGGGCAACCAGCGTATGGTCAGCCGGTATATGGCCAACCGAATTATGGACAGCCTCAGCCAGTGGCTCAGGACAGATCACTGTTAAGATTGATCGGTGGTATGGCCCAAGCGGCCGAGCAAATCAATCAACAGCAGCAAATGCAAACACAAGCCATGATTCAGCAGATGGAGCGAAATAACCTGCAGATGCAGCAGCTTAACCAGCAAGCCGCTCAGCGACAACAAGCTCAGGCTTATGCGCAACAGCAAGCATGGATCGCTCAGCAGCAGGCGCAGAAACAGGTACAGTCACAAAGTACCTTTCAAGGCTCTCCCGACCGGAGGCCCGGGCCTCAGTACACTCCTGATTGGCGGCTAATTGGGGACGCAGCATCAACCTACGTCGGTACAGACCTCAATGCTAAACAGAGAGAAATTAAGGGGAGTTGGAACAACTTCCGCGACAGTGTAGGAGGCATCCCAACGCCGAAACTATTCCGAAACATTGGAGATACATTCGGTTGGTAGCCGTCCGATCTAATCTGAAACGATACATTCCATCGAATGGGCGGCGTGGTTTCAACCTCGCCGCCCGTTTCTATTGGTTTTTTTTCGACTACCGCCAATCACCAGATAAACTAAACGCTGCCCAGTACTTGGGGGGCAGCCGGCGCGAGCCTTGATTGGTTGGCTCAGTAGCATTGACGACAATGGAACCGCGGGACTCGTCAGGTTCGTCGAGCAACTGCAACTGTGCGGCGCGCAGCGCATCGAGCTTGCTCATGTCGCGCTGCCAATAGTTGCGATAGAATTGCTCCATCAATCGTCGAGTGGCAGAGTCACTCACATTCCATAGACTTGCAACGGTCGCTTTCGCTCCAGCGACTTGAAACGCGCGTTGAACGCCAAGTAATCCTTCGCCGCCAGCATCTTTTCCAAGACCCGTCTCGCAGGCGGACAGCACAACCAAATCAACTCCCTCCAGGCTCAGCGAGCTGATCTCCTCGGCGGTTAAGATACCATCGTCCCGTTCGGGCGTTGCCGGCAAATTTGCGCCAGCGAAAGCCAACCCAGATAGTAGCCCCGGCGAAAACTGGTTTGAGCGTTGCTGCCAGGGATACCCGTCTTGGTCAACGTTTGTAGTCACAGGTTTGAGTCGCCGAACGGGCGGTTTATCCGAATTGGGATTGTTGCGCAATCGATCGGAGCTTTGGAAAAACCCATGGGTTGCGATGTGAATATTGAAGTACTTTGGCGCAAGTTCACGAAAGCTCTCTTCAGTGGCACTGGCGTCGCGTAGAGTGCGGAGCTCGTCTTTGTCAGGGCTGAAGATCTCTTCGAACATTTGCGCGATACTAGCTACTTCGCCCGCAGTGCCGGGAAGCGGCGTAAAGGCAGGTCGTCCTCGTAATTCCTGGGTTGGCGTGCGCCAGCCTTTGCTCTTGGTTGATTTCGCTACAAAGTCTTGATCCACTGAGTCGTAGGCTACTCCACCCACCGCCAGCAGGCCATCAGACAATCGCTTAACGCTTTCACGGGCGACTAACAGGGGAAGAAGTCGTGGTACAGGCACCATGGCGATGGCGTAGTCCTCGATTAGGTAGCTGTCGTGGGTTTTGCCAGGCAGTGCACTAAATGGAATTTGTCCGAGGTTCCCCTCCGTCGAGATTAGGATGAGGCTCTTACCCTCGAGATGCGATTCCAACGGCTGCCATAGGCGTGAGTGAAGCTGACCGGCACTGGCTGGATGTGATTTTTCGGCTTCGATGTCATTTCGCCATTGTAGGGATAGCTCATGGATTTGAGATAACTCACCCAAGTCCACCATTTCAACGATACCCGAGTGACGCACTACGAATGCGATCAGTCGATTGGGTTCCGTGAGTTCGACAAAATCGATTAGCGCAGCATTCTCTGGGACGCATGCCTGCACAGCCGCCGTGTGCACAGGATCTCTCAGGGTCCGAAAATCGGAACTAACGTCGGTAAGATGCTGAATTGCCAAGTCGTACCGGGCTTGCGACTCAGCCAAATTCCTAAACAGCCCAGAGTCTTCTTGCTGCGTCATACTCCAATGGCTTGATAGATCCCGAGCAGCGTGTTGGAGACTTATAAGGGCTGGGGCCAAGTCGGGCGAATCTGCCAGACGCCTTAGCGTTCGCTGTTTCTCGAAGATTGTCCCCTTCCATGCAAGCAATTCATCGTAGGCATCATTGGCAGAGTGACCATCCAGTTGGCAACAGTCGAGGTAGAAGTCTAAGTTGTAGCGGAGGCTTTCTTGGCGATCCATGGAAAGCGAGTCTGCGCTGGCGACGATCGATTTCTCTAAGTTGGCTCTAACTGCGGGCAGAAGTTCTCGATATTGGTTCAGAGCTTGTTCTGATTCGCCACGCGTTTGATGATACCGAGCTAGACCAAAGATGATATCCGTAAAAAACGGTAGTTGTCGAATCGTAGCATCTTCGCCCAACCGAATACCCTTGGCCACTTCAGTTTCATGAGCTTGTCGGTAGAATGCAGCCGACTCTTCCAATCGACCACTTGCAAAGTAGTGATTGGCCAGCCCAAGCAGACCCATCGCATACTCGAAGCGCGCTACCGCTTTCTCAAAATTGCCGAAACGACTCAAGAATCCGGTTTCCACCGGCCAAGTCTTCCAGGCATCTGCGTAGACGAGTTGCGCGTTGAGATACGATTCCAAGGCCGCGTCCGTTTTTCCAAGAGCGTCTTGTACAACGCCTAGGTTGTGAAGCTGCCGAGCTTCCTCGCATTTTGCCTTACCGACCCGTCGATCGCCGATGCTGCTGGCCTTCAGCAATAACTCCTCGGCCTTCTCCCATCGCTCGGAGGCAATACATAAAAGAGCGAGCTGCTCAAGGCTATTGGCATAGTCGGAATGTTCTATTGACAACACCCTTTCGTGTATCTGCTTCGCCACGGAAGCGATAGGAATCGCTTCACTGCATTTTCCGTTTTCGGCCAGTTGTGAGACTTGGAAATCGATTGCATCTAGGACTTCCGCAGCGACACTGTGAATTTGGTAGTCAGTGCCAAAACCAAAAATTCCAACGGAGTTGCGATCTCGATAGCCACGAGGGATCTCGCCGTACATTCGGACCTCGATGTCGTACAACTGCGAAAGCTCGTCAGTCGCCGTATCGAAGTTGTTCAGTTTGCACCGAGCAAGTAATCCAACAACCAACGCATTCCTCTGTGGCACCAATTCTTGGCCACCTGCGATCATTGTACTGGGCACTTTCGCTGGAGACGACTCAAGCTCTACGACGCGCTGATACAGCTTCTCCGCTTGTGCGTCATTGCCCATCGCTGCGTATAGTTCGGCCAGATTATTCAGACTCTCTAGGTAAAGACGATGGCTCTCGCCGTAAAGTTCCTGACGGAGTTGTACGGTTTGTTTTAGAAGCGGTTCTGCCCGAGAATGGTCCCCTAATGCTTTATGGACTAGCCCCAAGTTGTTAAGACTAGTTACGGAGTTTCGACTATTCTCCCCCAAGAGCTCGCATCGAATCTGGAGGGCTAGCTGCGCTACCGCAACTGTTTCGTCAGACACTATCCCCCGCCTCAAGGAATCGAGCACTTGTTTGTTCAGACGACTCGCCTCCACCAGTTGCTGGCGCCGCGTGTCAAGTTGGGATTCCGACTGGGAAGATGGCTGAGGCGATTGAGCCTGAGTCCAACTTGGCTGTAGCAAGTTGACAAATAGCATTACAGGCAACACGACAGTACAACAGCAAGTCGGGTGGCGCATCATTGGATCCTATCGGCGGCGAGTGCGCTTCGGGCGGTTTAGCTACTAGGTTCGCAGCAGTATAACACTTTTCGATTTTCCGTCAGGTTGCACGTGACGGGGCTTTGCTAACCATTGCATGCGGCCCAACCGCCGCAGGAAGCAGCCAAGTCGAAGCACTCGCGTGTAATTCGCTGCGAAATTCTCCGCATCTTCGAGATCTTTCGCAGAATCGTTCCTCGACAGTATGCTCCGGTATTGGCACTCGTGAAGTTAGCTCAACAGTAGGGGGCCGAGGAGGCAGAGTGTTTTGCTGGGCTTCAGGAGTCAGTGACAATGGATGGTATCAGTCGTTCGTACTGTCGAAAATGTTCCAAGCACAATTTCAGAGTGCTGTCAATTTGGGAACGAGCTTCCAACTCTGCTGCACTAGTTTTAGATGGGTTAGAGCAGCACAAATTGTAGTTTAGATCGTAGTCGTCGAGTGCTTCCCAAGGCCGCTCGACAAGTACACGCAACTGCGGATCAACGTCATCGCCCAGATTTCGGAGCAACCAAGCGGCAAGTTCCGAGCCGAAGATACTGTCACGGAACAATCGACCGACGTAGGCGACGAAGATGGACGCCCCCAAGTATTCCGTTTTCGGCGTCGGCACTTGTCCAAGAAGTTTTGCCACGTCGTATTCCGTTTTGGCGATGGACAGATCTAGCATCCATCCAGGTGGAATGTCGGTTCGGAGAATAACCTCGTCGACCCAGGCTATAATCGTTTCCAATTGGACGAATTGCTGACGCCAATCAGAGCTTTTTAAGGCTATCAAGAAGAACTCAGCAATATCTCGATCGTGAACTTGCATATTTCACCGTTCCCAAAGTCCGAACGAGAGGAATGTCAATCGCACTCTCTACTACTACTCAATGGAATTGGCCCCAGGCCTGCGACATTCACTGCGCAGAATCGTGTCAGATAGTCTTGGAGCGCTCCACCGGTAGCTCGAACTGTCGCTGCTCACCGCCTAGTCTTCTCCAATTGAACGCTAATCTGCGGAGTGTCGCTTCAGTTAGCGCCAGTCGCCGGAGAGGACAAAGGGGGCCCAATATTGGGGCGACAAGCGATCTTCGGTTTGGGCCTCGGGGGCGTCTATTACCGCTGCACCGGGGCGTGAAACGATTGGACCACGGGGAATATCGGCTGGATGGGTAAGGGCCCAAAGCTGCGCCTCGCGCAGGGAGTCGAGCATGCTCATTTCCTTCTCCAAGTAGTTGGTATAGAACTCTTGCATGATGCGACGAGTCGCTCCGTCGCTGACGTTCCATAGACTGGCTACAGTGCTGCGTGTGCCTGCGATCTGAAAACTTCGCTGTATACCGAGCAAGCCCTCGCCTCCGGCCCCTTCGCCCAGGCCCGTTTCACAAGCAGACAACACAGCTAGTTGAACATTCTCCAGCGGTAGAAAAGCGATCTCGTCAGATGTCAGAATGCCATCATCGACATCGGCTGCGATTTGTGTGGCGTCAAGTCGTCGATTGGCACCTGCAAAGACCAAACCGGACAACTGTCCGGGACTGAGGCCAACGACGGCATCACGATTCTGGCCGAGCATTCCAGCGCGTTCCATACCGCGCTGTGCGACCAGGTCGCTCGACAGTGCTGACTTCACGTCTGGCGCAGCAAAGAAGCCGTGAGTGGCAAGGTGCAAGTAGACGCAGGTCGGTGCTAAGTTGCGAAAGGCCGTTTCGGTAGCGGCTGTCTTGCGCAGGTCGATGACAGCTTCGGCGGGTGGCGAGAAGATGCGTTTGTACAGTCCGCCAATGTATTCCACTTCGGCTCGTGTCTGCTCCAGCGGTCCCCACGTCACTCCGCCACGGACTTGCGAGGCGAGCGTCTGGCTGCGTTCCCAGGGACGCTTACGTGGCGCAGGGTCGTCCCTTGCTGGCTGATCGGCGTATCCCGGAACAGCGTCATAGTCAACATCTCCAATCAGCAACAGTTCATGGGCCACGTTTTCGGCAGTAGAAAGATCTTTTCGTAGCTGTTCCTTGCCAAGTTCATTCACTAGCGCGGGCAGCAACTGCGGAACGGGGATGAGAGCCAAGCGATGATCTTCGAGCAGATACGTGCCGGGTGCTTTACCTGGCAACGCAGCCAGCGGCAAGCGCCCCAGCACGCCATCGGTCGCGACCAAGACCGTCTGCGCATCATCAATGTGCAAGAGCAGCGGCTCCCAAATTTGCTTTCGCAATTGCAAACCAGCCGCTTTGCCTTGCGGCGACATACCAAATGATTCCCTCCACGAATCGATCGCTTGGCTGGCTTCATTGGCCGAGCCCAAATCAATCATCACAGGTGCAGCGTTAGGGCGGACGATCGAAGCCAGCAAACTGCGACCTTTTCTGCCGTTATACTCTAGATAATCAACCAGCACCGTGTCGGCCGGGATAGCTTGCTGGATCTGTTCGAATGTGATCTCCTGCATCGCATCGCGGAAGGCCGCGCTCTTGCGGCTTAGTCCTGATTCCAGCGTTTCCTTTTCAGCCGTCAGTTCGGCAAGCCGCTGCTTCCAGTTGTCATATTTGTCCGGACCGGGCGGAGCTTGAGCCAGTTGCGACAGTTGTCTCACCGCTAACTGTAGCTTGGCGAACTGATCCGCGATCGCAGGAGAATCTGCAGCCTTGCGCATTTGTCGCTGTCGATAAAGTGTACTCCCTTTCCATAGCATGACGTTGGACACAGCATTCTTCGGAGCTAAGCTGGATCGAGTACAAGTATCGATGTAATTGTCTAAATGAAATCGCAAGCTTTGATTCATCGCCAATTGTTGCCGCTCAGAGAGAATCGTAGCAGCTTCGTGTATACGCTTGCGCTGTATCGCCAACGAATCTTCGTGAAGTGGAATCGCCATGTCTGCGCGATCGGAGGCAGCGTAGAGACCTGCCAAGTTATTCAGGCTGGCTGCGTAGTTGGGATGCTCTTTGCCAAGCACTTTCTCGCAAATCGCTTTGGCTTCCAAGCAAAGAGGTTCAGCCCGCGCGGTGTCACCCATCGACTGGTAGAGCGTTGCCAAGTTATTCAGGCTGGTGGCGTAGTTGGGATGCTCTTTGCCCAGCACTTTCTCGCAAATCGCTTTGGCTTCCAAGTAAAGAGGTTCGGCCCGCGCGGTGTCACCCATCGACTGGTAGAGCGTTGCCAAGTTATTCAGGCTGGTGGCGTAGTTGGGATGCTCTTTGCCCAGCACTTTCTCGCAAATCGCTTTGGCTTCCAAGTAAAGAGGTT
>JADYZV010000034.1 GCA_020852965.1 Pirellulaceae bacterium | reverse complement strand
TGGCTCCATGCGCAAAATCCCGGGGGTTTGGGGGCTGGCCCCCATCAGGAAAAAATAGCTTCAGACCACTTCATTTACTATGCTAAACGCAAACCTCGTTTTCACATCTTCCGTCTGACCAATACACGGTCCTGCACTTGACGGCAGACTATATTGGATCCCAGGCTGAAATCGAAAAATTCTGGGCCGAGAGACCTCAGAATATTGCATGCGTTCGGATTCGCCCACCCAATCAAGAAATGCTTGCAAAAGCCGCCTGATTTACAAACCCAAGTTCGTCTTAAATCTGCGACTTGCGACTTCGCCTCCTAAGGAGCATAACAGTTCCATTCAGCACCAGAACGAAGACACTACTATTTAGCTCGGGAACCGCAGTCGCGCTAACCCCTGGATCAATGTTAAACCACGTTCTCCCACCGCCAAAATGACTAACATGTACGGTGACGCCACCTGACAACGAGAAATCGGGAAAATATGCATATTCGTTTGTGAATAGAGCTTCCGGATTGTCGTACTGGAAAGTGAAATCAAATGCTCCAGGCGTACTAAATCTTTCTCGAAAAAGGAAATCTGTTCCAACCGAAGGGGTAAGATGAAGACCAAGGGCACCACCAAATGAAATGTCAATGGTATCTCCCATGGCGAGCTCCAGCGCCAGAATTGGTTCAACGTCGATGTTGCCACCCACGACTAAGTGGGGCGATTTCGTCGTGAAAGAAAGCAATTTTGCATGCATAATCCTTTGCAGTTTCACAGCCCTCCGTCCCCCGAGAGATGATATGCAGCCGACGAGAGCAAGGCAACTTGGCAAAGCATCCGTAAGTGTGGCTGCTCGCAATCCCTGAAGATACTGATGCACCCGTGCCGTAAAGTGAAAAGAGCTCACCAGAACGGGTGAGAATTTAATTGGACAGTGAACTGATTTCTCGGTTCGATTGTGACGATTAGTGAATGGGGGCTTCGTCTTTTGTTTGAACTTTTCGCTAAAGCTAGCACGGTCGCTCGTCTCAATGCACGGTCCGCGCAATCATTGCGGCTTGCCGAGAGGCCGAGACGCTTTCCCACGCTTTGGATCGTGTGCTTGCACAGGCTGCGCGGCCGCGCGAGGCGACGATTGTTGACAGTAGTCGCTACCGGATACGGGAACCCAAGCGAGGCGTATTGCGAAACGGAAGTAAGCGCTTCACGATATCGGTAGCGGAGTCTGACGAGCTGCCCGACATGTCCCCCGACAAAGGTGTACGCGATTCAGCTCGCTTGCCAGTCGGGCGGCTCGTTGGACTCCGCTTTCCTTGCGTTCCCACCATGCTCCCCCGACAGCTTGTCTGGTTGAAGGCAAAGTTTTCCAGTTGGCTGGGCGTGCGCGTTTTACGCGATCGGCAGCCATCAACTGCTCTATTCCCACTCGATGCTTATTCTGCTTGGAGTAAAGTCTCCAAGTGTTCAGCGACGCAGTCGCTCAAGGCGTCGGGATTGTAGCCCCCTTCCAATACGCTGACGACTCGACCACCAGCATGTCGCCGCGCAACGTCCATAATCGTTTGAGTGATTACCGCAAAATCTTCCGTCAGTAGGCCCAGAGAGCCAAGTGGATCGTCGCGGTGTGCGTCGAAGCCGGCACTGATGATCACCAGCTCGGGGCGAACCGCCTCGGAGAATTTGGCGAGTTCCGACTGAAACCGTTCTAACAACTCCGTGCGAGGCGTACCAAGGCTGACTTCAATGTTGCACGTCGTCCCCTTGCTCGCGGCCAAGCCAACTTCGCTTCCGAATCCTGTGTAGGGATAGAAAGATGCGCGGTGCATCGAAAAGTATGCGACCTGTGCGTCTTCCCAAAAAATGGCTTGAGTGCCATTCCCGTGATGCGCATCGAAGTCAACTATCATGACGCGTTGGACACCAAGTTGGCTGGTTGCAAATCTGGCTGCAATCGCCACGTTATTGAGCAGGCAGAACCCCATTGCGCGATCCGCAAGTGCATGGTGTCCGGGCGGCCTCACCAGGCAGAATGCCGACGTATCCTCTCCCGCCACGACTCGCTGCACCGCGTCAATCGCAGCTCCAGCGGCCAATCGAGCGACCGCGTAGGATCGCTCGCACAGGTACGTATCCTCGTCAAGCCAGCCACCGCCGGCCTCGGCAAAACTGCGCAGAGATGCCACGTATGCTGGCGCGTGCACCAGGCAGATCTGCTCCTCGGTGGCCGGCTTCCAGGCGGGACGAGTGCACATTGAATCCAAACCAACGAAGTTCAAATGTCGCACTGTGGGCAACAAACGTCCCGGATTTTCCGGATGGTCGCCCGTGCCGTGTTCCATGAAAACTGGATCGTAATAGAAAAGTGTCATCGTGCCATTATAACTCTTTGCTCTCCGTCAGGATTTGTTTCAACTCAGAATTCCCAGCCACTGGAATGCAGCGCGGTTCGAATGCTCTCCAGCAGGAGCGCCAAGGAAATAGGTTTGACGTGATAAGAGCTATATGGAAACGCATTGCGACTAGACCTGTACTTCGACAACCCGATAACTGGCACACCGGCCGCAGAGCGCCGATACTGCTCCAATACTCGCTCCCCCCAATCATCAGACAAAAAGGGCTCGATCACAATCAAGTCTGGCCGCCTCCGTCGTAACTGCCGCGTGGCCTCCGGCCCGTTCGCAGCGATTGCGACCGAGTAGCCCTGCCTATCGAGAAACGTGTGAAAGGCGTCGAGAATCTCCCGGTCGGTTTCGATGATCAATAGCTCTTCGAACATGGCATTCGACTCATTCGCCTTTCGGCTCATAGTGTTCCTCGTGCTTCAACCACATTAAATTTGGGGGAAGTGGACGTGGCCCGCGAGCCGCTTTGATTCGCTAACCGTTTAGGACTTGCGGGCCTCGTCCACTACGATCAACCCCAACATCAAAAATGCTTGAAGCACTATCTAGAGACACGACCAGGAAGACGCACATCGCATTGTGCCGCGTTTCCTTTGGCGAATTCTCCATTCAGATAAACCGACTTGCGCAGCAAAAGCCGTACCGAGAGGAACCCAAAATCCACAAATGTAAAAAGTGGGGCCTTTCGATGGCCATAGATTGGTTGCATATTCCCGACAGCCAAACATCGCGAATACGAGCAGACATGAGGCAGCGCCGAAGGGTGCGGCGTTGCTCTTTCATAGATAGAGGAATGGACTGCTTTCCGCTTCGTGCGTAGGCTCACCACCGATCCAACTAGGTGACTTGACAGACTTCCAGCGCACCCTTGGTCGACCGTGCAACTACTAGCTCGAGCGGCAACGTGATGATTATGCAGGCTCCAGGCTCCGAACTGGGGACGATTTCTAACCAGCCCTGATGCTGCTCCAGAATGCGATTGCAAATGGGTAGCCCCAGCCCTGTACCCTTGCTCTTCGTGGTAAAAAAGGGCTCGAAGGCCTTTTCTTTCTGCTCGTAGCTGAACCCCGGACCATTGTCTCGCACAACGATCCGCAATCTATTCTGATCTGCTCGGTTCGCTGCCGAACAAGTCACTTCGATTTTGGCGGGAGTGGGACAGGCAGCGAGCGCATTCTCAAACAGATTGCGGAACACCTGTTCCATCCGCAATGGATCAACCAAGACTTCAACGTCAGGCAAATCGCATACGAATGACGCCAAACGGGCTTCTGGCAACGCCGCTAGACTATGCCATGCCCGCCCGATGAGTTGACAGAGTTGACAGTTCTCCTTCTCTAGTACAATCGGCGCGGCGAACTCACGCAGCTCCTCGAACATGTTTCGCAAGCTAAGGCTGGCCGACTTGATGACTCGCAAGTCGTCCATCTTTTTTGGGTCATGAGCCAAATCCAGCTCCATCAATTCCGCACGGGACTGAATACGTTGTAGGGCATTGCGACTTTCATGCGCAACGGACGTAACCGCCTGACCAATCGCCGCCAGTCGTTCGCATTGCGCAAAGCGCTTCTTGCATTCTCGGATGTTTTCGATGCGAGCCAAGCTAGCTTGTACACAATTGGGGTCAATCGGCTTGACTAAGTAGTCGACCGCCCCATGCCGCAGCGCGGCAATCGATGCGCCAATATCGGCGTCACCGGTCACCACAATGCTGGCAGCGGCTGGAGCGCGTGCCAGGAGCTTCGAGAGTAAATCATCGGCAGTTCCATCGGGCAAATGCCAGTCGAGTAGAATCGCCTCGAAATCTTGCAAGTTCGCTAGTACCAGCGTTTCAGCGATCGAACCGACGCCTGTAGCGCAATAGCCGTTAGAATTCAACAGGTCAATCAAACGCTGGCGCACCGCGACGTCATCTTCGATCACGAGTGCCAATTTATGTCGATTGCCGTTGAGCATTTTCCCCCTCGTTCCTTGAACTGACTTTGCAAAGTTACGAAGCTCGCTGAGAGTCATACGACCCTGTGATCAGGCTGAGTTCAAAGCCGCAGCAGGCATCGGCTGCCGTCGCGATTCCCGATTCTAAGAAACAGCGAGAAGCGGTAAAGCGCCAACCACCCCACAACACTCGGAGGGCTTTTGCTGGCGTAAGTATAAGGAAATTCCCTACAGCGAAAATGGTACGCTACTTGCCAGCTCTTGTCCGTAGCAGATTGTAGTTCGTCAAAGTTAAGACTTAGGTTTGATGGTAGTGGACGAGGTCATGAGTCCGTGTGATTCGTTAGGCGTTAGGGACTCGTAAACCGTTTGGGACTCGTAACCTCGTCCACTACAATCAGCCCCAAAATTAAACTTGGATGAAGCAGTAGTCTATTTTTTGGCAGTACCCAGGAGAACAACAAGTGAGCGGACAAGAGAAAATAGTCGCCGAGTTATTACGCGGCCTGAAACACGAGCGAGATGAGCTCAAATTGCAGATGCATCTAGCCAAGAAGGAAATTCAGGACGAGTTGCAAACGTTGGACGATCAGCTAGACGCACTCAATCATCGCTATCAGCCACTGCGCCAAGCGGTAGCCGAATCGACGGACGACGTTTGGGAGTCGCTGAAACTAGTTGGCAACGAAATTCGAACCGGCTTCGCCAAAATTCGCAATTCACTCTAACTCGAAGTAGGTCCGAACACATGATCATTCAAGACGAAGACCGTCGCCGCCGCGTACTTGCCCCGGTGCTGATTGAACTTCGACTACTGCCTTGCATAGCCCCCGCGAACGCATGAGTCGTCCAAGCGTGCGGATCTGGCCAGTGGTGGGCTTCAATGCGCGCTAGAGGGCGCCAACTGCTTAAGGCGTTCAAAGAGGATCACAGCCTCGATCTAGCGATCGCCGGCCCACGATCCATTAGCCAGGGTCGACTTCAAACATCGGAAGGGAAAAGTAAGGCAAGAAATTGCCATTGCTGTACATCGCAGCGGCGGCAGCGTAAAATCCTCGATCATTGGTGATCGCTTTGGCATTTAAAGTGCAGGTTGAAAACATCTCGGCGAGGGCATGCAGATCATTGGCCTCCGGATCCGCTTTTTTCGATGAGTACTGTGACCGAGACTGAAAAGACTGCCAATTTCAGCGGGGGAGACACTGCCAGGCGCGTAGGGAGGAATTCCTACTTCAGTTCTTACTTTTCTTGCTACTTGACCAAAAAATGAAATCTAATTTGTCTT
>JADYZV010000033.1 GCA_020852965.1 Pirellulaceae bacterium | reverse complement strand
AGACAAATTAGATTTCATTTTTTGGTCAAGTAGCAAGAAAAGTAAGAACTGAAGTAGGAATTCCTCCCTACGCGCCTGGCAGTGTCTCCCCCGCTGAAATTGGCAGTCTTTTCAGTCTCGGTCACATAAGTGCGTGCAGTTCAAAGCCACTGAGAAAACGCGGTGAAAAACTCAGATTCGGCGAAACACCACATTCTTAAATAGTGCTTCGCCAATCCATAGAACCACTCACGCAAAGAACCAGTCGACGGCAACGCCGGAGTCGAAATAGATCCCGGGCGTACGCCGTTGATTCGCCGTCACAGAACACCAGTGCTCCCGCACTAGCCTTGTGTAACCGCCTCGCGCCCTACCAAGGACAGCCGATTCCCGAAAACGGGAATCGACCGCACAATACTCCAACAGCTCATAGTGCCCGTCGGTCCTTTCGTCGTGACATGTGTCGCCAGCACCACCTGGTACGACATCAACGAGTCCCCACTGCCTTGCAGGGAACATCGCTCGGCTTGCAATCAAGTTCCCACTTGATCACTCCCAGACTTTCTACTCAGACCACACTCCCGCTCTACGGCGTTTGAATCACCTGGGTGACTTCTCCCAGGCACCGGTAACCAACCGGCTGCCGCAGAGCATCCTGCGTTAGTCATCACTTCTATCTCGCAGCTCACGTCGCTATCCCGATTGAACGAGAGGGACGTTGGTCGTATGTCCGGTTCACCAGAACCGGCATAGTTTCGCTCACACGCGCCGCTAGCGGCGCTGACAAGCATTTCTGGGGACCGAACGTGGAAGCATCCCCTTACCCAACAACCAAGGTCTTTCGCTATTTGGCACCGTCTTCTGCAAGATTCACCGGCAAGCCCTCGCGGGCCTCTCATGGTTGAGCTATTCGCAGTCGCGGGATTTGCCCGCGAACTCCGGAGCCAGTCCGCTCCGGTTCGGTCTGTTGCCAGACTCGAAACTCCCCACGCCGGGCAAGTTGAACGAAGTCCGAGACTCCGAGCCCCTTGCACAGGATTACGCATCATCGAGACACCTCACCTGTTTCAGTTGATGACAGCCTTAGAAGAGAAATTCTCCTAAGGTTCTTCCGCATCGCCCCCGCCCAAGGCTTGTGAGAGCCTTGTGCGATAAACCGCTACAGCATCGGATCGAATTGTCGGATTACTCGGAGGAAAGGTCAGTTGATGATACAAATACCAACTGCTTAACTGCGGATTACTCGACAAAGCCTCCGTCGATCTGGACAAGCACCTCTCGATGCATCCAGCTCTACGGGCCAGTTGCGTAGCGGATGGTTAACCCCGCTCCCTTAGCCTGGATGGTGAGTCCAGGTTTAGCGGGCGCAACTGTCTGCCAAAGTTTGTCAGCAGCCACCACTGGCGAACTGAATTTGCAGCTCGCTCGCAGCAACGCGTTGACGTAAGCAACAGCCGCGGTAAGGGATCCGATCCCAACCGCTAGCAAAGTCGTTATCAAATTGAAACGATCCCGCAACGACTTTTCACGCCACTTTGCGCGTCAATCAAGCCAAAAAGAGGTGTTTGCGGTGGCCTCTATGGATTGGTTTTGGGCAGGCAAGATGGGAACTGAAAGTGAATCAAAATGTAATGATTCGACAGCGTTTGAAGAGATTTGAGAGGCAAAGTTTCAGCAAGATGCACATCAGAAATACTGTGGATAACTTTCTTGCTGCTGGTGTCGGTGGCATCGCAGAAAAAAGTGCAGGATGCGTGTCGGTGCCGTCGCTATTCACAGCCATAGGCGTGTCGGTGTCGTCGCATTTTTGAAAAACATTGTGTTGTCGCTCCTCCTGCAACAGGCCAAGATCGCTTGACTTTTTCGATGATTTTGGATGGCCCGCCGATCGCGTACAAAGTACTTGTACAAGAGTACTTGTACAGACAAAGGAACTTGCTTTGACGGATTGATTCTGGATTTGAGAATGGCGCATTTGAAAAGGTATGCGGCGGCTTTGAGCGTAAGCAAGCAGATTACAAACCGTTACGCAGAATCTGGCTTACGCTTGCAAGTTGAGTGTTGCCGCGCTTTGCCGATTCACCGACATCGGTTGCATCGCCAAAGAGTTCCGCACGAATCTGCGTGAACACTCGTTGGCTTTCTACCGACATCTGCATTTCTTGCCGCTCAGCGCGCTTCAGGTCTTGCCACCAATCTGGCGCAGTGCGGTTTCCAGTGGAAGCTTTGGTCACTGAGTCCACAAGATACGCCATTGGACTCTTGTGGAAGTAGCTGACTCCAAAACGCTCGATGGCAGCTTGGGTAATGTCAGACCATTCAGAAAGAAGTCGGGTAGGGAACTTGGCGATCAGTCTCGCAGCGGCAGCTTCTTCAAAACCAATCTGCTGCAGGGTTTCGAACAGCGGCGAGTCTTCAGCGCTTGCGATGTAGGCTCGTTGGGATTTCTGAGCGAAGTAGGGGCCACGAGATAGACGAACGAAGTAGCGGCCAGGTGCGGTCTTAAATACCTCGGCATCGCTTAGCACATGAAGATCGATCAGGTTCTGAAGGCACTTCGAGACCTTTACCTTCATATCGCGAGTCGCAACCGATGGGCTAAACCCGAGAATGTTCACTGCGACATGCTCAAGCCGAAGGGCGTTTAAGTGCGAGCGGCGAGGGAGCACTTTACTGACGAACAGAAACAGCCGTCTGCTGGCAGCATCCAGTTCGCGATAGACCGCCAAATCGAATCGGAAGTGGCCAGCAGCCGCTTGGACCATTTCGAAGAAGATCGGGTCCCAGGCAATTCGCCAACTGCGACTTGATTCCAGGTCTACCGGAAGACTGTAGCTAAAGAAGCGGAAGCTGACCCGGCGATGCTCTTCGCGAATCGGATCGTAGAAGCCATCATTCATGTACGTTACAGCGGAGAGTCTGCGAATGGCTTCGGCAAACTGCTTGTACTGACGACCGCCACGCTTGTTCATTTGGTTGATGACACCAAGCTGGCGCAGGCACCAGTGAGGAGTGGCAAAGAGTTCCGGTTCGGGGTTTGGCTGGAGTAGGGTGAGGGCGAGTAGTCCCCAGAGGTAGAGTTCATCCGCGGCGGAAAGTCCAAGTGGACAGAACACTCGAGCGCGGGCTGAGCGCTTCGAATCAGAATCGGCGTAGTAGTGGTACTCGGCGTCAAACACCAAGTTATCGACTAACGAACTGCGAGAATCGAGCGGACACAAGGCGTGCTCAACCAAGGATAGTTGACCGACTCCGGTAGTGCGTTTTGCCTGAGCGCTCTTAGCTGCCATGCGACCCGTTTAAGCTTTAACCCAGTTAAACGAACTAGCATGGAACATCGAAACTTGGAATGTACTTTTTTCAAGTCTTTTCAGGCCAGTACGCGCGGCCCGAGAGGAGTTGGGATAGACTCGAATTGCGAGTTGCACGCAGCCAGATGGCCGGACCGTGGGGCCAACCCGGCGCATGCTCGGTAGTAGCACTACGTAATAGACCCCCTGAGACTATTTCCGGCGATTCCTCAATTGTTTCCGACGCTTGCAAGGAATTTCCATTGGAAATCGGGTTTGGAAACCGACTTCCGCGAATCATCGAAAAAGTGCGACGCAAACGACACGTACATGCTGGCTGGCAAACGACGAGAGGTATTGGAAATCGGGATAGACCCCCTCAGCCTATTTTGGGCGATTCGTTAGTGATAACGAATGCTTGCACGGAATTTCCATTGGAAATCGGCTCGCTGGTGACACATGGAAGCCCTGTGCCGACCATCCCATAGAGTTTTCATATTGATTTGATGGATCTCACGGCTTTCGGAAGCTGGCAGTCAATAATTTATTCGACCTACTGGAAGCGACTGTAGGTGGAGGGTCTTTCAAGAAACTGCAAACGGGTAGTTGGAAATTCTTAGGTCTCCAGCAGGCGCACGCCAAGCCCTTGCCGGAGATCGAGAAAGGGAAAAGGTTATTGATGTAGTTCTTGAGTTTATCCCACGAAGGGTGAAGTCTTGATGACTGATTAGTCAATTTCTCTTTTCTCGTGTCGAAGCGACTGCAATTTGCGGCTAATTCCTTCGCCAGTTTGCGATTGATCGTGAGTGCCTCAGAGGTGTCTGAACGCGCCTGTGCGGCATTCGCGATCACTCAATACCGATTGTGAGTATTGAGGTCGCATTCTCAAAAAGGAGAAGGCCATGGGAGTAGATGAATTCCGGAATCGCTATGCGTTTCACGGTTCGCCGATTGCTACCGTCAATGCAGTAGCTGGGTTGGTAAGAAGGTTTGCATCGGAAGAAGTTCGGGAGAACGCCGTGATAGTGGCATTTATCCAAGCCGCTGTCGTAGGCATCGACGTGGGCTTTGATGCGCTCGACCGTGCTTTCGGACCCGAGGTAGCCCAGGCCGTCATGTGCCTATCAAGGCAGCCGGACGAAACTAACGAAGAATGGTTGAGGCGGCTCCAGATGGCCCCACATTGGGTTCGTCTAGTAAAAGCGTGCGATCTCGCTGCTCTCATCGCAGAGTCCGTCGCTAAAGTTAGCCCGCACTATCTGAATGAGTTCTCCGAAGAATTAACCGCCTGTAAGGAGGCCCTAGGGGACGCTTTTTCAGGACAGCTACGGGAGAGTTGCAGCAACGCTGCGATTGTCGCGGCTGCAGGGATGAGTGTCGAAGTCCAAGTTCCCCCCACGTTCTTTAGTGGGGGCGAGCTGAAATTAACTTGGAAAACACCAGTTAGCGTTCAAGGTGGGTTGGTAGTCCTCGGAACAGGTACTGCACCCTGCCGATTTTCGCCCCGGTGGTCCCCCTTCCCATGCAATCCGCCATTCCGCGACGTTACGCCCTGGACCTGGACCGGCTGAGGGATTCCTACGTCTGAGACACGAGAAGAAGGTTTTACCACTTCCTTTCTCGTGTCTCTTTTTTTGCCAAATCCGCAAACGGCACTCCCGTCTGCATGGGAGTCACTGCAACGCAAACGACTTGTACATGCTGGCTGGTAACTGTCAGAGAAATTGGAAATGCGGATAGACCCCCTCAGCCTATTTTGGACGATTCGCTAGTGATAACGAGTGTTTGCGCGGAATTTCCATTGGAAATCGGCGCATCCAGTTTCCAAAGCGTCACTCAACGGGTAAGCCGCGGACTCTTAGACCTCCATATTGACGCTGCCATGCCAGCTCTCTGAGCCGAAGGAACTCACAAAGCGCTCCACTAAAAATAACCGATTGCGACCCTCAATCCTATATGCCACCGTATCGAAAGTGATTACGGCAGCTTATCCGGAATTTCCATTGGAAATCGGTTCAGTGCCAGCAGTCTTTCGGAGTACACATGGCAGCGATCACTCTTTGTCTCATCAATCAAAAAGGAGGCTGCGGGAAAAGCTCTACTTGCTTCCACTTAGCAGGAGCGTTCGCAGCGCACGGCTACTCCGTTCTTCTCGTTGATGCCGATCCGCAAGGCTCACTCAGTCAGGGATTTCTCGGATCGGATTTTGTGGAGAACCTGCCTGCAAGTGAAACGCTTGCCGCCTTGTTCGATGAGTCCTGCTTCTTTCTCGATCAACAACTACTGATTCGCCCAACTGGATTTGAGAACATCTCCATCGTTCCCGCGAATCAACACCTCGCCGACTACAACGCACCGAAACCGGCAACTGCCGGGATGACGCAGTTTGTAGTGCGCGAGTTTCTGGAGCAGCAAGACGCGTACGATGTTGTCTTGATTGATTGCCCACCGAATCTGTATCAGTGCAGCTGGAACTCGATGATCGCAGCGCACTACGTCGTTATTCCCGTTCCGCCAGAAGACTTCGGCACTCAAGGGCTTCGGGCCGTGCATCAGGCGATTGATAACGCTCGGCAGCTAAATCCAACGCTTCGCCGCCTTGGCCACCTAGTAACAAGGTATGACAAGCGCCTCTTGGTTCATCGCTCCTACGAAGAGCGGTTGCGAGAACTCTACCGCGAGATGGTGCTTGATACGATTGTGCCAGAGGCATCGGCATTCAAAGTCGCTTTGGCTTGTCGGCAGCCGGTCGAATTCTACAGCGCGAAATCCGCAGCGGCTGCAACGATGAGAACTTTGGTTGAAGAGCTGGTTGCCAGAATCAGTCAGAAGAACAAACGACGGACATTTGCATAGAGGTTTATGACTAGCACCAGAAACGTACTTGAGAAGATCAAAGGCAAGCTCGATGAATCCATGGGCGTGCGAGCGAATGACTCTCGGCCGCAGTTGAGCCCAGTGCCAAATGCGAAAGACGTTGGCCGACGAGCGCTCAGAACCTTTGGCACGCTGGCGGTTGATAACCTGATTCCGGATCCAGAGCAGCCTCGCACGGAATTCGATGAGCAAGAAATCGAGCATCTTGCCCAAAGCATTCGTGAGAAGGGCCAGTTTCACCCTATTCGCGTTCGGTGGTCTGAAAACCACGGCAAATGGATCATCATCTCCGGCGAGCGTAGGTTCCGCGCCATCAAACACGCTGGGCTGCCTACCGCCGAGTGCTACTTCCAGGAAGGAGAGCTCACAAAGACCGACATCCTAGAGCAGCAGCTCATTGAGAACCTCTTGCGAGAGGATCTAAAGCCAATCGAAGAAGCCAAAGCGTTTGATCAGCTCATCAAACTCAATGGCTGGACAGCGAAGGAGCTTTCGTCGGCAATTCGTGTCAGCCCAGGAAAGATCGCTCGCTCGATGGCGTTACTCTCCCTACCCGCTGAGATTCAAACCAAAGTTGAAGATGGCGAGTTGTCTGCCCGCGCTGCGTACGAGCTTTCGAAACTCAGCTCCGAGCAACAACAGTCTGCGATTGCATCCGGTGAAGAAAATCTGTCGATCGCAACCGTGCAGAAGAAGGTCCGGGAGCGAAAAGGCAAAGCATCCCCTCGCGCTCGGGGAGTAAAGCAGACCTTTGTCACCGAGGATGGTTGGAAGATCACCGTAGCATCCGATAAGAAGGCTAACTACTACGAGCTTGAGCAAGCACTGCAACAAGCACTCGATGAAGTGCGGCTGCGAATCGAGAATAACGTGCAATTGAGCTAACGAAAGCGGCAAATACGATGGCCCATAGTTGGCAGACGGAGCAACCTGCCTGCTCTCAATCCTGTGAGCTACTCAACGTTACAAAAAAATCTTCGTCGCCGATCTTTCCAACTGGCGGGTACTATCTAGGTAGCTAAGTTTCGCCGGTACTGAGCGCAATGTTCATTGACTCCGATCAGTTAAGAAACTCCGGCCAACAAGTTGCGCAGCTGTGACCAGTTTTGCCATGCTGATGGAATTCAGATTGAGTCCATCCATCAAACAGTTATGGCACACAAAAGCCTTTTCCTTCCTCCGATACCGCCGCTTCCCGCAGCGCTTGCTCTTGCCGCAATCGGCTTGTCTGTCTCGATTACTGCACCGGCCGTCGCACCAGCCTATCTAGCCCTACTGCTCTCTGCCTTGGTAGCTATTGGCCTTCTGATACTCCATTCGCTGCAAGATTCAGAGTCACAGCCTCTAATTGTGAGAACGCTTTTGGATCTTTCCCGCGATCAAGAAATCTCGACAATTCACACCGAACTCGCAGAAGCACTATGCCAAGTGGCGAATCAAAAAGACCCGATCTACCGGCGTTTAGTGCTGCAACGACTGCAATCCACAGTCGACCAATGTTCATCAATGGGCACCGGCACCATTGAGTTCCCCTCAACGGAGAGCTGGCGAGTTGTATACGAAGAGTTACTTCGAAGCCCTGGGCTACACATGTATCGTTCTGCTGCCTATATCGAGAGCCCGCACTACTGGCAGGATGGGCCCGGCCAGCAAAGCACTCGGCTCAACCTTGAACTGCACGATGCACGTGTTGTGAGCATCGAGCGAATCGCGATCATTGCTGACCACCTCTGGGCGGAAGACTCACTGTTTCCCATAGAGCCGATTCACTCCTGGCTTGATGAGCAGCATCGCCACGGGATTTGGATTCGACTACTGCGCGAATCCGCACTGGGGGCTGACACAGATTTGCTCAATGACTTTGGCATTTACGGCTATCGCGCAGTTGGCACTCAGCGGCTAGACCCCACCGGCAGAACTATCCGGTTTATGCTGAGTTTCGATTTTGACAAGCTGCAGCAGGCAGAATCCCATTGGAGCCGCCTAGCGGTTTACTCGATTTCTTATCGCGAACTACTAGATCAGCAGCATTGATCACTCTACGATCAGGAACATGGAGGTTCTTTCCTATCATGTTCCCACCGCTGTACTTAGACACGGCACGGCTTGGCAGAATGACGCTAAGTGCCTGCTGTGCCTCGAATGACTTTACAAAGTTCGCATTAGACCACGGCTGCTCAGCCCACTTATCAACCATCATTTTTGATGGCTACTCCGCTTGGCCAGAATCCCTTCAGGAGCAGTATCAGGGCTTACGCTACTGGGAAGGGATCGGGGATCTCAAACGCGAACTTGTAGTTCTTGCGGATGCGGACCCTGAATGCGAGCTGATAATGGCGGCCAGGTCCGCGGAGTTGATGAAGTTTTCAGCGAAGTTGTTCGCCAGCCGCTGCAATAACGTGCTGATTACTGACCTCACATGGCCAGCGTACCAGCAAATTCTAGAACGGGAGCGCAAAGACGCCACGTTGAGAACCACTGCATTGCCACTTCGTCATGCAATTTTGCGGGATCGAATCGCAGTGCCGGATGTCATTGATCGCATCGCAAATGAGTACGTTCAATGCCGCTGCGATGGGCTGTTTTTGCCGCTCGTAGATAACCTCGGCGTTCATTTGCCAATTCAGGAGATCATCCAGCGCATTCGCTCGCTGGCTCCGATTGAGTTTGTCGTAGTTGACGGAGCGCAATCGTTTGGCCACGTGCCGTTGTCACTTCGGGACGGTTACTGCGACTTGTTCCTTGCTGGCTGTCATAAGTGGCTGCGAGCGTTTTACCCTCTAGGACTCGCGTTCTTCGGGCGTGAGGAATCACGAGGGTTCATCAGCGATTCCTATCGCACCTGGTTAGAAAACGGCGAGCTATCCGATCCGCTGTTGGGATTTTGCGAGGAGCTGCAATCAAGGCATGCTCGGGCATACGGCGAGACGGTGTTGCTCGCTCCCCTACTCACCGCCTCTGCTGCTGCAGCCGATGTTTCATGGCGGAAGTTTCCAAAGGTCGACGCGAAGGCAAGAGCAGGAGTTACCGAGGCGGCAATCAAGAATGGCTGGAAGCCGGTAGCACCGGTGCCCGAGATGGAAAGCCAGATTCTACTGTTCGAATCACGATTAAATCGCTTTCGCGAATACCGCCCAACGTCAGCCGATAAGATCAAGGAGCGTTTCTTGGAGCACCGCATCGCACTATCGGCCTACGATTCCGGCCTGGTTCGCATTGCTTTTGAAGACTCCAGCTTTAGCTCCGATTACTTCGATTGGCTCGCTGAAGCATTCGCTGACTGCTTACAGATGGAGCTAGAGGCTACGGAAGTTAGCCCTAAATCGTGATTCGAGAAAACTTGTAGATAGAACTTTACTAATCGCTTCCGACTGTGGTACGTGGAGGGATGCTCAAATCATTCGAAGGAATCATCGATAACTGTGGTCTACGCAGCTTTCAGCAAGCCGGTGGTAGCTTGCGTCTCCCGCCGCTAGATGGCGGCCAGGACGCGGTCCCCTTCTGGGCAAACCTCGATGAGCGTTTTGCAACCGCGGTTCTAAAAGAGCTTATCGCAGGTAACCGCCGACGAGCATTGAGTCTTCTCGAAGAGAACGCAGTTTCACTGGGAACTATCCCCGCCGTGCGTTGATTTCGCTGGGGCGAAGGTGATATCAATAAAAAACCGGTACCTGAAAAGGAACCGGTGGGCAGGAATGGTTATTTTGAGATCATCAAGATCGCGATCGTGTAAACGATCATGAACAAGATGAAGTGCCAGAAAAGCCGCTTAGCAACTTCTAGCTCGTATCGTCGAACTAACTGTTCCTGCCACTTTACCACTTGAACCACTCTCTTTTGCGGGTGCATACCTTTCTCTCCATTTAATCAAGCACAGACGGCCTGTACGATGGCTTGCAGCCAGCGTATCGGTAGCCCGTTGATTCTGTTGGAGGTGAAGGTCGGAGTCGGTCCGGTAAAGTCTCCTCATTTTTTTCGCCAGCCGAGGAAATAGCTAGTATCTCGAAACTTGCCGGGCCTCTTGGATCGCCCGAGGCAAGTGTGGTATTAGTAAAAAGCCCCTTTCGGGGCGGGCGAAGTTAGATAGTTAGTGTGAGCATTGCTATGACCATAGTCATCGCAAAGCCCAACACGATAAACATCGCTTGAGAAAGCAATCGCTGGGCAGCGAGGCACTCTCGTTTGCGATATATCTCTCTTCGCCGCTTCTCGACTTCTTTGTTAAAGAAATTCATACCTTCCTCCATCACTTACACGTCATTCCACGAACAGCCCCGCATGGGCGTGTTCGGTCAATGCCGTGGTCAGGAAATGTGTGGGTATGAACCGAGAAGTCCCCTTATTGTGCCAGCCGGGGAAGGGCCGATTGAATCAACGTGGTTTGGTGGATGGTGGAGTTCGGGCGAACGCTTAAGCGATCAGGCATCGGTGCGTGTATCGCACGTGCTCCAATTCTAATCAGGCGGCAAGAGCGCGGCAAGAAAGTGGCACCTAACACGGCACCTCGATCCATTCTTCAGACGGTCAATGCGAAATAGTGCCTGACGTCTCCTCTCTCCTCCCGAATATGCTACTCTCAGGCCGATGCGGTCATGGCTAATGACCGCCACGAAACATAACTCAGCGACCCCGGAAAGCTCATAGGCGATGCAGTTAGTAGCACGTGGCCCAGATATTCCAGAATACTTGCTTCAGGCACATGAGGAAGGTCGGGTCGTGTTTTTCTGCGGTGCAGGAATCTCATACCCAGCAGGACTGCCCGGATTCCAGGGATTAGTCGATGCGATTTATAGTCGTTTGGGCACCAGTCTCGAAGAAATCGAACAGGAGGCGTACGACCGTTCACATTTCGACGCAACGTTAGATCTCTTGGAGCGGCGGTACCCTGGACAAAGAGTTGCGGTTCGCACCGCTCTACACTCTTCTCTCAAGCCGAAGCTTCGGAGAAAACTAGCGACCCAAACGCATGAGTCATTGCTTAACTTGTCGCAATGCAGAGACGGAGCTATTCGACTCGTAACCACAAACTTTGACCGCATTTTTGAGCATATAATCAAGCGAGACAAACTCCCGGTCTACACGTTTTGCGCCCCTCTGCTCCCGATCCCCAAAAGGAGTCGGTGGAACGGCTTGGTATATCTTCATGGACTACTGCCGAAATTACCGGAGAAGGGTGAGCTTAACCGATTGGTAATCACCAGCGGCGACTTTGGGAATGCATATCTTACTGAGCGTTGGGCCGCTCGATTCGTTTCCGAGCTTTTCCGGGACTATGTCGTTTGCTTCGTTGGGTATAGCATCAACGACCCAGTGCTTCGATACATGATGGATGCTTTGGCCGCGGACCGAATGCTCGGAGAATCCACTCCAGCTGCTTACGCATTCGGAGACTGTGCACCAAACCAAGCGCACCGTAAATCAATCGAATGGGAAGCCAAGGGTGTTACCCCAATTCTCTACGAAGTGCCCTCAGGCACGCACGACCATTCCGCGCTCCACAATACCTTAAGAGAATGGGCTGACATATATCGTGACGGAATACTCGGAAAGGAAAGAATCGTTGTCGACAACGCAATGTCTCGACCAGCAAAAAGCACGCCTGAGGATGACTATGTTGGCCGAATGATCTGGGCATTGTCAGACGCGACGGGAGAACCTGCAAAGCGATTTGCCGATTTTGAGCCAGTACCACCACTTGATTGGCTAGAGGCCTTCGCATCCGAACGATTTCAGCATCAAGATCTGTCCCGCTTCAATGTGATCCCGCACACTCAATCCGACGATAAGCTCCAATTCAGTTTAGTGCGGCGTCCAGCACCGTATACGCACGCGCCATGGATGAATTTAGTGGGGTGGAACTCTCCTGCACTTTTAGACAATGTGATGTTGCACATAGGTCGGTGGCTGTTACGCCACCTCGATAACCCAAAGCTTGTGCTTTGGATGGTCCAGCACGGAGGTCAACTCAATTCCCATCTGACCAGACTGATCGAGAACCAATTGGATCGATTGAACGAACTTGAATCAGAGAACAAGACTCACGAACTAGAGCAAATACGCTCCAAGAGTGAAGATGCGATTCCCCGTACCGCTATGCGAACCTTGTGGAGACTCGTACTTGCTGGTCGCGTAAAATCGCAATCCAATAGGTTTGATTTGTATCGATGGCGAAATTGCCTTAATCGTGATGGTTTGACCGCCACAGTGCGGCTTAATCTCCGTCAAATCCTGTCAGTACGAGTCACTATGAAGGCACCATTCCGTTGGTGGGAATACAACATAGGCGACAAGTCACCCGACAAACTCGATCATTTGGTCGATTGCGAAGTTACCCTGGCAGCCGATCACCCACTGCAGTTTTTTCGTGAGATGGAAAAATCAGCAAAATGGCAAAACGCGTTGCCGCTGCTGCTGAATGACTTTCAGCAGCTTTTGCGAGACTCGCTCGATGTTCACGAGGAGCTGGGACTTGCAGATAGTTTGAATGATCGATCTAGTTGGCACATGCCCTCTATAGATGATCATGTGCAGAATAGAGGCCATCGCGATTGGTTAGTGCTGATTGAACTCGTTCGTGATTCCTGGAAGGCACTCAATGAATTAGATCCTGTACAAGCGACATCAGTTGCGACAAGTTGGTTTCCAATCCCCTTCCCGACTTTCAAACGTTTGGCACTCTTTGCGGCTTGTCATGGCGGTTTCATTCCATCCGCACAGTGGACAGCTTGGTTATTGAATGATGACGCTTGGTGGCTATGGGCACCCGAAACTAAGCGTGAGGCGATGCGTCTGTTGGAAACTCAAGGACATCAACTCACGCCCGGTGAAAGAAGTTCAATCGAAGAAGCAATCCTTAATGGACCACCCCGGAAAATGTATCCTGCTGATCGCGAGGAGCAAGAGTGGAAGAGCCTATCGGATCGCGCCATATGGTTGAGACTAAGCAAGCTTGAAAAGGGTGAAGTCAACATGGGTAAGGAGGCGGCGGAGAAATTGGAATCTCTCCGAATCGCTAATCCCGATTGGAAACTTTCGAAGAATCAGAAAGAAGAGTTTTCGCACTGGATGAGCGGCACCGGCTTTCCCGACGACGAAGAATCAACCGAAGTCGTTCCGATCCCGAAGAAGCGTTCGGAGTTGGCCGAATGGTTAAGAAACACTGATTCTTCAGCTTCAGCACAAAACGACAACACGCAATGGCTGAATCGGTGTCGGTATCATCTTCTAAATAGCGGATTCGCCCTGTGTGATTTGGCACGCGAAGGCAACTGGCCGATACCGTTCTGGAGGGGAGCGTTACAGGTTTGGAGCGAGAAACGTCAACAAAAGAATTCGTGGAGATACTTTGCGGGGCTCGTTAATTCGATGCCTGGCCACATTCTGAAAGAACTGTTGCATAACGTTGCTTGGTGGCTAGAAGAAGCGTCGAAGGGGCTGGACCAGAATCAAACTGAGTTTTTTGGTCTATGTAAGCGAATTCTTGAACTGGTGGACTCCGAAGGTAGCTGTTCCACCGACGCCGTTAGTGCTGCAATCAATCACCCTGTTGGTCACGTAGCTCAGTCAGTAGTAAACGTTTGGTTCAACCGGGTGCCCAAAGACAATGACGGTCTTCCTGAAGACGTCGAGCAAATCTTTACACAGCTTTGCGACTCATCAGTCGATAAGTTTTGCCATGGACGCGTCATCTTGGCGGCAAACTTGATCCCACTTTACCGAGTCGACCGGCAGTGGACTGAGACTTACTTGTTGCCATTATTCGATTGGACCAGCAAGGGCACAGAAGCCCAAGCTGTGTGGGAAGGGTACCTGTGGACACCGCGACTATATCGTCCGCTTTTAGACAAATTCATGGAAGAGTTCCTTGAAACTTCTAAACACTATGCCGAACTAGGAGATTTCGCCGTTCAATACGCCACGTTGCTAGTACTCGCAGGTATAGAGCATCCCCTGGATGCCCTTAAAAGTAAGTTCGCCAACGCACTACTCGCCTTACCTCCCGAAGGTCTGCTGGCAGCAGCAAATGGAATGACGCAGTTACTAGAGGGTGCCGGTGATCAACGTGAAGACTACTGGACTAACCGCATTCTGCCTTTCTGGAAGGAACTTTGGCCGAAATCGGTCAACTTGATTTCTGAAGGACTAGCAGATTCACTCGCTAGACTCTGTATTGCCGCCCGCAAACAATTTCCGCAAGCGTTGTCTACGGTCCGTGCATGGCTAATTCCTATTGAACACGCTGATCTTGTCGTTCGTATACTGGACGAGTCGCAACTCCCAACCGTCTTTCCAGCAGACACGTTGGAATTGCTAGATGCCGTTGTTGGTGACAATTCTCTGGCACCACTGGACTTGGATAGTTGCTTGAGAAAAGTAGTTGCTGCAGATCCAAAGCTCGCGACCGACCCTCGTTACCTGCGCCTTGTCCAAATCCTCAAGCGAACGGGCCACTAGTCACTTTCTGGTAGCCGCTAATTGAATTGGATACTCGAAAGATTGAACCGCTCCGATTCAACCGCATCCCAAAAAAGTTCATCTGGTGTCTTGTCACCCCGACTTTTTAGTATGAAGCCCTTCGGCCAACAGGTCGAAGGGCTTTCCATTGTGGCGCATAGGTTTACGTCACCAACAGAGCAGTTCAAACAAACGATTCCGAGGGTTCGACGTTTTGGGGCGCAATCAGCCGTAACCCACCTAGGACGAGGGCTTTGCGGAGGTTTAAGCGCCGTCGCTGCAATGTCGATAGTTTCGTGTATTCCACGGTCGGCCGTGTCAATCTCCAGCTTCAACTCCGCTTCTCTATCACGAAGCTCACGGTTTTGAGCAACGGCTTGATCAATCTTTCATCACGCCTATACCAGTGTTTCTGCTCACCATTTGCGGCCTATTGATTTGCAATCAGCGCGGGTCCCTTGGTCGGAGACTAAACAGTAGTTCCCTCGGATCTCTCGAAGTTCCGTGCTAAAACCGAGTTGCCTGAAGTCGGTCCCCTGGTGATGACCTATCTCAAGGACATTGACAACATTCAGATCTTCCGCTCGGGAATACTGAGCAGGATTGTCCCCACTTGTGGCACAATAATTGTTAAACTGACGTGTGCCGAGCCTACCGTCGTGGCAATGGAGGTTGGCTCGACATTGTAGCTGGGGCTGCTTGTCGTCTAGTCAATACTGGATCCATACCATGCGAACTCGATCTTGGTTGCCTGCAATCTGTTTAGTATTCGTGCTGTTGCCCAGCAGAGGCGCAGTGTCTGACGACGTGGACCTGCATCTACAGCAGCTTGGAATTCACAAAGGGATCCTGGCCGTTGTGGGACTTCCTCAAGAGAATCCGAGCTATCTAGTTGAGCTCGCCGAGGCCAGCGAGTTGACAATCTATTTCCAAACCGATGAAGATAAAGTTGCCGCCGCCGCACGCCGAGCAGCAAAGCAAGCGGGCGTTTTGGGTACGCGACTGTTTGTACAACTGGCTGCGATGGATTCACTAAGTCTTGGCGATAACATAGCCGATCGCGTTCTCGTTTTTGGCCAACCCCAGCAACTTTCGGATTCGGCAATTGAACGCGTTTTGGTACCGCGCGGCATCGCGCTATGGTCGTCGACCAAGGGAGGTTCGGCGGAACGAACACTTGTCAAGGGTATTCCCGAAGGTATAGACCAGTGGACACATCCCTACCACGGACCGGACAACAATCCGCAATCCAACGATCAGTTGGTGCGTGGAAGTTTTCGAACTCAATTTCTGGGTTACCCCATGTTTTGTCCGATGCCGGAACAGACGGTCGTCGCAGGAGGGCGAATCTACAAGGCGATGGGACACATCGCCCACAAAGCCAACCAGAATGAAATGCTCAACACGTTGTTGTGCATTAACGCCTACAACGGCACCATCATTTGGCGGCGACCGCTCTCCGAGGGTTTCATGTTGCATCGCAACACCATGTTCGCTACCGACGACGCACTGTATCTCGGCGATCATGAAGCCTGCAAAGTAATCGACGGGGAGACGGGAGAGATTCGAGAAGAGATTACTGTGGGCCGTGACATCAGCGATGGACCTGTGTGGAAATGGATGGCAGCTCGACAAGGGATTCTTTACGCCATGGTCGGCAATACAGAGAATCAAATTGAAACCCAAAAGGCAGTGCGGCGTGGGCTAGGTCATTGGCCCTGGGCCATGTGGGACGGGCACGATTACAACGACCCGCAAACGTCGTTCGGCTTTGGCAGAACCCTGGTCGCCATCGACATGAAAACCAAGCAGCGGCTATGGTATCATCGCGCGGATGAGTTCTTGGATGCGCGCGCGGTGTGTATGAACGATTCAAAACTCTTCTGCTATGCCCCCGGAAAGTCTCTGGCGGCGGTCGATCTGCATACCGGCCAGCGCCTGTGGACAAATACCGACCAAGATCTGCTGGATGCGATCGGCGACAACCAGAAAGCGCAACATTATACTACGGGGTACGCGACGACTTGCTACATGAAGTGTAATGAAGACCATCTCTTTTTTGCGGGGCCGCAGCGTCAGAGGATGGTTGTGGCGTCGGCGGATGATGGCCGGCTCCAGTGGACACATGCGACGGGAAATCTCCAAATCGTGCTGCGCGAGGATGCCATTTGGGCGGCGGGCCCACAAACCTCCGAAGGGGGCGTGAAGCTGGATTACTCGACCGGACACGTGCTATCTACGTTTCCGGCCCGGCGTGCATGCACGCGTGCGACGGGCTGTGCTGATAGCATTTTTTTCGAGCCAACGGAGGGACTGTCCGAGTACTGACGGAATCCAACACTGCCCAGCACATCGATCCGATGCGGCCGCCGTGTCAGGATGGAGTGATCGTTGCGGGTGGACATTTGTACTGGGGGCCATGGATGTGCGGTTGCCAGCTTTCGCATGACGCTAGCTACGAGGGGAGCCAGTTCACCAATCTTTTTCGGCAATCACCGCTGCCGCCAGGAACCCCTCAAACTCCTAAGGAAGCGGCCCGTTGGGTGCGTCGTGGTGGCGAGACCCCCGATATGATTTGGCAAGATAGAGCGGATCGCCGTTTCACCAGCTTCGTGGTTTCGGATGATACGCTTCTGGCAACGTGCCATCCTGATGGGAATGAACAAGCGGCGAGTCTGGTGGCTATCAATACAGCGGATGGCACGGACCGTTGGAGTCTCCCGCTCCCTAGCCTTGCCGTCAAGGGGGGAACGTCCATTGACCATCGAGGTCAGATCTTCGTTGCTCTCGAAAATGGACGGTTGCTATGTTTCGAGCCCGTTCCCTAGGATTGCTAGGTAAACGTTCCCGCCAAAGTCGCTGATCGCGCCGCCATCACATAGCCGCCGCCGGACTGGACGGAGAGCCATTGGCAAATACGAGCGTCGTGTGTTAGCCATCGAATGGTCGTTGCGAACCACCGACGAAAAGGAACAGTATTCTTTGCACTAACTCGATGGCGTCGAAGGCGCTATGTTGGGTCAGCACAAAGTGATGATCCGCACGGAAATTCCCGGCGAAGATGCTGAGCCACTCATTGGCAAGGCCCGCCTTCCACCCAGATATCACAATCGGAGCGAGCTGACTGACGACGTGGTCAAAGGAAAGAACACCATTAATTTTTCCCTTACGCTTTCCAAGTAAAATAGTTCTACGTGATAGACGGATCGTTTGACGCTGTTGCTGTTGTTAAGCAACAACCGGGAATTCGTGTCGGGATTTTCGTAGTGGATCTTGCTAGAGATTCTCCATGCGGGATCTTTAGCAAGATCCACGATGGCAGATATTCTCCGCACTATGCCTACTTGATTAGATCGCAAATGTTTCATGACCGAGATTAGCTGCGCAAACTGGTATCTTCAGGAACTCACTAGGGCCATTCTTCTGTTTTGCGTTGGAGTCGTTGCGACGTTGGGCGCCGGTCCCGGCATTCTAAGGGGCGTTGCTGCCGAAGACGGAAACGCTACGCAGTCCGCTGGTTCGGTAACAACCGGCGAGCAGCTATTCGTGTTGAGTGTTCAGCCTCTGCTGGCGGAAAAGTGCATGGCCTGCCATGGTGACGATCCAGAAGAACTTGGGGGCAGTTTGGACTTGCGTTCGCGCGATTCAATGCTTGTTGGCGGAGACTCCTTTGGCGATCGAGTGCTGGTCCCGGGAAGCAGCGAATCGAGTTGGCTATACCGAGTAACCATCGGAGAGGAAGAAGACTTCGAAATGCCTCCCAAGGCTTCGGAACGGCTCACCGAAGAGCAAGCCTGGTCGATTCGTGATTGGATTGATGCAGGCGCTCCGTGGCCAGATTCGAATCGGACGAAGTTGATTCAACAACAGTTTGCTCAGGGTGTAGTCGTCAAGACGTCGGGGGGCTTGAACAATGAATGGACCCACCGCCGTTATGACGAGAAGCAACTCTGGGCCTATCGACCGCTCGCGGTGGAGCCGATTGGCAACGGCGAGCACCCAGTCGATTGGTTTGTTGATCGGAAGCTAACGGCGCTCGGATTGAAGGCTGCTCCTAGTGCCAATCCTCGCGAACTGGTGCGGCGGATGAGCTTTGGGCTCACTGGTTTGCCACCGGATACTGAAGCGGTCCAAGAGTTCGTTGAAGAATTCGTTCAGGATCCGGCAACTGCGGTAAGCAAGTATGCGAGAGAGCTAATGGCCTCGCCGCACTATGGAGAGCATTTTGGCCGAATGTGGCTGGACGTGGTTCGCTATGCCGATTCGGCCGGACTTGCCAATGACTTTGCCCGTCCCAACGCTTGGCGGTATCGCGACTATGTCGTTCGGGCGTTCAACCAAGATCTACCGTACGACCAATTTATCTTGCAACAATTGGCTGGTGACGAGCTCGACTCCGACGATCCTAACTGCCTGATCGCGACGGGATTTTTGCGGATGGGGCCTTGGGAACAGACGAGCATGAGCGTCTTTCGAGAGACGCGTCAACAGTGGTTGGACGACATTACGGATTCGGTCGGGCAAACGTTTCTGGCGCATCCGTTACAGTGCGCGAAGTGCCACGACCACAAGTTTGATCCTGTCCCCACACGGGACTACTACGCGATGCTGGCGGTTTTCTCGACCACTCAATTCGCCGAACGCGATGCGGCGTTTCTCGAAAGCGAAAACCAACTTGGTTTTGCTGAGGCGGATCAGTGGACGCAGGCTAAGATTGCCGCCTATGAGCAACAGCGGAAAGAGCTTAAGGCATCTATCCAGCGACGTCAACGCAGCGAAACGCACGAAGCCAAGGTGGGGGACAACGGCCTGGATCCAGGCGATGAAGCGTCCGTAGGCCGCATGACCAAGAACATCGCGCGGCATCGGTGGGAACTGGACAAAACACAGCCGATCGCCTTGGCGGCATACACCGGCAAGACGATTGAGCGGTCGAGTGTCGCTAGCCGTCTGTCGCTTCCCGATGATCCCTGGGACAAGGGTACTCTTGAACACGACACAATCCTGAACGGTGGAGATACGTTCTCTCGAGGCGAATTGGTGCAGCCAGGCCCACTGAGCGCCGCCATATCCTTGGGTCATATGGACGCTCCTGACATCAAAGGCGGACTAGAGAAGCGCCGCCTATCGTTGGCGAGGTGGATTGCTGATAGGAAAAACCCGTTGACCGCGCGAGTCATTGTGAACCGTATATGGAGTTGGCACTTTGGTAAGGGACTGGCCGGCAATCCAAACAATTTTGGCGCGACCGGCGCTTTACCAACGCATCCTGAATTGCTGGACTACCTCGCGGATTGGTTCATGGCCCATGATTGGTCAGTCAAGTCGTTGAATGAACTGATCGTAACATCCAGCACCTATCGGCGAAGTTCGCGACATCCCGATCCACGAGAGCTCGATCAACGGGACGCGAATCGCGAATTCTATGCCGCATTTGTCCCACGTCGTCTGACTGCGGAAGAATTGCGAGATGCGATGCTGTCGGCGAGTGGCGAACTGAACAGGCAGGTAGGCGGCATTCCTTGTCGACCTGATATTAATCTCGAAGTGGCCATGCAGCCACGTCAAATTATGGGTGGGGTCGCATCGGTCTACGAACCCGATCCACTTCCCAGCCAACGCAATCGAAGAAGCCTATATGCGGAAAAGATTCGCGGACTGCGTGATCCCTTTTTGGAATCATTCAATCAACCCAGCCCCGACAAAGCGTGTGAAATGCGAGAGACTTCGACGGTGGCACCACAGGCGCTGACGCTCGTCAATTCAGTCGAAACGCGGGATCGCGCCCTGGCGTTCGCTGTGCGGCTGTTGAGCGAAAAAGGTTCCGATGCTCAGATCGTTTCACGCGCGTTCGAAATTGCGCTGAGCCGCGCAGCGACTCCAACAGAAGTGGAAATTTGCCTTCTCCATTGGACGTCCGCTACGCATTGCGAAGAAAGTCTGAACCACTCGCCTGAAAAGCTACCCGCCGAAATTACGCGCACGATCATGGCCGAAAAAACGGGGGAGCCGTATGACTTTGTCGAGATCATGCCAGCCTACAAAAACTATGTTCCCGACCTCCAGCCAGCGGAGGCCGACGCGCGAACGCGTGGCTTGTCTCAACTGTGCCTTGTGCTCTTTAACTTAAATGAGTTTATTTATCTTGACTAAACACTCCCCCCTAATACGTCGAGAATTTGTCTACGGTCTCGGTGCGAGCCTGGGTTCCATCGCATTGACCTCGCTGCTCAGTGCCGAAGAAACTCCCGACTTACTGCCGAAGCGACTTGAGCGCAGCGCCCTTCTGCCGGCGAAGGCAAAGCGCTGCATCTTTCTGATGATGGAGGGAGGGCCATCGCACATCGATACGTTCGATCCCAAACCCGAGTTGAATCGACGACACCTGGAGGAGTTTTCTCGCAACGGTGAACAGCAAAGCGCGATGTCTTCGGGGAAACGCTACTTCGTCAAATCGCCTTTCGATTTTGAAAAGGCCGGCGAAAGCGGAGCAGACATTTGCAAAGTGTGGGTCCACCTACGCGAACAAGTCGACTCGATCTGCTTCTATCGAGGTGCTCAAGCCGAGTCGGTAAATCACCCAACCGCTTGTTACCATATCAACACCGGCAACCGCTTCGGCGGCGACCCGGCTGTCGGTTCGTGGGTTACCTACGGATTGGGATCGATGAATGAAGATCTTCCGGCTTTCGTCGTATTGCCGCGGTCGAGCTATCCGCAAGGTGGAGCGGCGAATTGGTCCAACGGATTCCTACCCGCTGCCTTTCAGGGAACAACTCTGCGACCGACCGGCAGTCCTATTCTCGACCTCAAGCCGCCGTCAGGTGTGACCCCTGAACTACAGCGCGCGAACTTGGATCTACTGGCGGACTTGAACCAAGGACATTTGGAACAGCGCCCCAATCGGACCGACCTGGAAGCGCGAATGGCCTCGTACGAGCTGGCTTACCGCATGCAAACGGAAGTTCCTGAGATCCTCAATCTGGCAGATGAGGACGCAACAACACTTGAAATGTATGGGATCGGTAACGCTCACACGGATGACTTTGGGCGCAAGTGCTTGCTGGCGCGTCGATTGGCCTCACAGGGAGTTCGATTTATACAAGCCTACGCTGGGAACTGGGATAGTCATGACTACATTCATCGTGCCCACGGTGCGCTGATCCGGAGCGTCGATCAACCCATCGCAGCGCTACTGAAGGATCTTAGACAGCGGGGCATGCTCGATGACACGTTGGTCTTCTTCTGCGGCGAATTCGGACGAACACCAGACAATGGCTTGCGCGGTGGGAGCAAGTCGTATGGACGCGACCACAATGCCAAGGCCATGACCATGTGGTTCGCCGGTGGAGGTGTTCGCGCTGGACATACGATTGGCGCAACCGATGAGCTCGGCATGGAGGCGGTCACCTGCGTGCATCCTCTGCGAGATGTGCATGTTACACTGTTGCGTCTACTGGGACTCGATGACAACCGACTGACCTACTTCCATGCGGGTCGCTTCAAACAGCTCAGCCAGTTTGGTGGAAAGGTAATCGACGAGTTGCTCGCCTAGCATCGTACGGAAGATTATCGTCGCAATTCACCCAACCAGCGTTCTTTTTATCGTTGCTTTTGGCGAGTAACATAGTGGTAGTGTCAATCTTCATGGTCGCGTCAGTGCGACTGACCGGCGGAGCGATCAGCGACTTTCGCGTGAACGGATATCGATGAATGAACGTGCAGGATTAGAGCAGCTTGCGAGAATGCCATGAACAAAGCCTTTGTACGCGAACCGGAGCCCGATGGACGAGCCTTTTGTCCGCGCTGCGCTGCGCTGGGAGTCCAGGTGAGAACGTCAACGCTAGACTATCATATACGGGCCGATTTTCGGGCGAAGATAGGTGTATATGCTTGGTTCTGTGGATTCGCAAATTGCGAAGTCGCCTATTTTGATTTGTTCGAACGAGTTGTCCTGGTCAATGAGCTCAACCACCCGATCTATCCCAAGGATACCAGTGCTGCCATCTGCCCCTGCTTCGGATTCACCCTTGAAGACGTTGATGTAGCAATTCACGAGCGGTCACCTACAACGATTCGCGAGCTGCTGACAAAGTCAAAATCGAATGAAGCGAATTGCGGAGTACTAGCCCCGAGCGGACAATGCTGCATGCAAGAAGTGCAGCGTCTGTATAATCGCGGCGTCGGCGCGGCAAATTGAAGCTTTCCACCTTCAAACGTGGAAATGTGCTGCGCTGCGTGGGATAGTAACGTCATCGATCGCGTTGATGAGCAATACTGCAATTGACTTGCGACTTGGTTGGTCAATTGTCCCTTCACAACAGGACTTTCAACTTCCCGAAAGCTCGCGAAAACCTCAAGTGGAAATCGTACCAAACACGAACGACCATGACGCGTTGGATTCGATCTCCGTTCCTGCCCTTGCTATGGCCAGCGAGGACGGTGCGCAAGCTGGCATTGTTCCTGTGCCAGTGTCCATAGCTGAGCCAGCATCCGAAATGGAAATCGATCCAGGCATCGAAGCTCCCTCAATCAAAGCCGAGCCCACAGTCACGTGGCCAGCAAGCCAGTCGCAGTCGTTACTACTAAATACTTTTACTGGCATTGCGCTGTTGAGTAGCGTGTTGGGGATGGTTCGATTTGCATTTCAGTGGTACAGACTCCGTTGCTCAATGCAGTCTTGTCAGCCCTGTAGTCAGCGCGTCATCAGACTTTTGCGACGAATTCAGAAACATTCCGCGCGAAAACATAGCATCAAGGTACTCGTGAGCGCTCGCGCGATGCAGCCCTTTGCAACTGGATTGCTTCAATGGAAAGTAGTGCTACCTACCTGCTTGGAAACCGAACTTGAAGACGAAGAACTCAACGCACTATTAGCGCATGAAATCGGGCATTTGTTGCGCGGAGATATCATGTGGAATTGGATAGGCGAATTCGTTTGCAATTGCTTCGCGATTCAGCCACTCAACATTGTCGCTCGCCGCCAATGGCAATGCGCCTCAGAATTTCTGGCAGATCGATGGTCAGTTGAACATGGCCGCGCTTCGCCCATAGCTCTCGCAAAGTGCCTTACATCTGTCGCAGCGCGGACTTCCGCAGCTAGCCAAACGGCTCCATTGGCGAGTGCGTTCACGGAGAAACCCGGCAACCTGCTGGTTGCAAGGGTTGGCCAACTCCTACAGCTAACTCCAGTCCCTTCGAAAATCTGTGGCGGTTGAGTGTTGAACAATCCAAAGCCAACGGTCGGTCCATTGAAGCGGAAGCCCAATCACGAGCCCTTTACAAACAGTTTGAATCGAATTTACACGCGGCCATGGTTGGTTCGACTGTGCCAGGCAACGACCCGCGTGGAGTTTTCGGTCGCGAAAACCTGTTGCGAGAGAAGATCGGTTTGCGACAGACCGATGAACGGATGATTCGTCCCACGGAAGTACCGAGCGAAGTCGCCGTCGAGTGGGACTGGGAACAAGTCCTAGCGGAAGCCTTACGCAAGGACGCGAGTTTTCGGAACCTCACGTCAAGAATCGCCCAGCTTGAAGCGGAGTTAACCGCTGCGCAAAAAGATTTGCTGCCCGCTAGCAACTTTCGCTCGAAGGACGAAGCCAATGATACGGCCACCGCCAACTCTGCCACAATGCCGCCGGCAGATACTGACGCAGCCGAAATAACAGGGCATATCGCTCTCGCCTATCAGGCGTATGCCGCTTTGTCTTTAAAAAACCAACGCGCTCTCGCCAACATTCGCAAGCTTCAAAACCAGCTTGTCGGACTCAAACGAAAACTGCGAGATGCTGAATTCTTTGTGGAGGACAACCTGAACACACAATGGCGCAGTTTGAAGGCGACGTTCGTTGCCATGAAAGACTACCGTAAAATGCTACAGGCGAATATTGATGAAACTGGGATCTATCGCGACCATATCTCTCAAGGGAGTGTAGAGCAACTCGGGCAAATTGCCGACCTGCTCCTGCGGGCCGAAGAACGTCGAACCCGCTCTGCATCTCAATACTTCGGAGCCGTCGGAGAATACCGCAAGGTGATTACCGCCATCCACTGGTGGTGCGGATCATCGGAAATAGCGGGTGCTAGGTTTCAGACAAACGATGACGATTCGCGGCTTGCCGCACCCGAACAAACACACGATTAACTGACTGAGTACGCGTTCATTCATGCGGAGCGAGAAACGACGTGCATGAGTAAGAAAAAAACAACGCCAACCGATCCTCCCGAAGTCATCGAACTGTTCGAGATTATTGCTGGCCTGTATCCAAATGCAGATGGCTTCGACGGCGTCAACGTGCGGAATGTCGGATCGAAATACGCGACCCAAAGAGACTTCATTTCCGGTTCCGGGGCTGGGAAATCGGGCGGTCGTTGGAATCCCGTAGGACTCGAAGCAATATACGCCTCGCTGGACGTGATCACGGCAACACACGAGGCATATCAGAACTTTGTCGCTTCTGGCTTCCCACTGACGACGATCGAGCCGAGGGTGACCGCCGGTGCGAAAGTTTCGCTCCCAAAAGTTCTGGACCTAACCGACCCCAAGGTTCGTGCGCGAATCGGTTTCACACTTGCGGAACTCGTGAATGAAGATTGGAAGTCTATTCAGGCAAGTGGAGAAGAATCGTGGACTCAAGCGATTGGTCGTGGCGCTAAGGCGGCCCGATTCGATGCATTGATCGTTCCATCAGCCCGCCACACATCCGGCAAGAATATTGTCATTCTCAACAATAAATCTACACAAGGCGTCACCGGAATGGTTGTAAGTTGAACCGCTGGGAGAAAAGAGCTCGGCAAATTCTCGGGCAGGATCGCTGCCGCCGCGCGCCCGTGGCTGAGCATCACGCGCGCGGACGAAATCTGCCGCCTTATTGCGTGTAATGGTCCATAGCCAACCACGAAACGTCGCACCGGCTTGCTGCGGATCGAACCGCGACAGGCGTGTGGACACAGCGGCAAAGGTCTCTTGCGCCACATCGGCAGCGTCCTGCGGTTGCAGCCCCGTGCGACGAGCCCAGTTGTAGACCAGCGGACCATAAATCTGCACCATGCGTTGCCAGGCCAACGATTCGCCACCACAAGCGCGCAACAACAATGAAGGCGACGTTGAGCAACTTGATGAATTGGCGGACACGTAGTTATCGCTACCGTTCAAGGAAGAATCGCGTGAAGTGCTACAAGATTGCATTGCGAAAGGAACGAGCAATGGCGGCTGAACGCTGGGGGTCGATACCGGCGGCAGCGGCGTGTTGTGGCCAGTTGGCTACCGCTTGATTTACTTCTTGGGCTATCTCGATCGCTTTGCGTTTTTTTAACCCGCCAACCGCTGCGAGTGCTACGAGGTTCTCCTTTGAAAAGTTGTCGCGTTTGCCGTCGATGCTCATTTGATGCACGCCGGTCCAGGTGCCACCTGGATTGTAGGCGTAGGCAATATCGAATGCTGGCGCAAGTCGCCAGATTCCGCTGCGGTCCATGAGAAAGGCTATGTTTTTGACGTGATCGTCCTGATTGCGTGCGATCACATTGAATACGGCTCGCCGATATAGTTGTTCGCGGTCTTGCATGGGTAGACCCAATAACAAACATGCTTGCAGAGCCTGCTCGTAGGAATAAGCTGCCGGTTGGTTGAAATCGAAGTGCATCATCGCCCCAAGCGATTGCATGTGCAGCTTCTTTCCATCGGCTGTTCGGTCAAAACGCTGTGTCATGAAGTGAGCACGCCCCTGTTCGCGATGCAATCGGCAGCGCGACATGGTCAAGCCCGCTTCGATGGCCATGCTGTAGTAGGCGTACTCGATCAGCCCGTATCCCTGCGGATCAGCAAGCTCTTTGTCTTTGTTGCCGAAAACACCGTCGAACTTGACCAACCACTGTGTAAAGCCTTGCTCGCCAGGCAATTGTCCGGAGCGGAATTCGCCTGTGGCTTCGTTCCAGGACAAGACGGCTTTGGCTCGCGCGCCACCGGCCGATGTCCCCACACGCAATATGTCTTGAATGGCAAGATTTTCATCCTCGCCTGTGAGTGTTCCCCCTAGAGTCGCTCGGTCTTGAACTACATCATTTGCCAATCTGACCAAAGCATCGATGTCAACGGCCCGAACGGAATCGGGAGCGCCCAAAATTGTAGGTTTGAATTCCAACGCACCCATTCCGCGTTTGCCGATATAACACAGCCGCTCCACTGGATTGAACGACTGGGACGCGCGACCCTCGCGCGCGAGCCAAGCGTCGATAAGCGCGTTTCCGAATTTGTCGGGGAGCGAATCGGCCAATAGTCCCGGCAGTCCCTTGAAAGTTTCCTTGGCGAGCGAGGGGAATTGATAAGTCCCATCGCGCACTGGCATCATGATCGGAGCAACTTCAATACCGCTGCCGACGAACTCGGGGGCATACTGAAAGACAGCGTACCCGCGTTCTTGTATCCAACTAATAGCCGCAATGTCTCGTCCCCAGAGGATGATCCGCGCATCGCTCATTCGTCACCCCAATGCCAATCGCCTGTCGGCTTGCCTGATTTCCGAGTGCCGCTTGCCCGCTCGCGAACTTGCATCGTTTTGCGGACACGTTCGATTGGCTGAATGGACTGGTCTGGGAACAGCGTCTCCAAACGATCTTCTAGATTCAGTGCTTTCATAGTGCGGATAAAGGTCGCCAGCGAGACACCTTCTCCCTTCTCCATTCGTCGAATCGTTCGAACGGAAACGCCCGCTTGGCGCGCTAGCTCCGTCTGCGTGATATTGCGACGGAGCCGCTCGGCCTCCAGTTGCCCGCAGAGAGAGGCCTCGATTTGTTCGTCGGTCAGAAGATTGTAAGTGGACATTTATTGCCTCTTAATGTCATATTTAGCATCTAAGAGGAATTATATCACCGCTTAACAATGAACGCGATCGAAAAGCGACATAAACGGCTAAATCTTGCCTTTTACCTCAATAGAAACGCGATAACAGGCAATAAATTGCCTTTAGGCTGACCGATTCCGGTTTGGCGCAGCGAAAGGCCGCCTCTGAATACCTCAAGATCCTTTAAAACTTGGGGATTCTGGAAAGCGGAAGGTTGGCAGAGAGGTCGTCTACCTCAATCCTGCCTTGATCGAGGTACTTTCAAGACGGGGCCTGAATTGAAAAAAATGTGTTTTCAACAGTGACACGACGCTGGAATATGTGTCTGTTTTCAATTTTTTGATACATATTCCACGAATATGTTCCTGCCCGACACATATCGCAGGTCAAAACGGGTCAGCTTACGTATCGTGCGGGAAATAAGTATCGTAGCTACGTTCGCCAGATCGTAGACTCCCTACAGTCTGGCGACCGTAGCTACCACCAAGGCCAGACAATGATTTCGCGTGCGATGTTTTCGCATTACAACTAAAAGTTTTCTACCGCACCCTTCCCACCTACGTCCCCCATGGAGTTGCAAAAAATCATGCGTTATCTTTGTTTAGCCGCCCTGTTGCTCGTCTCACTGCTCGACACCGATCTTCAGTCAACCGCCGCTGGCGACGACAATGTGATCGATATCGGCGACCGTCTCGAATTGTTCGTCGACAATTTTCTAATTGAAAAACTCGACGGTGTTCGGTTAGTTCTCAATCGGCCGCGTGACGAAGGAGTCGCCTTGCGGTTTGACGAGCCTTGGGAAGGGGCGTTCTGCGGGTACTGCACTGTGATCAAGGATGGCGACCTGTTTCGACTGTACTATCGAGGTAGTTCGAAAGTTGGTTCGGACGGCAACCCTGGAGAAGTCACCTGTTACGCTGAATCGAAAGACGGCATCGAGTGGACAAAGCCTGATCTGAAGATTTTTGATGTTGAAGGGCAAGCGTCGAACAGCATTGTCTTGGAAGGCATGGCCCCCTTGTCGCACAATTTCTGCCCGCTGCTCGACACTCGCCCAGGTGTCCCCGCAGAACAGCGTTTCAAAGCTCTTGGCGGGACGATGAACAGCGGCTTGGTTGCCTTGGTTTCCGCCGACGGCATTCACTGGAAAAAGCTTCGTGAGGAAGCCGTCATTCCGACGGAGATGGTTCCTTATAAGTACATGTTTGACTCGCAGAACCTCGCTTTCTGGTCCGCCAACGAAAACCAATACGTCTGCTATTTCCGTGTCTTCGAAGACGGCATCCGCCGCATTTGTCGAACCACCAGCGACGACTTTTTGCATTGGTCGGCTCCCGAGCTGATGGAATACCGCCACGCGGGCGGCGAGGCGCCTATCGAGCATCTGTATACGAATCAAACGCATCCTTACTTTCGAGCTCCCCATCTGTATGTAGCCGTCGCGGCACGCTTCATGCCTGGTCGGCAGGTGCTATCAGACGCACAGGCTCGTGCAATCAATGTGTCTCCAAAGTATTTTAAGGACACGTCAGACGCCATTTTTATGACTTCACGCGGCGGGCATTTCTATGATCGAACTTTTCTGGACGGCTTTGTGCGCCCCGGTATCGGTGCGCAAAATTGGGTTTCGCGAACCAATTATCCCGCTCTGAATGTGGTTCAGACCAGCCCTACGGAAATGTCGGTCTATCTCAATCAAGATTACGCCCAACCAACCGCCCACTTGCGAAGATACTCGTTGCGACTCGATGGCTTCGCTTCGGCCCAAGCATCTTACGCAGGCGGTGAGTTGATAACGAAGCCACTCACATTCCAGGGGCAGGAATTGGCTATCAACTTCGGAACCTCAGCGGCGGGGGGAATTACCGTTGAGATCCAAGACCCAGCCGGCAATCCCATACCCGGTTTTTCACTGGACGATGCGCAGCAACAAATCGGTAACGAAATTCGCCGAGTGGTCACATGGAAGCAGGGGAGCGACGTTTCTTCGCTTGCAGGAAAACCGGTACGCTTACGATTTGTGATCAAAGATGCGGATCTGTACGCTTTCCAATTTGCTGAGCCAAGTCCCTAGTGGTCGGTCAAGGTCAAGACTTAGGGGGGATGGGAGTGGACGATGACTAACTCGGTTGGTTTTCCGCGCGCGGCGTCCAGCGATAGGTGGCAAGCGAATTGCGCCAGAGGATTTTTTCGGCGACACGGAGCGGTTGAGTTGCTAGGTACTCGCGCGCCAGCCTAACGATCGAATCTAGCGAGGCGACGCCGTCGCTGTTGGGCCAGTCGCTGCCAAAGATCACTCGGTCCTCGCCAAAGACATCCATCAAGCTATCGATGCGATCTCGATAGGCACCGAGCTCAGTGGAGACCGCTCCCGCCACGCGATGTATGACCGACGACAGTTTCATATAAACGCCGCTGCGTTGCTCCAGTTCGGCCAACAGTTTTTCGTACTCAGCGCGTTCGCTCTTAGCGGGCTCCATGGCGGGCAAGTGGTCGATGATGATGCGCAGCTCAGGAACTCGATCGCTCAGCCGCACGATGGCTTGCAGCAACTTAAGATCGGGATTGGCCGAGTCCAAGACAAGGTCGGCTGCGGCCAATCGCTTCATGCCGTCGATAAACACGGGATTTTCGACTTGTTGGCTGAGACTATATCCCCACAGATTCCCGTAGCGAATGCCGCGAAACAGACTGTTCTTGCGGAAGCGATCGAGGTACTCGGGAAACTCGGGTTTGTCCGGCTGTAGGTTGCCGATAACGCCCACGATCATCGTATCCTGCTGGGCAACTTGTAGCGCCCACAGATTGTCCTCGATCCACGGGCTGGCTTCGACTTTGATCGCCCCCACGATACCCAACGGCTCTGCCAAACGGCGATACCGAGGTGGTAGCGACACATGGGGGGAATCGCCACCTGGGCCAGCATAGGGAGCTCCTTGCGGTCGTTTCGCATCAAACAAGTGGATGTGAGTGTCGATGATGGGAATGGCGCCAACCGGCTCGGTCGCTTCATCCCCCTGAGGACCGCACCACCCCTGTGTCGCTGTCAACGCACTACTTGCCAATACGCTACCAGTCACCACAAACGAGCGTCGCGTCACTAAGCGGTCTCTGCCGTCGGGACCGCCATACAGCCTCTGATCACACATTCTCTATCGTCCTAATTCGTAGGCTTTCACGCGATAGTCGCTAATCGCGTGAAACTTTGATACAAGGAAATTGTAGCATGAATTCCCCTCGCTCAATTCTCCGAAACGATTTGACACCGATGAAACAAGATTCGACGGCTTTTCCCAGAGGTTCATTCCTCGACAATGACTTGTTAGACTGGGACTTGTTAGACTAGAACCGCTGTTACTTCCATATATTTTGCAGAGAGACTGATCTATGCGCGCTTCACTTCTTCGCTCGCCCCAATTTGGTTCTTGGAGCACGGTAGCTCTCGTGACCATACAGGCTCTCTTCTTGCTCCCTTCAATGACCGGCAGGGCTGCCGAGCCTCCCAAGCCGGAGTTGATTGCGCCAACATTGAAAGACGTTCAGTATGGGCCCTACGAGCGCAATGTACTCGACTTCTACAAAGCTCAAAGGAGCAATGCTACCCCCGTGCTGATGCACATTCATGGCGGTGGCTGGATGGGAGGGGAGAAATCTCCTTATGACGCTTCGCCCTATCTCGACATGGGAATCAGCGTGGTCTCGATCAATTACCGGTTGATTTTTAAAAAAAATGACAAGCAGGCAGCACCCTATCCGGCTCCGATGAACGATTGCGCTCGCGCGGTCCAGTTCGTCCGCAGCCAGGCCAAGGAATGGAATATCGATCCCGACCGATTCGCCCTGACGGGAGGTTCAGCGGGAGCCGTGAATTGTATGTGGATCGCCTATCGCGATGACATGGCTGATCCTTCATCGGCAGATCCAATCGAGCGGATGTCAACGCGGGTTACGTGTCTAGTTCCCGAAGCGGGGCCGACCACGTTCGATCCCGAGCTAGTGCTTTCACGAGTTGGCGGTCCGAAGGCAATTCACGCCAGCTACCCGCTGATGTTTGGTGCCCAATCGCTGGACGAACTGAAGCAGCCGAAGTTCGCCGAGCAGGTCAAAGACGCCAGTCCTTTGGAGTTGGTCAGCAGCGACGATCCTCCCACGTACTTGAACTACCCCACACCGCTGGGAGGTACTCCGTTACCTGAGGAGACGAATGTTATGTTCTCAATCCATCATGCGGAGTTCGGTGCGATGATCAAGGAGAAATTGGATGCGGCTGGAGTTGAGAATGTGCTGCAGGTGGTCGGGGATGGGAAGCCCAAAGATGCCAAACTCGAGTTCCTGAAAAAGCACCTTCAGCCGGAAGCCGAGTAGGTCCAAGGCTGCGTTCTTTAGCGAATACAGGGAGTTGAAGATTTCAGATTTACTGCCTGCCATACTACCTCCGTTACTAATTCGATCGATGAATTCCGCCCAATGATCAGCACCACGTTTCAAACTCTCGTATTGTTGACCGCCGGCCTACTGCCCATTTCGCAGGCGGTGCTACAGGCAACGGAGCCATCGCAGTTTCACGAAACCTTCGGAGAGAATTTTGATGCAAGCCGCTTCAGCACGCCCATTCCTAGCGAGCACACCGAAGTGCGCGATGGGGTGCTATGGACGCACGGGCCGGGCGTTGGAAACTACCCGCCGATGGTCTACCTGCCTGTCGAAGGAACCGATCTGACGATCTCGTTCCGCTATCGCCAGCTTGAGCCGGGCGGATGGATGTGGTTTTTTGTCGATGGTGACGATGGCTTCGGCAGCGTGGATCATATGCTGCGCGTGAAGCTACTGCGAGATGGCGTTCAACTCGAAGTCGATTCACATTCGAAGGATGCGAATCATCCGCTGCGACAGAAAGGGGGGCACCCTGCCGATAAGGTCAGTGGTGCCTACCGCTTGAATGAATTCCTGCCGGTAGACAAGCTCGATCTCAGTGGAACCGATTGGCGCGAAGTGCGGGTAGTGTTTGTAGGAGAGCAAGCTGACATCAGCGTGGATGGCGGGACTTGGACTCAGACGCTGAGCCGCCCTTGTTTCAACGCGGCGAAGCGCAAACTAATGTGGATGCAAAAGGGTGGTGAAAAGGGGATTGAAGTGGACGATATTCGCGTCTCTCCGTCAGCTCCCCGGCGATGATATTCGATCGCTTTACAGGGACTCGTAACCTCGTCCACTACGATCAACCCCAAAATCGAACATGGTTGAAGCGCTAGTTGGTCATGAGTGGGAACATTTCGCGGGCCATCTGAATACCGGCAGGGCCGACGAGTACCACGAAGATGCCTGGGAAAATGAACAACACCAGTGGGAAGATCAGCTTGACTGCCGTCTTGGCTGCTTTTTCTTCGGCGACCTGATGGCGTTTGACTCGCATGGAATCGCTTTGCACACGCAGGGCGGTGGCAATGCTCGAACCAAACTTGTCGGCTTGGATCAGGATGGAAGCCAAGGCGCGAAGGTCGTCAACACCGGTTCGAGCGCCCAAATCATTGAGAACTTGGTTGCGGGCGCGTCCCATTTGCAAGTGCAGATTGCACATCCCGAATTCGTCGGCGATGATGCGATAGCTTTTCTTCATTTCGGTGGCTACGCGACGCATGGCTTGGTCTAGTCCCAGGCCCGCTTCCACGCATACGACCATTAAGTCGAGCGCATCGGGGAGGCCATAGAAAATCTGTTGTTTACGTCGGCGACCGAGTTGACTCAGTACAAGGATGGGAAGGTAGAAGCCAACCGCTGCGACGAAGAATGCTCGCATGGCAGCCGCCCCGGTAAAGCCGTATAGGAACAGCGAACCACCACCTCCAACTGCCAGGAATACCAAGGCTACGACGGCGCGTAGGGCCAAATAGGTCACGGGCGCGGTCTCACTCCGGAAGCCAGCTTCAACCAGCGACTGCCGCAGCTTGCTCATCTCTTTTTCAGAGGTGGGGGTCAGCGACTTGGCCAGCGCCGGGGCACTCTTGGAGAGCGCGCGTTGAAAGGCTTCGCTCTTCTTGCCATTGTTTGCGGCTCGTGCGCGAGGGTCACTGAGCTCGGCCAAGCGTTGTTCGGCTCGATCGTCCTCAGGTCGGAACATGTAGCTGAGGATAAACCAAGCGATGGCACCAATGGCGACGAAGACAGCGATCGGCAAAATGATGGCGTTGGAAAGGTAACCGAGCAACATGACTTAGACCTTGATATTAATAATCTTACGAATGACCATAGCGCCCACAAATTGCATCACCAGGGCGATCCCCATCAGCATACGTCCAGTTTCGTCACGCATCAGTACCATGGCATAGTCGTAGTTCAAGTACAGCATGACGACGTACAATGTCGGAGGGAGAGAAAGCAATACAATTCCAGACAACCGACCTTCACCGGTCAAGGCTTGAATGGCGCCCGCCAGCTTGAAGCGGTCGCGTATCAAGTGACCGATCTTGTCTAGGATTTCTGCCAAGTCACCCCCGGTCTGACGCTGCAGCATGACCGCCGTGGCAAAGAAGCGCAAGTCCATATTGGGAACGCGTTCGGTCATCCCTTCGAGGGCTTCGTCGAGCGTAATGCCCAAGTTCTGTTCTTCGAATGAGCGACCGAACTCGGTGCCAATCGGGGCTTGCATTTCGCTAGCGATCAAACCAAAGCCTGCTGCCAACGAGTGACCGGCGCGTAGCGAGCGACTGAGAAGCTCCAGGGCTTCAGGAAGTTGCTGGTTGAAGCGATTGATGCGCTTCTTGCGTTTCTGCAGTAACCACAGCAAGGGCAAGCCGCCAGTGACGGCAGCAAACAGTGGTAGCAAATATTTGGGGGTCGGCGAAGCGATGCATATGACTGCGCCAACACCCGCCGCTGCGGCACAAATCGACAAGAACTTAGTTCCAGACATTTGCACGTCGGCCTGTTCCATCAGTCGATTAATATTCCCGAAGCGAGCCAGGAAGTCATCGGCCATGGACTTGGTGTCATCGAGCGAACTGCTGGTCAGTAGGCTAGCCTCTTCTCGTTCGCCTGGTGCGCGCCGCGCACCGGTCAACATGGACAGACGGCTTTCGGCATTGTTTTCGACGGCAGGGCGTAGGGCAAGCGCGACGCCACCGATCAAGGCGGTAACGCCAATCCCCACAGCGATTACGATTACTAATGACAGCATGACAAACTCTTCGGTTTAGTTCCAATTACATGACGCCAATGAACGATTAGGCGTCCATGATTTTGCGTTGACGGAAGGCACTGGCGGGCAAGCGAACGCCGGACTGCTCGAGGCGATGCATGAAGCTCGGGCGAACGCCCGTGCATTCAAAATGCCCGTGAGCTTTACCCTCTTCGTTGATCCCCGTTTGCACGAATCTGAATATGTCCTGCATCACGACCGTCTCTTGTTCCATGCCGGTGATCTCCGTGATGTGCGTAACCCGACGCGGCCCCCCTTGCAAACGGTTGGCTTGGATGATGACGTTCACAGCGCTCGACAATTGCTGACGGATCGCCTTGATTGGCAAGTCGTAACCGGCCATCATGACCAGCGTTTCTAGACGAGCCACACCGTCGCGTGGATTGTTCGCGTGAATCGTCGTTAACGATCCATCGTGACCCGTGTTCATGGCTTGTAGCATGTCCAGCGTTTCTCCACCTCGGCATTCACCGATGATGATTCGCTCAGGTCGCATACGCAGGGCGTTTTTTACCAGGTCCGTGGCGGTGACGGCACCATTTCCCTCAATATTCCGCGGACGCGTTTCCAAGCGTACCACGTGATCCTGTTGCAGTTGCAATTCCGCCGCGTCTTCGATCGTTACAATGCGTTGATCGTTAGGAATGAAGCTGCTGAGCGTGTTAAGCAATGTCGTTTTACCAGAACCGGTTCCACCACAAATGATCATGTTCAGTCGAGCCTTGATGCAACCTTCCAGCAGCATCACCATCTCTGGCGTCAAGGCTTTGTAGTTCAACAAGTCTTCGAGCTTGAGCGGATTGGAGCCAAATCGACGAATGGAAACACAGGCACCGTCCAGGGCCAATGGTGGAATGATCGCATTGACCCGCGATCCATCTTCCAGACGAGCATCCACCATCGGAGAGGTTTCATCAACACGACGGCCAACCTTCGAAACGATGCGGTCGATGATCTGCATCAAGTGGGTATTGTCACGAAATTCGACTTCGGTCTTTTCCAGACGACCATTGCGCTCCACGAATATACTTTTGGGACCATTAATCATAATATCGCTGATCGAGGAATCCTTGAGCAAGAACTCGAGGGGTCCTAGACCAAACGTCTCGTCCAGTACTTCTTCGATGATGCGATCGCGTTCGGTACGATTGAGCAGAGTGTTTTCCGCGTCGCACAGGTGTTCGACGACCAGGCGAATCTCGCGCCGCAGTTGCTCGCCCTTCATGTCGCCAATACGGCTGAGGTCGAGCTTGTCGACTAGTTTGTTATGGATACGTCGTTTGACCAGATCAAACTCGTCCGCCTTCGATTGTTCCTGGATACTTTTGGGCTGATTGAGAGTCTTCATTGAGTGCAATCCTGCAGGACAATTGTGTACGACGTAGGCTAGGCAAACTTTGTCAGCTTGAGAAAAGTTGCTGTGAAAACCTACAATACAAATTGCGGTAGTTGCGGCGATTGCTTAGAAATAATGGGAAAAGCCTTACTTTGACGGCTGCGCAGCATAGCTTGTCAGGGTCTTATGGCGAGAAGTTCAGACGGCGCGCGCGATACCACCGCCATAACCGGTATCACCGACACCAACCTTTGCGGCCTGCGCAGGCGACGGCACCTGCGGCTGCCAACTGATAATCGCACCTGCGGCTGCCAACCACACTCCCCAAAGCCTCTCGTGCATAGTCTCGTGGCTCGGTGCAATCAACTCCGCTACTGCCTGCGCCTACTTGGCCGGTACACCCGCGCTGGTCGTGTCGCTGCCGCATCGAGACAACTATCCGTAGTAGAATCTCTCCCAATCCACCGGCCAATCCGGCTAGGCGTTAAACAATTTCAGTTGGATGAATTCCTTACGAAGACGGAAGTGAGTTCCAGTCCCAATGCTCGAATACTAATTTTCGGCGCGATGCTTAGCGGATTGCTCAGTGGGGGGCTCTGCTGGGCTGTCTGCTGGGGGTGGAAAGCGATCGGCCAGGTAGACGCGGGCCACATCAACCATATAGCCACGCTCGCCGCCCTTCAGGCTTTGCTGCAGATACTCGGT
>JADYZV010000032.1 GCA_020852965.1 Pirellulaceae bacterium | reverse complement strand
TGCTCAGTCCTAGTCACAAGGGAATCGATCAATTCTTGTTGACGGTCGCAGCCTTCAGGAGGTTGGAAAATCGCGACGCGGTCGATAGTGTTGTCAGTTTTTCGGTGATTGGCGGATTTGTGCCGGATGGCTCCGCCGAGCGATCTGCGCAGCTTCGAGTTGCAGGTGTGGAGGCGTCGCCAGATCGATGGCTTACTTCATCCGAGTACGCAGATGAGCTGAGTCGCGCAGATCTTGTCTTGCAACTGCATGCTCCACAACTGTACGAAGCAAGATACAGTTCGACAATTTATGACGCGATTTGTTTCTGCGTGCCAGGCGTATACACGGCTACACCGCAAACTGCTGACCTTTCGGCAAAAGGGTTAGCTTTTGGGTGGGCTGTGCAATCGCCAGAAGAAGCTGCATCTGCTGTCTATCATTATGTGGCTGTAATGAGTGTCACTGATCGATTGGCACTTTCGCGCGGGATTCGAGAGACGCGAGCGTACTTCAGTGTGGAAAGGGCAGGTCAACAGCTTGCTCAGGGCCTCATGCTGCGGGTACAAATCGATCGCAATGGAGCCGACGGGGATTGCTGAGTCCGCGGGACGCAAGTGTCCGCTTCGCTAGACCGCTGCAATTCTGGTGGCACGAACAACGGACATGTCGAGAACAAGGCGTCAGTTTATGCATCCCAAGAATTCGATCGTGCAAGCACCCAATTCGGGCTCTGACAGTCCTTCCTAGAATGCGCGATGTGCTGGGGTGCAGACTACGCCTTCAGAGTCTATGCTGCACCGCTTTGGCAGAGCGGTCTAAATGGCGATCAGGGGTTTCATTAAGCGGTTGGCGGAAAGGCTTACCGGCACTTTTATACTTAAGTCCTTGCCCCGCGGTCTCAGCGTGCTGCATGACGTTAAGGTCACGCTTCCGAAATTTTCGATCGAAGTAATCTTTGACATAGGAGCCAATGTGGGTCAATCGGCACTTGAGTACACGAGGGCGTTGCCGACTGCCAGAATATACTCGTTCGAGCCTATTCGTAGAACTTTCGAGCTGCTTGAAGCAAATACAAAAAATTATCCTCGGATCACCTGCGCGCCGCTTGCGTTTGGTGCAGGTACTGGGACGGCGATGATGCTCTCCGATGGGGTGTCGACAATCAACCATCTGATTGCGTCAGAAGATTCGTGCCAAATGGTAGATGGTCCTACTGAGGAGGTCGCCATTGACACACTGGATAATTTTTGCGCAAAAAGGGGCATCGCGCGTATAAGCTACCTCAAGGTTGATACTGAGGGTGCAGATATTGACGTACTGAAGGGAGCTGGGCAGATGCTGGCTGAGCAGCGTATAGATTTGATAGAGCTTGAGGCTGGCATGAATCCGGGCAACAAATATCATGTGCCTTTCGCGGCACTCAAGGATTTCTTGGAGCTTAGAGATTATTATCTGTTTGGCATCTATGAACAGGTTGGAGAATGGCCTACAAAGGAATCGCACTTGAGAAGGACAAACCCGGTGTTCATTTCGAAGTCTATGGTTGCGGCGCATCGCGCCGCCGCTTGAGCCTCCGTTAGAGGTTGCGATCGCCGTGGTTCCAGCCGGGGTTAGTGGGGAAGAGAGAAGGGGAGTAGTTTCGTGTCGCCGGATGTTTCAATTGTAATTCCTTACTACAACGGTCACGCGACTATTGGCCGTGCCGTCGCAAGTGCGTTATCTCAAGAGTCGGTGAGTACCGAGGTGATTATTGTAGATGACGGGTCGGCAGATCCGGTTCCCCGTGAAGGGCTGGGGGATGGGCGCGTGCGAGTGATACGAACCACCAATGGCGGCGTGGCAGCGGCTAGAAACGTAGGGCTCGCGGCTTCGTGTGGAGAGTTCGTACAGTTCTTGGATCAAGACGACGAGTTATACCCCCACAAATGCCGCGTCCAGATCGACTATGCGCGTCGCTTCAAGGATTCACTCACCATCTGCGACGCGGATCTCATAAATGAGAAGACCGGCAGAGTTGCTGGATGGACGGCCGGCTATGTGAGCACGGCGGACCCTGTTGTGCATGTCGCGACGGTTACCGCCCAGACCAGTGCCGCGCTCCATCGACGTGAAACGCTCCTTAGGTTAGGCGGTTTTCGTATTGACGCGCCCCCTTGCGAAGATCGTGATTTGCACCTGAGATACGCGATAGGGGCCATTGCCTTGGTGCACGTTCCAATTAAATTGTATCGAATCCATCGTCTTTCCGGGAGTCAATCAGATTCCCGGGTAGATTTGTGTATTGAAAGAGAAGAGCAACTATTGCGCTGGGCTGCTGCTGAGCTTAGTAGATCCTCGGGTTGGACCGACCAGCGGCGAGAAGCGTTTAGTGGCTGGGCGGCCCGCCTGGCGCGGCGCTGGCTTACGCGGCGCCGGCGCGGGGATGCAATGCGGTGTTTCGAACTTGGGGGGTCTCTGCATCCATCCGGTGGGCTTGCGGTTGCCTATTCCCCAAGAGCGATGGTGATTCGGAAGCTGTTTGGTCCGGTTACGTGTGAACAATTTGCGGGGTTTTCTCGTTGGCTACTGGGTCGCGGGCCGATCGCATGACTCTCGCCGAAGTCCGGTTTTAATCGATAGAACACTTCGAGCAAGTTATGCGCCTGTAGCGTTCGCTTCGCTTACTCAGTTTTATGCTCTTCCAAAAGGAAGTATGCATCGCCGATGCCTTTTAAGCAAAGGTTGCATTTGTGCCTGAACTTCGGAGACTTAAATGGCTCGGCCCGCGACATTTGGTGGGTTGGCTAGTGGTCGCGTAATAAACGTGGTCTGAGGATGATCGGTTTGCGAAGTCCGCTTAATGGGTTAATCGGTGGTTTTGATCGGCGATTTCAATACAGCAATTGCAAATGGATACCTTGGGGCTTCGGACCTGTACGCACTTGAGTTAGATAAATGACGGATCATGCCGGAGCTTTTGTTTCGATCGTTATTCCTGCATTTAATATGGAGGATTGCGTCGGCCGTGCGATAAAAAGCGCACTTGCTCAATCTTATGCGAACACTGAAGTAATTGTAATCGATGATGGCTCTAAAGATCGAACGGCGGACGTAGCTCGTGGTTTCGGTCAGCTAGTTAAGGTAGTAACGGTGCAAAATGGCGGGGCTTGTGCCGCGAGAAACGTCGGGCTGCGACTTTCCAGCGGCCGCTACGTGCAGTTCCTCGACGCCGATGACGAACTGCTACCTAAGAAAATCGAGACGTCTCTCGCTGCGCTCATTGAGCCAGAAAATATCGTGTGTACAAGGTGGCGAAATGTTTGCGAGCATGGAGGCGGCAAACCGATCTTGTCGCGACCTTTCCTCGGAACCGACGCTCTTACGCAGGTATTGGAGGGGCAAGTTCAGACCAGTTCAGCATTATATCCCGTTGGCGTGCTCAAGAGTGTGGGCGCATGGCGTACCGACCTCACGTGCGGCCAAGATTTTGACCTTAATCTTCGACTTGTAGTTGCTGGAAGAGCATTTCAGTTCCTCAATGAAGAGCACTTTGTGCTTTATCGCCGCGCCGAGAGCATTTCGAGCGACGAACGTCAGGTTTGGCCGAACCTCTTCGCGTCAGCTCTAAACGCTGTCGCAGAGCTTGTTCGCCTGAAGCGTTTGCGGAGGGAACATCGTAATTCACTGTCTATGTTTTTCGCGAAGCTCTCCAAACGGCTTGCCAAAGTTGAGATGGACGAATTGGCTATGGATGCATTTCGGCTTTCAAGATCGATCGCGGGAAACTATGGCGTTTCGGTTGCGTATTCAAGCGTCGCAAGGCGGCTAGTGTCGGTTCTGGGCCCGGTAGAATTTGAGCGACTGTCTCGAAGGCTGCGAAAATATATGGTACACCGGACCTATTGAGAATCAGTGTGTGTACCTTATTGTCGTCGTTCGAATTGCAAATGCGCTTCTTACATGTTCGGTTCCTCCAACAGAGGTTAGAGTTACCGGCACAGATTCTATGCACGCAACGAATGAGCTCAGGTGGAATGCACGAAATGCGTTTGGAACCATATGGCTAATCGTTGACTCCATTTAAGCGAGAGTGAATTCGATGCTGAAGTTGGGTATCCTAAGAAGTGGACCGCGTGCTGATCGGGCACTGCAACTTGAGTCGCAGGGGCGCGGCTGGTGGCCATTCTCTTACGGTCTTCTGTCCGAGTTGCAAGAGAACTTTAACCCCGCTTCGGAGGCGCTTCTAGAAAGGTTGTATTCGTCGCTGATGGCTGGCAATACTGCTCTCAAGATCACGCGAAGAGGGCGGTTCAAGAGTCTCGACGAAAAGCTCGCAATTGAGATGCAACAGAGATTCGGCCGTTCCAGAGACGTGCGGGTGCATGATGGCGCTGCATCTAGCGCAATTACCTCCCTGGAACTTTTCAGGACGTTGAACGAGCGCCTTTCGGCGGTGGTTCACGCAAGTGATTGGTACGACGCGCTGTGGTTCGTGCAATCAAAATCTCGCCGGTGGACCGTCGTGTTCGACGCAGAGCTTGCGCCCTTACAGATTGTGGGGATGAATGTCGTGCTCGCCTGCCGACATCCTGGCCCGTGGCGCTATCCAGTGAATCGGCTGCTAAGGAGGTGGCTTATGAGTACGTTGGTTCCTGAGCTGCAGGGTAAATTGACGCAGGCCCGGTTGAACGGCCGCTTGACAGTAGGCGCTTGCACCACTTCCGTCTCGGGCGTTCAACTGTTTCACCCCGAGTGCTTGGAGGCTGCGAGAAATGAAGAGTCGTTCAAGCTAGTTCGGCAGGATATAATGCGTCCCACCGAAGGTCTCTACGACGTTGTCAGAGTCATGAACGCGCTCACCCCCAGGCATATGCCGGATGAGCGGGTGCGCACGGGTATAAAGGCGTGCCTCGAAAGCCTGTCCGTTGGCGGTTTGCTGGTCTTGGGTCGCTCGCCCGAAGCGAACGATGATGCGACCCGTGTGACCGTCTATGAGTGGGACGGGAAGGCGACGCGTGTTGTATGGGAAATGAATGGTGGATACGAATGGCCGGATTTGGTCAACAGTAAAGAATGAAGGTTTTACATTGCATACCTCATATCCATCAGGGTGGCTCTGATGTGGGAGCAATTGAGTTGGTTCGAAAACTCGATGGCTTCGGGGGCACCGAGGCGAGATTGTGTGTATTGCAGGCCGAGCAATCCTGGCTTGATGCTATTGGGGGCGTTCGCGAGCCAGTGGAATTGAATTTTGCCGGATCGCATGTTAATCTATTTGAATTCGTTCGGTTCCGACGCGCGCTACGAGAGCTCATTCTCACTTGGCATCCTGATATCGTTCACTGCCACCTGTGGCCCGCCTGTCGGTGGGTGGCAAGCGCGCTGCTCGGCCTGTCGATACGGCAGGTGTGGCATGTGCGAGACACTCGCCCATGGCTCATGGCCGGTGGGGCAAAAGATCGCTTCCTCCGCACGTGGACCAGAGGGTTAATTGGTTCAGTAAGGCCCACATGGCTTTCTGTTTCTTGTGCTGCTGCGCGATACACGGCAAAGGCGTTGCGGGTTGACGCGGATGAGTTCGAGATTGTTTCGAGCGGCGTTGATTGTTCGAGATTCGCACCGCGTTCGATGGTGCGCGAAGCCGTGCCGGTCATTGGGGTTGCTGCGCAGTTCCGCCCGGAGAAGGGCCATCGCGTTCTGCTACAGGCATTGCAGATTCTTTGGAAGAAGGGACTAGAATTTCGGGTGCGTCTTGCGGGCGTTGGGGAGACCCGGAATGCCGCGATGGCTTTCTGCGATGAGTTGGGTCTTGCTGGGCGTGTCGCGTTCTTGGGTCAGGTCCAGGATATGCCGTCATTTCTGGCCGATCTTGATCTGTTCGTGCTTCCGTCAACAGGGATGGAAGGGTTGCCACTTTCAGTACTCGAGGCTATGAGTATGCGTGTGCCGGTACTTGCGACCGCTGTGGCAGGAACGCCGGAGATTGTGAGGGAGAATGAGACTGGATACCTCGTCGCCCCCGGGGACGTTCGTGCGCTCGCTGATGCTATTGAAAATGCATTGATGCCGTCTATCGCGCAAGCATCAATGCTCGATCGTGCGCAGTCGGAAGTGTTTAGCAAGCATAGCAGCACTGCGGTGGCGGCTAAGGTTCACTCGATTTATCAGCGCATTTTGGCGTAAATATAATAGATTCGAGAGAGAGGTCGACGTCTGATGCAGAACGCACGCTCTTCAGCTGAATTGACCTTGAGCAGTGCTGCGGAACCTGAGGTCTTTCGAGAAAGTGAAGTTGCGGCATCCGTGATCATTACTTCGCGGAACCGATGCGCCGATGTGCTGCGGGCGGTGGCGAGTTGTTTCGCTCAGCAGGGTACTACTCTGGAAGTGTTGGTTTTCGATGACGCCTCGGACGACGGAACAGTGGATCGGGTGCGACAAACGTTTCCGAACTGCCGCGTTTTTGGAAACACTGAGCGCCAAGGCTATATTATCAACCGCAATCGAGGCTTCCTCGAGGCGCGCGGCCCCGTCGTTTTTTCGCTTGATGACGATGCGTACTTTTCAGACGTTGATATT